>JANPER010000183.1:0-122832 GCA_031423015.1 Planctomycetota bacterium | reverse complement strand
GGTGAGCGACACCGACCTGATGCTGGTCGAGCGCCTCGGCCATCGTCACGCGGCCATCACCCGCACCTTCTTGCAGATCAAGGCCAAGCTCGAGGCGGCGATGCAGGAGCAGGAGCAAGAGCCGGCCGTCAAGGAAGAGGGCGGCAAGGGCGACGGCTCCGGCCGCGGCCGCTAGCGCGCACTACAGACCGTGCAGCAGGCCGTGCACGCAGAGCAGCACCAGGAGCAAGAGCCATAACGTCGGCACGCGCGCGTGACGGACTGCCTGCGGCGCGGGCGAACGTGAGTGGGAGCGGCGCGGCTGCATGCGGTTGAGACAGCGCACGCCTGGAGTTTCTTCCCGCAGGGGTCATTGCGCGACTGCTACACGAAACCGTCGGCCGCAAGGACGGGTTCGCGCCGAGCGCTCACGCTGACGGCCAAGGCCACGGCCAGAACGGCCACCAGCGTCGAACTGCCGCCGTTGCTGAGCAGCGGCATCGGCAGGCCGGTCGCCGGGATCATCCACGCACACACCGCCACGTGCAGGAGGCTCTGCGACGCCAGGTAGGTCGCGACGCCAACCGCCAGCAGGCGGCCGAAGCGTTCGCGCGAACGCGCCGCGATGTGCAACAAGCGCAGCGCCAGCGCCAGTTCCAGGCCGACGATGAGCAGCGACCCGAGCAAGCCGGTCTCCTCGGCGACCACCGCGAAGATGTAGTCGCTCTCGCGATACGGCAGGAAGTCGTGCACGTTCTGCGGCCCATGCCCGATACCAAAGCCTGCCCAGCCGCCGCTGCCGATGGCGATCAGCGCCTGCCATGGCTGATAGGCGCTGCCGCGCAGAAGGTCGCGCATCTGACGATGCGTCTGCCGCGCGTCCTGATCGTGGCTCGGCTCGATCTCCGGCTGCCAGAAAAAATGCTGCCACCACACGTCGATGCGCGTGCGCTGGTAGTCGTGCATCACCATGTAGCCGAGCGCCAACACAACGGCGCCGATCAGCAACAGGCCCAACACCGCGCGCAGCGGGGTGCCCGCGACGTAACACATGGCGAGGAGCACCGGCCACAACACCATCGAGCTGCTGAGATTGGGTTGCTTCAAGATCAACGCTGCGGGCACCAGCGTGAGCAACAGCGGCACCACGAGGCCCTCCCAAGTCGTGGCCTTGTGGCGGAAGCGCAGGTAGGACGCGAGCGCAATCACCAAACCGAGCTTCATGAACTCGGCGGGCTGCAGCGCAAACCCCCCGGGCAACCGGTACCACCGGCGAGCACCGTTGATCACGACGCCGAACACGGGCAACAGCACAAGACCGATCACCGCCAGCGCATAGAGAACCCAGGCGACGCGCATGACGCGGCCGTAGTGCGTGCATACGACCATGGCGCCCAGCGCGACGCAGCCCGCGAGTACGATCGCGTGCTTGCCGGCGAGCGACTGCGCGGCGTCGGCATCCGAGGTCGCAGAGTCCACGAACACCAAGCCCGCGAGCGCGAGCGCGGCCGCGAGCAACACGGCCACCCAATCCAGCTCGCGCCACACCCGCGAGGTGGTCATCGGTCTTCCACACCCTCGAGCCAGCGTCGGCGCAAACTGGCTCCATCTTGGTGCTCGATCAGCCCGCGCAAGAAATCGGCGACTACGCCGGCCGACTCCTTGCCGTGTTCGTCGACGGTGTAGGCCACGACCGCGAACGCCAGGGTTGGACGACCATTCGGCGCGCGCACGAACCCGGCGAACCACGCGTTGTTCTGATCCTGCTCGTTCACCTCGGCGGTACCGGTCTTGCCGGACACGCCCAGCTCAGCCAGGCCCTCGACAGCGCGCGCGGTGCCTGCCGTGACGCAGCGACGCAGGCCGTCCTGGACGAGGGCCAAGTCGGCCGGCGGGATCGCCAGATCGACGCTCGGGCGCGCCTCGCCAGCGATGAGCCCCAGGGTCGGCAAGTGGCCAGTGGCGAGCGCGGCATACGCGCGCGCCACCGAGAGCACGTTGGCCTTCACGCCGTAGCCGATGCCGACATGTTGCAGGGCGTGCCCTTGCGGCTCGACGCGTGGACGCGAAAAGCCCGAGACCCCGACGACCGCGCGCTGGAACGGCACCGCGTCGCCCTCGCCCACGAGATCGATCCAGCCGGCGCGCGTGTACGCGCGGCGCAAGCCGTCGATGCCGAGGCCTTCCGCCGCCTGGAAGAAGAAGACGTTGCACGACTTGGCAATCGCCAGCGCGGGATCGCGCCCGTCGTCGCCGTGGTACTCGTCGCAGGCGAGCCAACGGCCGGTGCCGGGGATCTGCTTGTAGTTGTGCTCGCAGCGCCCGAACTCGGCCATGGGCTTGTGCGGCGCGCCACTCCGTTCGGCGGCCAACTGTTCCAGCAACACAAACGGCTTGACCAGCGACCCCAAGTGGCCGGCGTTGCGCCAACTCACCGCCGGCGACACCGCGCGCTCGACCAGCTCGCCGTCTTGTCCCGTGATCTGCATCGGGCGACCGCCCATCGCCAAGATGTCACCAGTCGCCGCGTCGATCACCGCCATCGCCACGTCGAGTCCGCGCACGTACGCGTCGAGCCCACGCTCCAACACCTCTTGCATGCGTGCGTCGATGGTCACCCGTACGTCGTGGCCGGGATTGACGTCGAGCGTGTGGTAGAGAAGCTGCTCGCGCGCACGCACGTCGCGCTCGACGAAGCGCAGGCCGGGCTGGCCCGCGAGCGCCAGCTCCATCGCGGCCTCGACCCCGCTGCGACCAAAGCGCCCACCGAGCATCACCCGCTGGCGCAAGAAATTCTGGGCTCGCTGGGTCAGGCGGTCGACCGCTTCGTCAGGCAGCTCGAGATCGTCTGGCAGCACCTGCGACAGTTGCGCTTGCGCCACAACGTCCTCCGCCAACGCATGCACGCGCCTGGCGTCGTCGTCTCCTGCGCCCGCGCCACTCACCTGGCCCAACAGGCTCGGCAACGAAGGCAGCACCGCGACCATCGGGGTTGGCGCCCGCGTCACCGCGGGGCGCAAGAGAAAGCCGCTCCAAGCCTCCTGCTGGCACGCGATCGCCGCTGCCACCTCGAACAGCAACCGGACGGTCAGCGACCGTGTGGCGAGCGGCCTTCCCTCCTGTGCCAGATGTCGCGCCAACTGCGCGTCGAGCAGGGCGCCGAGATCGACCACCAACCCATCCCCCCGCAACCCAGCCGCCAACTCGTGCACGCGGGCCGCGTGCTTGCCGAGTTCCCGTCCGAGGTCGTCGCGCGACAAGCCCAGCACCGCAACGGTCGACGCCTGGCTCTTGGCCTCGACCGCCGCCAAGACCGCACGCACGACCTCGCGCCGGTTGCGCCCCGACAACGCCGCTGCCAGGGTAGTGACGTAGAAGCGCAGGTCGCGCGCGCGGACGCGTGAGCTTTGGTCGGCGTGCAGTTCTGCGACCGGCAAATCGAGCAGGCGCAAGCCAGCGGCGACCACGTCTGCCGGCTTCTGATGGCTGAACGCGCCGGGCCACAGCATGGCCGCGGCCGCGATCGCGCCGCCCGCGGGGTGGCCACGCCGAAATGCGTCGTAGTCGAGGTCGAGGGCAAAGCGCGGCTGGTCTTCCACGAGCACTTGCCCCTGACGATCACAGATCGAGCCGCGCCGCGTCGGCACGTCGCGGAACGCCCACCGATTGCGGTAGCTCCGTTCGAGCCAGAACGGATGCTGGATCAGCATGGTGTGCACCAACGCGCCCACCACCGTGAGCGCGGCAGCCCAAAAGAGCGCGCCCACGGCGACGATGCGGCGCGCAGAACCACTCATGCCGCCGCCTCCCGGAAGAACCACAGCGGCGGCAATCGCCCGAGCAAGGCCGCGGCCAGCGGCGCGGTGCACATCGTCCACAGCAGTTCGCCCAGCGCGGGACGACCGAGCAACGGCGGCGCGCCCTCGGCGATCCGTTGCGCCAGCGCCGAGCCGGCGGGCAACGCGAGCGCGAGGATGCAGGCGACCGATGCGTGCAGGATCCAGGCCGGCATCGCCAGGCGGCGCAGCGGGAAGAGCGCAGCGATCGGCACGCCAAGCAATAGCAAATGGACGCAAGGGCCGCCGCCGTAGACCAGAGCGCGGCCGATGCCGGCGCACACCAGCAGCCAGGGCAGCGCGCTCGCACGGGCGCCAAACACGGCAAACACACAAAGCGCCACGGCGAGGTCGACGCGCCAGGGTCCTGCCACTTGCAAGAGCCAGGCGTCGGCAAGGAACCACCACGCCACGACGAAGAACCACAAGACGGCCGGGAGCAGCTGTCTCACGGCGCGGACTCCGGCAACGCCAACACGGCAAGCAAACTCAGGTCGGGTGCAAGACGATGCACGCGCAGGCGACGCCCGGCGTCTTCGATCGCTTCGATGCTGCCGATCCACAGACCGGCCGGGCAGTGCAGGCCTTGACCGCCGGTCAGCACTTCGCCCGCGCATGCCTCAACCGCGGCGCTGAGCTGCAACACCACGTGCGTGTCGTCGGCATCGACGACCTTGGCCGCGCACTCGATCGGCGCCCGCACGATGTCGTGCGGCACCAGGAGCAACGACCAGGCACGGCCAACGACGCCGAACGCCGTCGCGATTGCGTCGCCGGGACCAGACTCGTCGACCGTGCCGAAGAACTGATCGTCGCGCGCCAGCACCGCCGAACCGACCGGCACCTGCATGCTGCCAGTGACCAAGTACAGCCGCCGCCCCGCAGGCAACAGCGAGCCGCGCACGGAACGACGCGACGCGACGAGGCCAGCTTGCGGCGCCGATTCCTGAGGGTCCACGGCGGGACGCCAGAGCACCACGGTGGCGATGGCGCGTGGATCGATGGCTGGCTCGACGAAGAAGCCGACCGGCAGAGTCTCGGCGCCGCCTTCGACGTAGCCCCACGCGCGCAGCGTGCCAAGCTCGAGATCGGCGGGCACCACGACGCCTTCCACCGAGCCGCCGTGCGTGAGCACGCGTTGCCCCAGACTGCGGGTTCGCGCCGCGCGATACGGATCCTCGAGCAGCCCCACGCGCAGCGGCCAAGCATCGATGCGGCTGCCGGGTTCGACCACGAAGCGCATCTTGGTGCCATCCACCACGGCGCTCGCGATCAGCCGACGCGGGACCGCACCGCGCGGTGCGTGATGCAGGCAACGCACGATGGCGTGCCCGCGCGCCGCCGTAGTGTCCGCGTCGCTCGGCTGGCCAAGAAAACCGACGACGCAACCGGCGCGCGTCACCAGACCAGTGCAGTCACCGACTTCTGACCACGGGCGATCGAGCACCAGCAGGGTCGGCAACGACGCAGCCCCTGGGACTCGCCGATCGAGCACGCGACAGATCAGCGGCACTGAGTTCGGGCCCACCGCCGCGCCGCCCCGCACGGCGTCGTCGGCCAGCCGCGCCATCGCCGTCGCAGTTGCCGCCGCACGCGTGGCTGCTCGCTCGCTCGGTTGCGCCGCCTCGGCGTAGCGCATGGGCAACGCCCGCAGCGGCAGACACATCAGCCAGCGCGCCGGCTGCGCGATGGGGTCGACGACCCGTGGGAACAACACGCAAGCCGCGGCCAACACCAACATGCCGCACAAGCCGAGCGGCAGGCGTGGCAGCCCGTCGGCGCGGTTCACGCCAGATCGTCCCCGCCCTCGAGGAAGGCGGAGTACAGCTCGAGGTTCTCCAAGAAGATCCCGGTGCCGCGCGCCACGGCTTCGAGCGGGCTCTCGGCCAGACGCGTGGGCAGCTCGGTCTCGCGCTCGATCATCTCCGCCAACCCGCGCAACAACGCGCCACCGCCGCACAGCGTGACGCCGTTGTGCACCAAGTCGGACGACAACTCCGGCGGCGTGCGTTCGAGCACCGATTTGATCGCGCCGATGATCCGGCGCACCGGCTCTTGCAGCGCCGCGCGCACGTCTTCTGACGTAACCACGCAGCGGCGCGGCAGGCCCGTGAGCGAGTCGCGCCCGCACACCTCGACCTCCAGCTCCGGCTCGAGCGGCAAACACGAGCCGGCGGCGATCTTCAGCTTCTCCGACGTGATGTCGCCGAGCAACAGGTTGTACTTGTTACGGATGTACTGCGCGATCGCGTCGTTGAAGTCGTCGCCCGCCACCCGCAAGCACTCGGCCTCGACGACGTTGGCCAGCGACAACACGGCGACTTCCGACGTGCCGCCACCGACATCGACCACCATGCAGCCCTGCGGCTTGTGCACCGGCAGACGCGCGCCGATGCCTGCGGCGGTCGGCTCATCGACGAGGAACACACGGCGCGCGCCGGCGCGCTCGGCCGAACCGATCACCGCGCGCTTCTCCACCATCGTGATGCCCCACGGCACGGCGATGACCACCTGCGGCTTCACGAAGCGCCGACCACCTTGAACCTTGCGGATGAAGTAGCGCAGCATGCGCTCGGTGATCTCGAAGTCGGCGATGACGCCGCTCTTCATCGGCCGGATCGCCGAGAAGTGCGGCGGCGTGCGCCCGAGGTACTCGATCGCCGCATTGCCTACGGCCATGCCGTCGAGCAACACTTCGTTGGTGCCCTTGCGCACCGCCACGATGGAGGGCTCGTTGAGCACGATGCCGCGATCCTTCAGGCAGACCAACGTGTTGGCCGTGCCGAGGTCGATGCCCATGTCGACCGTGAAAGGCCGCGCGATCCAATCAAGGAAGCGCACCATCAGCGCACCTGCACCGACAGCGACAGTCGCTGCGGTTGCCGCGCCGGCCAAACAAGACGCCGACTTAACCAGTTCATGTGCACCCCTCCGGGTTCATCGCAAGCCATTGCGTTCCGCCCGGAACGCGACGCGTAGGCTAGCCGCGTGCGCGCCGTTGGGAAGCGCAAAGGCCAGGGTGCGCGCTTTGGGGAAGGATGTCGAAAGCGACACCCTGAGGCGAAAGCGATGCCGTAACGCGAGGGCGAGCGAGCGGTCAGACGCTCGGCGGCGACGCACCTTCGGGGGCCTCGGAGGCGCCTTCGCCGCGCCTGAACCGTTCCTTCAGTTGCAGCCGGAACTCACCGCGCTCCTCAGGATCAGCCTGCCGCCAACGCCCCTGCTGCAAGCGCTTCTGCACGTTCACGGTGTTCATCACCACCGAGGTCACGTGCTTGGCATCCGGGGTGAAGACATGCGCCCGGTGCTTGGGCCCCACCACCACGAGCGTGCCCTGCGAGTCGTCGAACAGCAGGTCGCCGTCCTTCACTGCGGCGGCATCTTCGTAGGCCTTCGGCGTCGGCCGCTGTCCTTCCTCAACCCGCTGCACGGCGTGCTGCGTGCGTCGATTGAGGCGCCGCGCGTGCCCGCTGAGCTGGCGCGCCAGCTCCTGCAGCAACGGCGTCACGAAGTCCTCTTCGTCAGTGCGGTCGCCATTCGCCGTCTTGCCCGCCAACTGCAGGGCAGCCTCGTCGAGCCGACGCTGAAACCGGTGCAGCATGTGCGGGATCGTCGGATCGGCGATGTCGAGCACGTCCACCGCGCCCACCACGTGCAGCCGCAACCGCGGCTTGCCGTCCAGCGTGCTGCCGCGCAGGATCTGGAACGAAAACGCCGCCTTGTGGTCGGCGTTCAACACGGGGAACAGCCCGGCGTTCACCTGGCCGAGGATGTGATACACCGGCGACGCCTTGCCAAACTCGGCCAGTTGCGCCGTGCGCAGCACGCGTCCCTGGGTGACATGCGTGAGGATCACGTCCTTGCCCGCCAGCAGGTCGTCGAGCGCGGGATCCTTGCGCTCGATGGCCATGGTGACGAAATCGGTGAAGTTGGGCCGCCCCGTGGTGGAGTAGCCGTCGAACACCTCGCGGGGTCCCTGCGGCCGCGACGTGTCTGCCGTCGCGGACTCGCTGAAGTAGCAGTACACCGAGCCCGGCACCAAGGCGCGGTCGTGCTCGCGCACTTCACGCACGCGCTTCAAGACCTGCGCCATCGCCTCACTGGCCGCGGCATCGCCATCGCGACGGTAGTCGAGCGGCACGCGCAGCGTCAGCTCAACGGAGCGCGGCCAGCTCAAGAAGTGGACGCCCTCGGCGCGCAGCAGACTCTCGGCCATCGCCGCCAACTCGCGAATCGCGAACAGCGCCGAGTGCGACCTCGAGCCCGGGCCGCGCGGCTGACCACGACCGGCCTCGCGATCGCGATCGCGCCCGCCGCGGCCGCCGTCGCGACCACGACTGCGGCCCCGATCGTGCTCCTGATGGCGATCTTGTTGCTGATGGCGATCTTGTTGCTGCGGCGCGGCCGAAGCCAAAGCGTCGCCCGGCGCGCCTTGGCCTTCGACGCCATCACCTTTCCTGCCGCGACCTCGGCGGCGACGACGGCGGCGCTCGCCAGGCGGGCCATCGCCCGTTTGGACGCCGTCCGATTGGACGTCACCCGCCTGCGGCGGCCCATCGCCTGGGCCGCGGTCGGTGTGGGATCCGCCATCGGACGGCGGCGCGTCGGCCCCGCGGTCGGCGAAGTTTGGGCGGTCGGTGGCGTTTGGGGAAGGAAGGCTCACGTTCGGCTCAGGCGCCGGCGCTGAGCCGGGCTCCGGCATCGAGGTCTCGCTCACCGGCACATCTTCGAGGGCGCTCGCGCCGTCGCCAGTGTTCGAGCACCCATTTTTTTGTCTCGATGATCGCGGCCGTCGGACCCGCTCTGGCCATGCACCCGTCCGCACGCCAAGCTACCCCCTCTGCGGTCCAACGGCCGCGGCGCCGCGTCATGACTCAAATCCACGACTCCATCCTCACCGCCGTCGGGAACACGCCCGTGGTTTCCCTCGCCCGCATCGGCCGCCACCTTCCCGTCAAGCTGCTCGGCAAGTGTGAGTTCATGAACCCCGGCGGCTCGGTCAAGGACCGCATCGGCGTGCGCATGCTGCTCGACGCCGAGAAGCAGGGCCGCATCAAACCCGGCGACACGCTCATCGAGCCAACCTCGGGCAACACCGGCATCGGCCTCGCCATGGCCGCCGCGGTGCGCGGCTACCGGATGATCATCACCATGCCGGAGAAGATGAGCCGCGAGAAGCAGGTGGTGCTCGAGGCGCTCGGCGCTGAGATCATCCGCACGCCGACGGAGGCCGCCTGGGACGCGCCCGAGAGCCACATCGGGGTCGCCAAGCGCCTGCGCGAAGTGATTCCGAACAGCCACATCCTCGATCAGTACGCCAACCCTTCGAACCCGCTAGCGCACGAGGAAGGCACCGGGCGCGAGATCGTCGAGCAGACCGACGGCAAGCTCGACGCGGTGGTGATGACCGCGGGCACCGGCGGCACGATCTCAGGGGTGGCGCGGGCGATCAAGAAGAAGATCCCGGGCTGCCAGATCATCGGCGTCGACCCCGAGGGTTCGATCCTCGCCGGCCCCGGCACCATCCATTCCTACAAGGTCGAGGGCATCGGCTACGACTTCATCCCCGACGTGCTCGATCGCAGCCTGGTCGACCGTTGGGTCAAGACCAACGACCGCGATTCCTTCCGCGTCGCCCGGCAGTTGATCCGCGAGGAAGGTCTCTTGGTCGGCGGCTCGTGCGGCTCGGCGGTGTGGGCGGCGATGCACATCGCCAAGGACTTCAAACCCGGCGCCCGCATCCTCGCGATCCTGTCGGACTCGATCCGCAACTACCTCACCAAGTTCGTCGACGACCGCTGGATGCGCGAGAACGGCTTCGACGAGGCCGATTGGGGCGTGCGTCGCGTCGAGGAGATCCTGCGCGCGATGCCACGCCGCGAGGTGATCTGCGTCGACGTCGGCGCCAAGCTGCGCAGTGCACTCGACACGTTCCGCGACCGGGGCATCTCGCAGATGCCGGTGCTCGATCAAGGCAAGCTCGCCGGCATCATCACCGAAGCCGACGTGTTGCGTGTGCTGCTGGATGGGCACGCCGGCGGCGACACCGCGATTGCCGAGGTCATGGTGCGCAAGGTGAGCACCGTGTCGCCCGACGCTGACGCCGGGATGCTGCCGAGGATCTTCGAGCGCGGCGAAGTGGCCCTGGTGGTTGGACCCGAGCGCAACGTGCTCGGGATCCTGACCAAGCTCGACCTCATCGATTACCTGACCAAGCGGCCGGAGCTGAAGGTGTAGGCGGCGAGTCATGGCGCTCAAGGATTCGGATCCCCCGCCGCTGCAGTCGACGACGCTGATCCAGGTCGCTGGCGCGCAACGCGGTGACGTCGCGGCGTGGCGCGCGCTGGACGCGCGCATCCGGCCCTGGCTGGTCGAGGTGTTCGCCAGGCGCGACTTCCCAGCGCACACCAGCGCCGAGGACCTGACGCAGGAAGTGCTGTTGGAGGTGAGCAACACGTTCCATCGCTTCTTGGTGCAAGAGGGGTCGTCGTTCCGGGCCTGGGTGCGTTCGATCGCCGAGTTGCGGCTGAAGGACGCGCTGCGGCGCAGCAAGGCGAAGAAGCGCGGCGGGGCGGGTGCGCGCGTGAGCCTCGACCATGGTGGCAAGGAGGGCGAGGGAATCGAGGTCGGCGACGTCGACGCCATCTCGCAAACGCGCGTGGCGCGCTCGCACGAGTTCGCGGCAGCGTTTGCTGGTGTACTGGGGGGTCTGAATGACAAACAGCGCATGGTCTTGGAGCTGCGGTTGTTCGAAGAGTTGGAGTTCGAAGTGATCGCCGCGCGCATGCGGATGAACACCGCGGAGAACGCGCGGACGTTCTTTTGGCGCACGAAGGAGGTACTGAAGGAGAAGCTGGCCGGGTTTGCGCCGTGAGGGGGTGAGGGGGTGTGACTGTCTGACTGTCTGACTGTCTGACTGCAGCTCCCTCCCAAAGCTCCGGGCAGGCTGGGGGCTCGGGGCACGGGTGGACAATCCGGTACGGCGGGGAGCGGGAGCGGGAGCGGGAGCGGGAGCGGGAGCGGGCGAGCACGAGTGTCGCATGCGGGACATACGTCTGTATTTGTTGGGGTGGCCTGGGGATTGCCGAGAAGTTCGTGGACGTCTTGGCGTCGATGTCGTAACCTGTGCTCAATCACTTAGGGTAACGACAATCGTGGGTTAAGACATGAGTCCAAAACTTAGGGTGCGGTCGAAGATGTCGCGGCGGATGCGGGTGGCGAAGGGCATGCTGCCGTTCAAGCAGCGGGGCGGGTGGCGGCCTGGGGCGGGGCGGAAGCCGAAGGGCGAGGTGGCTTTGGTGTCGCATCGGCCGCGCGGCGAGATGGCGGGGAGGTTCCCGGCGCATGTGACGGTCAAGGTCGCGGCGGGATTGCCGCTGCTTCGAAAGGGGCGCGAATACGCCGCGCTCCGCGCTGCCTTCGCCGCCGGCTGTGATCGCTTCGGCTTCCGCCTCGTGCACTACGCGGTCCTTAACGATCACCTGCACATGCTCGTCGAGGCCGAGGACCGAGCGTCGATGACGCGCGGGCTGCAAGGCCTCCTGATCCGTATCGCCAAGGCGCTCAACAAACTGTGGCAGCGCGGCGGCAGGGTTTTCGCCGATCGCTACCACGACCGCCTCCTCGAGACCCCGCGCGAGGTGAAGAACTGCCTCGTGTATGTGCTCGGCAACGGCAAGAAGCACCAGCGCGATGGACGGCACGTGCATGTGGCTGCGCCCGTCGACAACTTCACATCAGGCCCTTGGTTTGACGGGTGGAAAGAGACCATCCGCTTCGCGGGCCTCGAGGCACACATCCGCCCAATCAGCGAGGCGAAGACATGGCTGCTCTCCGTCGGCTGGCGCCGGCACGGGTTGGTCAGCGTGTACGACATGCCGGCGACCGGCTGACGCCGGGCGGCAGACTCGAACCACACCGCACCACCACGCACAAGCCCATCCGAATGCCACTTCCCCAGGGCCCATCGCGCTGCGCTGCCTAGAATCCCGATCCCATCTCGAGAGACGTGAAACGCGCGCGTCGCCCGCGCGCTAGGCACCAGACCAAAACCGTGACCGACCAACCAACGAAGATTGGCAAGTATCAGATCCGGAGCCTCCTTGGCAGTGGCGGCATGGCCACGGTCTACGAGGCCTACGACCCGGTGGGCGATCGCGTGCTGGCGGTCAAGGTGCTGAAGGCGGAGTTCGCCAACACCCCCGAGGTGGTGGCGAGCTTCGTGCAGGAGGCCAAGAAGGCGATCCGCCTCGAGAACCACGACAGTGTGCTGACGGTGTACGAGGTCGACCAAGACGGCGACACGCCGTTCATCGCGATGCGGCGCGTCGAGGGCATGACGCTGCAAGAGGAGATGCGCAAGCGCGGCGTGATGCCGGTCGATCGGGTGCGCGGCATCGTCGCTGGCGTCGGCGGCGCGCTCGAACACGCGCACCAGCGTGGCATCGTGCACTGCGACGTCAAGCCGAGCAACATCATGATCGACCGCGTGGGTCGCTCGTATCTGATGGACTTCGGCATCTCGCGCGCGGTCGGCGACATGCTCGGCGCTCGCCTCGACGAACTGTCAGCGTTCACGCCGCAGTACGCGAGCCCGGAGCAGACCAAGGGCGAGTCGGCCACCGTGCGCAGCGACATCTACTCGTTCGGCGTCGTGCTGTACGAGATGGTCACCGGCACCACGCCGTACGGCCACTGCCAGACCAAGGCGGAGCTGCGCCACGCGGTGGTCAACGAGCCGACGTGCCCGCCGCGCGACGTCAACCCCAACGTCCCCGAGTCGCTGCAGCAGGTGATCCTGCGCGCGCTGTCCAAGGAGCCGAACGCGCGCTTCGAGACGATGGCGCAGTTCATGGAGGCCGTGCTCGATGCGACCGACGAAGGAAGGGACACCGCCGCGTTTGACGTGACGATGCTGCCGCAGCGCCTGACTGACCCGGGGACCGTTCCGGCACCGACCAAAAAGGCGAGCACGAAGCCGCGGCCGGCGACCAAGCCTGCCGCAGCCGCCGAGGCTCGAGCACCATCGGCCAAGCGGTCGGGGATCGGCGCGGTCGCGCTGCTCGTGGTGACGGCGATCGTCGCCGCCGGCGGCGTGTTCGGTTGGGACTGGTGGCAGAAGCAACGCGCCGGCAGCGGGGACAGCAGCCGGCGTGATGTCGCCAAGAGTGAAATGGTGGTCGGTGGCGCAACCGCGCAGTTGACGAGCGGCGAGGCCAAGCTCGTTGAAGCGAGCAAGGCGGCCGATGGCCAGATCGACGCCGGTAAGCCGATCCCGACTTCGGGCGAGACCAAACTGGCGGCTGCCGCCACGGAGAAGGTCACGGAGAAGGTCACCGAGAAGACTGACGACAAGAGCGTCGACAAGGCCATCGTCGGCAAACCGGAAACGACGACAAGCGGCGAGAGCAAGGCAACCGAGACGGTGATCCCCCCCACCGGCACCGGCACAGAAGGCACGGCGCAGGCGACGGCAGCCCAAACCAACGCGAAGACCAAGGCCGAGGGCGACGCCCAGAACGTCGTCGAGGGGAAGACGAAAGCCGAAGCTGGGATCAGGGCCTCGACGACGACGCTGCCGAGCGACTGGCAAATCGAAGTCGTCGACGCCACCCCCGGCCCGCTCTCGACGCTGCCGCGTCGCATCCGCGACACGAAGACCGGCATCGAGCTGATCCTGGTGGAGCCAAACACCTTCGCGATGGGCTCGCCGAAGACCGACCGCGAGGCTCGCATCGAAGAGACGCCGCAGCACGCGGTGACCAACACGCACCCCTACTACCTGGGCGTCACCGAAGTGACCGTGGCGCAGTGGCGCCGCTATGTCGCCGAGGGCGGCGCCGCGGGTGAGGGTCTGGTCGACCCGCGCAAGCGGGGCCGCCTCAAGACCGAGGCCGCCTGGGGCGACGATCATCCCGTCGTCTACATCAGCCAGGGTGAGGCCGCCGCGTTTTGCAGCAAGTATGGCTTCCGCCTGCCCACCGAGGCGCAGTGGGAACTCGCGTGTCGCGCCGCCACCATCACGTCGTGGTGGTTCGGCAGCACGCCGCTCGACGCCGAGGGCAAAGAAAACGTGTTCGGCGACGCCAGCAAGGAAGCTTCCAAGATGCCCGCCGACGGCCCACTGCCAGCGAACCCGTGGCCGATCGAGGATGGCTTCTTGCAAACCGCGCCCGTTGGGCACTTCGCCGCCAACCCTTGGGGCTTCTTCGACATGGCCGGCAACGTGCGGGAGTGGTGCGCCGACCCCTACCTGCGCGCCGCCTACGTCGATCGTCAAGACGGCGTCGACGATCCGTTCCCCACCGGCAGCAGCGACTCGGCGGTGGCGCGCGGCGGCAGTTGGTGTGCCTCATCTTTGGACGCACGCTCGTCCCGTCGGCACGCGGCGCGCGGTCGCGCGGTCGATATCGGCTTTCGCGTCGCGCGCACGGTGCGCTGAGCCCCGTTGGCCCGCGGCGGCGAAAAACCCGTGTGACGCGGCTAGAGTTCGTGCGCTACCCCGGTCGAACTACCCAACGAACCGACGCATGCAAGTTTCTCACGCCATCTGCCTTCTTCTTCTCGCCGCTACGGCGTGCAACGCCCCCAAGCAGCTCGACCCCAAGCAGGCCGAGCTGGTCCAGCGCGCCAGCGCGGTCGCGCCGCTGCCCGACGACCGACAGCCGGTGTTGATGATCCGCGTCGACGACAGCGTCGGCGGCGGCGCCAACTCGGGGCTGCGCGGCCTGTTCCGCGGCGCCGACGCCACCACCGCGCCGCCCACCGAGAAGGCTCTCGAGCGCCGCATCGAGATGGCGCTCAACAGCACCAAGCGCTTCCGCGTGGTGAGCTTCGACGAGATGCGTGACCTCAAGCGCCTGCAACAAGAAAGCCTCATCGAGAAGACCACCGAGAAGCAGTGGGCGCTCACCCCGCACTACTCGGTGACGTGCACCGTGATCGAGTGCAACGAGCAGTCGTCGTCTGGCCAGAAGTGGAACGTGCCGTTCGTCGGCTGGCAGAACAGCGAGTCGATCGCCGTGGTGACCATGGCGGTGAAGGTGACGTCGCTGAAGGACGGCCGCGCGGTGTGGAACGGTGAAGTGAAGGGCAAGCAGAGTTCGGCAGCCAAGTCGTTCGACGTCAACGTCGGCTTCTTGGGTACCGAGAACAACAAGGCCAACTCGCCCACCCTCGACGAAGCCGTCAAGATGTGCCTGTGCGATCTGGTCGTGACCCTCGCCGACAACGTGCCCGAGCTGCCCCCGGCCGCGCCGAACGGCAACTAGCGCTCAGCCCTTGGCGCGCCCCCCGGCCAGGCGGAAACTCAGCCAGGCCAAGTAGAGACCGATCGGCGCGCCGAAGAACACGAAGAACGGGATCGGTCCGCGGCTCGAGGCCGGCGACGTCACCAGGTGGGCAAAGACCACGACCGACGTCACCGCGAGCGCCGCGAAGCACGCGCCGCACACGCGGTCGACCAGCGCCTGGCCGGCGCGTGGCGCGACTTCGAGCACGATCCAGGCGAGCAGCAGGATCGAACACACGCTGACGCAGAGGGTGACGAACAGCACGCGCGCGAGTGTAGGCGCGTCGAGTCGGCATGCGAGCGCGTATGTTGGGCCGCTCCTCCCGCTCGAATCAGCTCGAATCCCCACTGATGCACGACCGCCTCTACTTCAAGCAACTCCTCGCCGGCCGCGACTTCGCTCGCAACGATCAGGTGGCGCGCCAGATGGTCAACTTCGTCTACCTCATCGGCGACCGCGTGCGCCGCGAGGCCGTGCTCGTGGATCCGGCCTACGCGGTGTCCGAGCTTTTGGACATCGCCCGCAAGGACGACATGACGATCACCGGCGCGCTCGCCACGCACTACCACCCCGACCACATCGGCGGCGACATGTACGGCCACGGCATCGAGGGCGTGCGCGAACTGCTCACCTGCTGCAAGGTCAAGGTGCACGTGCAACGCGACGAGGTGCCGTGGGTGAAGCGCATGAGCGGCTGCTCCGACGGCGACCTCGCCGTGCACGACAGCGGCGACATCGTGCGCGTGGGTGACATCGAGATCTGCCTCATCCACACGCCAGGCCACACGCCGGGCAGTCAGTGCTTCCTCGTCGAGAACCGCCTGGTCGCCGGCGACACGCTGTTCTTGCAGGGCTGCGGCCGCACCGACCTGCCGGGCGGCGATCCGGCCCAGCTCTACCAGAGCCTCACGCAGCGTTTGGCGAAGGTGCCCGACGACGCCATCCTGTTCCCTGGCCATCTCTACGCGCCGGAGCCGTCGGCGACGATGGCGCAGACCCGCAAGCAGAACGCGGTCTTCAAGCCGAAGACCGAGCAGGAGTGGTTGACGATGTTTGGCTAGCCCTGGCACCTCCAGACTTCAAAGCAGCAGCAGCTCCGCCTGATTGCCGCTGGCCCAAGTCGCCGCACGTCGATGCGCGGCGCGCACTACCGCGACTCGCCGAGGTCGTAGGCGTCGGTCGCCGCGCACCGCACGCGATAGCTGCCGATGTTGTTCTGCCAGTGCTCGTTGTCGTTGACCACGAAGTAGAGGCGGCCGCGGGCAAGGTCAGCCCTGTCGACGTGCGCCCCGGCGAACCAGCGCTCGCCGCCTGTGCCAACGCGGCCGAGCACGGCGCCCCAGCGGAAGCCTTCCTGCAGCTTGCGCTTGCCGGGCAGCGCCTCCTTGATGCCATCCGGATCGCTTGCCCAGCCGTCCTCGTCGAACGACAGCCGCGCGAAGCCCGCGGCGTCGGCGCGCAAACGCGTGCTCGGCGTCACCGCCACGCCGGTGTCCAAGAAGTTGACGTAGGTGCAGTCGTGCAGCGCGTGCAGCTCGAACACCCGCTCGACGCGCGCTCGACGCACCGCAAGCCGGCGCACGGCGGCGGCCGGGATGGTGACCGGCGCACCGCCCACGGCTGCGACGTGCAGATCGACCGATGCCCACCGGCCGCGCAACACCTCGCCGCTCTCGAGCCGCAGCATGTCGAGCGTGCGATCGGCGACGTCGGCGTGGCCGGGCACGATGCGCGCGAACAAGCGATAACGCAGGTCCGGCTCGTGGGCGTCGGTGTCGACGAAGCTGCGCAGCAGCGGCGTGAGCACCGGCAGTCCGATATCCGCCAGTTCCTCGGCAGCGGCTTCGGCGGCCTTGCGGTCGGCGCCGCCGAGTGTGGCGAGTCCGCTGGTGATGCGCTCCAGTTCCTGTGGCGACTCCGGTGACGCCGAGTGCAACGACAGGACCTCGCGCACCGCCACCTGTCGATTGACGCCACCGCTCTCGAAGGTCAGGGTCGCCGGCGCCAGTTGGCCCTCCAGCGTCGTGCCGGTCGTCGTGCGCAGCAGAACCACGGGCGCCTGCAGCGGTGGTGTCATCGGCGCGGTGATGGCGTCGATCACCTTGGCGAAGAACTTGGCGTCGGCATTGTTCTTCGTGCCGTGCCAGCGCCACACGATCACCAGATCGTGGTCCGGCGACACGAACACCGTGTTGCTGCCGGCGCCGCGCGCGCCGAAGGCGTTCCTCGGCAGCCCGGGCCAGTTCTTTCCCGCGGTGTTGAGCCACCACAACAAGCCGTAGTCGGGACCGTGCACGCTCCGCTGCAACGCCGTGACGACGTACTCTCTCGGCAGCAACTGCTGTTCGCCCCAGCGACCGTCGCGCAGCCACAAGGTGCCGAGGCGCGCCAGGTCGGTGGTCGCGATCCACACGCCGCCACCCCAGCGCGTGCCACCGCTGACCGATGGCATGCGCACGCCGCCCTCCTCGACGAACGCGTTGTCGTACGGGATCCAGCGCCACGTCGACGATGCTCCGATCTTCGTCATCACTTCGTCGCGAAACACCTCTGGCACTGGCTTGCCGAGGACTCGCAGCAGCGACAACGCGAAGCGATTGATACGGACGTCGTTGTACTCGTAGCGGCTGCCCGGCGCCTCGAGCGCGCGCGGCTTGCGTTCGCCCTGCCCGAAGGCCTGCGCACCCACGAAGTCGCTGCGCTTGCCCCACATCTCGCCGTCCCACTCCGACTCCTGCTGCAGGTGGTGGCGCCAGGTGACCGCAGCGTTGTGCGCGCTGTCGTAGCCGCCGTCGTGCACACGCCGCTCCACCGGCTCATCGAGGTCGACGATCGCGCGCTCGCGCACCGCCACGCCGGCCACCGTTGCCAGCAGGCTCTTCGCCACCGAGTAGGTCGGATCCACCGCGGCGGTGTCGCCGAACTCACCGACCACATAGCCGTGACGCACGATCACACCGTTGGTCGCCGCGCGCGTCTTCGGGATCGGCCCGAGCAGCGCGCCGAACTGTTGCTCTTGCGTCGAGAAGTCCGCCGGCCATTCGGTCGGGTTGCTTTGCGCGAACGCGATCGCCGCGGCGAGCTTCGTCGGATCCATGCCGACTGCTTCGGGTGCGCGATGCTCCCACGCGCCGGCTGGCGGGAAGTGCGTCGCGTCCGTCGCCGGCGGCTGCTGCGCCGTCAACGCCCACGAGCAGAACAGCGCAATGAACGGCAATGCGGGCGGGACATGCATGGGGTGCATTCACTCCGAAGGCGGGACGATGCGCCAGCGCGATGTGGCCGACGTTCGTTGGCAAGTGACCTGCGCGCGTACCTGGAGGGACGCGTGGTGCACGCATATGAGACGGGCACGTGGGGCAATCGGCTCGCAAGTCCCGACATCCATGCAGCTGACGAACACCGGCACCGTGCTGATCAGCGATGCGTCCACTCAGGGACTGGCGATCAGCACCCGTCCCAGCCAGCCTTGCGGGCAGTGAACTCGCCTTGCGCGACGTTGGCTGTGAACGACGCCGGCGCAATCGGTTGGTTGCGACCCACGGGGCCCCCTAGCCCGGAGCCCACTCTTGCCCTTACCATCCGCTCATGTCCGCCGCCCGCAAGATCGCCGTTGCCGTGGAACTTCCGTGGACGGCGCAGAGTGATGTGCCGGATCCGGCCGCGCTGGGGAACGAGTTGCGCATTCTCTGGCTCATCGAGCAGGTGCGCCGCCACAAGATCGGTGTTGGCAAGGGCGCGGAGCTTGCCGCCATGCCTCGTGCCGCGTTCATGAAGCTCCTCGGTGATCACGGCGTGCCTGTGATCGACTACTCGGTCGAAGACTTCCAGAGGGAGATCGACGCGCTGAGCCGCCAGTGATCGTCGTCCCGGACGCCGGGCCGCTCATCTACCTCGCGGGAGCTGGGCAGCTGACACTGCTCCCGGCGCTGTACGACGAAGTCGTGGTGCCGCGCGTGGTATGGGACGAGGTTACGGTGGCGGGGGCAGGACTTGTCGGTGCCGCCGAGGTCTTGGCGGTGGGGTGGCTGCGGATCGAGGACGTCACCCCCGACCCGACATTGGCCTTGGTGCTGGACCGCGGCGAGGCAGCCGCCATCCCGCTTGCAGAGCGGCTCCACGCCACGCTGTCGTGGACGACGCTGATGCTCGGCAAGTGGCAGTCGCCCGCGGTCTGGTCGTGGTCGGGACGCTCGGCGTACTGCTTGTCGCGAAGCGTCGTGGGCTGCTGCGAAACATCGCCGCGGTCCTCGATCGGATGAGCGCTCTCGGCATGTTCGTATCACCTCGACTCCGGGCATACGTGCTCAACGCCGCCGGCGAACCCGAATAGGGCCGGTGCATCAAGGGCGGTCCCGCTGGCCTACTCTCACGGTAGGTATTTCGACAGACGACCACCAAGCCGCGTCGTCACGAATCCGGGCAGCGCCGACCACACCCGGCGCGGCAAGCTCAACTTCGGATTGCCAGGGTGAAAGACGGGCAAGCTCGCCTTGTCGCCGAGCAGCAAGTACTCGTAGTGCAACGGCTGCGCCGCAAAGCCCATGTTCTTCTTGAAGTTCGCGGGCCCGGTGTCCTTTCGACTGCGGCCGAAGTCGAACACGCGCACCCCGTTGTCCGCGCACCACTCCATGATCTTGAAGTAGGTGAAGTCGTTGACGCCGGTGCCGTAGTGCTCGTGGAGCGCGCCCGAGTAGTAGGCGAACAGCGTGTCTCCCATGCGGAAGCTCATCACGCCCGAGATCGCCTTGCCGTCGGGCAGCCGCACGACATGAATCACCACGTCGCGGCCAAACTCGTCGAGCAGCGCCGAGAACCAACGCTTGGGCAGCGGCGGTGAACCGAGCCGGCGCTTGTTCACTTGGAACAACGCGTAGAACTCGTCGAGGTCGCGCGACTCGAAGAACTGCAGGCCGTTCTTGTCGCGCGCGCGGCGCACCTCGGCGCGGGCTTTCTTGGGGATGGCGGCCAAGAGGTCGTCGCCGGTGCCAACGATTTCCTTGCGGAAGGTCACGTACAGGTCCGAGGTCGGCAAGTCTTCGAACTGGCGGTGCTCGTGTCGCAGCTCCAGGTAGCCGGCGCCGAGCCGTCGTCCCAAGCGCTCGGCTTGCTGGCGCAGCGCGACAGCCGCCTCTTTGTTGTCGGCGATCAAGCCACCGTAGACCGCGTACGGAATGCTCACCAGGTTGCTGCCCAGGAACGGCCCCTTGGTGAAGAACATCGGCAGCACGCCTTCCCACTGCCGGCCACGCTCGGCCACCAGGTAGTGCGCCTCGTGGCGAAACACGTCCTCGACCACCTTGCGCCACCCGCTCTGGTGGAAGAACGTCCCGCCCTTGCGCGCGCGCACCCAGGCGTCGAAGCGCGCGTCTTCGCCGGGCACCACCTCGCGCACGCGCAGATCGGCGTTGGGCTCGAGCGGCGCCACGATGGCCACCGAGGGATCGTGTTCGATCACCGCATCGATCTTGAAGTCGCGTAGGTTGCGCGCCTGGGTAAAGATGATGATCTCGCCGACCAGCCCGAAGCCGATCAGTTGAATGCCGAAGGCAAAGAGCACCGCCGCCAAGACGATGATCGGCCGTTGCGTCAAACTCTCTTTCGCGTCCGGGATGAAGCGGTGGTAGAGCGGGTCGATGCTGAGCGCGAGCCCGACCAGCATCAGCAAGATCCCCACCGTGCCGAAGAAGCGCAGCGGCTTCTGCGTGAAGCGGGTGAGGAACGTGATCGCCAGGATGTCGAGCAGCCGACGCAGGTAGACGCCGAAGCCGAAGAAGCCACGCCGCCCACGCTCTTCGCGGTGACGGATGGTGACCTCGACGACGCGGAAGCCCTGGCGCAACGCCAACACCGGCAGGAAGCGATACAGCTCGCCGTACACCGCGACGTCTTCCAGCACTTGGCGTCGCATACCACGCAGGCTGCTGTTGAGGTCGTGGAACTTGATGCCCATCAAGCCGCGCAGCACCCAGTTGAACAAGCGCGACTGCAGGCGGTTGAACCACGGGTCGACGCGCGGGTGCCGCCACGTCGCCACGAAGTCGGCGCCGCTCTCCAGTGCCGACATCACCTTGAGAATGTCCTCCGGCTCACTCTGCAAGTAGGGCGGCGCATTGATGATGAAGCTGCCCTTGGCGCGATCGACGCCGGCCGACAGCGCGATCGACTCGCCGAGTCCACCGCCTTGCAAGCGCACGATGGTGACGGGGAACTGACTCTGCAACGCGTGCAGCTCGTGCTCGGGTCGGCCCGTCACTGAATCGAGCACGAACACGAACTCGTAGGCGTAGCCGGCTTGCCGCAGCGGCGCGCTGAACGCGTGTACCAACTTGCCGACGTCGATCTCCGGACTGGTGACCGGGATCACGACCGAGACGTGCACCTCGGTCACCGGGCCTCCTTGACGCTGATCGCAATGCGGCGGCGAAAGAAGCCAGACACCTTCAATTGCAGTTCGGCCAAGAAGCCGAGCACCACGACGTTGAGGGCGATCAGCGCGGTCAACGCCGCCGCCATGGTCAGCGACGAGTCGAAGCCGGTGAACGAGGGGGGGCCCTCGGCGTGGAACTTGATGGCGCCGATGGCGAACAGCGCCGGGCTGACCACGAAGAGCGGCAGGGACAGCAGGCCGAACCAGCGAATCGGGTGCGCCGCGAACTGGATCAGCATCTTGATGACGATCAAGTCGGCGACCACGCGAAAGATACGGCCGAGGCCGTACTTCGACTTGCCGCGCAAGCGCGGATGATGCCGCACCGGGATCTCGCTCACGCGCGCCCCCACCCCCGCCGCCAGGGCGGCGATGAAGCGGTGCATGTCGGAATACAGCTCCAGGCTGCGCGGCACCCAGCTGCGGTACGCCTTCAACGAACACCCGGTGTCGTGGATCGCCACGCCGGTGACCCACGAGATGATCTTGTTGGCGACCTTGCTCGGGAGCAAGCGCGTGGCAAAGCGATCCTTCCGGTTGCGCCGCCAGCCGCACACGATGTCGTAGCCCTTCTCCAACTCGGTCAGCAAGCGACCGATGTCCGCGGGGTCGTTCTGCAAGTCGCCGTCCATGGTGACCACCAAATCGCCGCGCGCGTGCGCGAAGCCGGCGGCCATCGCGGCGGTCTGCCCCTGGTTGCGCACGAACAGCACGGCGCGCAGATGCGGGTCGGAGCGAGCCAACTCGCGCAACAGGTTTGCCGTGCCGTCGCGACTGCCGTCGTCGACCAACACCAACTCGTACGAACGCCCGGTGCTGCGCATGCCCCAGGTGAGCGCGTCGTGCAGCGCGGGCAGGTTCTCCGCCTCGTTGTACAGCGGCACGACCACGGACACCTCCGGCACAAGACGCCCGGGGGCAGACTCACTTGCCAAGGGCGCGGTCACCATCGCCCGTCAGGGTCGCACCACGACAAGAGAACTCGAGTCTGCACCATGCTTGTGAGCCACCGCGCAACGACGCGGTCAACGTCCCGAGTCATAGAGGACCGACGCTGCGCAGCCAACCGCAGGTTGGCAGGAAACCGCATCAAGGCACCAGCAAGATCGCGGTGGCGATCGCCGCGACGACCCACATCACCAGCAACCACGGTCCCAGGATACGGAGCGTGGAGCGAGGTGCTGAGCCAGGACCGGGCAGCACGTTGAGGGCGGCGTCGAGTCGACGCTCGGCACCCTCGAGGTCGCCGCGCACGATCGCTTCGAGCACATTGCACACGCGGCCGGGCAACCGACTCACCGTAGCCGGCGACGCGCGCAAGAGCGCGCTAACGGTCGGGCCCTTGTACTCGCGCACCAGCCGCAGGACGGGTTCGCTACCCGGGAGGGCGGCGGCAGCCTGAAAGGACACCACGCGCAGCTTGCGCGGGCCAGACGCCGCGCTGCCGCCAGCCGGTAGGCGGGCCGGGTCGATTGGAACATCGTCGTTCACTGCCGCTGTTATCGGACGCTCGGTGCTCGCGCGTGCACCTGACCTCCGCAGACGCCCGCCAGCCGGCCAAACCCGATCACCGTTGGCCGCGCAGCCCAGCGCTCGCTCCCTGCTAGGCTGTGCCTGCGCCTCATGCTTGCCGACGTTCGCATCGCCCTGGTGTGGCATTGCACAACACCAGTTGCCGACCTGTGCACCGCCCTGCGCGCTGCCCAGCCGGAGGCTCGCGTCACCACGTTTCATGATCTCATCGCCGACGGCGACGCGTTGCGGCGCCTGCGCCCGCACCTGCTGATCGTCGCCGTCGACGCGCCGAGCGAAGAGCTAGCCGGCACGCTGCGCCTCATGAGCGCACTGCTCCCCGGTGCCGGCCTGGTGTTGGCGACGCCCAAGACCCAGGAGGAGGCCGCCCAGCGCATGGCGCGTCGGCTCGGCGCCGCGCTGCTCGTGCTGCCCAGCAACACCGCGGCGGTCGCCGACGCCCTGGCCTCGGCCCTGCGCGCCGAACCGGCCAGCGACTCGAGCGCCATGCTCAGCCTGATGCGCGGCATCGCCGACGAAGTGAACAACCCCCTGCTGGGCGCACTCGGGCAGCTTCGCCTGCTCGAGAGCGAACTGGCCAGCGACGAGGCGAGGCTGACGAAGGTGAAGGCCGCCAGTCGGTCGTTGCGTCGGATCCAAGGCACCCTCGAGCGCGCGCGCGCGCTGCTGCGCAGCGGCCAGGTGAACGGCGCGCTGCTGCCCGTCGATGTCGGGGCCTTGTTGCGCGAGATGCTGCCCGGCACTGCGTTTGCCCCGACCCTGGTGCTGGGCGACCGCGACCTCTTGCGCACCGCGTTACGCAACCTGAGCGCGGTCGGCCGCGACCTCGCGAGCGAAGGGACCGCGCCGACCTACAGCGTGGAGCCCGTCTTCGGCGACACCATCGTTCGCCTGGACATCGCCGCGACGCGCCTGGCCGATTGGCAGCTGCCGCGCACCTTCGAGCCGTACTACCTGAGCCGCCTGCTGCGCGGCACCAGCCACGGCTTGTCGTTGTTCGCCGTGCAGCAGACGGTGGTCGCGCAGGGCGGCATCGCGCGCGCACGCCGGCGGCAAGGCGGCGGCGTCAGCTTCGAACTGCTGCTGCCGACGGCGCCGTGAGTCGTTGTGCTTCGACTCCGCTCCCCGATCGCGTTCCGTTCTACGCCCGGGACTTCGCTCGACATGCCTGCCGCGGCGTGGTCACTCACCGCACGATGACATCGGCCCGCGCGCCGCGGCGGCGGTGCCCGATCTGGTCGCGGCGTGTGCAGTAGATCGAACGCACACTGCACGGGTGGGATGTGCGCCACCGACTGCGCCGCAATGCCGGACCAACTCACGAAACCCACAAACATCGAACAAGACCCGACAAACAACCGAGCACACATGGCCGGAGTATGTCTACGGTCCTTTTGTGCTGCAAGCGTTGCGAATCCTCGCGGGGCGCGCCCAATCTGCGGCTCGAGGAGCGCGTACATGCAGGCGGCGTCGCTCGCGCGACGCCGCCGGTGATTTCTCTCGCGCCACCGCGCAGGCCAGTGGCGGCGATCAGCTCAGTTCTTGCCTAACACCAAGGTCAGACCGTTCGAGACGTGCGTCGAGGTGACCGCACTGTTCTTCACCGCGGCCGCTTGCGCGTTCAGAACCACGCCAATCAGGGCCGGCGTCAACGGCACCGACGCCGCAAGGGTGGCCGTCGGGGGTGTGAGCGGCAGCGACAGGACCAAGTCCATCGTCGTGTACACGGAACAGCCGGGGAAGCCGGCGGCCGTCAGCGGAATGTTGGCGGTGCTGACACCGAACAACAGGGCCCCCATGTCCGCGCCGATGGCGACGTTGGTGACGTCGAGGTTGAACGTCGTGCCGAGGCGCGGCGGCGCGCTGGCCACCAACGTCAGCGGCGTGCCGGCCGGACAGCCGATGCCGTAGCTCGACGACGACGCGCCGCAGTCATTGCGGAACGAGATGGCGTAGCCGCCGCCGACGTTCGGAGCGAACCGGATGCAGCGGTTGCGCAGGTCGAAGTTCACCGAGTCACCGAAGAACTCGTAGTTCGTCGGCACCGTGGTGCTCAGCGGCAACGCCGCCGTGTAGTCGGTGTTGAGCGGATCCGGGACGTTGAGGCCGGCGATCGCCTTGACACCGATGAGGCTACGACCCTCGGCCGCAGTGCCGCCGGTCGAGTCGATGTCACCGGCGTAGTAGTAGTAGAACGAGCCATCCGACAGGATCTGGCACTGGACGGTCATCGGCTGCGTGCCGAGGAAGCGCGTAACCCGATGCCAGGTGATGACGACGCGGTTGGGGAACGTGTTGAGGTAGACGTCATCCGAACCGGGAGCGGTCGGATCGAAGTCACGCCAGCACGGCGCCAAACGTGGCGTGGCTTGAACGGAGCCGCGGAACTCCGCCACCGAGTTGGAGAAGTCGCTGTTTAGTTGGGCCCCGTCCAGCCAGATGAAGCCGTTCGAGCAGATGCCGATGCTGGTGGTGCTGCCGCCGCTGAAGTTGAACGTGAAGCCGAGAGGGCGAATCACCGTTTGATCGTCTTGGAGGGCCAGCGACGTGCCGAGGTTGGTCTCGTAGCACGGCGGCACCGCGGTGTCGCCCACAAGAACGAACGGCATGCCCTGCGCAGAAATGGGATTGGGGGCGAGGCCGCTCGTAATCGGCGCCCAGGTGTTCGTCGACAAAACACGCTGTAGCGCGTTGCCGGTGACCAGTTGGCCGGGGATCGTGATCGGCGGCGCAAAGGGACCCGAAGCCGAAGTGCCGCTCAGGCTGTACTCGAGCCAGTACGTACCGGGGCCGAGAATCTTGCCGACGTTGCCGACGATCGACATGACCGGGCGGGTGGTCCCGGTCTGCGCGGTCTCGACGACGCGGTAATTGCCAGTCCACGAAGTGCTGGCGAGGCGGTTGTTGACCAAGTCACCCCAGATGACACTGCTGGTCGGGAGGCTCGGATCGCCATTCCAGATCTGCATCCGGATGCCGTTGAAGGTCGAGGTAGTCGTGGAGCCGGTCTGATAGGCGAAAACCTCGGCTGTGTCGATGCGCCAGCCGACCGGATCGGTAACCGTGAACTCATCTGCCAGGGTGAAGGCGCTGGTGCTGGCGAAACCGAGGACGGTGTGGAACACCGGCGTGAGGGTCTGCACCACGCTGAGGCCCGGGGCCGTCACGAACGGGCCGTTGTTGTAGAGCACACCGATGCCAGCCGGCGTCTGTGGCGCGGGCGGGAGCTTGGTGACTGGACCAGTGCCAGCCGGGGCGATGTCGGCCTGTTGGGCGATCGCAGCCGACGCCAGAATAGCGCTGAAGACTGCGTTACGTGAGATCGAGAAGTGACGCATGTTGAAAGGAAGTCTCCGAAGAGGCAGTGAGGTGACACGTTCCACAATGGAACGTAGGCGCACGGAACGTTCACAGTGCAGTCATCGAGACGAGACTGCCCGAGGCGTAACCCGAGCGTCGCGGGAGCTTATCACAGCGGTCGGTTGGTTCAACCGCCGCGACCCTGCGGACACGCGGCCCCGACGAGTGCCGCATTGTTCTGGTGCGGCGCAGAAAGACCCGCGTTCATTCACCAAGCACATGGCACAAAAGCGCCGTTGTCAACGGCGCCAGACCCCGAGTTCCTCCCCCCGCCGGTGCGCGCGCCCAGCGTCGCGCTGCGGCACTCGCAAGGTGCGCCGCCCACAATGAGACCACCCTGAGTCCAGCCGAGTGCCTGGGCCGCCGGCGCGCGCGGCACACAGGCGGCCGAGCGCCTACCGGAGCGTCAGGGTGACCGGCGGCGCGAGGCCGACTTCGCGCGCGCCAATCGTCGCGTTCGCACCCGACGCCCACACGCGCCCCACGCGTTCCCAACCACACACCGCGACCTTGGCCGGCTGGCTCGTGGTGATGCCGAGCGCATTCGCCGCCGGGTCGATATCGAAGCCCTGGAAGCGGATCGCGGCGCCCACCAGCTCGGGGCGTCCCGGGATGGTGAGGGGAAACGTCGCCGTGCCGAGCGCGTTGGCCGACGCGAACGCGGAGAACGACATATCGATCGACAGGTGACAGGTGGGCGCGCCGACCAGCGTGAGATCGTACGGCAAGGTAATGCCCGCCCAGGGGCCTTGCTCGATGACGCCGAGGAACACGCCGGCGATGCTGGCAGGACGCGCCGCCGTGACCTGCAGGTCGAGCGGCTGCCCCCACATCACCTGCGTCGTCGCCGCGGTGACTTGCAGCGCCGGTCCGCCTTGGGGACCGCAGCCCGCCGGGCCGTAGCGCTGCACCGGGCTGTCGCACACGTAGGTGAGGTCGAGCGGGTAGACCCCCGGCGGTTGGTCGAACACCGTCAGATCGAACAGCACGGCGCCGTTGCGCGGGTCGTAGGGCAACGGTGCGTCGAACGGGATCTGCAGGTGGAACGGGTTCGGCGTCTGCGCGCTGGTCAGCGCCGGCAGATCGAACAGCCGCCGCGCGAACACGTCGCGCACGTCGGCGCCGACGTTGAGCGCAAACGTGGCCTGCAGCGCGAGCACCGAAGTTGGCCCGGTCGACGCCCGCACCATGAGTTCCACCTGCTTGCCGGCCACCGTCTGTCCGCCGTCGATGCGCAGCGCCAGGCTCTCGATGTTGCCAGCGCGCGGCAACAGCGCGCCGTCGTAAGCGAGCTGACACCGCGTCGGCGTGCTGCGCCCGAACGGCACGTTGGTAAACGACGTGCCCTCGCGCGTCGCGTGCGAGGGCGGCAGCACCAACGTGGACTGGGCGGCGACAGGCAGCGCAGCGAGAAGCGTGACAAAGATCCGGACCATGGCATGCGGTGAATCGGCGCGCGCGCCGCGCCGGCTTGACCGTTCCTGGCCCGCCATCCGATCTAGGTGCAGTGCCGTCGACGCTCGCCCGCCCTGAAGTCCTCGCGCTGGGAGTCCATCGCGGCACCCTCGCCGCGCTCCTGCGCGCGGCGCATCACGCCGGTGCCGTGGGCTGCTCGGCGCTCGACATCGACGCGGCGCGCACCCGGATCCTGCGGCGCGGCGGCCTGGATGTGCTGGTGATCGCGCCGGACACCAGCCCACACGTCGCCGACGCCGTGTCGCGCACCATCTGGGCGGTCGATCCGCGCGTCGACATCGTGGTGTATGGGCGCGAACTGTTGCGCGCCACGACGCACGCCAACGTCCACCGCATCGCCGAGCTGCACCCGACGTCGCGCGCCGGACTCGGCGCGCTGCGACGCCACATCGCCGCATGTCGCTCCGAGCGGCACTGATGGGTCAGCGCGTCGGCGCGCGCGGGTAGCGGCGCGATCCCCATGCGGGTCGGGTCGCAACTGCCTGATGCCGAGCCACGGGATTTCGCAGATCACCTGTAACCAAATCGCGACTGCGGGTCACAGGGAGGCAGAGATCGAGCCGGTCGGTCCGCGCGAAACATCGTGTCGGGCACAGAGGACTCCTGCGCAGCCGGCCGGCTCGGTCCGTTTCTCTCAGTCCTCTCTCAGTCTCACGGAGCAGTGCGCGTGCAGGAACCTGCCATGAACGAACATCCTGTCTGCGTCGGCTCCGGAACGTTGCTCGGCGTCGACGCGATTCCCGTCACCATCGAAGTGAAGCTACGCGGCGAGGGCGGGACACCGCGGCTCTTGGGCCTCGTCGGTCCGGCCGTACGTGAGGCTTACCACCGCGTGCTCGACGCGTTCGTCGCCGAGGGCCTGCCTTCGCCACGGGGCATCCCCATCATCAACTTCGTACCCGCCGGCTTGCCCAAGGACGGCACCGGCTTCGACCTTCCCTTGGCGCTCGCGCTTGCGGGCGCAGCCGGCATGTTCCCGCTCGAACGCTGCAAGGGGCTAGCGGCGTACGGCGAAGTGTCGCTGCGCGGGCGCGTGATCGGCGCCCCGGGCGCGGTGTCGATGGCGATCGCGGCGCGCGCGGCCGACTGGCGCACGCTTCTCATGCACCCGCGCGACGCGCGCTACGCGGCACGCGTACCGGGAGTCGAGGCCTTCGGCGTGGCAAGCCTGCGCGAAGCCGTGCTGTGGCTGCGCGGCGAGCTTGCTCTGGCGCCGGCGACGGCAACGCTCACACACGAGGACCAAGCCCCGTGCAGCGACATGGCCGACATCCGTGGGCATGAGACACCGAAGCGAGCGCTCGCGGTGGCGGCCGCTGGTCGGCATAACGTGCTGTTCGTGGGGCCGCCGGGCTCGGGCAAGAGCGCGCTCGTGCAGCGCCTGCCGGGCCTACTGCCGCCGTTGCACGACGACGAGATGCTGGAGGTGCTGAAGATCCACAGCGTGTCCAATCACAGCCCGCGCCTCGACGGCAGCCGGCCGCTGCGCGCACCGCACCACAGCAGCAGCACCGCCAGTCTCCTGGGCGGTGGCAAACATGTGCGACCTGGCGAAGTGACGCTGGCCCAGCACGGCGTGCTGTTTCTCGATGAACTGCCCGAGTTCCGGCGCGAGGCACTGGAAGGGCTGCGCCAGCCGCTCGAGGACCGCCGCATCACCATCGGCCGCGCCGAGCAGGTCATCACCATGCCGGCCGACTTCGTGCTCGTCGCCGCCATGAACCCCTGCCCCTGCGGCTACCACGGTCATCCGCTGCGCGCCTGCACGTGCACGATCGTCACCCAGCGCCGCTACCTGTCGCGCATCTCGGGGCCCCTGCTCGATCGGGTCGACGTGCAGGTACCGGTGCCGACGCTACCGGCCGCCATTCTGCGCGCGGGCCCTGACGACCAGGGCTCCACTGCCGTCCTGCGCGGGCGCGTTCTCGCCGCCGTCGAACGCCAGCGCGCCCGCAACCGCGACCCCAAGGGCAACGGCGCCTACGTGCCGAATGGCCGCCTGCCGCAGTCGATGCTGCACCGCGTCGCCGGAGCAACGTCTGCGGTGCTCGATGCCGTCGACCACGTGATGGCGACGTATCGCCTGTCGGGTCGTGGCCGCGTTCGCCTCCTGCGCTTGGCGCGCACGCTCGCGGACCTGGCTGAACGCGACGCGGTGCTCGTGGACGACGTGCTGGAGGCGGCGGCGTTGCGGCGCGCGGAGACGCTGCTTCGATGATCGACGCGCGGCTCAACGCGCTCGGCCTCTCACCGCCGCCGCGCCGTCGCCAGTACTTCGACCCGCGCGCCGCGCGGGAGCGCGGCGACCTGCAGCGCGGCGCGCGCCGGTGGCGCAATGCCTTCGAAGAAGGTCGCGTACACCGCGTTGAAAGCGTCGTAGTCGCGGATGTCGGCGAGGAAGACCTGGACCTGCACGAGGTCGGCGAAGCTGCAGTCGGCGGCGGCGAGAATGGCGCCGATGTTGGTCATCGCCTGGCGAGCCTCGGCCTCAACGCCGCCGGGCACCAGCGTGCGCGGACCAGGGTCGAGTCCGATCTGGCCCGCGACGAAGACCAAGTCGCCGGCGACGATGGCTTGGCTGTACGGGCCGATCGCGACCGGGGCATTCTTGGTCGCGATGACTTGGCGCGGCGCGGCCGCGCAGGCGAAGAGGGACAGACAGAGGACGCCGAGTGCGACTCGAAGCATGCGGCCACGATCGGCCCCTCGGCAGTCGAGCGCAACGCTGGTCTGGGCCGCGCGCTTCAGCGCGGCTCGATCTTGCGCTTGCCAGGCCGGGCCTGGGCGGCGACCGCGGCGGGATGCACTTCGAGGCTGCTCAGCATGCGGTCGAAGTCGTCGTGCAGGTTGTCGAAGTCGTTGGCGGGTGCCGTGAAGCACAGGGCGAGGAACTCGTCGGCCGGCGTCTGCAGCACCAACACACTGACCTCGAAGCGCACGCGGCGCTCGCCCAGCGGACCTTGGTACGAACCGGTGATCTCGAGCGCCGACTGGCCGCGCACTTCGACGGCGTGGCGCTTGCCCACCTTGAAGTCGCGGCAGACGACGGCGAGCCAGCGCTCGACGGTCTCGCCAGCCCCGCTCAGGTGCGCGGTCGTCGGCAGTTGGTCGAGCACGAGTGCGCTTACGCTGGCGCCACACAGCGCGGCGTGCGCCGTCACCTGGCCTGGAGTCTGCTCCTTGTCGAAGCGCCAGATCGGATTCGGCAGCCACAGCGAGAAGCGGCCCTCGGCCTCGCGCAAGACCGCGGCGGGGTAGGCCTTGGCCTTGTTGGCGACCATCGCCGCCGCCACGTCCTTGCCCACGCGCACCGCGACCAGTGCCGGTCCGTTCACTTCGCGCCGCACCGCGCGTCCGCTGCCGTCGATCCACTCGGCACTGGCGTTCTGGCCCTGGCCGATTCTGGTCTCGCGCACATCGATCGTCTTGCCTTCGATCTCGACGCGTCGCCGCTCGCCGGACACGAAGCCCTGCTGCTGCAACTCGTCGCGACTCGGGTCGTAGACCACGCGCACACCAGTGCTGCCGAGGCTGCCGGGTCGTTGGCGAAGCGTTTCGCGCAGCGACAACGGCAGCGCGAGCCGGCCGCCCACCGAATACTCAGCCTGCTCGGTGCCGCGCAGCGTGGTGCGCACGATCTTCAACTGGCCATCGACGTAGCTGCCGCGCACCAAGCGCTCGTCGCGCGGCACGCTCTCGCCGACCACCAGCGACCGCTCGTGGTAGAAGCAGGTCGAGGGCACGCCGTCCGCGCTCAGGCCTTCGAGCTGGGTCACTTGCGTGCGGCCCCGCTCGGTGACGAACTCCCACTCCTCGGCGAGCTTGATCTCGCCATCATCGCCGGTGCGCAGCGTCGCGTGCAGCGTGCCGATGCTGCGCCCTTCGCCATCGTGCAGCACGAACCACTCATCGCGCAGGGCCAGCAGGCTCGGTGCCGGCGCGGGCGGTTCCGTGGCCGGTGGAGTGCTCGGTGACGCGGCCGGCGCCGGCTCACCACGCCGCACCTCGCGCACCTGCGCGCGCTCGATGCCCACGGTCGTGTCGCTGCCCACGCGAATCTCGAGATACGTCGGCGCGTCGACCAGCACGGTGCCGCGCAGTTCTTCTCCCGAGCGCAGGATCACGAGGTCGTTACCGGGGGCGGGGGCGGCGACGGGGGGCGCCGGGTCTTGGGCGAGCGGCAAGGCCGCCAGAAGGAAAGGGAGGAGGCTCGTCATGGGCGGGGTTCCGCCCGTGCTATCGGCACAACGCAGTGGTGAACTTGTGTACGACCACCGATTGCGATGCCCCCTGCGTCAGGCGTCTGCCGCGCGACGGCTCAGCACACGAGCCGCGAGCCAACAGGCCACGACGGCGAGCGCGGCGACGACGGCGGCTGGCCACTGTGGCCATCCGAACAGCGCGCCGTAGCGCCACCACCAGTGCCGGAAGGCGACGTCCTCGGGTTGCGAGGGGCGCAGCGTCGGTCGATCGGGCTCGACGCGTACGCCGAACAAGGGCTCCGTCGTGTTGCCCGACCCGCCTTGCTGCAGACGACCGCTGGCGCTGAGCCAGGCGTAGATCCAGTGGCTCTTCAGCGGACTGAAGCGCGGCTCGAAGTCCCACAACACCGGCAGCGTGTCGTGCATGTCGCGTGGCACCTCGGGATGCGCCGCCGCAGTGGCGTAGCTCACGAGTTCGCGATCGCCACGATAGGGTGTCAGTACGCCGCCTGACGAGACGAGGAACGCCAAGGCGCACCACAGGAAGAACGTGCGGGGCCGCCGTTCCCAGGGTCGGCCGAGCGCCAAGCCCACGGTGACGGCAAGCACCACGCCGGCCGTGACGTAGCGCACCGACCAGCATTGCCCGCCAGCCCAGCCCGCGGTGTGGCCCGAGATGATGATCGGCAGGACCAAGCACCCCAAGGTGACGAACCACGGCCACGCCGGGCGCCACGTCGCGCGACGAAACAGTTGGGCGAGGGCGGGCCACAGCGGCAGCGAGAACCACAGGATGCCTTTGCCGGGCGACAGCAGGATCAACGGGATGCCGAGCCAAGGCGGGTAGCTCCACCACGCCGGGGTCGCGCCGGCGCTGTAGCCGGTCTCGAAGAGGCTGCCAAAGCGCAGGTGATTGGCGGCGAGCAACGCGACGGCGCCGGGCAACCCCCCGAGCACGAGAGCGAGCAGGTCGCGCTTGCGCCGCGCCCGCCAGGCGACCGCAAACGCCGCCACACTCAGCACGAGCACGGGCACCGCGTGCGGGTAGCGCACCAACACCGCCACGCCGGCAACGAGCCCTCCGAGCCAGAGCTCACGCCAGCCCCCGGCCCCGGCGATGACCTTCTCGCGGTAGCGAAACACACACAGGGTCGCCCACAACAAGAAGAACGTGCCAGGCACGTCGGACATCGTCTCGCTGCTCCCCGGCCAGAACGCGGTGCACAGCGTGGCGACGACGGTGACGAGCAGCGCTGGGCGTACCGCCAAGCTGAGCGTGCGCCCCAGCAGATACACGACGACGACGGTGCCGGCGGCAAACAGGATCGGGAGCAGGCTGACGAAGAAGCGACTCCAGAACAGCACGCCGAACACTTCTCCCTTCATCGCGACGAGCTGTGTCTGGGGCGCGGGGAAAGCCTGCGCAAAGAGATCGCCCAGCGCCATGCAGGGCACCAGCAACGCCTGATGACCGATGGGGAACCACACGTACGCTTTGCCATTGCGCCCGACCAAGCCGTAGTCGGGAGCGCCAGGCGTGTGGATCCAATCGGCGATTGTTCGCTCGGCGAGGGTGGTATCCGGCCCCGCGCGCAACAGACCGGGGTCACCGCGCAGCCACCAAGCCCGCGCCGAGTGCATGCTCATCTCGGCATCGCCGTTCTCGACGTAGCCGTGCGCGAACATCCCGAGGAAGCACAGCGCGCCCACGAACAGCAGGGCGAGCCCCAGCATCGAGTCGCGCCGCGTCACCGGAACCATGCGGGCACTTGACCGAAGGTGATGCCGAGCACCGGGAACACCCAGGCAAAGCAAAACAACACCAGGAGCACGCTGCACACGAGGTCGAGCACCAAACCGGCGCGCACCATGTCGCGCATCGGCACGCGGCCGGTGGCGAAGACTACGGCGTTGGGCGGCGTGGCGATCGGCAGCGCAAACCCGAACGACGACGCGATGGTTGCCGGCAACATGAGCGCGCGCGGATCCAGCTCGGCGCTGCGCGCGGTCGCCAGCAACACCGGGATCATCAGCGAGGCAATCGCGATGTTCGTCGCCACCTCGCTCAACAGAGTGACCGCGATGACGACGAGGCCCAGGGCCAAGATCGGCGACAGGTTGGCAACCATGGGCGCCAGGCTGTGAGCGAAGGCCCGGCTCGCGCCTGTGGCATCCAGCGTCTGCGCGATGGCGAAGCCGCCCGCCAACAGGAAGAACATGTCCCAGGGGATCTGCTTGGCAGTGTCCCAGTCCATCAGTGCGCGATCGTCGCGCTCGCCCGTCGGAATCGCGAAGGCGAGCACTGCCATCAGCACCGCGATCGCGCCATCTTGCACGTAGCCGTCAGGCAAGCCGACGAGACTGACCCAGCCTGGGATCGGGCCGAGGTCGCTCCGCGTGATCCAGAGCAACACCGTCACCAGGAACAATGCGAGCACGCGGCGCTCCGGCGGTCGCATCGGGCCGAGCGCGGCGAGTTCGTCGCGCACGGCGGTCGCGGCTCGATCACTCGCGGTCGCCGGCAGCGGAAAGATCACGCGAGTGAGCAGCAGCCACGTGAGCAACGCCAGGCCGAGCGCCAACGGCGCAAACGCCGCCGTCCACTGCGCGAACGTGATCTCGGGCGCACCGAGCTTCAGCAGCGCGCCGTAGTTGTCGACGCCGAAGAACACCAGGTTGGTTGGCGAACCGATCGGCGTGCCGATCCCACCGAGGGTGGCGCCGTACGCAATTCCCAGCAGCACCGCCACACCAAAGCGCCGCGCGTGCACCGGTTGCAGGCCGCCTTCGCTGCCGATGCGATCGACGAGCGCCACGCCGATCGGCATCAGCATGAGCGCGGTAGCGGTGTTGCTGATCCACATCGAGATCAGCGTGGCCGAGGCCATGAAGCCCAACACGAGACGGCGTGGCCGCAACCCCACAATCGCGATCACGCGCAGCGCCAGCCGACGGTGCAGGCCGAAGCGCTCGATCGCGCGCGCCAACACGAAGCCGCCGAAGAACATCCAAAGGATCGGGTCGGAGTAGGCGCGCGCAACGCTCGCCATCGGCTGCACGGCGAACAGCGGGAACAACGCCAGCGGCAGCAGCGAAGCGGCGCCCAGGGGCAGGGCTCCGTTCAACCAGAACGTGGCGATGAGCACGGTGATGGCCAGGCCGCGACGCGCCGGCTCTGCCGCGGCCGCGTCGGGAACCGTGAGCGCGGCGCTCGCCCAGTAGGCAAGGCAGGCGCCGACCACGCCGGCGAGCAGCCGCAGCGGGCGTACGCCGCCCTCGCGGCCCTCTGAGGGCTCGCTCAGCGCGCCTGGCTGCACGTGTCGAGCACCCATTGCAGGTACGGCGGGTGTCCACCCTCGACCGGAATCTCGATCACTTCTGGCACCTGGTACGGGTGCAGCGCCACCACCCGCTGGCGCAACGCGGCGACACGGGTCGCCGACGTCTTCATCAGCAGGAGCACCTCACGCGCTTCCTCGATGGCACCTTGCCACAGGTAACGCGAGGTCACGGGTCCCAAGAAGTTGACGCACGCCACGAGGCCTTCGCGCAGCATGGTGTCGCCAAGGTCGCGCGCCTTGTCCTCGGGCACCGTGCACAGGACTACGCGCACGCCAGTCATCTGCCGCGCGCCAATCGTTCAGCCAACGCCGGGTGCAAGCGCGCCGCCAGGATCTTGGCCTGGGTCGGACGGAAGTCGTAGACGACGCGGTGGATCTCGACGTGTCCGTCGCGCACCACCCCGAACGACGCGCGCGGGTCGCCGTCCCGCGGCTGGCCAACGCTGCCGATGTTCACGATCATCGGCTCGTTGTCGAGCTTGAACACGCGCTGCTCATCGGTGGCCTGCGTGAAGCGATAGTCGGCGCGGTGCACGCCCGGCCAATGGGTGTGCCCGACGAAGCACGGCCGATCGATGAGCGCGAAGATCGCCACCATCTTGTCGGGCTCGAGAAACCCGTCGCTCTTCAGCACATACTCCATGATGGGGTGACGCGGCGAGCCGTGCACGAACACGAAGCCGTTCTCCTCGCGCCGTTCCGGTAGGGCTTGCAGGAAGTCCCACATCGCCTTGCGGCGCGGATGCCACAGGCTGGGCTTCAGCTTCTTGCGCGTGTAGAGCAGGGCCTCGCGCGCCAGCGGGTTGAACTCCTCCAGGCTGTTGAACAACCCCCAGTCATGGTTGCCCATGATGGTCCAGCGGCAGCGCTCCATCACCAGGCGGAGGCACGGCTCGGGGTCGGCGCCGTAGCCGACGATGTCGCCCAGACACATCACGTCGCGAACCCCCAGCTCGTCGATGCGCTGGAACACCGCGTTCAGCGCCTCGATGTTGCTGTGGATGTCGGAGATGAGCGCGAACGAGGTCACGTGAGTTTGGGGCTCGCCACCGCCAGCGCGCGCTCGACCTTGGCCCGCACCTGCGCGATGGCCTCGCTCAACGGAAAGCGGAGCTGGGCACCCGCGGCCTTCTTGTGGCCACCGCCGCCGAACTCCGCCGCGATCGCCTGCACATCGATGTCATTCACCGCGCGCAGCGAGAGCTTGACCAGGCTGGAGCTGAGCTCCTTGAACAGAGCCACGACCTCGGTGCCTTGCACCGAGCGCAGCGGCTCCATCACGCCATCGCTGTCGAACCCCACCCGCTTGCCATGGTCCATGGTGCTGCGATCGAGCACGCTGAAGGCGTAGCGCCCATCCGACGAGCGCTCCTGACGGAGCAAGCCCTGCGCGAGCAGCGGCACGCAGTCGGGGTGATTGCGGCGGTTGATCAGGTCGTACATGCGCGCACTGTCGACGCCGACTTCCAGCATCGCCGCAGCCGTGGCGAGCACTTCGGCGTTGGTGTTCGAATAGCGAAACCAGCCGGTGTCGGACACCAAGGACAAGAACACGCCCTCGGCGGCGACCAGAGGCAACGTCTGTCCCAGGGCACGGTAGAGGCGGTAGACCAGCGTGCCCGTCGAGGGCGCGGCTGGGTCGACGTAGCACACATCGCCGTCGCCACGGTCGCTTCCGACGTGGTGATCCAGCACGGCGACCACCGGCGGTCGCTTGCCACGAACCACCTGGGTGAGCGGCCCCAGACGGGTGAGCCACGCACAGTCGAGCAAGACCAACACCTCGGCAGCGGGCACGGCCGTGTCGTTGCTAAAGGCCGAGAACGGCGTCTGGCGGGTGACGAAGTCCAGGCTCGGCGCGGGCGGATCGGGGTTGAGAATGACGACCTGCTTGCCGAGCTGGCGCAACAGGTGGTAGAGCGCAATCTGCGACCCGATGCAGTCACCGTCAGGGTTCTCGTGCCCGCTCAACCAAAACGATTGGCGGGTGCGTAGGAGTTCGAGAATTGCATTCATCGGCGGCTGGGCTCGCGTAGCCCGGCGATGCTAGGCCATGGGCAGCGGTCGCGCACGCATCGCTTTGCTGCCCAACCGGCACTTCGCTTTCGACTCCGCCGAATCCTCCCCGGCGGTGCCGGCGGCTGCGGGCGGTGCGCGAGGCAACGGCCGTCCTTTGGCAGCGCGGCGCCACGCAGGCATCCCTTGGCGACGTTTTGACTCAATGCGTCCCGAACACGCGGTGGCCCCGCAGCCAGGTGCCGCACACCGGCAACGCGCCCGCGGTCGCGGCGTCGACTGAGTCGGCGAGCCGTGAGCCCCCGGTCAATGCGAAGGCACACAGGTCACCACGCCCCCCTGGCGCGATGCGCCCAAGCGATGGACGGCCAATGGCGGCGGCGGCGTGCGAAGTTGCCATCGCCAGCACGGTGTGCGGCGACAAGCCAGGCCACAAGCGCCGCGCGTCCGCCATCGCATCGCACATCGAGAGCGGCCGTCGACTGCTGGCGCGCGAGTCGGTGCCCAGCGCGACGCGCAGGCCACGCCGCATCCAGGCTGTCACATCCGGGGCCCGACGGCCAAAGAACAAGATCGTCGGCGGGCAAACAGCCACCTTGGCGCGGCTGCGGCGCACCAATTCGATGTCATTCTGCGTTGCCTCCTGCAGGTGAACTAGGAGCGAGCGTGGTCCGAGCGCCCCACCCGCCTGCAACCACTCGACTGGCGTGCACCGCGGCGGTCGATGGGAACGCGGCCAGCGGCCAAGTTCCTCGAGGAGCGTGCGCAACGGGCCCGCACCCGCCTGCAGCAGTTCGAGCTCTGCCGCGATCTCGGCAACATGCACCGTCAGGAACGGCGTCGCCCGACGAGCCGCCCGCAGCAGCGCGATCGAGCACGAGTACGGCGCGTGCGGTGACAGGCCGGCGGCACAAGACGCACTTCCGCGCACCTGCCGAGCTGCGACCAGCGCGCGGGCGGCGCCGGGAGTGAGGTCGAAGCCGAGCAGTTCCTGATAGCAGCGGCCCGCGATGGCCGCATCGCGCAGCGCCGCGGGACTCGTGCCAAGTGAGTCGATCTCGCCCACAGCTGTGCAGCCGCTACGGAGCAACTCAGCGATGGACGCCTGTGTCCGTCGTTTGGAGCGACTGATCGATTCAGGGCGCCGACGCCAAGCGATGACCGCCCGCACCCAGGCGACGAAGTCAGTCGGCGCCGCAGCAAGGCTCGGCACCTGAAGGTGGACGTGTGCATTGACGAGTCCAGGCACCAGCAGCCACGGTGCAGTGCGGCCCTTGCGGCGGGCTGGCCGCACGCTGACGACGCATCCGTCGGCATCGAGGCTGACTTCGCCGGGCGACAGCACCTGGCCAGGGCCAAGCCATACGTGCCGCGCGCGCAACACGACGGGCACCCCGCCATAAACGGCGGTCGGAGACCGTGAGCAAGAATCGACCCGCCCTAGACGCCCGGCGCCGGCGCAGCGATTCTGGTCCAGCCGTCAGCTCTGGAAGAAGACGCTGACCTTGCGCACGGTGACTCCGGTGCGTTGGTTGAAGATCAAGGTGAAGCGGAATCCGTCGGCACCTTGGCGCTCGTTGGTGATGCCAGGCTGACCCTGGTGCGAGCCGACGGTGGAACTCCATGCACTGGGCGTTCCCACCAAACTGCCATCGCGCGAATCGACATCGCCGCCTTGGAAGAGCACTTCAATCGGAGTGCCCCCGCCGATGGGCGCCCACACACCACGGGTTGGGTCATCGCTGAAGATCACTGTGTTGCCGCCGATGACAGCCTCGACCTCGTACCGCTTGAAGCGAGGTGGGAAGATCTGAGCGGTCCCATACCACTTGGTAAGGAAGCCGGTGCGGCCGTCGGTGTCAGTCAATGTGCCGACCATGCGCGGGTCGACCGCAGGGCGCACGTTCTGCAGGATGCTCGGCGAAGGCGTACCTGGGACCTCGGCACGGACGAAGCCCGGCGCGCCATCGCCGCCGCGCGATTCGATGAAGAGGCCCTGAGTCGTGCCGGGCTGAACGTAGACGCCAAGACCGCCGCGAAGATCGATGATGCCCGGCGCCAAGATCCCAGCAGCGGACTGCAACAAGATCGAACCCCCGGATCCACCGCCGCCGGGCGCGGGCGGTCCCTGCAACTGATGCAGATACGGCACGAACGCATCGCCGCCGCGCACATTGATCGACGGCCCGACCGCCGTGGAAAGCTGAATCGTACCGCCGGCGCGAATCGCGATCGCGCCACCACCACCGCTACCGCCGCAGCCGACGCGCCATAGCTCGGGCGCTGGCACGCGGTGACCGAAGATGCTCGAGCCCCCGCCACCACCGCCGGAGCCGCCAACCAAGAAGTGGTCGATCGACGCCACGCCGGCAGGAACAGGGAACAGATTGAACGCGACTCCACCGTCGACTGGCTGACCGAGCTCGACCGGGGTCGAGGGCGACCGCAGTGCGACACCCCGGCTCCCCGCGGTGAAGAAACCGCCGCCGCTGCCACCAGCAGCCACCTGGCTACACTGGGTCAGGTAGTTGTGCGTGATACCGGCGCGATCAACCGGGTACTGGAAACCACCCCGCCCGCCGGTCCCGGTGACGTTGCCCGCGTAGGCATGGGTAGCCGGAACGCGCACGTCCTGCCCGGGCAACCCATGGAAGCCGGCTGCGCCGCCAACCGACGCATTCGCCCCATTGCCACCACGCCCACCGCCCGCGCCCCCAAGTCCGCCGGGTTGACCATTGATGACCAGCGAGTTGGCAAGTTGCCCCACCGCCGCGCCAGCAAGATCGATCGTACCGAGGATGACCACCTCGCCGCGCACCCGAATGCGCGGCACCGTGGCGCCGCCGAAGCGGACTGTGACGCCAGCGGGCACACGGAAGGTCGTGAACTCGAACTGCCCGTCCGTGACGCGCTCTTCGCGCGCGGTCAGAGTCTGCGTCGCCGGAATGGAGATTCCACCTGGCGTATCCAAGTCCCAGAGGCGGATGCCTCCGCCGATCTCGAGCCCGTTGTTCGGGTTGAAGTCACCGAGCTGACCCGAGCCGCCGATCATCCCTGGCTGGGCTAGTCCGGCCGCCCAGACGGTCGATGACGCCCCTCGGTCGAGTCGGTTGTCATTGTCGAACTCCTCGACAACGGACAGCTCCTCTGGCGGCGCCGGCTCGGTGACGAACTTGTAGGTGAGCGGCTCGGCAGCCCGACCCGACAAGTCCCGCACACGGTTGGTCACCCGCACTTCAATGCAGGTATGACCCGCAAGCTGCACACTTGGACGAAACGAAACGACCGAGACGTTGCGGACGCGATCGAGCACCACCTGCGGCACGCCCGGCAATGGCACGGCTTGCGCGGTCTCCGAGCAAACCGCGGTCGCGCCGCTCACCACGCCTCGACTGACACCGAACTCGATGGGACTACCTTCGCCGCTGCCGGCGAACGGCGCCCCGTCGATGAACTCGCTGAACTCGATGACGATGGTCACGCCACGACTCACGTTGTCCGGCATTGTTGGCGACACCAACGTGGGCTTGGGCGGCTCATTGTCGAGGTCGATGATGCCGCGGCTGACAACCAGTTGGCACGACACCTGGGCGCCTAGGGCTTCGCCGGAAGTCGCGCGCAGCGAGGAGCCGCTTTGGGCGCCGGCTGGCAACGTCAGGATGTATGTCTCGTTGGCACGGAAGCCGAAGAAGGTCGCGCCGCCTAGGATCTCGATCTTGGGTTGGAACGTGATCGTCGAGCCGCTGACGAAAAGGTCGCCGATCGGCGGCTCACCCGATTGCGTCCGTAGGAGCACCGACGCCGTGTCGATCGAAGTCGGATCGACTGGCTGGCTGAAGGTCAGCGAGATCGGCTGGTTCTGCGCAATCTGCGACACGCTGCACGCGGTGTTGGAACAGCCCAGGTTGCACGACACGAGGCAGAACTTGGTGCTGCTCGCCGTGCAACGTGACGAAAAAGCGCTCCCGGTCGTAGCGCTGCCCCCACTGCATGCAGCGAGCAACAAGACGAGAGCGGCAGACGAAGTCGCGAGGCGAACAGGGCGAATCTGCATGACGAGTGCGGAGGGCGAGGAAATCGAGAAAGACAAATGAGCAAGGTACCGGCGTGACCTCCGGAGGCGGCGCAGACACGTGTCGCGCGACCTCCTGCGGGTCAGTTCTGGTAGTGGAACTTGAGACTGAGCACGCGAATCGTGGTCGCGCGGTCGTAGTTGAAAATCAGTTGGAAGCGAATGTAGGTGGCAGTGTCCTCGTTGAGGTTGTTGACTCCACCATCGAAGCGGCCAACGAATTGACGCCACGGCCGCGTCGTTGGCGCCGGACCGCTGCCCGACTCACGAGTGCCTTGCACCACCAGGCCCAGGGGCGAGTCAAACGGTATGGCTCGGCGGCCACTGCCGCGCGCGGGGTCATCGCTATAGACCACCGTCGCGCCATCGATCTCGGCGGTGAGTTCATAAGCGGTCCAGACCGGCGGGAACACATCGGTCAAACCGGCGAACCGCGACTGCAACCCAACCACGCGGTCCCGGTCAGTGAGGGCCCCCACGTTCGCAGCCGTCGCTGGCGGCTGCACTTGACCGAGGTTGACCGGCAGCGGCGCAACCAAGGCCTCCACGCGCACGTATCCGGCCGCGCCGTTGCCAGCCAGAAGGTCGAGACGATCACCGCCGACGACTTGGTATTGGTAGAACGCGGAGCCACCAGCCCCGCCAAGAGCGCGCATCAAACCACCGACTCGGTAGTTCGATCCGGTCTGCATCAACACCGTGCCGGCGCTACCACCGCCGCCGGGCGTCGCCGGGCCATTGGCAAGCGATGCCACCAAGGTGTTCGTCGCGCCCGAACCGCCGCTGACGTCGATCAGCGAGGCCGGACCGGTGACCAAGTCACGGCCGACGCGCAACAGCAACGCCCCGCCACCACCGCCGCCACCGCCGCCAGCGCACCACAGGAATGGCTCGCCGAACGCTCGGAAGTAGGTGTGAGAACCACCGCCACCGCCACCAGCGCCGCCGAGCAGAAAGTGCACGAGGGAACTTCGGCCGAGCGGCGACAGAGTTACTGCGGGGACAGCGCCGCCGCCGAGCAAGTCGCCTTGGCGAACCGCGGCCGGAATGCTCCGATTGAGACCATCGCCACCGGGAGTCAGCCAACCACCACCACTCCCAGCCGTGGGCGCCATCTGCGAGATCACGCCGATGTAGGTCGGAACGATGGCCGAATTGAGGCCGCTAGCCGGCCACTGAGTCGAAGCCCTCCCACCGCGATCCTGCGCCAGACTCAAATAGCCGTGCTGCGAGTCCACCGAACCGGCGCCACCGTTCTTGCCGTTGAACAGCGGTTTGTTGGGGTTAGCCGCAGTTCCCATCGTGACTTCAAGGGAACCGCCATCGCCACCCGCTCCGCCACCAGCCCCACCTCGGCCGCCCGCCTGCCCAGCCAAGTTCACCGGGCCGGCGGGGCGTCCCGCAAAGTTCGGCGCGACCGACGCACCCGCAAGATCGAGTGTGCCCAGGATCTCACAGCGACCCCGCACAAACAGCCGCAGCGCGCTGGCGCCAATGACCTTGATCCGCGTGCCTTCCGGCAGCGCCATGCTTGTGAAGTGGAACTCGCCGTTGGAAACCAACTCGTCCGCACCGCTGATCGTCTGACTCCCAGGGATGATGAACCCACGCACACCGGCCAGCTCGTGGCGCTCGAGATTCCAGAGGTAGACGTCGCTGCCAAGGTTCTCGAGCAAGGGCAAGCCAAAGTCGCCATGCCGACCCGAACCGCCGATCCGGGCCGGCATCACATCGCCACCAGACCACTCTCCGGCCGAGCGTTCGGTGTCGAGGCTCTGTTGCGAGAGAAACGGCTCTTCGATGACCCGCGGCGTGAGCGCCCCGGACTCGATCGTGAAGCGGAAGATCTGCGGACGGGCCGACGTACCGGCGACGTCGCGGACGCGTGCCGTCACCTGAATCTCGATGCAGGTCTCCGGCGGCAGCCGGGTGCCCGGCACCAACGTCAGGACGGATATCCGGCGCGTGGCATCCTGGTCGAGGCGAAGCGCACCGCGCAACAGCACTTCGTTGGCGGTGTCGATGACGCACTCACGGACGCCGTTGTTGACGACCGTGCGCCAAACCAAAAACCGCACCGGCAGCTGGTCGAAGCTGCCTTGAAAGGGTGCTCGGTCCAGAATCTCACTGAACTCGAGCACGATCCGGACATCGCGCGACACGTCGGTAGGACGCGATGGACTCACCAGGGTGGCGCGCGGCGGGGCGTTATCGAGGTCGACGATACCCCGCGACACACGCAGGTTGCACAACACGTCGCGCTCCACCGGCTGGCCGGAGGTCGAACGGACGGTGGGCGTGTTTCCCCCTCCCTTGCGGATCAGCAACGAGTATGTCGCGCCGTTCTTGAAACCAAAGAAGCTGATGTTGCCAACCTCCTGGATGTCGGGAGCGAAGGTCACGCTGCTGCCACTCACCAAGAACTGCCCCACCGGCTCCTCGCCAGTATCGGTCTTGATCTGGATGGTGGTGAAGTTGACCGACTGCGGATCGACCGGCTTGTTGAACTCGAAGGTAACCGGCTGGTTCTGCGCGATCTCGCTGATCGCGCAGCCCAGAGCGCCGCACCCCAGGTTGCACGCCACCACGCAAAAGGAATTGCCGCTGGCGCCTGCACCGCTGCCATCATCACAAGATGGTTGAGCAAGAGAGGCCGGGCCGCTGCCCGAGGAGCAACTCGATAGTCCGAGGAGGGCAGCCGCGAAGGCAGGGAGAAGGAAGGTTCGAACCTGCATCTTGGGTCGTGGAGGAACGGCGTACTTTGGGGGCCGCATCGGCGTCGTCAGGTACGTACCGACAGGCGCCGCGGAAACATACCCGCTGCGCCGACGATGCGCGGCGAGCGCCATGTGGACCGGGCGGAGAAGCATAAACCAACAACCATGCCGGGGAACGTCCTGTCTGAGGTTCATGACCCACGGCACCGACCCTCCGACGCCGATGGCGCCTCCGCGACGCCGCCGCGCTGCCAGCAAGGCTTTTGCCGATCACCACCGGCCGTCGCTCGACCGGGAGCGGAAAGTCTCATTCCTGTGTTCGGGATCGCACCAATTCGCGCTCGGACCCCGCCTCGTGGCCTGTTCGGGCCACCTCGAGGCGCGGCGAGCAACGCGAGCCTCGATGCTGATCTCCCCCACCCCGCTAATGTCTGTTGTCATGCCAGAGACCCGCGCCGGACGCGCTTTCGTCGTCGTTGTCACCCTGTCCACCCTAGCCGCTACCCTCTTGGCATGGCTCGATCTGCGCCAACGCTCGACGGCGCTGACCGCGAAGGTCACCGATGCCATCGGCGCCCAGGAGCGCCTCGAACGCGCTGTCCAACTTTTTCGCTTCGAACGCGGCAGCAAGGGGCTCGGGGTCACCGCGTTGATCGAGCAGCTACGCTTTTGGGCGCCACTGCTCGACTTGTCGACCACGCCGCAGCGCGAGATTGCGCCGATCCAGGAACGCGTCGACGACATCCTCAGCGCCCTTGACGACATTGGCAAGGACGCCTTCGGGCCGCTGCACGGCGAGTTCAAGAAGTCCGAGCCCGGCAAGGACGACGAGCTGATTCGCTGGCTCTTGCTGGCCATGAGTCGCGTCGACGCCGAGCGCGGCAAGGACCTGCTCGCCGCCTGCCTCCGTGGGTTCGAAGTTCCGGTAACCAGTCGCATCCGCGTGATCGCCGCCGAACGCCTGCTGGAACTCGACCGCGCGCGGACCGCAAGCATCCTCGCAGAAATCCTCGCCTATGAGTCTTCCTCAGGCATCGACAGCACGCGCATGTCCGTCGAGATGCAGGCGAAGTACGCCGCGGCCAAGATCCAACCGCCGCCCATGCGGATGCTGTTCAACCTGGTGGACATCTTGGTCAAGTCCAGCGCGCCAAACCTCGAGGACCACCTGATCATGGTCGCCTCGCGACAAGGCCAGGATCGGATGACGGTGCAGGCCTGCGTGCGCTACCTCGGAGAACTCAAGGCGCCGCGCGCGGTGCGGGTCATCAAGAAACTGTTCGACACGCCGCCCGAGTTGATCATCAACCCGATCTTCCAGAATCACTGCCTCGACGCGATCGCGCAGATCGAGGGTGGCGGCGCGTGCGACTACTTCCGCGAGCTGCTGCGCGCCAAGCCCGACGAGCGCGTGCAGGCCAAGTTGCAACAGCTCATCAAGACGCACTGCCGGTAGGCCCTCAGCCTTCACGGCGGCGCAAGATGTCGACGTGCTCCACCTGAGGCCGGCGGCCGCGGTACCGTCGGCGGCCAGCGCAACTAGCGCAACGGTGCTGCGACGCGCTGCTCGACGAGATCGAGCACGGCTGGATCGAAAGGGTAGGCATGCATGAGCCGCTGAGTCGCGACATCCGCTTCCTTCGCGCGCCCCAGGCGTCGCAAGCAGGCGACGCGGTCGAGCAGCACCGCCGCGTTCACCAGGCCAGCCGCGACTGACGCATCCAGCAGCGCCAGCGCGCGCGGGTGATCGCCTTGCCTAGTTCGCGCCGAGGCCGCGGTGCGATAGACCAACGACTTCGGCGCGGCGATCGACAGACAGTGCAGGGCCTCTTGCTCGGCCGCGTCGAACCACGGCGCGTGGCCTGTGGCCTCGGCCGTCAGCGCCAAGGCCCGGCTGCGCAGCAAGCGGTCGAACGGGTTGGTCGGCGCCATGCGTACCAGCGTGTCCGCCACGATCAACGCGGCCATCGCGTTGCCCGGTGCCGGCGCCAGCTGGAGATTCAGTTCTGCCAGGTTGCGCAGCGCGGTCGCATGCGTCGGCCGCAGCGCGACCGCGCGTTGCACCAACGGCAAGGCGGCAGCTGGCTCACCTTTTTCCATGTGACAAACCGCGAGTCCGCAGAGCGCTGGCACGGAACTCGGCTGCGCCTGCACGAGCCGGTGCCACATGCTCGTCGCGTCGCGGTACTCGAGACTCCGGCGCGTGGCGAGGCCGGCGAACACCAGCAGCAGACCGCCCACGACTCTGCGCCATGGCACCGATTGACCGCGCAGATCGGCCGACCGGCGACGGGACGACACCAACGCTGCCAGCACGACGGCAAGGCCCGCCAACGGCACGTACATGCGGTGCTCGAGGTAGGGCAAGTTCAGCGGCAGCACGACCCAAGGCAGCGCGCTGCAACAAGCGATCGTGAGGCCGACGCGGCGTAGGCGATCAGCAGCAAGACCGCGCAGACCCAGGAGGGCCACGCTGCCCAAGAACAGCGCGCCGCACACGACTTGGGCCGACGCTGGCGATCGCGCGAACTGCACGGGTGGATCCAAGCTCAGACCGAACGGCACGACACACTGCGTCAGCGCGCGCGGCAGGACGGTTGCCATCGTGCACATCTGCGTCAGCAAGTCGCGCCCATACCCCGCGAGCGGTTCGCTGCCGCCGGTGAGCGGCGGCAATGCCGATGTCGCTTGGCCGAACAGCGCACGCCGGACCAGCAAGTAACCGAGTACTGCGGCCGCCGGCAGTGCATGGCGCAAGAACCACCGTGCATTCCCGTCGCGCCGCCACCGCGGCGGGTCGAGCGCCAAGAGCAGCGCGGGCAGAACGACGCCGATCTCCTTGCAGCCGCAGGCCAGGAATGCACACAAGGTCGTCGCCAGCGCCCAGCGTGGGTGCGTGCGCGCGCGCTCATGCGCCAGCAGGCCGAGCAGCAGGCCCAGCGCTACGCCAAGCTCACTGCGACCGGAGATGGTGTTCACCGCCTCGGAACCCAGCGGATGCGCGGCGAACAAACACGCCGACACGAGCGCTGCGCCAGGCGACGCGTTCAACCGCGCCATCACGTGGTAGAGCGCGACGGCCACGCTCGTATGCAGAATCAAGTTCGTCAGCTTGAAGGTCCATGCCGCGCCCTGTCCCACGGCGTAATCGATCGCGTAGCTCGTCAGCACGACGGGGCGATACATGCGGCAGTCGATGGAACTGAAAAGGTCGACGTCGAAGTAGAAACGCGGGATGTTGGACAACGCGCGAATCGCGACGTTGTCGCGTACGGTGTGGACATCGTCGTACACAAACGTGCCAAGCAGCACGGTGGCATACGCGAGCAGGGCACACAGGATGATGATCGCCTGCGCCTGCCTGACGTTCGCAAACTCACGCATGCGTAGCAACCGCTCGGCGGCCTACGCTGCCCTGCGCCACACCAGCGAGCAGCGCCTGCAGCTGGTGACCGATCGCGACCGCCGAGAAGCGGTGCTCGAACGTCTGGCGCGCGGCGATCGCGATCTTCGGCAACTCGTGCGGCGCGCGCGCCAGTTCGCTCAGGCACGCGGCGAGCCCACGCGCGTCGCCCATCGGCGCCACGAGCACGTCCTCGCCGGGACGCAGCCATTCGCGGACCGCCGGCGAGTCGCCGGTAAGCACCGGCCGCCCAGCGGCCAACGCGTGTACCAGCTTGAACGGAATGACCCGTTGCGCCTTGGCCGACGTGCCGAACACGCCGGCAACCACGTGTGCGCGCGCGATCGCCGCGCCCAGCTCGTAGCGCGGGAGGAACACTGGCCCGAGTTGGATGTGTGGCGAGGCGAGTGCGGTGATCGCGGTTCGCTCGGCCCGACTGCCACCGATGACCTCGAGGCGGACCGCGCCAAGACAGCGTTGCACGGCGTCAACCAGAATGGGCAGGCCGTGCAAGGGCACGCCCGTGCCAAAGAACAACACGCGCAACGGCATCGTCAACGCCGGATACGGCGGCGGCTCTGCTGGCGCGTCCGGGTCACCTACCGGCAACCACGCGGTTCGTTCCGCGGGTAGGCCAAAGGTCGCCGCGATGTGTGCCGCATGGGCCGGCGTGTCGACCAACACGAGGTCCGCGGCGGCACAGGCGCGTCGATCCAATGCGAGAAGCGCGCGCGCCGGCAGCGACCGCGGCCGGAAGTAGCCGCGATCCTCGATGACGGTGTCGTGCGCCGACAAGAACAAGTCGAGCACGATCGGCCCGGCAAACGCCGCCCGCACCACCGGGGCCAAGGCATGGCCCGGGTACGGCACCAACACGACGTGGGGGTCGATCGATTGCAGGGCGACGCCGATGGCTCGCCTGGCACGCTGACGTGCCGCTAGCAACTGGCAGGCGGCGCCGGGCCATCGCCATGGCTGCCGCACGATGTCGACCTTCTTTTGCCCCCCGAATAACGACGGCAGCCGCCACAGCGTCGGCGACTCGCCAACAGCGCTCAGCCCCAGCAGCCACGACCGTGTGCGCGGGTAGCCTGGCCCGTCGTCCCAGGCGCCAAACACCAGAACACGCAGGTTGCTCATCGCACGCGTGGGCGCAGGTCATCGTCTTCGCGCACCGGTGCCCGTTCGAAGCGCATCGCCGCGATCTGTTCTGACACCAGCCCCAGCGCGAACAGCATGGTCGCCTGCGCGATCAACAACAGCGCCATGTTGGTGAAGCGACCTGACGTAAAGAACGTGTACGCATACCACACCACGCCCGTGCCGAGCATGAGCAGCGACAGCGGCCCGAACACGCGCAGCGGCGCAAAGAACGTGGCGATGCGCAGGATGATGACGAAGAACCGGCTGCCGTCCTTGAGCAAGCGAATGTGACTCTTGCCGCCACGCTCGCGCACACGAATCGGATGGAAGGCGACCGCGTAACCGGCGCGCAGCATCGCCAGCGTGATCGTGGTCGGGTAGCTGAAGGTGTTGGGCAGCAGATAGACAAAACTCTTCAACACGTCGGCGCGCACCAGCCGGAACCCACTGGTGAGGTCGTCGATGCGACGCCCGGTGACATACGAGGCCAACCAGTTGTAGATCTGGTTGGCAATGTTTCGGTGTGCGGCTCCACCGCGGCCGCCGCGCGAACCTACGACCATGTCGAAGCGTTCGGCGAGCGCGAGCATGCCTGGGATCGCATTTGGTGGATGCTGGCCATCGCCATCCAGCAACAGGATCCAGCTGCGCTGGGCGTGCCGGATGCCGCGCTTGACGGCTGCGCCGTTGCCGAGCGCCACTCCGTGCTGAATCACCTCGGCACCACCGGCGCGTGCCACCTTTGCTGTCGCGTCCTCCGAGCCGTCATCGACGACGACCACGTCGGCCGAGAGACCCTGTGCGCGCAGCGGCCTGAGCACACCTTCAAGCTCAGCCAACAGTCCCGATAGGTTTGCCGCCTCGTTGCGCGCGGGCATGACGATCGTGAGATCGCATACACGGCGCGTGACAGGGGGCGTGGCGGGCGCCGGCGTGACGTCCGCCACCGCACCGGTCGCCATCAAGCCAACCAGGGCGTTGTCGGAAGTCACGTCACGGGGCGGGGGAGCCACCGCGAGGGCCTCGGCCGCGAGCGTCATGCGACAGTCATCGGCTGGCGGCGCGTCTCAGGTTGAGCCGCTGTAGCCGTTCACCAACGACAAAGGGCGCGGGTAACCCCGCGCCCTTTGCTCTACACAGCCTGTCGACCGATCACTGGATCGGGATCCAACGCTCGACGCTGCCGGTCGAGGTGGCATTGGCTGCCACCGTCGACGACATGCGCGTGCCGATGTAGGCGGCGTTGCCCTGCGGTCCGCGGGCTGCGCCCGAGAACATCGACGTCGCCGCGATGTTCTGCGCAGCCAGCACGTCACCGGACTGGTTCACGAAGAAGCAGCGCTTGCCCGAGTTGCCGCGCGAAACCGGCCAGGCGTAGCAGGCCCAAAGGACTTCGGAGTTTGCCGCGTTCGGCAGGTAGGTGCCCGTGCTGGCGCCACCAGTCACATTCTCCGGCGTGAACTCCGAGGCTGGCCCCGGAAGGAACATGGCGAAGAGGTAGCCCGAGCGCAGCACCGCACCACCCGTGCCGGCCGTCGTGCCAGCGACGAACGTCACGGCCGTGAACGTGCCAAACGCACCCGACAGGACGGGGGGCGCAATGCGCGTCGTGGTCGGTGTTCCGGTCGCCGCGCGAATGCCGATCGCGCCGGATAGCTCGCCGAAGTAACCGTACTCGCCCGCGCCGTTGGCGCCACTCGGGTTGACGTCGATGACACCCGAAGCCTGGCACTGTGCCTGGGACGACGTGATGTTCTTGAGGGTCGCGATGGCCGCCGACTCATTGGCGTTCAAACGCGCACTCAAGAGGTTGGGAATCGCGATGGACGCGATGATTGCGATGATCGCCACCACGATCATCAGCTCGATAAGTGTGAAGCCTTGTTGCTTCTTCATATGTCTCTCCTGATCAGCCAAAAACGAACGGATCCACCCCGGACTCGGAACGCCATTCCCCTTTTGCCAAGGACCAGCTCAGCGGCCCGGTTGGGCCGCGTCCATCTCCGGGAAGAGTTTGCGGAAGCGCGCTGTGTTTGCGCATGGTTGCCACGTTGCGGAATCACGCTTTACGAGCGTCCGTACCGTAGCCTCCGTGTCTCGCACGGCGAACTCCAACATCTCCAACGCGTTATCGACCTGGCCATCCTTGGCCTTGAGACGCGCGGTGAAGTACTGCGCCACCGGGTTCCCCTGCGCTGCTCGGGCATAAGCCGTGGCCGCGATGTCATTGCGCTGCTGAGACTCCAAGAATAGACCAGTCTCAATCAGGTCCTCACTGGTGATCTCTGTCATCTCGAGGGTGGCGCGCGCTGTGGCCACAGCCTCCGTCACGCGCTGCTGACGCGCCAGAATGCGAGACTTCTCGAGACTCGCCGCCGGGCCGGCCTTTGCGCTCAACGAGCCAGCAACCTCCAGAGCTTGCAGCGCGCCTGCGTCATCGCCGGCGAGCGCGAGCATCCGTCCCTCGGACAAGGCCAGTCCGCCGCGTTCCTCGGCGGTCTCGGCGAGCGTTCGCGCCCGCGAGTAGCCAGCGGCAGCAGCCTGAACGTCACCGCGCAGGTATTCGGCGTAGGCGCGGTACTCCAGTGCTCGTGCGCTCGACGGCGCCAGCCGTTCTGCTTCATCAACGAAAGCGATCGCCTCGGCGATCATGGTTCGGCGAACCGCGATTTCCGACCCATCGGTTTGCCGAGCGGCAATCTGCGCCGCAAAGCGCAGCTTGATCTCGGCTTGAGTCAGCGCGTGCTCTGGGTCGTGTGGCACGTCGTAGAAGAAGCCGCCGTAGCAAAGCGACGCCACGACAGGAGTCGCGAGGCCATAGACGAGACAGCGCTTGGCAAGGGGGTGCATGGCGTCGTCAGATGCTTGACCGCAGGGAAGCCGAACGGCCTAGCCGCCCGACAGCTTCTCTTGTAGCTTGAAGATGGGCAGGAATACGGCGAGCACGATGCCACCGACGACCACGCCCATGACCGCGATCATCAACGGCTCGATCAGCGACGTGAGGCTCTTGACTTCCGCCTCGACTTGCTGGTCGTAGAACTCGGAGATCTTCTCGAGCAGCGAGTCCAGCGCGCCCGAACGCTCGCCGATGCCGATCATCTTGGTGACCATCGGCGGGAAGATGTTGCTCTGCGACAAGGGCTCGGAGAGAGTCTCGCCGGCCTTGACGTTCTCCTTGGCCTTGTCGACGACGCGCGAGATGACGTGGTTGCCCGCGGTCTCCGACACGATCTCCATGGCGCCCAGGATCGGCACACCGCTCTTGATCAGCGTCGAGAACGTGCGCGAGAAGCGCGACAACGCGACTTTCTTGAACAGCGAACCGAAGACCGGCAAGCGCAAGATCATTGCGTCCCAGGCGTATGCGCCCTTGGGGGTCGCCTTCCAGGCTTTGATACCGCAGACCGCTGCCGGGATGGACCCGATGATCAGCCACCAGTAATCGCGCGTCCAGAACGCGATATCCATGATGACCACGGTCAGCTTCGGCAACTCTACTTCCAAAGAGTCGAACACTGGCTTGAACGACGGAACGATGCCCATCATCAAGAACCCGGCGATGCCAAGGACCAGCACCAACGAGACCACCGGGTAAGTCATGGCCGACTTGATCTCGGCGCGGAGATGGGCCGCGGCCTCGAGATACTCAGCCAACCGCGTGAGAATGATGTCGAGCTGACCAGACACCTCGCCGGCTCTGATCATACTCACGTAGATCTGCGAGAATACCTTATGGTGCGGCTCGAGCGACTTGGAGAGGTCTGCACCCGTGCGGATATCCTCGACGACTCTGGTAAGGGTGTACTTGAAGCCAGGGCTCTCGGCTTGATCCGCAAGGATCTCGAGCCCCTCCAGCATCGGGATACCCGCCGACAGCATCGTCGACAGTTGGCGTGTGAACACCTCGAGTTCACCCCTCCTGACCGAGGCTTTCTTGGCCGGCCCCTTGCCTTTGGCGCGGGCGAACAACGACACACCGCCACTCTTGCGAATGTCGATCGGAGTCAAGCGTCGCCGGCGCAGATCGTCTACCACCTCGCTTTGCGAGGCCGCTTGCATGGTGCCGTTGACGGTCTTGCCGGAACTGTCCTTCGCTTGGAATTTGAACGTCGTCGTCATTGTCCCCTCGTATGCCGTCAGTCGGCCATCGTCGATCGCTCGACTTCTTCGATGCTCGTCACACCGCGGCTGGCGTTCAGAAGGCCACAACGCCGTAGCGTCAGCATGCCCTCTTTCAGCGCTTGCTCCTTGATATCAGCGACCGGGCGCCGCTCCACCACCATTCGCTTGATCGGCTCCGTCATCCGCATCGTCTCGAGCAGCGCGAACCGACCCTTGTATCCTGCATTGCAGCGGCCGCAGCCGACCGGCTTGAAGCTCTGGAAGTCGCTTCTGTTGACCTCGGCTTCCGTGTAGCCAACGCGTAGGTAGACCTTATTTTCGAACTTCTCTTCCACCTTACAAGTTGGGCACAGCTTGCGCGCGAGACGCTGCGCACAGATGAGGATGGTCGAACTCGCGATGTTGAATGGGTCCATCCCCATGTCGATCATGCGAGTGATCGTGCCGACGGCATCATTAGTGTGCAGCGTGCTGAGCACCAAGTGGCCTGTAAGCGCCGCCTTGACCGCGATCTCGAGCGTCTCTTGGTCGCGGATCTCGCCCAGGAGGATCACGTCGGGGTCCTGGCGGAGAATTGAGCGCAACGCGCCAGCGAATGTCATCCCGCGCTTGGCGTTCACCGGGACCTGATTGACCCCCTCCATCGTGTACTCGACGGGATCTTCGACAGTGACCAGGTTGATGTCTGGCTGTGCGATGTGGCGCACGGCGGAGTACAGCGTCGTGGACTTGCCCGACCCCGTTGGTCCCGTGACCAGAATCATGCCGTAGGGCCGCTCGATGGCCCACGTATAGTCTTCCATGCTCCGCGGCTCGAAGCCCAGCGACTTGATGTCGAGGGCGAGATTCGAGGAGTCCAGGATTCGGAACACGGTCTTCTCACCCCAGATGACCGGCAGGATCGACACACGGAAGTCGATCGCTTTGTTGCCGAACTTCATCTGGAACTTGCCGTCCTGCGGCTTCTGCTTCTCGGCGATGTCCAGCTTGGACATGATCTTGATGCGCGAAGTGATGTTGTTCTGCATCCGCTTCGGCAGCGTCATCGCCTCCACAAGGCATCCATCTTTGCGATAGCGCACGAGCATCCGCTTCTCGCAGGGCTCGAAGTGGATGTCGCTGGCGCCCTGGGTCACGGCGTCGGCGATCACCTTGTTGACCATTTTCACCACCGGCGACGATTCGTCACTGATGGCAGACAGGTCCATGCCATCGTCGTCGGCGGCGTCTTCCTTCAGCTCGAGGTCGCTGTCGTCGAACGACTCGAGGATGTCTCCCAGGCTCTCGTCGTCCGCCTTGTAGGCAACCGCGATGAGCTGCTGGATGGCCTCCTCTGTAGAGATGACCATGCGCAACTGACAACCCGTGATGATGCGGATGTCGTCGAGCTTCAGCACGTCGAAGGGATTGGCGACGGCAAGCGTCAGGATGTTGCCAATCCGATCGATCGGGAACACCCGATACTCTTTGGCGGTGTCGATCGGGACGGCCTGCAGGACTTCCTTGTTGACCTTGAGCTTCGCCAGATTGATTGGCGCGATGTTCGCCGCACGCCCAATGAGCGCGAGCATCTCCGGCATCTCGACGATGCCGTTCTTGACCGCTACCTCAGTGACCGGCCGCTTCTGCTGCAGCGCGTCGGCCAGCAAGGCCTCACCCTGCTCGGCCGTGATCTTGCCGGCCTTCTCGAGGATGATGCGGAACTTCTTGGCGAACTGCGTCATTTCCGGCGAGCAGAAGAGGTCCCGGTGTGGCTCGTGCTAGTCGACCCGGTGCCCGGGCGCTGGGCCAAGCGATCGAGCTCACCAGGATCAGGCGAGTTGTCGAGCGCGTCTTCCCACGTGATCAGGTTATTGCGGTACAGGTCGAAGATCGCCTGGTTCATCGTGCGCATGCCGTACTGACCGCCGGTCTGCACGATCGAGTGAATCTGGTGTGCCTTGTTGTCGCGGACCAGCGCACGCACCGCTGGCGTGCAGATCAGGATCTCGGCCGCGAGGACTCGACCTCGCCCCTGCGCGCGTGGGATGAGCTGCTGGCAGACCACGGCCTGGAGCGTGAACGACAGCATCGTCCGAATCTGCTGTTGCTGGTGCGCCGGGAACACGTCGACGATGCGATTCACGGTCTGCACGACATCGGATGTGTGCAGTGTCGCAAAGGTCAAGTGGCCGGTCTCAGCCAATGTGAGCGCCGCTTCGATGGTCTCGAGGTCGCGCATTTCGCCCACCAGCACGACGTCTGGGTCTTGGCGCAGCACCGAGCGGAGGGCATCGCTGAAGGCGTGCGTGTCGCCGCCGACCTCGCGCTGAGTCACAAGGCAGCCCTTGTTCATGTGCAGGAACTCGATCGGGTCTTCGATGGTGACGATGTGACCCTGTCGGTTCTGATTGATGTGATCGACGAGCGAGGCCAGCGTCGTCGACTTGCCCGAGCCAGTGGCCCCCGTGCACAGGATCAAGCCCTTGTGCATCGTGGAGAGGTCCTCCGCCACCTTGCGCGGCAAGCCGATCTGCTCGAAGCTGTGAACCTCGTAGGGGATGACCCGAAGCACCGCGGCGACCGTGCCGCGCTGGAGGAACGCGTTGGTACGGAAGCGACCGAGGTTGGTCACGCCGAACGAGAAGTCCAGCTCCCAGTGCTTCTCGAACTTGGCGATCTGGTCGGCGCTCAGCACCGAGTACACCAGCTTCTTGGAGACCTCCGGCGTCACGACCTCGTAGTCGGTGTCGGTGAGGCGACCGTCCACGCGAATCTTGGGCGACGCCCCGACCGACAGGTGCAGGTCGGAACCGCCTTGCTGAACCATGAGGTTCAGCAGCTCTTCCATCGAAACCATGGGTGCCTCCGGAACAGACCAACGACGACAGGCCCAACCGTGGGTCGTGATCGTTGCGTCCCATGGGCTATCGGCCCGCGCGGCCTCTAGGGTTGAGGCAAGTCCTGCCCCACACGCACCGGCCGGGTCAGCCGAGGGAAAGGCAGCTCAGTGCGACGCAGTCTCTTCGTGGTCGCGCTTGTAGGAGGCCACGATCTCCTGCTGCACCATCGGCGGCACCATCTCGTAGTGGGACTCCCGCATGGCGAAGGTACCCTCGCCGGCCGTGATCGAGCGCAGGTGCGTCGCGTAGTCCTGCATCTCCTTCAGGGGCACCTGCGCTTTGATCACTTGGTCGTGGTCGTGCATCTCCATCCCGGACATGCGCCCGCGACTGCTCGACAGGTTGCCGGCGACATCGCCGGTGAAGCGTTCTGGCACGTGGATCTCCACGTCCGCGTACGGTTCCAACAAGATCGGCCGTGCCTTGGCAAAAGCGTCGGCCACGGCGCGCTCCCCCGCAATCTGAAACGAGATCTGGTCGGAGTCAACCTCGTGGAACTTGCCGTCGTAGACCTCGACCTGCACGTCCTCCACGACACAGCCCGCGAGCGGCCCCTTGGCCAAGAACTTCCGCACGCCCTTCTCGATCTCGGGAATGAACTGCTTGGGGACCGTGCCACCAACAACGCTGTTGACGAACTCAAACCCCTTGCCCCGCTCCAACGGAATGACGCGTAGGTAGACCTCGCCAAATTGGCCGCGACCGCCCGACTGCTTCTTGTGCCGATGATGACCATCGGCCTTGACAGTGATCGTCTCCTTGTAGGCGATGCGCGGCGCATGGGTCACGGTGCCGATGCCGTAACGGCGCTTCAATCGTCCAAGGTGCACATCGAGGTGCAGCGGACTCATCCCCACCACCACCATCTCACCGGTGTGCTCGTCGCGTCGCAGGCGCAGAGTCGGATCCTCAACGTGCAACTTCTCGAGGCCTTGTCCGATTTTCTGTTCGTCACCACGCGCAGCTGGTTGCACCGCAAGCGAATACACCGGCTCGGGAAACACGATGCTGGCAAAACGCAGCGGCGCCGAGTCTGCGGTAACCGCGTCACCATGATTCAGCGACTCGATCTTGCCAACACAGAAGATGTCGCCAGTCTCGATCAGGGTGACGGGCTTGCTCTCGTGCCCTTTGAAACCAAGCAGGCCGAGAACCTTCTCGTGCTTGCCAGTGCGCACGTTGAGAAAGCCCTCGTCGACCTTGACGTGGCCGCGAAAACACCGCAGGTAGGCCAGGCGACCAACATATGGGTCTACGACGACACGAAACACCCGGGCGGCAAACGGCCCATCGACGTCTGGAGCCAACAACTGGTCAAAGGCACCGCCATCCGGCTTGCCAACCGCCCGGGCACCGTACGACACCGGCGACGGCAACACGCGCGGCAACAACTGCAACAACTGCTCGATCCCGAGCAGCTTGGGAGGCGACACGACGAACAGCGGCACCAGCTTGCCGCGGGCAACCGCTCCCGGCAGATGCGCCACGAGTGCCGCGGGATCGAGAGCGCCAGTCTCCAGGTATGCCTCGAGGAGTTTGTCGTCCGCCTCGGCTATGCGCTCCTCGAGTTGGTCGCGGTACGCCTTGGCCTCTGGGCCCTCATCGGCGAGCACGCTGTGCACCTTGTTGAAACCGGCACCCGAGGCATTCGGATAGGTCAGGGGCACGACGGTGTCGCCGAGGACCTTCTGTAGTTCCTGCACCGTCCTCTTGAAGTCGGCTGCCTCGCCTTCGACGTGCGTAATGACGATTGCACGGGCCAACGCCGTGCGGCCGGCCTCGCTCCAGAGGCGCCTTGCATGGAAGGTCACCGGCCCAGCAGCGCTGACGCACAGGATGCCAGCCTCCACAACGCGCATCGCCGAGAACGCGTCGCCCACGAAGTCTTGGTGGCCTGGCGTATCGATCACGTGCAGCACGCCGCCACCATCGAGCGGGAAGCCGAACACGTGCGCCGACAGGGTCTGCTTGCGTTCCTTCTCTTCGGGTTCGGCGTTGCTCACGCTGGTGCCGGCGGCCGAGTCTCCATGCCGGGTGCTCGTCTTGGTGGCGAACGCGAGGGCGTCGACCAACGCCGTCTTGCCGGAATGGGAGTGGCCGAGGAGAACGACGTTGCGAATCGAGTCCGAACGGTGGGCCATGGAGGTCTCTGGATCGGGACTTGTCTGGGCAGCGAGGGTCCGAAAGAGTAGCCGTCGCAGTTTCCGTGGGGAGTAGATTCCGTGCCGTCACGGATCGCAGACTTCGCACGCCTCGCGAGAACTCACGGCACTCGCAGCGCCGCGGGTCCGCGTCGGGATGCCGCACCGTTCGAGCGTTGCTGGCACATCGACGTAGGGCCGTCGCGAACTACTTCGCTTCGCCGACGACGATCTCGACGCGGCGATTCTTCAACTTCGCACCATCGGCGCTACCCGGTGTCTTGGGGTCGTGCGGCCCGAAGCCCACCACCACGACGTGGTCCGCCGGCAAGCCGCACTTGTCGACCAGATATGCGGCGACGATATCGGCGCGCTCGGCCGAGAGATGGCGGTTGCTGCGGAACTTCTCTTTCGTCTTGTTGATCGGGTCGGCGTCAGTGTGGCCCTCGACGTAGATGCGGCGGTCGGGGAAGCGGCGATTCAACACGGCGGCAACCCGCTGCAGGATCGCACCGGCCCCCGACTTGAGGTCGATGCTGCCAGACGCGAACGTGATTTCGTTCTCGATGCCGATCGACACGTGACCTCGCCGATAGCCGACATCGAGGTCTTTCAGCTCGTCTTGAACTTGCTGCAGTTCACTCTGCTTGGCGGCGGCCTCGACGGGCGTGCTCGTCGGCGATGACAAGCGATCGCGCAGGGCTTGCGCTTCGTCGCGCACACCCTTTTCGCGGCGTTCGAGTTCGCGGTTGGCACCACGCAGCTGCGTGTTGGCGTTCTCGAGCTGAGTGATCTTGAGATCACGTTCGTGCAGCATTTGCTGGTAGGTCGTCGTGCAACCTGTCACCGCGAGGAGCAGCAACACAGTCGATCGGTAGATGATGGAGCGTAGGGTCATGGATCCTCCCAAGGTGTAGCGCAGCTACGTCGTGCGGCCGCGCCGGATGATGATGAACAGAGAAAGAAGAGCAACGCCGGTGAGACAGAGGACGAGCACCGGCGCCATGGGGTGCGTCTCCTGCCATTGCGGCCAGGTGACGAGCAGGAAGTTGCGTACCGGCTCGCCGAAGAAGAGTGCGGTCATGGCTCCGGCCGCCAAGAATGGGCCAAAGCAGATGTAGACCTGACCGGTGACGACACGGTGCAGGAGTCCGCCTGCCGCCCCGAACAAGCAGCCGAGGAAGAACGTGAGGAGCACGTTCTCGTAGCCGAGGAACGCGCCGATCGCCCCCATGAACTTGACGTCGCCGCGTCCCATCGCCTCCTTGCGGAACAGCAGCGACGCGAGCGCCCGCACGCCCCAGGTCAGACCGAATCCAGCCAACAATCCAACGACACTGAACAACAGCCTCTGATTGGCAAGCGACACTGGGACGGGGAGCGCGCCATACGCCTGCGGCACCACGAGCGCACCGAGCACTCCGAGCACCATGCCGGGCTTTGTAAGGCGGTCGGGCAGGATCTGATGGTCGATGTCGATGAACGTGCACGCGATCAAGATCGACACCAAGGACGCTTGCAGCACAAAGGTCCCGGTGCCGGCGAAGTTCGGTGGCCAGGCAGCCAGCTCCGATGGTGGATACGCGACGAGGGCCCAGAACAAGAACGCGGTGAGCGCTTCGACCAGCAAGTAGCGCGGCGAGACACGAGCCCGGCAGCACGCGGCGCGCCCGCGCAGCAGAAGCCAACTGAGCACCGGCAGGTTGCGATACCAAGCAATCGGTGCGCGACACTGAGGGCAGATGGACCGTGATCCGTCAGCGATGAAGGTCCCGCGCGGCAATCGCCAAATGACGACATTGAGGAACGAGCCGACGCAGGCACCCAGCACAGCGCCTGTGACCTGGCCTACGAAGTCCGTCATGCCGCCCGCGATGTTCCTTGCGACGCGTCGAGCCTACACCTCACGCGAGTCTCCGACGTCCTGACCGATCGTCGGCGCGTTTGGCGCACGCCTTAGTGCGGCAGGTTAGCGCGGTCGCCCTCTGAGTAAAGCTCCTGCAGTGGACAACCGAGCAACGGCTGCTTTTTCCAATGTTCGGTGCAGCGCACGATTCTCAACGTTCGTGCAGCCTGATCCCACCGATGCCGGGCAGCTTGTTCTGTCCAGGCTCGAGGCGGGCCCGCAACACAAAGCGGACGAATAGTCCCGCTCCCCCGACCAACGGCTCGTGCAGCGGACAGGGACTCGACCAGGTGTCACGGCGTTGGTCCACCCGGTTGCCGTCGATCGCGTTAGGGGGCGCTGACTGCCAAAGCACCTCGACGCCTGGGTCGGCCTCGATCGCCGTGCCGACCACGCCTTCCTGAACCCAGACGGGCATCGGCACCCACGGCGTGTAGGCCACTGCGACGACGGCAGTCAGGCCGGAGTAGCCCGGCCGCAGGCGCAGCCGGCGAAAAACGGAGGACTGCCTATTGCCGACAAACTCACCCTCGCTGGCGCAGATCGTGCCCGGCGGGACGCGACCGTGCAGCGCGAGCCGACCGCCTGCCACCAGGGCAAGCGCCGGCCCCATCGGCGCGCGCTCATGCACGTGCTCGACCCGACCCGTGATCTCGATATCGCCAGCCGCGACCACCACACAACCGGCCAGACCGTCGAGGTTCTCATCGCGGACCTCACCCCACGGATCGTCGAACTCGACCGGGCTCCGAGGCGTCTCCAACACGAGTTCACCGGCGATGCGCACCGAACCCGTCACCAGGATGCGGACTGGCTCAACAAAGCCGCCGATGGTGAGGCGGACCCCTTCGGGGATGTCAAAGCCGGTCAGCTCCAGCGTCGCGTCGGCGCGAACCACACGACCACCCGACAACTTGAAAGCCTCGCCAGGGCCCAGCGGTGCCGACTCCGAGGGCCGGAGCACGCCATGCACCCCGCTGCCAGCAGCAACGCGCACGCGAGGCACCCAGCGGGCACGATCCCGAACCTCGAAGCCGGGGGTCTCGAGGTCGACCGTCGCGAGCCCCTGCGAATCCGCCGCCATGACGCGCGCGAGTTCGTGTGCGCCAGACTGCACGAAGACTTGCCTCGGGCTAGCGTCGTCGAAAGCCGCAGACACTGAGCGCCCCGCGAAGTCGACCAGCGCCGCATCGCCCTTCGCCAAGACCAACCAGAGGGAGTCGTTGCGCGCGAGTGGAGGATCGGCGCGAAGTCGCAGTTCCACGGTGGTGCCCGCCAAGTGCCGCGGCGCGTCACGAACGACTTGCGCTGACACCACATCGATACGTTGCAGTGTGCCCGCAAGGCGCTGCACGATGAATCCTTCCGGCCGCACCGAGGGGGGATAGGGCGGTAGGGTGAAGTGGAGCGGCAGCACGCTGGACTCGACCTGCACCTCGATGCGTCGGCCCAACTCGAGCGCGAAGAACTCGTGGGGAGCAGGCGGCAAGAGCGGACGCGGAATGGCTGTGGTGCCCTGGCGACTCACCATGGGGAGCGTGACACGCAGGCTACGCTCCAAGACGTTCCCCAAGCGCGAGCGCACTGAGTTGATCTGCGGGTAGCCCGCCACCTCCAGCCAATACACCTTGCCAGGAGCGAAGCTGCCGTCATCGAGAGTTGGCTCGACCGGCGCGCGCGGATGAATGGTCACCGACTTTGAGCCGACCTCACGACGCAGCGAATTGACGGCGTGCCCTTCCCCGTCCACGACCCGGATCGTGTCAGCTGTGACGGAGAGCGCGTCGACGTGCTCGCTGAAGCAAACCGTCAGGGGCTGGTTCAAGAAAACCGGCTCGACGTTCAGGGTCACGCGCGCGGTGAATGGCTTGCCCGGTGGCGATCGGCGACCGCTGCAGGCCGCAAGGCAAAGCGCCATCACGCAAAGCAGGCGGGCCGAACCGCTGGTTCCTAGCGAAGTGAGCAACCTGGCAAGCTGCGGCAATCGGGGCGAACGGAGCATCGTGGCGGGACTCGCGACGGGCCGAGCTTCGCGCGGGACAAGTGTTTTCGCGGCTCTTTCGGCCCAAGAGAAGGCACACCAACTCTACAGGATGGGGCGGTCAATTTGCTGCGCCGCGAAGCAGCCGGGCAGACGACACCCCTAAACGGCGACGCCCTCGCCGGCCTCCCCTGGTCCGCGACTGTTCGCAACCATCGAGGCGTCCGCGACACCCGCCGGAGACGCGGCGTCCATCAGGCGCCGAGAAGGGGGAGGCCAGGGAGGCCCGGGGGGAGGCCACGTGTCGCGGCCGGCGTGGGGGAGCGTGGGGGAGGGTCCGCCCTCCCCACCAGCAAGGAACTTCCTGAGCAATGGTTGCTCAGGCTCTGAGTCCGCGGCGCATCGACCTTGGGTGATCTATCAATTCGGAGCCTTCACACGGTAGACCAGCGACAGACTCTTCAGCGACGGCCGCTTGGGCGAACTCGTGTTGATGTCGTTCTCGAACACGACGCGGAAATTAATGTACCGCGGCAAGAGACGCGTGAGCGTACCGCGCAACTGGTCGAGGTTCTCGAGGCTGGCGTATGGCGTCAGACCATCCACGGTCACGCGAGGCCCGGTACTCATGCCACCCGGGTTCGCCATCGCGTAGCGGAAGGCTTCGCAAGCGTAGTCAGGGTTGAGCAAGTTATTGCGCTCGGTGGCTCGATTCTGCGCCGCGCGGTCCCAAAGGTCGGTGCTGCGTGCGATGATCTCGGCGCCGCGCACCTCGAGCAAGACCGAGGTCCCGCTGGGCTGCCTCTCGAGCGGAGGATCCATGATCGCGACCATGTCGAGCACGCGACGATTGTTGGTCGCTGAGAAGTTGGGGAGGCCATCGAGATTGGACAGACCATCCCATGGCACGCCCACCTCTTGGAGAACCAAGGCGTGTCGATTGGGCCGCAGTGTGTCGAAGAACCCAAACGTGCACATCGACACCCGACGCACGAAGTTGGCCTGCGCCCAATACAAGTGGTCATTCGCGGGTCCAATGGTGCGGAGGCCAGTGGTCGTGTCGAGCGCGCCAGCATCCAAAACCACGGATCCCCGAGCATCACGCTCGTTCGCCGGATCGACGCGCGCTTCACCACCCGTAGCATCGATATAGCCACCACTTAGGACAGTGAAGCGCGGATACTGCAAGCCACCACAGTTGGGGCGCGGCACAGGGTCCTGCTGATTCCAATACTGGAACGGCGCCGGGGCCGTTGGCGGAGTAGGCACTACGCCCCAATCAAAATAGCCCCAGGTCGGTGACTGGTGAGCGACGTTGAGCCCTACGAATCCGATGTGCATCCGGTTGTTGCCACCAGCCGTCCCGTTTGTACGGGACTCGGGCCACACGTTGAACTCGACGAGCAACGGCAAAGCAATCGGGTCGAGGTCCAGTTGCCGATGGCCCCGGAAGTCGCCCGGGTCGTTGACAACGTAGCCGGACGCCGTCGGAAACCGCCTACGTGGCGGGTTCGGCGCCGGCAACCCGGAGAAGCCCTCCGGAAACAGATCCTGCTCCCAAGGCGACGACACGTCGGTTGTCGTGTCCTTCGGAGGAATCGTCTCCTGGTTGGGTTGCATCGCCCCCCCGAGACCAGTGGCGGTCTGAGTTCCCATGTTCCACGATGCCAAGCGCGAGTCCCGCCACGTGAAGGTACGGGTAAAGCGCGGGAACGGCGTGTAAACGTTGAGGGAACTGCCTCGGAAGGAGTCCGCCGGATCGATGGTGTAGGCCTTGTCCTTCACGACTTCGACCATCACGCCGTTGAGCGGGTTGTTGTCGAAGTGGGTGTCTAGCCCAGAAAACAAGCTGGCGCAGTCGAGGCCGCAGTAAGGCGGCGCCGTCATGGTTGCAGGGACCCAATTGACGCGCAGGTCCGGGCGCTTGACCGAGTGGCCCATGCGCAGGGTGTAGCGGTCGAACTGATCGAATTGGACCGCATTGTTGTTCCACGGCGACCAGTACAACTGCTCGACATCGATCATCATCGTGTCGGAATCGTGGTATCCGAGGCCGAAGTCATCTTCGCGATAGGTGACCTGCTCACGCACGCCGCGTGGATTGTGCGGGCCGCCGATGCCGCCATACACATAGCCCGGTTGGGCGGGTGGCTGGAACGGGTTTGGCGGCAAGTTGGGCCCGGTGTTCTGCACCATCGAGGGCGTGGTGTAGAGCGGCCCCCAGCGAACGTGGAATCCAGCGGTCCCCGGCGGGGCAGGTAGCGTGGCTGAGCCTTCGTTGAAACACTCGCCGTTCGGACCCCGGTTGATGTTCACGAGGTCGACGGTGTCCGCGATCTTTGAAAAGCGCGTGACCGGCGACGCGAAGATTTGACCATCGCGCAACTCGAACTGTCCAAAGAAGTCGGGCGACCCGGGCTTGGTGCCATCCTCGTCGTCGCTCTCGAAGCGGATCGAGCGCACACCAACCTCGTTCTCGACCGCCATCGACTCGAGCGAGTATTTCAGCGAGAAGGCACGACGCTGGTCTGAACCGATACGGCGATCGAAGATGTCGAGACTGTTGTTCGCGAGATCCTTGACGCCCGCGCTGGTCCCCAGCAGGTGCAGCCAGTAGTCCTCCGCAACTCCGGTCACGTGGGTGTGCCCCATCGGCAGATTGAGGCGCAGCACGGTGCCGTCTTGCTGGGCCTCGCGCAGGGTACCCACCATCGAAAGCGCGGCCGGCTTGACCGATGCCAGCAGCTGCACGATGTCAAACACAGGGCCTGCCGCCGTCGTGCGGTCGGGCAAGAACCGGTTGGCTATGAGGGCATTCGCTGTCGAGTCCACGCTGTCAAAGTCGAGCGGCTCGCTGAAGCGTACGGAGAGCGCTGCAACTGGGTTGATGCGGGTCCCCAATGGAATCGGCAGACGAGTCAACGGGTCGATGCGCGGAGTCGCGGGATCGAACGTCACGAACTCAGCCCGCCGCGATGCGTCAGTCACCGCAAAGCTGCCTGACGAGTACGGCACGTTCTCGTAGTAGTGCGCTCGCAACGTGCAGTCAGCGCCCAACGGACTGCTGCTCGCAAAGAAGGAGGCGGTCACTCCATCGGAGTTCGTCACCGAGAGAGAGGAGACCTGTACGCGAACCGTCTCGGCTTCGCCCCCGTCGCTGCCGTCAGCAGCGCGCCCCAGGTTGGAGTTGCCCGTCAACGTGCCCGTATTCGACACGTCTAGGTTCATGATGACCTCTGCGCGGACCCGCACCCGACCCGAGGGGGTCTGCACGAACTGAGTAATGAAATCGCCCGAGCGCAAAGGGATCACAGTCGGCACCTGCACGGGTCCGAGCGGCAGAACGAGGCCCGTAGCTGCCAGGGGGCCAGACACGAACGGTACCTGTCCGCGTACCGCCACTTTGGCCCCACGCTTGTTGATCTTGATGACCCGATTGGCCGCGTCGATCTCAGTGATGCCCATAGGCACATCGGCCACTAGCATCGGTCGATCCACGTCCAACAGGGTGCCGACGCGACCGTCGCTCGCGTTGCCGGTGCGGAAATCGCGGATCACCGACGGCAAGCCCGAGCGATCGTTGCCGTTGAGCTGCGAGACGTTGTCCGCCTTCACGCCAAGGCTGGCGCCGACAGACTGCGTCGGAATCGCAAGGCGAACGTTGGCGATCACGTTGTCGCGGCTGGTGGGCAACCCCGCAGACGTCTTACCACCAGCGCTCACCTCACCACCGAGCAGCGATGGGTCGAGCACCAGCGAGTCGCCTTGGACGAGCACGCGATAGGGCAGGGCCCTGAAAGCCCGCTGCGGCGTGACGGTCCGTGGGTCGTCGACAATCTCGAGCACCTGCAGGGCCCCAGTATTGACCGCGAAGAAGCTGCGGTCCACGGTCAAGGTGCGGGTGAACTTCAGCCGCAGCGCGGCGTTGCGCGGCACGACCGGGATCGGCTGCACCGTGGTGTTCTGTCCCGAGTACGCGGCGGCGACCGGGACCAAGCCCGTCTGCGCGCGTAACAGCGCGAACTGGAAGCGAGCCTGCTCGTCGGGGTGACTGTCATCCCACAAGACCAGGAGTTCCTCGTGTCCGGTGACGACGTCGAACGGCTGGAAGCGGAAGGAGGCGTTCGGGTCCTCCTCGCCCACCGGATCGAACAGCGACTGCGTCTCGATACGAGGATCGATCACGACATCGCGTTGGACGAGCGTGGCCACCCGATTCGCCAAGTCGCGTCGTTGACCATTCGCAACGTTCACGCGGCGGTAAGCGTAGATATCGACGAGCCGACCATAGTCGACGGTCGCCAAGCGCAGGTCATTGCCGGTGCCGCCCCCACTGCCATTGTTCTTTTTCGTACTGCCATCGCAGGCACCAAGCAGTGCCCAGACCATGGCGCATGTCGTCAGCGTTGCTAGAGACTTACGCATCTGCATGTCCCTCGGAGTTGTCATGTTTCGAATGCCTACTGTCTACTAGAACTGGAACGGCAGAACCAACTCGCGCACCCTGGGTCGAGGGGCAGTTGGCGCCAGCTTCCGGTCCCTGTCGATGTTCTTGGTCGCCGCGTTTGGCGAGAACAGCGTGTTGAAGACGATGTCGTACTGCACGAACCGATAGTGTCCGTCACGCAACGTGCGCACCAAGGTCGTGTTCGCTTGATTGAGGTCGTAGTGGAAGCCCGTGAGCGGGGACCGAGTGGCTGGGTCGCGCGCGTCGCGATAGAAGGCGAAGCCGATTCGCACGTTGGCAAGGGGGACCCCATTCTGGAACTGACCCAAGCCGCTCACCCCTTCGGTCTCGACCGTCACGAACTTGCCGACCAGCTGGACACTCGTGACGCCGGCCGGCACGGCCCCGCCCGTCGGCGATAGGTAGACCGCGGTGCCGTCATGATCGAGCACGCGGAACTCACCCACCACATTGCTGCCAGCCATCAGCTGAGCCAAGTATCCGGTGTAGCGACCGGGGATCTGCGCCAGCACCGGATTGCTGGCCACAAGCTCGACGCGGTAGGCGGGACGCGAATTGAGAGTCGCGTCAGGCACGATCCGCGCAACCGTCGCCAAGCTACCAGTGACCGCCGGCCACCATTGCTGGCCACCGGCGTAGGTCAGGTAGCCCGGGGCGGTGCTGGACGCTTCCCACTGCGTGCCCAAAAAGTTGTACGTCGGCCCTGACCTCAGGTTGGTGAAGGGGTCGCCGGTAGCAGAGCCGCGCGGCACGATCGTTCGCACGCCCTGGGCGGTGCTGCTTTCGATGCGATCGACACGGCCCAGGTCTACCGGCCGTGACACGACGCGCGAAAGCGGACCGAACGGAGCTGGCAGCAGGATCGGTGGCGGCTTGATGTCGCCGATGCCAAAACCATTGGCGGGCAACGTGATGTCGTTGTCCCGATCGTCGACGTTGCGAACACCCTGGCGGTAGCCGCGCCAACCGAGCAGGAGCTTCTTGGTTGGCCCGGGCAAGGCCGCGGTTGTCTCAACGTCGGTGTCCGTCGCGTAGAAGTAGATGTTGTCGTCGAAGAACGACCCGGTGCCGTCAACATCGCCCAGTGACGGCGTCATCAACTGCACCACGCCGTTGCCACCAAAGCCGCCGACCGGCCGATCGCCAATGTCACCGTGCCAGGAGGCAGCCGTTTCGGGCGCCTCATTGCTGATGAAGGCGGTCGGGTACTTCCCGCGGATCGCCATCAAACCAATCTGCGGATTGCGCCGTCCGACGCCACCGTCCGCAGTGATCGCAAAATCGTAGCCACCGGCGCCGCGCGTCGTGGTGGTCGCGTCGCCATAGGTGGCGCCGTGGCGTACGATCTCCAGGCGCGAGGCCATCACCACCACCATGCCGCCGGAAGCGCCACCACCACCGGCACCTGCCGGCCCGGTCGTACTCGCCGCCGAAGTACCGTTGGGGAAGCCGCCGCCACCGTCGCCACCATTTGCCGTGATACGGCCGGTGCTCGCGATGCGTACGCGACCAAGGCACTTGATGATCAACGCACCCGCACCCCCGCCGCCGCCGCCGCCCTTGGCATCGGTTCGCCAGTTCGTCGGATTGTTGCACTCGGTCGCGCCGTCACCACCGCCGCCACCGCCAGCGCCGCCTCGGTAAGTACCCAACTCACCAGCCAGGCGCAAAGAGGGGATCCCGAGGGGAGTGAACCGCAACGCCGAGCCGAAGAAGTTGTTGTTCTCGTCCGCATCGATAAAGCCCAACGGCCCCGAGACACCAGAGCCAACCCCGGGGTTGTTCTGCGGATTCTTGTTTTGGCAGCCGACGCGGCCATCGCCGCCGCGCATATCGAACTCACCAGTACCAGTTCCGCGGAAGCGCGCGAACAGCGTGTAGAAGTCTGGATCACCCTTGGTGGCAAATGCACCGCCACCGCCACCGCTGCCGATGCGACAGTTGTTGCGCGTGCTGCCTTCGCAAGAGTGCTGACCACCCTCGCCACCGCCGCCCGTCACGTTGTCCGAGCCAAAGCCATTCTCGGCTCGTAAGGTGCGCGCCGTCGTCACCACGCTGCCACGGCCGCCGCGACCGCCACCACACTGGCCGACACCGCCGTTCGACGGCAGCTCCGCCGACGTGCTAAACACCGCCTCACCCTCACCGCCGTCACAGCGCAACTCGCCTTCGACGATCATTTCGCCGGTCACCAGCCAAACCATTGGTTTGGAGCCTTGGCCGATTACTCGGAAGTCGCGCGGGATACGCACATTCTGAAACTGGAACACGCCGCCGGACACGTTGATGCTGCGCCCCGAGCGGAGGGTGATGCGGGTGAAGTCCGTGTTGAGGATGGTTTCCTGCTGAGCCGGCTCGAAGTCCACCGTCGAGGCTTCGCCCTCGAAGGCCAGACTCGCGCGGACGCTCCCATCCTCGACCTCCGCAATCGGCTCGAGAAACGGGGTCGACAGGTCGATGGCGCCGAGGCCATCGAAACGTTCGACCATCGCGTCGAACTGCGGATCGTGCCGCGCTTCGACGACAAAGCTGCCGAACAACGACGTGTAGGCCGCGTCCGCAACGTTCGACTCGCCGGCCATGTCCTCAAACGTATTGAGCACGCGCACGTCGATCGGCGCGTTGTTCGGAAGCACACCGATGGGACGCAGCACGATCGTTGAACCCTCGAGTTCGTTGCGCTCGAGTTCAACCTCAGCAGGAATCCAGGTGTCGTCTCCGCCAGCGGAGGGGTCATCGTACTCGAGGAACACGCGCCCGCGCCGACCAGCGTCACGGGTGCGAGGGTCGAGATCGAGCGTCACCGGAACATTGACGCTCTGCGGGTTGACCGGTTGATCGAAGCTCAACCGCACTTCGATCGGGCTAGTGGAACTGAAGTTCAGCGCAACCGATCGCACACCGTTCGCGCGCAACTCCGACGGCACCACTGCGAATCCGGCACGTCGGGGTCCACCCTGCTTGGTGTTGCGGAATAGCTCGCCGGCCGTCGAACCGTCTACGGTGGTGAAAGCGAACGACACCGGAACCGAAAGCTCGCGACCGCTGGCATCCTTCAAGACGATGCCGTTGCGGCGGTCGCCTCCCACCAGCTGCACGATGTAGCGCCGGGCGGGCTTGAAGCCGCCGTTCGAAAACAGATCGTTGGTAGGAAGCAGCGGGACGAACTCCAACCGACGACCGGGCGCGGAGTCACCGGGCGCGGTGCTCACACGGAACGTGCCCCTGGGTTGCTCACCGAGCGGACGACCCGTCAGGTCGAACACGTTGAACGACACGCTGTTCAAGTCTGCCGTGCTCAGGTCGACAGGCGCCGTGAAGTCGAACTGGATGGCGTCGTTAAGGAAGAGGCTCGCGTTGTCAGGCGGAGTCACTCGCAGCAAGGTGAAGTCACCACCGCCACCGCCAACCCCTGCCGCTCGCCCACCACCTCCACCGCACGACGCAAGCATCAGCGGAAGGTAAACCAGCGCAGAACCGATCCATGTCTTCATCAGCTTCATCGTCGTCGTTTGTGCAGGGGGGGTCTCGTCAGACGGGGTGTCGCCAGCTTCTGCCGCCCTGGGCAAGGCGGCGGCGAACTGGCACTTCGGCGAGTCGGTCTCAGGCACAAGACAAGCCGTCGTCAGAGGTTGGAAGTCAGTGTGGGGTCGCGAGATAGCCCTCCACTGGTGCTTCTTTCGTCGCACCGGGGTCGAGAGCTTGCCATGAAGTCTATCGCAACGGGATCGTGGGTCACCTTGAACTTGAAATGCGGGGTGTTGCGACGCGGTCGCCCGGCGCTGAGCCGACCTCATCAGGGTGACCGAACAAGTCCCGTGCCGCCAGGGTGTCAATCGCAAACATCGTCGGGATGGGGGCTTGCGGCCTGCTATCGGACGAGGCGCAAACTGGCTGGGGGTCCTCCGCGCGAAACCGCACGCAAATCCGCGCGCGATCAAAGCTACTTTTATAGTGATGGCCTTTCGATCCGCGGCAACGGCTTTGCCCGATCAGCCGGACGCGGCCGGGCGATAGGCCGCCGTGATCGCCTGCTCTTCGGAAACGAAGTAGACACGCTGCTCTAGCCTGATCTTCGCGGCCCCCACGGCGCCGCTCGCCACGTAGTCCTTGGTCGACGAGTTGCCCACGAAGGGCGCTCGCACTTCCTTGTCGCAGTAGGCACACGTCAGCAACGCCGACACTTCCTCGACCAAACGGAAGTCGCGCGCCAACTGGCCCCCGCCGGTGCGGTTGGTGACACACCGATCATTCCGGCAACGCAACCCACCGTGCGCATCGAAGCTCAGGCCAGGCTGCACGGCGAACTGCGCCGGTGGCGGCGCGTCAAGCCGGATCTGCCCAAGGAGGAACGCCATCAACGCCATCCGTATCGGCACGCCCAGCTCCGCCTGGCGGAAGTAGACCGCACGCGGGTCGTCGTCGAGGTCATAGCTGATCTCGTCGAGCCGAGGCAACGGGTGCATCACACGCACGTCCTTGAACATGGCGCTGCGCAGTGACTCGCCCGACAGGCGCGGGTAGTCGTCGCGCAGCATCTCCCCGCCCGCATGCCGCTCGCGCTGCGCCCGCGTCATGTAGATGGCGTCGATGCGCTGCACCTGCTCGGTGGTCGGCTGGGTGAACAACGCCAACTGGTGTGGCTTGGTGGCGGTGAGGTAGGCCACGGAGTTCTCCTTGCCCGCTAGCCCCGGGAGTTCGCCGACTGAGGCCGCCATCGCGTGCACTCCAAACTCGCGGCGCAGCTTGTCGAGCACATACTGCGGCATCTCGAAGCCGGGATACGGAATGGTCACCAAGTTGGCGCGAAAGCGCGCCAATGCGTAGGCGAAAGAATGCACGGTACGCGAGTGGCGGAGGTCGCCACACAGCACGACGTCGAGCCCCTCGAGGTGTCCCTTCTCCTTCCAGAGTGTGTAGAGGTCGCACAGCGTCTGCGTTGGATGCTCGTGCGCGCCATCGCCGCCATTGATCACGGGCGCGCGCGCGTAGCGCGCCGCCACCCGCGCCGCGCCGTCGTCGGGATGGCGAATCACCACGAGATCGGCGTACGGGCCACCCACCACGCGCACGGTGTCGGCGAGCGACTCGCCTTTCGCGCTGCTGCTCGAGGAGGCATCTGCCACACTGATTACCCCCCCTCCCAGGCGCTGCATGGCCGACTCGAAGCTGAGGCGCGTGCGCGTGCTCGGCTCCAAGAAGAGCGTCGCCATGATCGAGCCACGGCACATGTGGGTCCATGCGGTGATGTCGGCGCCAAACTCCTCCGCATGGCGGAACAGTTCTAGGATCTCACCCGACGAAAGGTCTTCGATCGAAACCAGACTACGGGCAGTCGACTGCATCAGGCGCGAACATAACCGCACCGCATGCTCAGGCACGCGTCTCAGAGCCTGAGCAACAATTGCTCAGGCTCTGAGTTCCTTGCTGGTGAGGGAGGCGGACCCTCCCCCACGCCCCCCACGCCGGCCGCGACACGCGGCCTCCCCCTCTTCGGCGCCTGATGGGCGCCGGGCGCTGCGGCCGATCAATTCTGGCTCACGCGTCTCAGTCGGAACGGTGCGATCAGCGTTCAGCGTGGCTTTCCAGCGCGGCGCGCAACTCCGCCAACTCCAACGAGTCCAGCGGCGCCACCCCTCCGAGCCGACCGGCAGGCGGCAGGCGACGCACCCGCCGCAACCACGCGCCGACCGTCGCCCGCACGCGAGGTGCGTCGCCAGGATCGCGACAAGTCACGTCGACTCCCGGCGGCGGCACGTCCGCCGGCCAGGCCGCCGCGGCGAGGTCGACCTTGGTGCGCACAGTCAGCGAAACTGGCGCCATCGCCAGCAGCTCGCGCTCGATGCTACCGATGCCCAAACTGGCATCGACCACCAGCACCAGCAACGCCGACCGACGGGCGGCTCGACTGAGCGCGACGGCGCGCGCATCGATAGCATCGACGATATCGCCCTCACCCGCGGTATCGATCAACTCGTAGGGGTAGCCATCCAAGGCCACCATCTCACGTACCGAGTCGCGTGTGAGTCCAGGGGTCGGCCCGGTGAGTATGCGCTCGGTGAACAACAGGCGATTCATCAGGGTCGACTTGCCAGCATTCTTGCGCCCCACAAACGCCACTGCGCACGGCGAGGTGATCGCCATGGCGAGGGCGTGCCGTGCCTGGGCCGCGCGCAGGGCGGGCGCATCGTCAGAGTGCCCGCGCACCCACCGGTCGAAGCGCCCCTGGAACGGCAGCAGCAGGCGTTCTTGCTCGAGCGCGAAGTCCAGTTGCGTCTCGCTCAGGGCGCCGCACAGCGCATGCTCGCGCGCCGTCGTCAGGGCGGGTGACCAGGGGCCGAACGCGTCTTCGAGCGCGCGGATGACTGCCTCGGAGCCGTGCACATGCAGCTCGATTGTCGACCGCTCTGGTCGATCGAACACCACTGCCTGGTCGAGAAGCTCGCCCGCACAGCGCAGCCATCGCAAGCGCGGCTGCGCATCGATGTCGACGCCGCCGAGCACGCGCGCCGCCGCGACGAAGCGCGCGTCGCCCACGAGCGCGACGACGGCGATACCGCCGGGCGCCCGCGGGGTCAGGAGCGTGGCGTGGAAGCCTGCGCCAGACACCGCAGCCCTTGATGCAACAGGTCGGGAACGTGCGTGAACGCCAAGTGTCCGCGCCGCAGGTAGGTCGGAGCGGCGCCGCCGGTGATAAGAAGTGCGGCCGCCGGCAACACGCCGAGGAGGTCCGCGACCAGACGCTCGATCGCACCGCAGAACGCCAGGCCGACCCCGGCTTCGACGCAGTCTTGCGAGGTTACCGCCGGCACGGCGATGTCGCGGACGCCGCCGAAGATGGGCAGCCGCGGCGCGGACGCCGCCAAGCCGCGCGCCATGGCGTGCAGGCCAGGCGCGATCGCGCCGCCGAGGAAACGTCCGGTCTCATCCACGGCGTCGGTGGTAATGGCCGTGCCGCACTGCACGACGATGGCGGCGCCCGTGAGGCGCCAGGCGCCGAGCGCGGCCACCCAACGATCGGAACCGAGTGTCGATGGCTCTGGATACGCGAGTGCGAGCGGACACGGCAGATCGTGGCCGGCGAGTTCGAGGCGCACGCCGCGGCGCAGCAGCAGGCCCGCGATGACTTCGAGGCCACCGGCCACGACCGTCGACCCAACCGCACGCGACATCGGCGGCGGCAGCGCCGCGATCGCGGCCAACACCTCCGCCGGCTCACTCGCTTTGGCGCGCCAACGCTGGGGTGGGTCGCCGTGCAGCATCACGTCGAGCGACGTGTTCCCCCGATCGACGGTCAGGAGCACGGCAGGTACATCGACCGCGCGCCTCAGTTCTTGGGCACCGTGATGGTGCGCGTCTCAACGCCCGTGCCGCGACCGTTGAGCACCTGGACCACGAACACCCGAGTGCCGCCCTCATACTGGCGCTTGCCCACGCTGTAAGCCTGCGACTTGCTCTTCACCTTCTCGCCGTTGACACTCAACACGACATCGCCCGGCTGGAACCCGAACGAGGCCAGCCGCGACGACACGCGGTCGATCTTCAGGCCCTCATAGTTGCCGACACGCGCCTTGTAGGTGCTCACGCCGACTTCCTCGTTGAACACCTTCTCCACGTTGTCGCGCACGTAGTCGTGGTCGCGCCGACTGATATGCACCTGGCCCGGCGCAACCTCGCCCGTCTCCGGCAGATCGCGCCAATCGGACACTTCGGTCGGCCGTGGCTGTTCGCCACCAGCCGCCGTCTCGGCAGCTTCACCGCGCGCGCGACGTTGCTCGCCGCGCAGGGTCTTGATGACCTCGGCGTCGAGTTCGAGTTCGTTCTTGAAGATCTCTTCGCGCTTCCACTCCGCGCGCTCGCGCTTGGGATCCTCGCGCAGGAAGAACGCCGACTGCGCATCATCGGCGATACTCACGAGCCGCAGGTTGCTGTGCGGCGGCCACAGAGTCTCATCGATATGCACGAACTGGCGTAGCTCGGTTTGGCCCGCGCCGGACATCGGCATCGCAACGGCGCCGGCCGGCGCCGAAGGGGCCCGTGGGGTATCGCCCGGCGACCAGACCGGCCGGCCGGCGCCAGAACCGGCGGGCGCCAGCATGTCCGGCGGCGGCTGCACCGGGACATTGGGCTTGTAGCGCACCACGATGTGCGTCACCTGATCGCTCGAAGTGCTCACCTCGAGCAACAGCGACTCCAGCACCACGATGTCGCCGATCGGAGTGCCGGTGTCCTGCGGCACCGGCTCTTCCTTTTTGACCTCTTCTGTGACCGGCTCGGGCGGTAGCTTGCCGACCACATTGACCGCACTGAACTTCTGCCACCACTCGAGCACGTCGTCGTCGTAGCGCCAGTTCTTGCGCTCGGGCTGCGCCTGCTTGCCGAGGGCGATCTGTTGGTCCACCTGCGTGTTGATCTCGCGGCGGAACGCCACATCGCCGTAGCGCTCCTTCAGCTTGTATGTGGTGTAGAAAGCGTAGCCGATGCCACCGATCAAGCCGGCGCAGGCGAGGTAGAGCACATACAACAGAAGGTTGACTGGCAGCTTGGCCATCGATCGAGGCTCGGAAGTCTAGCGCGAACTCGCCGCCGGAAAACGACGGCTTCTGTTTCGGCGCCTGGCTTTGGCGCCCCTCCGACGCGCTTCACCCCGCCGTATTCCGGGCCGCCCCTGAGAGTCTTGCTCAAGTGGTGGCAGCGAGCGTGCCGCGTTTGCTCCGTTGGCGACCCGCGCCGCCTGCCCTCAGGCGCGCGCCGGCGTCGGTTGGTCGGCCGCGGAGGTAGCGCCGCCCTTGGTGATCCCGCGCATCTGCAACTTCAACTCATCCGGGTTGTCCGACGCCTCGATCGCTTCGTCGTAACTGATGTTGCCGGCGTTGTACAGCCGGATCAACGACTGGTTGAAGGTCATCGTGCCGTAGTACGCACCCTCGGCCAGAGCCTTGGGCAGCATGCGCGTCTCGCCGCGCTCGATGTGGTCCCGGATCGACGGCGTGTTGATCAGCAACTCGACCGCCGGCATCTGGCTACGACCTTCCTTGGTCTTGATGAGGCGCATCGAGATCACGCCCTGCAAGTTGAGTGCGAGCTGCAACCGGATGAGATCGTGCTGGTGCGGCGGGAAGAACGAGATGATGCGTTCCACGGTCTGCACCGCGTTGACGGTGTGCAGCGTCGAGAACACCAGGTGGCCGGTCTCAGCCGCGTTGATCGCCGCCTCCATCGTCTCCTTGTCACGCATCTCGCCGATCAGCACCACGTCGGGCGACTGGCGCACCGCGTGCCGCAGGGCCTCGGCGAAGGATGGCGCGTCGGTGCCGACCTCGCGCTGATTCACCACGCTGCGCTTGTCCTCGAACACGAACTCGATCGGATCTTCGATCGTGATGATGTGCTTGGCTTGGTTGCGGTTGACGAAGTCGAGCATCGACGCCAGGGTCGTGGACTTGCCGGAGCCGGCGATCCCGGTGGCGAGCACGAGTCCGCGCGGCAAGCTGGCCAGCCGCTTGAGCTGGTCGATGGGCAGATTGAGGTCTTTGAACGTGGGCACCGTGTCCTTGATGGCGCGGAACACGAAGCCCGGATGGCCACCGACGATGAACGCGTTGCAACGAAAGCGGCCGATGCCGGGCCGGTCGATCGCGATGTCGGCGGCGCCACGCCGCATGAACTCTTGCCGATCGGTGTCGGGAACGACCTCGCTGAGGAACGTGCGCAGCTGCGCCAGTTCGAGCGGCGTGTCGCCGAGGAACCGGATCTGACCGGCTACGCGCATCGCCGGACAACCCGCCGTCTTCAGGATCAGGTCACTGGCCTTCTCCTTGACCATGATGCGCAGGAGGTCGTCGAGATTCGGCTGTGCCATAGAGTCTCCAGTTCCCCTATCGACGAGGCGACCGCCGCGAGTGAAGCAGGACCGTCGTTCTGGCTGTCCCAACGCGAGACCGGCCTTGCCGAGCGCGGCGCGTCGCCCCAGGCAACCACCTCCTACGGCCTGACCTCAGGCCCTGACCTCAGCTCGGTGACCGCCTCGCCCGGCCGACCCGATCAGCCGGCCTTGCCGCGAAGGCCTACTCGGGCGGCCGCGGCCACAATCGCTCACCGAGGTTCGCCAACAACTCGGGCAGCCCGGCCCGCGTCGCCGCCGAGATGACAAAGACCGTCTCACCGAGGCTCGCGGCGAGTTCACGCGCCGCCGCGCGCGCGGTGTCATCTTCAACTTTGGTCGCCACCAACAGACACGGTCGCGTCGCGAGTTCCTGCGAGTAGCCCGCGAGTTCAGCACGAATCACGCCCACCGCGTCTGCCGGCGGCATCGCGGCGTCGCTCGAGCAGTCGACCAAGTGCAAGAGCAGACGCGTGCGCTCGACGTGCTTGAGGAAGCGATCGCCAAGCCCGCGGCCACGGTGCGCTCCCTCGATCAGGCCTGGTAGATCCGCCATCACGAACGACCGGTCGCCGGTGAGCGCGACGATGCCTAGATGCGGCTCCAACGTGGTGAACGGATAGTCCGCGATCTTGGGGCGAGCGCGCGACAGCGTGGCGAGCAACGTCGACTTGCCGGCATTGGGCAAACCGAGCAACCCAACGTCGGCGATCAACTTGAGGCTCAGGCGGACCTGACGCTGCTCACCGCTTTGCCCCGGCTCGAAGTGACGCGGCGCGCGGTTAGTCGAAGTGGCAAAGCGGGCGTTGCCCCGCCCACCGCGACCGCCGGTTGCCACAACGAAGATCTCGTCCGGCGTGCTGAGGTCGCGCAGGACATTGCCGCGCTCGGCGTCGAGCACGACGGTGCCGAGCGGCACCTTGAGAACAAGGTCGGCGCCCTTCTTGCCGTAGCAGTCCGCCGCGGTGCCGGGCTGACCGTTGGGCGCGTCGTAGACCGTACGACCCACGAGGTGGTAGAGGGTGTTCTCATGCCCACTGGGCACGAAGATCACACTGCCGCCGTCGCCCCCATCGCCGCCATCGGGACCGCCCTTCTCGGCGAACTTCTCGCGGCGGAACGACACGCAACCGCTGCCGCCCGAACCACCGCGCACCGCGAACGTGATCTCGTCGACGAACATGGCGGAGCGAACTAGGGCCGCGCCGCACAAGCGGCCGCAGCCGCAGCGCTTCAGTTATTCGCCGCCGCGGGCGTTGGGTCGACGTGCACCTTGCGGTTGCTCTGGAACCGCACATTGCCGCCAACGAGCGCGAACAGCGTGTCGTCGCAGCCGCGCTTGACGTTGTGGCCCGGCAGCCACTTGGTGCCGCACTGGCGGATGATGATCGTGCCAGCAGTCACCGCCTCACCACCAAAGCGCTTGACGCCGCGGTGCTGCGAGTTGCTGTCGCGGCCGTTCTTGGTGGAACCCTGACCCTTTTTGTGTGCCATGGCGTACTCGCGCTCAGCCCGAAATGGACTGGATCTCGACTTCGGTAAACACCGCGCGGAAGCCGGTGCGCCGCCGACTGTTCTTGCGCCGGCGGAACTTCTGAATCACCAACTTGGGCCCGGCGATCTCGCCGATGACCTTCGCGGTGACACTGACACCCTGGACATAGGGCGCGCCGATGCGCGGCGTACCGCCGCCAACGGCGCACACCTTGTCGAAGGTGACCGCCGCGTCGGGCTGCCAGGTGTCGTTGAAAGCCAAACGAACACGTTCGCCGGGAGAGACCCGGTACTGGAGCGTGCGATCTTCGATGATGGCGTAGGTTGCTGCCATGGCCCAATGAGGGGAGGAAAGGGCGGAGGAAGGTAGCGGCGTCGACGAAGGAATCAAGGCGCGATTGTTCTTCGATCAGACACTGCTTGCGGTCGCGCCTACGACCGCGGGTCCTACGGCTCAGAGGCGCACGCCCAAGCCGGCCGGGACGGCCACCTTGGCCTCCTGGCGGTCGCCGGTCAAAAATCGGTAGTGCACCGCGTCGACCGGGTAGGTGGGCTCGGCGCGAAACACCACCTTCTTGCCAACGGCGTCTTCGAGGTCGAGGATCGGCCGGCGCTTGTAGTTCACCAGGTAATCGTTGACCGCCGACGCGACGTAAACGTGCAGGATCGAGAAGCCCTTGAGCGACACCAAGGCGCGCACATCCCGCAGCACCGCAAGCGCCTTGCTCTGGACGGTGCGAACCAACCCCGTGGCGTTGCAGTGACTGCAGTGCGTGAACACCGTGCGCTTCAGGCCGGGCCCGACCCGCTGGCGGGTCAACTCCATGAGACCAAAACGCGAGATGCGGCCGACCTTGATGCGAGCGCGGTCGCCCTTCAGCGACTCCACCACCTTGCGCTCGACACCACGCCGATGCTTCTCGGCATTCATGTCGATGAAGTCGATGATGATCAATCCGCCCAGGTCGCGCAGGCGCAGTTGGCGCACGATCTCTGGGATCGCCTGAGTATTGGTGCGGAAGGCGGTCTCTTCGAGGTCCGATCCCGGCTTGAACTTGCCGGAGTTGACGTCGATCGAAACCAGCGCCTCGGTCTGTTCGACGACGATGTACGCACCGTTGCCGATCTCGACGCGCGGCTGATAGAGCTTCTCTACCTCGGGCTCGATGCCAAAGCTGTGGAACAGCGGCGTGTGTCCCTCGTGCAGCCTGATCCGCTGCGACATGTGCGGCATCAGCTTGTCAGCGAAGTCCTTGATGCGCATGTGCACATCCTTGGAGTCGACCACCACCTCCTCGATGTCGGGGGTGAAGAGGTCGCGCATCGCCTTCAGCACGAGGTCTGACTCCTGGTAGAGCAGCGCCGGCGCGCGCGTGACCTTGGTGCGCTGGCCGACGAACTCCCAGATGCGCTGCAGGTAGTCGCGATCGCGTTCGATGTCTTCCTTGGTCTTGCCGGTGCCGGCGGTGCGCACGATGAAGCCCACGCCACCGTTGCCGATGGTGTCCAACTCGTGCACGATCCGCTTCAGGCGGCGGCGCTCCTTGTGCCCCTCGATCTTGCGCGACACACCGCACTTGGGAAGGCTCGGCATCAGTACCAAACACCGCCCGGGCAGCGAGACGTAGGTCGTCAAGGTGGGTCCCTTGTTGCCGATCCCTTCCTTGGTGATCTGCACGATGACCTCTTGCCCCTTGCGCAACAGCCGGTCGATCGGCAGCCGGGGCCGGCGAGCCCGGTGTTCGGCGGCCTGACCGCGCCGGCCACGCCCGCGCGTACCGCTCGCCGCGGCGTCGGGCAAGGGCTCGGCCTCGGTGCCCGTGGCCCCTTCGCCGGATGCTCCGGCTTCCGCCGCCTGCACCGCTTGAAGGGGCTCGCCGACCTCGTGGCCCTGCCCTGCGTCGTCGCGCGGGTCGTCGTCAGCGTCGGTAGACACATCGGCGCGGTCTCCGTGGGCCTCGTCTTCGTCTTCGAGGTCCTCGGCGCCGTGACCCCGCTCTTCTTGCTGGGGCTCGCCTACCGCATGGCCGAGTCCACCATCCGATGGCTCGTCGCCGCCGTCGAGCTCAGCGTCCAGGCGTTCGTGCGAGTCCGAGTCCGAGTCTTCGTCCGAGTCTTCGTCCTCCGACTCCGCGCCTTGCTCTTCAACCCCCGCTGCTGACGCCTTCTTGGCCACTGGCTCGCCCGGGTCGTCTTCATCATCGTCGCTGTCTTCGAGGACCGCACGCACGACGTCTGGACCATCCTCGCCACTGGCGCGCGCTCGCCCTTCGAGGACGTCGGCCAGTGAGAAGTCGTCGCGGGCGTAGTCGGGCAGCACGTCGGATGCATGCAAGAACCCATTGGTCGTGCCGCCAAAGCTCACGAACGCCGCGCCGATGCTCGGCTCGATGTTGACGACTCGGCCCTTATAGATGTTGCCGAGGTATGCCTCGCGGTTGGCGATCTCGACGTGCAGCTCTTGCAGCACGCCGTCCTTCACGGACGCGATCCGGCTCTCCTCCGGATCGATCGCATTGATGAGCATGCGCTTCAAAGGTGTTGTCCTTTCTGTGCAGAGGCCAGGCGTCGCAGTCGATTCGACTTTTTGCGCCGCCATGACGGCGTCGCGCGCGCGCACCTGTACCTCCCGACGGCAGCCGAGACAGAGTGTGGGCGCAACCCAGCGACATGCCAGTGCACCGTCGCGTCTGTGCGTCCATCAACTTCATCCGCGGCCGCGGAATCTCAGGAATCGATCCGCCCTCCACCGTGGTTTGCGGACCGCTGCGGGCGACCATAGGCGGCAAGAGTCGCGAATGCTCGCGGCCCGGGCCAAATCTGTGGAAGTTGTCCATCGCGACGCGGTCCCTTGCGCCCGACCTCGCGGCGCTGAGTTTAGCGCTGCCCTTGCTGTGATTAGGCGATCCACGGCGTGCCTGGCACGCCGCAGCTCAGAAACCCAGCGTGGCCGTCCCGCCGTTGCTGGTGATGACGCCAAGCGCGTTGGCTGCCGGGTCGGCGGCCCACGATTGCAGATGGAGCTGCGCCCCGGCGAGCGACGCGTCGCTCGGGATCACCGCCGACCACGAAGCGCGACCGCCGGAGTTGAGCACACCCAGCGTGATGTCGCGGCTCTGGTAGAGGAAGCAGCCCGGCATGTGCCAGAGGCCGAGTTCGAGCGGTAGGGTGAAGCCGGCAAACTGTGTGCGCGACACGCCGAGTTCGATGGCGGCGATGGCGCTGGCCCGCGGCAGGCCGGTGATGGACACGAGGAACGTGGTGTCGAGCCGCGGGAGGCTACCCGAGGCGGCGTCGAGTGCGGGCGTGCCGCCGGTGCCGGGGCAGCCCGTGCCGAAGGTCGCGAACCCGGCGAGCGCGCCGATCGGAACCCAGCGATGGTCGCCGGTGATCGCGCCCGTCTGCCGCGCGGGGCCTTCGTCGTTGACCGTCGTGCCTTGCCCTTCGTCGAACTGCAGGAGCAACGCGGTGGCCGCGTCGGCGGTCCAGCGACGCGATGGCGTGAAGGGGCCGGTGTACCGGTCGGTCGTCGAGACGCGGAGCGTGTCGATGAGGAACGAGTTGCCGGTGTCGTGCGCGTGGACGCTGGTCGTGGTTTGCGCGTGGATGATGTTGCAGGTCAGCCAGCACGGCCCAGGCCCGCTGTTCAACACGCTCGCGCCGTCGACGAAGACCGCGTAGCGACCGTCGGCGTGCCGCACGAACGCAACGTGGTGCCAATCCGCGCCGAAGGGGAAGACGCCCGGCGCGGTGACCAGGCCATGCCCCCAGGGCGACCCGGCATACAAGAACCCGATGCTGCCGTCGGACAGCAGCTTCAGCTGCTTGTGCTCAGCCGAGTCCTGGTACCGATGGAAAAACACCACCTCGGCCCTCGGAGCCACGCGCACCATCACCCACGCTTCGATCGTGGCCGTCTCGCGCGTGTTCATGATCGAGTGGTAGGGAAAGGTCAGCGTCCCGCCTTCGCTCACCGCGGTTCCCCGCAACTCCAGCGCGTAGCCCTGACCCTGCGCGGCACCTCCGGCCGCCAGGAATACGGACAACAAGAAGGTCAGTGAGATCGGGGAGCGGGACTCTGGGTTGTGCTGCGTCATGTTCACCTCTGCCCTGTGCAGAGCGCGCGAACCTCGTGCGTGTGACCAGAATCGAGTACCGCGTCGCTCCCTCACCGCGGCAGCCGGCAGCGGTACACCGACCCACAGGCCTTCTCGGCCCGATGACTTCCCACCAGCAAGGCGTCCGGGTCGCCCGGCCAGAACGCGAGCTCGTGTGCAAACCTCTCGTCGCCGTCCGGGCCGAGCGAATGGCCGAGGAAAGCACCATCCCTGCCCGAGACGAAGAGCACGCCGCCACGCTTGCCGGGTCCGTTGCTTTCCGCGAAGCCAAGCGCGAAGTCGTGCCAACCGTCGCCGTCTCGGTCGCCGATGGCGACCAGAGAGCCAAGCGGTACCAGCCCACGGGGGAGTGGCTTCGTCCACGGCCGTTTGCCATCGCGCGCACTGATCGCCGTCACGAAGCCCGGCTCGCGCGGACCATCGTCAGGCTGGCTGCGGTCGCGAATCCGTTCGACGGCCATCGCGACAACCTGCACCTCGCCGGTTCCCACCTCGCCACCGAAAGCCGCGGCCACTGTGCTGCCACTCTCGAGCGTGACGGCGCCGGTCAGGAGCGTTCCACTCCTGCCCGAATGCACCTGCAGGGTACCGAACGCGTGATTGCGCTCGCCTCCGCGACGCCACGTGACGAAGTCCGGCACAGCGTCGCCGTTCACGTCGCGACCGGCGGCGACGGCAGTGATCCTGTCGCCAGCACTCCGACCTGTCACGCCCAGATCGAGGAGGCGGTCGGGCCCTGAACGCGCGAAAGTGCCGCGCAACCCCACCACGCGGCCAGTGTTGTCGACGACACTGTCGCAGCATGGCGCACTCACCAGGGCATCGTCGATGCCGTCCTCATCGATGTCGCCGGCTGAGAGCAGTGCAACGCCGAACTCTACGTCCCCATGGAGTCGCCTGAGATCCTGAGGCAGCAGGTGAAGGATCTCGTCGAGCTTTCCACTCCGGCCCGACACACGCCACGCCGCACCTGCCCGGTACTGCGACGCGTCCGATGCAGAGTCCGTGATGACGTAGTCCCCTGTGCCATCGCCGTCGCCATCGCCGAGCGCGGCGGCACGCCAACTCGCGATCGGGCCACCCTTGTGCGGACGCACCACGCGTCCGGTCCTGCCATCGAGGATCCACAGGTGCGACGCCGTCTGTTGAGGCCCCGACGCATCCGCCACCGCGATCTCCGGCGTACCATCGCCGTCGAGATCACTGATGAGCGCGAGCTGGCCACCGAGGCGCGGCCCCTCCGGTCGCCCAGTGAGAAGAGGCTGCGGGTCGATGTCGGTCACGGCTGGCAGCGCAACCCCGGCGTCGGCCTCGACTACGTGAGCGCGCAAGCGAATCCTCCCTTCTGCGCTCCACTCGCCTTCTCCATCCGGCAGGCGCGCGCGTTCGACGTCAGCGCTGCCGACGAAGGCGAAGCAGCAAGGATCGGTGAGGATGTGTCCGCCGCAGAACGTGCCGACCAGGTGCATGACCGACGCCCGAAGCCCCGGCGACTGTGGCTGCTCCAGACGCGCGCGGACTTCGAACGCGGTGAACCCTTCCTCCACCCGGAGCTCGAGCGTTGGCCGGAACCCTGCGTTGCCCCTCGGCCACGCGATCCACGCACTGCTGCCGCCCGCCATCTTGCAACGGAAGTGCAGCTGCACCCGCCCCAGCTCGGAGTACTCGCTCCGCAGCCAGACGACGGCCGACCGGAGCGGGCCAGCCTGCAAACGCGGCTCGTACACGAGTGTGGCTTGTGCCGGCTGCGCCCCATGCGGCGCGGTTACCGCGCACGCGCTGCTCCACCCGAAGTGGAAGGGCGAGATCTGGATCTCGGATCGCATGAAGAGCTCGACGCCGTCGCGCTTCAGCGAGAGCCCCGCAGGCCTGGGCGAGAGCACCGTCGCCCATGTGCAGCGGACCTCGCCGGCAACGTCAACCAGCACGCGCGGGGCAAGGTGCAGGTCGGTCACCGAACTCTTGCCGAGATCGACCTCGATCTCTTCGCGAAAGAGCGCCTGCGGAGCGGGCATGTCGACCCCGTACGCGTCGACCGCGAAGGTGTGTCGTGCGGCATGGTTTCGATCCACAGCGAAGAAGGTCCGACCGCCCGGAACGCGACAAGAAAAGCGTCACGACCCTCGCCGTGCTACCCCGGCGAAACACTGACTCATCGAAAGATGGCACCCGAAGGACCTGCCATCCACCCCACCGATCCACGCGACCCCACGACAGCGCCGGGCTGGTGTGTTCCTTGGGTGCCAGGGCCCCCCGAGGCTGAATCAGAAGGCCGCCTGCAACGCCCGCGATCGACTGCAAAAGGCGCGAAAGTCGCGGCCCGAGCCCGAACCTGCGCTGCGGTGTCTCCCGCGACCGGTGCGCGCAAGAGTCGCGCGAGTGGCTGTGCGGATCTCCGCGGGCGGCCGGGCCGCCGCCGCTGCCCGGCGCGCGGGCTGCAATCTGGTCGGTCCCCCGCGCTTTGCGCCGGTGGGCCGACCAGCGGCTCAGCGGCCTTCGCCGCGGCCGAAGATCGCGTCCTGCACGGCTTGCAGCCGGTTGCGCTTCTCTTCGAGCACGGCGCGCACGCGCGCCTCGGTGTCTTCCGGGCTGCGGATGATGGTCGGCGTCACGAACACGATCAGGCTGTTGCGTGACTTGCTGGTCGCGCGGTGCTTGAACAACCAGCCGAGCACCGGGATGTCGCCAAGCAGCGGCAGCGCGGTTTCGGTCTCCGAGTTCGATTCTGTGGTCAGGCCGCCGAGGACCGCCGTCTGCTGCGTGCGCAGCATCACCTTGGTGCCGATGGTGCTGGAGGCAATGCGTGGCAGCGCGATGCTGCCCTGGCCAGAGCCCGAACCGACGGTGAACACGTCGAAGCCAGCCGGTGCCAAGTTCGAGCTACCGGTGCCGGAGAGCGACGTCGACTGCGGGATGATGTCCATGATCACCTTGTCGCTGCCGGGCACGATGTGCGGCACAACCAGGAGCTGGAAGCCGGTCTGCACCGGCGAGTTCGGCGCCTCTTCGACCACCAGCTGTAGACCGCCGGCCTGGCCCTGTTCGGAACGTGCCTGCGCGTAGCGGATGGTCTCGCCCACGAAGATCGTGGCCTCTTGGTGATCCAGCACGATGAGCTGGGGCGCCTGCACGATCTCGGAGTTCACGTCCTTGCGCAGCAGCTTGAGGGCAGCCTGCACCTGGGTGAAGTTGAGCGCGCCGAAGATGACGTTCGGGATGGACGTAGCGCCGGTTGGGTTCTGGTTCGCGTCAGCGAACGGACCGGTACCGGTGTCGTTGGCGATCAAGTCGTCGTCCCAACCACCTGCCCCCAGGTCGAACGGCAGACGGTGCGGGATCTGGCCCAAGCTGATGCTCGGCTGCCAACCATCGCCGCCGATGTCGACGCCGTAGTTCAAGATGTCCTGGTTGCCAGTCGTGACGAACTTGACGTCGACGTAGATCTGCCCCGGCTCGGTATCGATGCGGCTGATGATGCGCTCGATCTCCTCGACGACGGGCTTCGTGTCCTTGACGATGATCACATTGTTGCCGTCGAAGTACTGGATCTGACCGATCTCCGGCGTCAGCACGCGCTCGAGCGCGGCCAGCAACGTGAACGAGGCGTTCGCACCCGCGCCGACCGCAGCCTGCGGCTGGGTGTACTTGACGTAGGGCGTGTTGATGAACGGCACGTACGAAGAACGCGGCCGCACGTAGCGCAGCTGGAACTCGCGTGAGATCAAGTCCGCCTTCATGTTGCTCGGCGGCACGACGCGCAGGATGCCGCGGTCTTCCTCGACCACGACGTAGCCCAACGTCTTCACCGCCGCATCGAGAGCGTCACGCCACGGGATGTTCTTGAGGCGGAGAGTGATCGGCCCCTGCACCTCGGGTGACATCACGATGTTGGCGCCCGAGATCTTGGCGATGGTGTCGACTACCTTTTGGATGTCGGCGTTCTCGAACGCGAAGTAGACGCGGGGTGGCTTCTCCACCTTGAGCACGTTGCCCGCAACTTCGACGACGACGCAGCCAGCGGCCTCGACCACCAGGTCGAGCGCGCGCCGCCATTCGACGTTGTCGAGGTCGATCGTGACGGTGTCCTCGATCGCCGCGTCCATGATGATGTTGATGCCAGCCTTACGCCGGATGCTCTGCACCACGTCGCGCAGCAACCGATCCTTGAGCTTCAGCGATAGGCGTACGGTGCTGTCACCGTCACCACGCGTCGTCGCTTGCTGTTCGGTCGTCGTGGGGTCATCCTGCGCAGGAGCGGTGCCGACCAGCCCGCAAACCAGCGCCAGCACGGGGAACGGAGTCCAGTTCTTTGCCTGCATGTGCGTGTCTTTTTGTGATCGCCGACTCAGGTGCCGTTCCGGTGCCGCCCGCATCGGACGGTTCGGCCAGCTCGAGCCGCAGGGTTGATCGGTCAGGACAGCTTGCGAACTTGACTCGACAGCACGAACCCTCGACAGAATCCTGCGGCGGCATCGACGGGTCGCCGCAACGACGCACACGAAACCACCACCGCGCGGCCAATGACTGGCGACGACCGGGCCTGACCAGCAGCCGCCCGCGTGGCGGAAAGCGCCGAAGCTCGGGCCACAAATGCAAACGGCCGGCACAAGTGCCGGCCGTCATCGCAACGATCGCGCTCGTTCAGCGGGTCTTCACCAGGGTGAAGCCCTTGTAGATGAACTCGATCTGCTCGCGACCCACGGCCTTGACCAGCAACTCGTCACTCACGTAGTCGCCCTCTTGGTAGACGGTGCCGTTCAGGATCAACCCCGACCGACCGTCGTCGTTCACCAACACACCGTTGATGTCCAGCTTTTGCGAGCTGAACTCCAGCGCGATGTTGGCGCGCAGGCAGAGATCCCGCACTTGATCGACCAACGGCGCGCGATCGTCCTCGGGTGGCACGCGCAGCCGATCCTGCACCGAGTCGAACCGATCCTTCGCGGCCTGCATCTCGCCGGTGGTCAGATCGGTCTTCATCGCCGCCAAGAGGCTCTCGATCTCCTTGCGCGGGAGGAAGCGATCGTCCTGCGGCCGACCATCGGTCTCGATGTCACGTGCCAAGACCTCCAGCGGCTGGCTCACGCGCTTGACCCACTGGTACTTGAACGGCTGGTACGAGATCACCTTCTGCTGGTCGAGTTCGGTCACCTTCTTGCGAATCTCGGCCAGGCCCGTCTTCAGTTCGCGGTCCAGGTTGTAGCGTTCGAAGATCGTGATGCCGTCCTCGCGGGCCCGCGTGTGCAGCGTTTGCAGCCGAGTGATCTCCTCACCGAAGTCGTCGAGCAGCTTCTTTTGTTGTTGCAACGGCATCCCCGCGCCATCGCGGTTGCCGTAGCTGAACTCGCGCGGATCCACGAACACGTCGCGGCGACCGCGCGCGTCACGGAACTCGTAACGGTCGAGCCGGATCGCCTGCATGTTGCGCAGGATCTCCTCCGCCAACGCCTGCTGCTTGCCGGCGTAGTTCGGAATGTTGACATCGGATCCCTTGGCGCTCCCGGTGTAGACATAGGTCTCCACCATCATGTTGATGCGGTGCTGCACATCGCCATCCACCGGATCGGTGTCAGGACGCTGATCGACCACGCCCGAGGTGAGGTTGAGGCTCTTGATCTTGACGAAGCGCTCGTAGTTCTCGAAGAAGTTCGCGAACTTCAAGAACTGCCATAGCGAGGCGCGGAAGTCGAAGGTGTAGGTCCACTCTTCGAACTCGGCGCCCTTGCGGCCAGCGGGGCGACCAGGCGTTGCGCGCTCCATGTCGACGCCCGACTGCGCCATGAACTGCTGCACGGAACGTAGGAACGTGTTCAGCTCCTGCTTCTCGGGCAGGATCTTGACGTACTCCTTGAGGTTCTCGCGCAGGATGATGACGTGCTTCTCGAGGTCAGGGATCTTCTTGATCTTGGTCTCGGCGGCCGCGATCTCCGCCTCGGTCTGCTGCATCTGCGTGCGCAGAACCTCGGCTTCGCCCTTGGCCCAATACACGCCGGCGCCGGCGATGCCGCACAGCACGAACGTCGTTGCGCCGATCGCTACCAACCGCTGCTTATCGGTGAGTCGTTTCATTTCTGTTTCTCCTCACTTGGCCGGCTTGGCAGCTTGGGGGGTGTTCTTGGCCCATTCCTGCGGCGGCTTCAGCGTGAGCTGCAGGTTGAAGGCGTAACTCTCGGCTGGATTGCGCTTGGGACTCAGCTTTCGCTCGCCGCCCGGCGGGCTCTTCAAGGCCACGTCCTTGGCGAACTCCGAGTTCTCGATGTCTTCGTGGAAGTCGGCGAGCTTCTTGAAGCTGGCGCCCTGCACCTGACCGGGCAACGTCACCATCGGCCCTTGCTTGTCGCCACTGTCGGAGACCTGCAGACTCTGGAACCAGGCGAGGTGGCGTTGGGCGTTGCCCTCGTTGTTCACCACGTCGATGAGCTGGTCCATGAACTCGGTCCACAACCTACGCGAGCTGCCGATCTGCCGGATCGTCGCCTCGCGCGCCTCGTAGGCCGCCTTCTCGCCGACCAAGGCGTCCGAATACTTGGCCATCTCCTTCTTGGCGGTCAGCGTCTCGCTGAGGTTCTTGCTGGCCATCTCCAGCTCACTCAGCTCGCCAAAGTAGGTGAGGCCAAACCAGCCGCCGCCACAAGAAACGATGATGAGCGCCAGCAGCGACGCCGCGAACACCTTCGGCGACGAACGGTCGGCACGCCGGAATTCGTCCGGCAACAGGTTGATGCGAATCATTTGGAGTTCACCTCACACGGTTGCTGCGAGACCGACGGCGACCGCGAGCTGCGGGGCCGCGCCGTTCAGCGCGTCGATATCCACGTTGTCGGACTTCACTTTGAGTCCGTCGATCGGGTTCCACACCCGCGTCTTCTTCTCGAACACCTTCTCGAGCGTCTCTTCGAGGAACGGCAGGAACACCGAGCCGCCGGACAGGAACACCTCGTGGACCTCGCCGTCGAACTGGTTCTCGAAGAAGTCGAACGACAGGTTGATCTCGTTGCCCAGGTCATCGAGCACCTGCGTCACTGCATCCTCGACGTCGCGGGCCTGATCTTGCGGATCGCGCTTGAGCGCCTCCGCCTCGAAGGGCTCCAGGCCGAATCGACGCATGATGGCGTTGGTCAAGTCTTGACCACCAACGGGCACTTCGCGTGCGAAGTAGGTGACGTTGTCGCGCAGGATGTTGATGCACGTCTTGGCAGCCCCCATGTCGACGAGCGCCACGGTGCGGCCAGCCTCGTGCAGGCCTGGGTTGACGATGTCGTTCAGCTCGAACGCATTGCCGATGGCAAAGCTGTCGACGCCGATCGACGCTGGCTGCAGGCCGAGCCCTGCGAGCATCTGCGCTTGGTCTTGCACGACCGCCTTCTTGGCGGCGACCAGCAGGACCTTGATCTCCTCCTGCTTGCCTTCGACCAACGCCTTCTCCATCAACCGTTGCGTGTCGAGCTGCACATCGTCGACCTCGAACGGAATGTACTTGTCCGCCTCGAAGCGCACCGCGTTGGTGAGCTGGTCGTCCGCCATCTTGGCCATGTCGATGTAGCGGAACACCACCGACTTGCCGCTCACCGCCGTAGCGATGCGTTTGGTGCGGAAGCCACCGGCGCGGAACAAGTCCGAGATCGCGTCTTCGCGCGCGGCCTCGTTGGGCACGTCCACCTTGGCGAACGCGGTGATGATAAAGTCGTACTTGTCTTGCGTGATCTCGACGGCCTTGATCGAGTGCGTACCCAGATCAAGACCGACGACGCTCTTGCGTTGTTTCAGCATGACGTCCCTTCGATGGTTCAGCGTGCAGTCGCCGCCGAATCTCCTGCGTTATCGGACCGCCAGCGCACGAACCTGTAGACCGGGCACGCCCTTGCCGTGCATCCAGGTCAGTTGGTCAGCCGTCTTCGCCGAACTTGGCCTCGATCAACGCACACACCGCGCGCACCAAATCCTCGCAGTCGGGCCCCTCCGCCGTCAGCTCCAACGCGGTCCCGGCCTCGGCCGCCAGCATCATGATGGCCATGATGGACTTGCCATCGACCACCGTGCCATCGCGTCCCACCCTGAGACTGGCAGCGTACGCGTTGGCGGTCTGCACCAACAGGTAAGCCGGCCGCGCGTGCAGACCGCTCCGATTGGTGAGCGTCACCGTCGCCCGGCACGTCTGCTGCTCGATCGTCATTTCGGTGGCGACATCTCGATCAGCAGCGCCCGCATCTCCTGCGCCGATTTGGCCGCCAGGAAGAAGCGACGAAAATCAGTGCTGCGCGCCAGACCGGACACCCAACGCAGAGCGGCCAAGTGCGCCTCACGCTGCGTGGAAGGTGCCAACAAGAGGAACATTGTCTGCACCGGGCGGCCATCGATCGCCTCGTACTCGATGCCGTGCAGCGACCGCGCAACCACGAGGCCCATGCTCGACAGGTCGTCGCTCTTGACGTGCGGGATGGCGACGCCGTTGCCGATGCCGGTGCTGCCCAGCCGCTCGCGCTCGCGCAGGCGTTCGAGGAGGTCGGCGGTGTTCTTCTTGGCCAGCAACTTGGCGTGCACTGCGGCGGCGAGCGCTTCGGTCAAGGCGCTGACCTTGTCGGTCGCGGCCAATTCTTCGATCACTACAGCTCGGTTGATGAGGTCGTGGTGCATCACCGCAGATTCTTGCGCACGACGTCGTCGTACGTCTCTTCTGGCTTGTCCTCGCTCTTCTTGCCGGTACGCGCGGGCTTGGTTGCCGCGACTTTGCCCCCGTCGATCTTGTGATCCTTGAGGCGTTCTTTGTCCCTCTTGAGCTGCTTCTCGAGCTTCTCCACCAACAGGTCCACGGCCTCGTGGAAGACGCCCGCTCGTTCCTTTGCCACCATCGTGCCGCCGGACTCGACGTGGGCGATCATCTCGACCTCGCACGCCCCTTTGGTGTCGTCGAGCAAGATCTGGATGCGCTTGATGCGATCGTGAAAGCGCGTGAGCTTCTCCGCCTTCTTGACCGCGTACTCGCGCATGCCGTCACTCACGTGGCCGTGACGGGCAGTGACGTCGATATGCACCTCGCGGGGTTGCTTCTTGACCATGATTCGCCTGGTTCGTCTGGGTGTTTGCCTGACCGCGCGCAGTCTACTCGTCGGCGCGATCTCCCTCGCAGATTTCGCGGCCCGAGCCGAGTGCCGCGCGCGGATACAGCACCGACATCAGGTAGAGCCCGTGCGCTGGGAGTGTCGCGCCAGCCGCCCGCCGATCGCGCCCCGCGAGGATAGCCCTGAAGTCATCGACGCTACAGCGCCCGCGGCCGACATCACGTAGGCAGCCAGCGATGGTGCGCACCATGTTGTAGAGGAAGCCGTTACCCTGCACCGCGATGTCGACGCCATGGCGATGGCGCCGCACGTGCACGCGGTCGATGCGCCGCACGGTGCCAAAGCGCCGGGGATGGCCAGGGTTCGTGGCGAACGCCGCGAAGTCGTGCTCACCGAGCAGACAGCGCGCCGCCTGGCGCATCGCTTCGATGTCGAGCGGTCGTCGCTCGCGATGAAAGAACGCGCGCAGCTGCACGTGCCGCCGCGGACCGCACAGGATGCGATAGACGTAGCGCTTGCCGCGGGTCGAGAAGCGCGCATGGAAACGATCGGGCACCGGCCGCAGCGAACGCACCGCGATGGCGTCGGGCAGCAGCGCGTTCAACGCGCTCAACAAGCCCGGTAGCGGCCACGGCCGCGGCAGGTCGAAATGCGCGCGCTGCCGCAGCGCGTGCACGCCGGCATCGGTGCGACCCGATCCCTCGACGTGCGCCTTGACGCCGAACAAGCGCTCGATCACATCCTCGAGCTGCTGCTGCACGGTGTCCTCGCCGAGCTGGCGTTGCCAGCCCTTGAACGACGATCCCTCGTAAGCGACGGTCATGAGCACGCGCACGCTAAGTTCCACAACCGAAGCATCTTCGCGAAGCGCGAAGATGTTTCGGCTGTGGAAAGTCATAAGTCGCAAGTCGTTAGCCGTAAGTCCAGAACGCGGACAGGCGGCGGCGATGAGGCGGTCAGGCAGCGGTCTGGGACTTAGGGCTTACGTCTTGCGGCTCACGACTCGCGGCAGAGCCGCCAATTGGCTCACTCCGCGTCTCGTTGGTTGCGGCTCTGCCGCGCTCAAATGACCTCGACGCGGTCGCGCAGCAGGATGTGGCAGAACACGGCGCCGATCAGCCCCAGGCCGGCGCACACCAGGGCAATCGGCAGGCTGCGCGTGGTCGCCAGCAGCACGTAGGCGCTGCCCAGGCCCGCGACACCGACGACGAGCGGCATCACGACACCGGCGACCCGGCGTTTCTGCCGCACCGTCGGCATCCGCACCTCGGATCGCCGCACCGGCGGGTCGGGCTCGGCAATGGAGCCGAGGCTGGGTTTGGGCATGCGCCCAAACACGTCCGAGCCCGGCCGCTTCGGCGGCGGCGGGGCCTTGGTCTCGTCGAAGGCGGGGAGCAGGGCCCCGGCAACGCGCTTTGTGGTTTGGTCGTTCGTGGTCATGGGGTTTGGTCTCATCCAGAACAAGAACGCCGACGCCACTGCGCGGGCAGCCCGAGTTCGGCGCGGTACTTCGCCACCGTCCGCCGCGCCACTTCGATGCCTTCGCTGCACAAGAGCGTCGCGACCTCCACGTCGCTGAGTGGCCGCGCCGGATCCTCGGCGGCGATCAGCTCGCGAATCCGCTCCTGCACACCGCGCGCGCCGAGGACCCCGAGGGCCCCGATGGCCGTCGGCGCGCCAGTCGCCAACACCGGCGCCGCGCCCAGGTGAGCCCCATCGAAGAACGCGCGCAGCGCGAACGCGCCGTGCTCAGTGTCCACCCACTTGCCAGCGATGGCGCGGCTCACCGTCGACACGTGGCAGTCAAGCTCGGTGGCGATCTCGGCCATCCGCAGGGCGCGCATCTGCCGCACCCCGTGTTGCAAGAACGGCACCTGGCGTCGCAGCAGGGCCGCGGCCACGCGCAGCAGGGTACGTCGCCGCTGATCGACGGCGCGGATCAAGCTGCGCGCCGCCGCCAACTTTGGCCGCAGGTAGCGCCGCAGTTCGGAGTCGTCGCCGCGCGCCATCGCCGCGTAGCGCGGGCTCACTCGCAACTCGGGCAGGTCGCCGCCGCGCACGCGCACGACGACCTGCCCGTTCTCCAAGTGCGCCTCCAGCTCAACGCGCAGCGGCGGGGGCGTCGCCGACAAGAGTGTCGATGCCGGCCGCGGGTTCAGTTCCTTCACCCGCTGCAGCAACCGCTCGATGTCGCTGGGCTCCAGCCCCAACGCCTTGGCGACCTGTGGCGTCTTGTGGCGCGCCAGCTCGTCGAGGTGCTCGCTCAACAGCGCGGCGATGTCGTCGCGGTCTGGATCGCCGGGATCCAGTTGCAGCAGCATCGCCTCCACCGCCGTGCGTGCCCCGACCCCCCGCGGCTCCAGGGTCTGCAGCACCGCCAGCGCATCGTGCCACGCCGCGTGGCCGATCGCCGCCGCCAGCTCTTGGTCGCTTTGCGGCAACAGCCCGCGTTCGTCGAGCAGCTCGGCGAGCGCCAGCACGCTCTGCGTCAGGTCGGCTGGACACTCACGCCACGCCAACTGCAGGCGGAGCCAGGTGGGCAAGTCAGTGCCGGGCGCCGGCACGTGGGCCGCGGCGTCGTAGCCGTCGTCGCCGCGCGCGGTGCGCGTCTTCCGGCTGGCCAGCAGGGTCTCGTTCGACTCCACCTCGCGCTCGATCAGCGTGCACAGGTCGTCGGCCGCCATCTGCAGAATCTCGATCGAGCGCAGCATCTCTGGCATGAGAGCCAGTCGCTGTTCGGGCCGGATGTCGAGGCGGGTTTGCATGGCTGAGGCTTGACGCGCAAGGCGGTATCGGCGGATACCCGTGAGCTGTTGAGGAAGCCGACAAGGGCCGTCTCGGGCCGGGACGGCGCACCACGTTCCTGCGCTGCGGCTGCCACGGCGGTGGTGCAGCCAACCACGCCTTCGCCGATTCACAGACCAGTCGCGCGCGGCGACGAAACACGCCCGCACCACGGGCTCATCGCCACCTCAGCGGCTATACCAACCGCCCCCCCGGCAACTGGTCGGCTCCCTTCATGCGAAATCTGCTCCTCATCGTGTCTTTGCTCGCGAGCGCGCTCGTTCCCGCGCGTGCCCAGGCAGCTCCTCAGTTCACGGGTCCTCAGTTCACCGCGGCCGAGACCAAGGCGCTCGCACTCAGAGAACAGGGTGACTACGTCGGCGCGGGCGACGAGCTGCGGCGCGCGATCGAAGCGACTGACTTGGGCACCCCTGCCAACCGGGCGCTGGTCGAGCTGCTGGCGACGCAGGCCTTCGGCCTGGCGCACGCGACCGGGACCTGGACACCGTTCCGCGCCACCCTCGCCGCGACGAAAAAGCGGGCCGCCCAACACGTCGGCCTGCGCGAGGCGCTGGCCCTGCTCGACCTCGAAGCCGCGCTGCAAACTGACGACCAAGCCGCGCTCGGTGAAGCCAACGCCAGCCTCGGCCTGCTGACTGCCTGGTTGGTCATCGGCCCGTTCGACAACGAGCGCGGCGCCGGCTTTGCCCGCGCGCTTTTGCCCGAGCAGAAGATCGAGCTGGACGCCACCTATGACGGCAAGAAGCGATCGGTGCGGTGGCGGCAGGTCCCCGTCGAGGCGCCCGCCGGCGGCATCGTCGACTGCAACGCCCTCGTGCGGCCCAACGACCAGGTGCTGTGCTACGCGCTCACGCTGGTGCACAGCGACCGCACACAAACTGTGGCATTGCGCGTGGGGTCGGACGAGGCGTTGAAGGTCTTCCACCATGGCGTCGAAGTGCTCGCACGCGACGTGCGCCGCACCTTCGCGCACGATCAGGACACGGTGGCCCTCGAGCTGCGCGCCGGCGCCAACCTGCTGCTGCTCAAGGTGTGCGAACTCGAGGGCGAGTTCGCCTTCGCCGCGCGCCTCACGCGCCTCGACGGCGGGCCGCTCGACGGCGTGCGGGTGACGTTTGGCGAAAACGAACTGCGGGCCGCCGCGACCACCTGGAACGACGGCAACACGGCGCGACCGGCGACCGCACAGACGCCCGACCTGGGCGCGCACACGTTCTTCGCCCACGCCCTCGAGCAGAGCAAAGCGGGCGTCGATGCCTACCGCTTGGCCGCGCTGCTGGCGCACCGCCACGCCGACGACCCAAACGAGCGGCGCGACCACGCGCTGGCACAGCAGGCCGTCACCGCGATGCCGGACTCGAGCGCGGCCCGCATGCTGCTCGCTTTCACCCGCCGGCGCCCGGTGTTGCACGAGGCCGAGAAAGAAGAGAGCGCTCGGCGCTTCGACTACGAGGCCATCCTGCAACAAACCCCGGGGCACGTGCGCGCCCGGTACGAGTTGGCGCTGATGGACCTCGACAGCATCGGCGCCGCGGAGGCTGCGGAGACCAGCCTGCGCGCCGTGCTCGAGGCCTCGCCCGACTTCGCCCTGGCGCGCCTCGAGCTGGCCCGCGCGCTGCGCCTGCGCCAACTCGACGTGTTAGCCGACCGCGAGTTGGAACGTAGCGCGCAGTCGCCAGCAGGTCGCGCCCCGGCCGTACAGGCTCAGCTCAGCGAGCTGCGCCGACGGCAAGGCGACACCACCAACGCGATCGCGGCCCTGCGCGTTGCGCTCAGCGCCGACGCCCGCAACAGCGGTCGCGTCATCGCTGTCGCCGACGCGCTCTTGCGCACCGGCCAACGCGACGAGGCCGTGCAGCTCCTCGTCGACGCCGAAGCGTCGATCCCCTTCGGTCGCGCGACTCGACTCAGGCTGGCGCGCCTGCAACGCGCCGAGCGCAAGCTCGACGATGCGGTCAGCACCCTTTGCCGCTGGCTCGTCATCTGCCCGGAAGACGACGAGGCGATCGTCGAACTCGCGCGCGTGCACGGCATGGCCGGCCGGATCGATCAACAGCGGGAACTGCTGCGCACGGCGCTCGACCTCAACAAGAACCTGAACAAGGAGCGTCGCTACCTCGACTTCTTGGAGGCACAAGAACGCACGTTCTACGACGCCTGGCGCGTCGACGGTGCGGAGGTGGTGAAGAACCAGAAGGAGCCACCCCCGGACGCCGCGGAGAAGAACGACCCGCTGTTCGTGCTGCTCGACCAACACGTAGTGCGCGCGTATCGCAACGGCACCACCAGCGAGTACGAGCACCGCGTCGTGCGCATCCTGAACGACGAGGGCGCGCAGCAGATGGCGCGACACTTCGTGCAGCACTACTACGGTGAGCAGCGTGCCCGCCTGCTGACCGCGCGCATCTTCAAGAAGGACGGCGAAGTCGTGCGTCCCAAGCTGCGCGACTACTACGTCGACCTGCCTTCGCTGCAACCCGGCGACATCGTCGACCTCGAACAGCGCGTCGACGACCTGGCGCCATCCTTCTTTGGCGACTACTTCGGCCATCTGCACCATTTTTCGCGCGGCAACGCCAGCGCTGACAGCCAACTCATCGCCGTGCTCGATCCAGGGCGCGACTACATCGTGCAGGTCCGCAACGGCGCGCCTGCGCCCGTGCGCGAAGAGCTGGCCGACGGCGCCAAGGTGTGGCGCTTCGCGATGCAAGACCTCGCCCGCATCGACTACGAGGAGTTCCAGCCCGGTTGGGAGGAGAGCGCGCCGCTCGCGCGCATCAGCACGTATGCCGATTGGGACGGCTTCGCGGCGTGGTGGTGGAACCTCATCCGCAAGCAGATGGAGGTGACGCCAGCGATGCGCGACAAGGTGCGCGAGTTGACCGCCGGCAAGACGACAGACCGCGACAAGCTCGACGCGTTGTATCGCTTCGTCACCACCGATGTGCGCTACACGGCGTGGGAGTTTGGCGTGCACGGCTACAAGCCGTACTCGACGCCGGCGATCTTCGAGCGCCGCCATGGCGACTGCAAAGACAAGGCGCTGCTGCTCAACACGCTACTCGGCGAAGTCGGCATCACCGCTTACCCGGTGTTGATCTATGCCGACCATCCGCACGGCGCCGACGACTTGTCGTTGGCGATGGTGCAGCACTTCAATCACTGCATCAGCTACGTGCCGGCGCAGCGCGATCTGCCGGAGATGTTCCTCGACGGCACCGCCACGTATCACCCCATCGACACGCTGCCCGACATGGACCACGGCGCGCGCGTGCTCGTGGTGCGCGAGGGCAAGGCCGATGTGCGCGACGTGCCGTGGGCCGACCCGGTGGCCAACGTCGACCAAAAGGACCTGGGCGTCGAGGTCGCGACCAACGGCGATGCCAAGATCGCGATCAAGCACCTGCCGCAGCGCAACCACGCCGTCTCGGTGCGCGCCGAACTCGGCAACGAGCCGGGTAAGCGCAAGGAGAAACTGGAGAAGCAACTGTCCGAGACGCTGGGCAAGGTGAAGGTCGACAACGTCACCACGAGCGACCTGCTGGATCTGGGGAAGCCGGTCGAGGTCGTCGTCGACCTCACGGTGCAGGACTTCGCCGCCCGCCAAGGCGACGGACTGGTGCTCAAGAGCTGCCTCGACCCCATCGACCTGTCGGCCATGACGTCGAAGCCCGAACGCACCTTCGCTCTGCTGCGCGGCACGCCCGAGTCGTGGAACACGGTGCTGCGCTACAAGCTGCCGCTCGGCTACGAACCCGCGGCGTTGCCCGACCCAACGCGGGTGCAGACGCGCTTTGGCACGTTCGCGTTGGTCTGGTCGCAGAATGGCAACGAACTGCGCGTCGAGCGCTCGCTCAGCTTCACCATGAACCGCATCGAACCGCCGGAGTACCCGCAGTTCCGCGACTTTGCCACGACGGTGCAACGCGCCGACGGACAAGTCGTCGTCATCAAGCCAAAGGCAGGTGGCAAGTGACTCGCCCCGCCCTCTTGGCGCCGTCGTTCATCCTGGCGCCCGCGCTCTTGCTGCTCGCACCAAGAGCGCAGGACGCCAACGTCGCGATCGCGCGGGCCTACCTGAGCGCCAAGACGCCGGCGAGCGTCGACGTCGAAGCGCGCGCGAGCGCTCTGTTGGCAACGGCGGCGCAGCACGCGCGCGCGCCAATCGCGGCGATGTTGATCCACGCCTGCCACGAGTTCGTGCCGCAGCTCCGAGACCCCGGCGCGTTCGCGGCCGCGGCGCGCAAGCTTCTCGCGGTCAAGGACCTGCATGGCGCATCGGCCGTCGCGACGATCGGCCTGGCCGTGCACGCGCTGGCGCGCGCGGGGCGCGCCGACGAAGCGACTGCACTGATGCAGACGGCGGGGCTAAGCAGCGCCGTGCTCGTGTTCGGGCCCTTTGGCGACGACGGCGACAACTACCTCGGCACGCCCTTCGCCCCTGAGTTTGGCCTCGACGCGTTGGGGCTCGACGCAGTCGCTGAGCTGCCCGGCCGTTTCGGCGTCGTCAAACCGCGCGTCGCGCGCCACGACTTGGCCGACTACGGTCGCATCGCGCTGCGCGATCCACGCACCGGCGATCAAGGTTGTTTCTACGCCCTGCACCAGCCGGCCGTCGAGCAGGCCATCGCGTGCTACCTCGAGCTCTGGGCGCCGGGTTCGTGTGAAGTGTTCGTCAACGGCGCGCGCGCGGCCACGCTCGATGGCTTCGCCGACCCTTCGAGCGCCACGCATTGGTTGCCGATCGTGCTGCGCAAGGGCACCAACCACGTGCTCTTGAAGACCGCACTCAACGGCTACGACCGGCTGGCGCTGCGCTACGTCGACGGCGCCGGACGCAACGTCGCCGTGCGCGAGCCACAAGCCCCCGAGCGCATCACGGCGGCGGCGGCCGCAACGGACAATGAGCCACCGCCAGCACCGGCCTTCGTGTCACCGCTGCTCGCGCTCGACCGCGCCGCGCGCGCCGCCACCGGCGACGACGCACTCGCGCTGCGCTTGGCATGCGCGCTCGAGGCCAGCACGGTCACCGAGCATCGGCGCGTGCTGGAGCACGTGCTGGCCGTCGAGCAGGCCAACCCGACCAGCCCTGACCTGCGGTTGGCGCTGGCCAACGCCTACGACCACACCGAGTTGTTGCCCGAAGAGTTGCAGCGCAGCCGCGCGCGGGCCGTGCTCGACGGCATCGATCGCGACGCGATCAAGGAGCACGCTTGGGCGATCGAGCAGCGTGCGCAGCACCTCGCCGACGAAGACAAGTTCGAAGAAGCGATCCGCCTGCTGCAAGCCGCCGTCGACGGCAAACGCGCCGGACCGGCGCTGTTCGCCCGCCTGCACGGTTTCTACGAGAAGCTGGAGTTCCGCGCTGACGCGAGCAAGCTGCGCTCCGTCTGGTTGCAGCTCTATCCCGGCGACGTCACCGCGGTGAACGCCGAAGTCAACGAGCGGCAGCGCGAGGGCGACCTGCGCGGCGTGAAGGAACTGCTGATCGCCGCCCGCGCCGTGGCGCGCGGCGACGTGGGCTTCAGTCAACGCTTGATGAACGTCGGCGTCGACCTCCGCGACCCAGCGTTGGCGTTGGCCGCGCATGCCGACGTCTTCGCGGCGCGGCCCAAGAGCGCGCACGCCGCCCGCGCGCTCGCCGAGGTTCACTTGCGCTTGGGAAACCGCGCCGAGGCGACGCGCGCCTTTGCCGCACTCGCGGCGCACGCCGAGGCAACGACGCGCGATCTGACGCTGGCAGGACAGATGCTGCTCCAGCTCGGCGCCGACCTCGACGCCAAAGCCGTACTCGCGGCGTCGCTGCAACGCGATGCGTCGCAGCACGCGGTGCGCAAGCTGCTGGGGCGCTTGCACGACCAGGCTGACGACTACCCCGCGTTCGCGACCTTCCGACGCGACCCGCGCGCGCTGGCGGCGGCGTTCAAGCCGGGCGATGGCGAGAAGGACGCGGCTTCGACGCTGCTGCTCGACCAGATGATCGTCGAGATCCTCGACGACGGCTCGTCGGTCGAGGAGATCACCCACGTCCGTCGCATCAACGACCTCAGCGGCGTCGAGAAGTACCAAGACGCCGACGACGCCGGACGCGCCGACGAACTCGTCGCTCTCTACACGATCACCGCGCAGGGCCAACGCTACGTGCCACACCGCGTCAGCGGCAAGTTCTCGATGCCGCGGCTCGCCCCGGGCGTGTTCGTGGTCGAGACCTGGCGACGCCTGCAGAGCGCCCCCGGCGCCGCGCCGTGGCGCGGGCCGGAGTTCCATTTCCAGTCGACCGACGAGCCGTACGGCCTGTCGGAGCTGGTCGTGATCGTGCCCAAGGCAGGCAGAGGCAGCTTCCGCGCGCGCAACTTCGATGGCCCGCCCGAAGTCAAACCACTCGACGATGGCCGCGTCGCACACGTGTTCGCGCGCATTGACGTGCCGCGCTTGATGCCGGAGAACCTGTCGCCGTCCATCGAGGAAGTCGTGCCACTGGTCACGTGGGGTCAAGACCGAACCCCGGGCGCGGGCGCGCGGCGCGCGCGCGATGTTCTGTCCTACCGCCTGCGCAGCTCGACGCTGGTCGAGGCCAAGGCGCAAGAACTGACGAGCAACCTCACAGGGGATCTCGCGAAGCTGAACGCGATCCACGGTTTCGTGCACGACACGATCCCGACCAGCAACGGCGCTTCCGACCCGACCGCGGTCCTGCTGCGCAAGCAGGGCCCCCGCTTCTGGCTCGAACTGGCGCTGCTCCGCGCGGCGGGTGTGCCGCTTCGGCTCGCCACCGCCGCGCGCACGATCGACGCGCTGCGTGACGAGGCGCCGCCGCTGTTCTTCGGCGAGACCGAGTACGGCGTCGACGCCGCCCGCGTCGAGCCCCAGGATGGGCACGCGGTGTGGCTGTTCGAAGACGATCCGCGCTACTGGCCTCTCTATCGCATGGCGAGCGATCGCATGGGTGCGCCGGCGCTGCTGCTCGACGCGGGCGGCTGGACCCCCACCCACGTGACCGCCGGCAATCCGGCCAGCGAGGATGGCTTCGAGGTGCGCGGCGAGGTCGCGCTCGACGCCAAGGGCACGGCCACCTTCCGCGTGCGCGGCACGCTGCGCGGGCGCGATGGCTTCGCCGCCGCCGATCAGTTGCGCGAGCGCGAGGACAACATCCGCAAGCTGGCGGCGCGGCAGGTGGCGTCGCAGGTGCTGGAGGGCTGGGCGCCGAAGAGCGTCGACTTGGTCGTCACCGACAAGACCGAGCCGCTCGGCTTGGTGGGCGAGCTGATCAAGCGCCGCGCGGTGTCAGCCGCCGGCGACGTGTCGCTGCTCGATCTGCCGCTCGGCAAGCACGGTTGGCTGGCGGCGTACGGCGACCGCGCCGAGCGCAAGCAGCCCCTGGCGCTCACGTCGATCAACGCCGCGAGCTGGGAAGTGACCATCGACCCAGGCCAAGCGTTCAGGGTCACCGAGGTCCCCGCCGACACGTTGGTGCGCCACGCGCTGATCGAGTACGCGCAGACCTTCCGCCTGGTCGACGGCAAGCTCACGGTGCGGCGCGAGTACTTGCAGCGGCCGGGCCGATTGGAGCCCGCGCTGTTCGGCGAGTGGCTCGACCTGCTGCGGCGGTTGGACTTGGTGGAAGAGGCCAAGGTCAAGCTCGCCGCGCGGTAAGGGTCGTCGAGTCGGCCGGCTCGGGGCCGCCTCCCGTGTGCCGCGGCAAGCGCGTTGGCCGCATCGACGCGGCACCGACCCGCGGCCGACGCCCGCGAGAGCCCGCGCGATCGGCGCCGGGATGCGCAGGCGGGGCACGAGCAGAGTCGAACTCAGCGATAACATTCTTCGATGCGGTGCATGTGCCGCGAGGACTTGACCAACGAGGAGTTCACCCGATGACCCGACCCTTCTGCGCGATCACGGTCGCGCTCATGTTGCCCGGACTGAGCTTGGCGACTGCCGCACAAGGATTGTGTAATGCCGTCTTCTTGGTCGGTTCGTCTCCGATCGCGGTGTCGACAACCCGCACGCCGCCGAACTGCACAGCACCCCTTGGGCCAGCCTGGTTGTCAGGGTCATCGGCCTCCGCCAGCGCCCCCGCCAGCGCCTTCGCAAACGGCACGACGTGGCTGTTCGTGTCTTGGAGCAATGGTAGTTCGAGTACCAGCACGTCCGTCACCCTCACATCTGGTGTGAACTTGCTGGTGGCTACCTACGTGCAGCAGCCGGCTTCCGGCGGTGTGGTCGTGACGTCGGCAAACCCCACATCCGGCGTTCCGGTGACCGTGTCTCCCGCCGACATGGCAGGCAGGATCTTCGGCCCGACGCCGACCAGCTTCCTCTACCAACGGCCCACCACCGTGCAAGTCACTGTGCCCGCAGTGTTCGGCGGAGCTCCATTCCGGCAGTGGCTGATGAACGGAGCAGCAGCCGGCTCGAGCCCGACAATCTACGTCGATGCCGGTTCGTTCCCCAGTTTGGCAGCCGAGTACACGCGGTTGGTGAATGGTGCCCTCCTCTCGTTCGGCAACGGTTGTCGCGGCTCGAACGGCCGTCCGCTGACGCAGACGGCGACCGGCAATCCCGTGCTCTACGGCAGCATTGTCTACGGTCTCCTCGACGCTCTACCGACCACGCCGACGATCCTCATGGTTGGCACGTCCAACCAGCGTCTGTCCCAGCTACCGCTTCCGTTCGAAGGGACGCCGCTGGGCGCACCAGGATGCTGGCTGTATTGCGATCACGTGGTGATGCTCGTCGGACGATCCGACGCCAACGGTTCGCAAACGGCATACGCGGCGGTGCCGGGAGACCCAAGCCTCATCGGCAGCCGTCTGTTCACGCAGTTTTTTGCCGTGGACGCTGCCAGCAACGCTGCCGGCCTCACCAGCAGCAACGCGGTGGAGACGCAAATCGGCGGCTACCAGTGATCGCGAGGGTCACCCCCTCAGCCCCCCTCGGCGAATCGACGTTGCTCTCCCTTCCATGAGAAGGCCTTGATCGTCAAGCAGCGTTTCGTCGTCCTTGACCGCGAAGAAGTGACATCGTCCGCCGTGCTTCCATCCGCACTCTGAAGGACCTGTTCAGGTCCGGTGCATGCTGGAGTCCGTCCAGTCGGGCGCTGCAATCTATCAGTCGGTCTCGAGGGCGAGCCGTGAGGCTCGCGAGGACCGGGTGATAAGCGAGCTGCTCGATACGACATTCGAACTTCACGATGCGCGCAGTCAGCTGGGCGATCGTGCGCAGGATCGGCACAAGGGCCGGCCGCAGTTCGCGCGGAATTTTCCAGGCGGCCTTGCGCGCGAAAGTCGGTGTCGAACTGGCCGGGAACCGCACGCCGAACGGCTTGACACTGCCGCGAACGTGGTCGACCAGTTGGGTGCGGGAGTCGACGAGTGCCGACCGGGAGCGTAGGACCGCGAGATCGGCACGCGTCGCCATGCCGCGGTGTGTGATTGGCGACAGCAGCATCGGGTCCATGCGGGCAAACCGGGCGAGCTGCTCCCCGTCGACGCGGTCGCTCTTCTTGTCGTTGTCGTAGATGGCGCGCACCTTGCGCGGATTGGCGACCAGCACCTCGTGGCCAGGGGTCGGCCTTCTCATCCCATCTGTCTCGCCGCCGCGCGGTAGTGCCCTCAGGAATCGGGCGATCCCGGCGATCGGTGGGCCACACAACGCACGCCGACCACCTCCAGCCGCCAGAACAAGCGGATGCGCTGTTTGATCGGCCAAACGTCGAACAGCAACACCTCCGCCGGCCGCCACAAGAACACCCAAGCGACGATCGTCAGGCTCTCGGCGAGCCCGGCGGTCAAGGTCCCGGCCGGCACGATCGACGCCAGCGCCTGGCCGATCGCCACCACCACGAACACCGCCACCAGCCCTGCCACGAGGGCGAAGCGCCCAAAGCGCCTGAGCAGCCGCAGCTCGCGCTCAGCACTGTGGCGCTCGCGCGCGAAGAAACGATGCACGGCTTCGCCCACCGTGGAGGCCTGCGCGAGCTGGTGCGCCGGCACGTGCACGACGAGCGAGACCTCGCCCCGAGGATCGCGATCCTCCATCTCCTCGCGGATGAAGCGCGCGGCCTCGCGATCGAGGTCGCGATCGTGGAACGGCGATGGATCCAACGAGTGAAAGAACTGACCCAGATCGCGCAGGTGCAGCTCGATCGGAGCGCACGTGACTGCAGTATGCATCAGTGGTCGTACAACGCCGCCGTGTCGGCCAACTCGGCGCCGGCCCCGGTGTGTCGCGCGTAGCGCGATGGCCGCATCGAGGCGGCACCGACCTCGCCCTTCTTGTTGACCGCGTAGAAGTTGACCTGGAAGTCGGGGTGCCCTTGCGAGTTGCGCAAGCGCGAGACTTTGGTCATCGCCACGATCCGCTTGAGCGCGCTGAGGCACGCGTCGGTCGGCGCCTGGCCTTGGCGCATCGCCTCCACCACCGTGTGCGCACCGTTCACCAAGATCACTGCTTCGCCGCGGCCCGTCGAGCCCGCCACGCCGACGTCGTTGTCGACGTAGTTGCCGCAGCCGATCAGCGGTGAGTCGCCGACGCGGCCAGGGATCTTGAACGCCAACCCCGACGTGCTGGTAGAGCCGCCGCAGTTGCCCTCGGCATTCACGCAGCCGACGTGGATGGTGCCGGTCTTGCGCACTGGTTTGGTCCCGGGGATCACGTTCTCCTGCGTCTCCACCCAGTCGTCGGTCTTCGACATGCTCGCCTTCCAGCGCAGCCATTGCTGGCGCGAGCGATCCGTGAGCAGATTCTCTTCCGTAAAGCCGAACGCGCGCGCGAAGCGCAGCGCGCCCTCGCCGACCAGCAGCACGTGGTCGGTGTGGCGCAGTACCTTGAGCGCCACCTGCGCCGGGTTCTTGATGCTGCGCAGACTGGCCACCGCGCCCCCCAGCCCGGTGATGCCGTCCATGCAGCACGCGTCCAGCTCGACGACGCCCTCCTCGTTGGGCAAGCCGCCGTAGCCGACGCTGTCGTCTTCGGGGTCGTTCTCCACCGGCTCGATGCCGAACACCGCGGCGTCCACCGGCGGCAGGCCTTCCTGCATCTTCTGCACCGCGATCTCCACCGCACGCAGGCCGTTGGCACTCGAGACCGCGGCGGGCTCCTGCGTCCGTCGGCGTGACGGAATATGGAACGCGGGCGCGGCAACCGGCGCAAGACCAGCAGCGGCGAGAAAACTGCGGCGAGAGAGTTCGCTCATAGCCGGCGAGCATAGCGCGCTCGCCTCGCGAGCCGCGCTTCCAACGAGATGGCTGCGCCATCTCGTCGCAAGACACTGCTGGTCGATCGCATGCGCGATCGACGAGCCCTCCGGGCTCAGTGCCAGACGATCACCACTCCTTCTGCGACCCCAGCGCCTTGGGTCGCTCCTTGGCGTTTGCCGCGTTGAACGCGACCCAGTACGCCAGGCGCGTCACCCGCTCCATCTTGTCGAAGTCGAGCAGGTCGGCGTGGTCGGTGACCTTGTGGTAGTCGGCGTGCTCGCCATCGCAGAAGAACACGACCGGCACGCCCTTGCGCGCGAAGTTGAAATGATCGCTGCGCTGGTAATAGGTGTCGCCGCTCGCGAGCTGAGTGATGCCGACATCCTTGGCCAGCTTGGCGGCGTCGCGCACCAGGGTGTTGAACTGCGGATGCTGGTGGCTCGGCGTCATCGAGATGCCGTGCGCGCCCGACAGGTCGGCGACGCGGCCGATCATGTCGATGTTGATGTCGGCGACGATCTTGTCGAAGTCCCAGGTCGGGTTCTCGGAGAACCAGTGCGAGCCCCACAAGCCCTCTTCTTCGCCAGACACCGACAGGAACACCACCGAGCGCGCCGGCTTGTCGCCCTTCCCGAACGCCTCGGCCAGTTCGAGCAAACCCGACGACCCCGACGCGTTGTCGTCGGCGCCGTTGAACACGTCGCCATCGATGCGCGTGCCCATGTGATCCATGTGTGCCGAGATCACCACGGCTTCGCCCTTGAGGTTCGGATCGCTGCCCTCGAGGAGCCCCACGACGTTGAGCGCGAACGACTTGGGATCCTCCTTGGCGTCGAGTTGCAGGCGCCCGCTCGGCTTCAGCAGCGTTTTGGGCTCGGTGACCTCGTTGCCGCTCGTCTGCACGCCGAACGCCAAGAGCAGCGCGTCGCTGATCTTGCGGTTCACGAACACCGCAGGCACGTTGCCGGGCGGCGCCGCGCGACCTTCCTTGCCGTAGCGCAGCAGCGGCTTGCCCGCCAGCATCGACGAGTAGTTGAACGCCTCTGCTGCCGAGCCCTTGTCGTCGAGCATGCAGTAGATCACCGCCTTGGCACCGCGATCCGCCAGCGCGCGCGTGATGCCGGTGGTCTTGAAGCCCTCGCGCAGCGCTTGGCCCTGGTTGCCGCCACCAGCGAGCACCACCACGGGAATCGAATTGGCGATGCCCTTGGGCAACGAGTCGAGGGCGCCTTCGCCGCACCAAGTGAAGCGCCCGCGCAGATCGACCTGCGTCCCCTTCTTGCCTGGGATCACGGCAAAGCCCGTGCTGAACTCCTCCTTGCCGACCGTGATCTTGGTGCGCTTTGGATCCAGCTCGGTGCGCGTCACCGGGTAGCGCATGAAGTACGTCCAGCCCTTGCTGGCCTTCTCGCCGCGCGGCGCGAGCCCGCACTGCTCGAAGTGCTCGGCGATGTAGCGCGCCGCCATCATCTGTCCTTCGCTGCCGGTGTAGCGCCCGCCAAACTCGTCGGACGCCAGCTTGGTGGCGTGCTTCTGCAGGTCTTGCTTGTCGATCGCCGCCATGCCCGCGGGAGCGTCGGTCGGGATGGCGGCGGAGACCGCCACCGGCTCGGTCGGCGGCGCCGTCGGCGCGTCCTGGCCGACCAGCAACTGGCCGAGCACGAGGCTCGCGGCCAACGACACCAAGGCAAGGGACTGCGCCATGGCCCCATGTACTACTCGATGTACTACTCGAACGCTGGCCTGCCCCGGAAGGAGGTGGCCGAGATCGACGCTACCACAGCACGCGCAGACACCAACGCCCGCCCGCACATCCGGTCAGCGTGCTGACCCGCATCAGGTCGTGCTTCTCCAGCAACGGCCACCAGGGCTCCAACTCGCGCGACAGCACGCGGCCCTCGATCGGCACGATATGGATCAACTCGTCGAGGCCGTCGAACAAGAACTCCAGGTGGTAGCGCAACAGCGTTGTCAAGCCGAGTGAGCCCACGCTGTTGAAACCCGCGGGCGCACGCCGGCTGAAGCGCTCGGCGCCGGCGGGCGGCGCGGGCTTGCGCGCCTTGGCGCAAGCCAGGACGGAGTCGATCTGCGCGTCGCCGACCTCGCCGAGGGCCAAGCACACAACGCCGCGGCCGACGGCGAGGTGGATCGCCGGAAACAGCCATGAGTTCGGTTGAGTCGCACGCATGACTCCCTCCGCGGTCGTGATCTCGAGGTCCGAGTCGGAGAGCACCTTGCGCACGGCCTCGGTCACCTTCCTGTCGTCGGCGATCGGCATCGTCAAGCAGAGCGACAAGTTGCGGCCGCTCGGCTCCGCGCCATTGCTGTCGTCTTGCCACAGCACGAGCAACTCGTCGCCGAGGTGGGCGAACAGATCGGCGCCCGGGTCGATGCCGCCGCACTCTTTCTTGGCTTCGGCAAGCAACTCCTCTTCGGTCTGCCTGCCTTCGGCCGCGGCAGCGCGCAGGCCCGCACGCCACAGCGCCAGCGGATCGAAGCGGCCGACCTTCCAGCCGGTTGTCTGCGGCGGCACCAGGTCGCCGAGCGCCGGCACGCCCGTGCGCTCGGGGAAGAAGCCGGCAAACAGGCCGCGCTCGCGCGCGTTGAAGGTGACATCGAACTCGGCCTTCACGTGCGGGCCATCGGCACCCAAGGTGATCGAGAATTGGTCGAGCGACGCCAGGCCGAGCGCCTCGGCCAGCGAGGGCTGACCGGGCTTGGCAACCCACAGATCGCCACCGTCCCCCGCGACCGCCATCAGGAGCTGCAAGTCCATGGTGATGCGCAACGGCAGCGCCGGCGTAGGGGCCGGCACGTCCTGACGAAGCCAGGGCAGGCCTCGCTGCGCGGCGGCCATCATGGGCTCGGGGCGATCGGCGACGAGAACCACCAACCGACCGTCAATCACCTTCGGCAAGCTGCATGCGAACCCAGGGCCGTGCGTCACGGTGAACCGCTGACCGTCGAGGTCGCGTTCGGCCCGCTCGGGCAATGCCGCCATCGCGCGCGTGATGTCCGCAGCAAACGCGTCCAACTCGGCGCTGCGATTCGACTCGAGGGCAAGCACGCCGCTCATCCAGGTGCCGCGTTGGCCGTCGACCCACAAGGCCAAGGTGACTCGCCCGCCGAATGCCAGCCAGCGCGCCCGCACGGCGCCCTGCTCGTCGGCGGCAACGCGCGTCCACAACGCGTCAAGCTGCTCGATCAGCGGCCCCAGCAGCTTGCCGCCTTCCGCCGAGGCCAACAGACTGCCCAGGTTGGTGGGCAAGAACTGCGAGCGCCACGCGGCCGGGCCGAGTGCGTCGACGCGCACCAGGGGAGAAACGGTCGCCGCATTCGCCGCCTCGGGCTTCGGCAATTCCTGCGCGCGCAACCCGCAGGCGACCACGACGACACAGGCGATGAGACGACGCATGAGTTCTCCTTGGTTGTTCAGCCGATGTGCTGCCGAATCAGGGCTTCGAGGCGGCGGCGCGCGTCGGGCGTGATCTTGTCCTTGCTGGTCATGATCGCGTGCGCCATCTCGCCCTTGGCCGACGGCGCCACAGGCGCCGCGGCCAGCAGCTTGGCGCAGTTCGCCACCACCTGCTTGGCACACTCGACGTTCTGCTGCAGCACGCGCAAGACCTGCTGCACGTTCACGTCGCCCGCACTCTCGTGCCAGCAGTCGTAGTCGGTGGCCAACGCCACCGTCGAGTAAGCGATCTCGGCCTCCCGCGCCAGCTTGGCCTCTTGCAGGTTGGTCATGCCGATCACATCGACGCCCCAGCTGCGATACAGGCGCGACTCGGCGCGCGTCGAGAAGTGCGGGCCCTCCATGCACACGTAGGTGCCGCGGTCGTGCACCCTGGCGCTGGTCTGCTTGGCGGCTTGCAGCACGAGCTGACGCAATGGCTCCCAGATCGGGTCGGCAAAGTGGCAGTGCGCGACGCAACCATCGCCAAAGAACGTCGACTCCGCGGTGCGCCCGCGCGTGCGGTCGATGAACTGATCGACGATCACCAGATCGCCGGGCGCGATGTGTTCCTTCATCGACCCCACCGCCGAGACGCCGATGAGGCACTCCATGCCGAGCTGCTTCATGGCGTGGATATTGGCGCGGAACGGCAGCTCGTTGGGCGCGACCTTGTGGCCACGGCCGTGCCGCGGCAGGAACGCCATCTTCACGCCGGCCAGCCTGCCTACGATGACCGCGTCGGAGGGCTCGCCGAACGGCGTGGTCAGCCGCACTTCCTGTGCGCCTTCGAGACCCGGCAAGTCGTAGAGACCCGACCCACCGATCACACCAAGGGTTCGTTCGCTCGTGCTCATGTCAGGGGGGCGAACGATAGCTGGCGAACGAGCCGCGACCAGCCACAAGAACCGGTCACGAGGACTTCGCGTCAGAGCAGACGAGAACCACAGCGATTGCGGAGCAGCACAGAGTTGGCTCTCTCCTCGCTGCTCCTCCGTCTCACGCCTTCCTTCTTCAGGACCGCGTCGAGGACCTCCCCAGCTTCTTCCCGCGCGCGTAGCTGCCGCTCCTCGATGATGCGCCCGCTGGCGAGCAGGTTCGAGTTCACGCTTGCTCTGATTGCCTCTCCGACTGCGCAGCTTGTGGCCCTGGTTTCTCGCGATGGCGGCCAACGCGTCGGCCGTCGGGTCTGAGATGCGGCTGATTGCCGGAATCACGCGGATTCACACCCCCGCCGACACCGCGACGACACCAGGGCGCCCGGGTTTGTGCATAGCTGCATGCGCTCAATCGAGCCCGCAAAGCACGTAGGTTACCGCGGCGCCATCGCGGACAGCATCAGCTCCCACGAGTGTCGCAATCCACCTGTCAGGGCTTCGCCTTTGATGGTGATGGTCAGCTCATAGGGCGGATAACTCATGACGAATGCTGCGTCCGCACCTCGCCGCATGGCGTTCCAGCCACCTAACGCGCGCGGAATCGGCTGCACGTGCTCAAGCACCCGGATCTCTGCCGTTGCGCCACCCTCGCCAAGGAGCGTCGGAAAACGCTCTGCCAATGCCAGCAAGACCTCACGGGCTGCCGTCTCAGCGCGGTATGCAACCGCTTCAGCCGAAGCACCGTCGGGCTCCTTGGGCACGAAGATCAGGTTCTCGGCCCTCTCCCGGGTCGCATACCCAAGAGCACGTGTGAAGGCCTGGTAGGCCCCAGTAAGGAGGCTGTCGCTTAGCGCTGACCCTAAAGGCTGCGTGACGCGTGCTCCCGATTCGCGTAGCGCCAGTGTCAGCACCCGTTGCGGGACCAGCGCCGCCACACCGTCGGCATATCGTTGCAGAGCCAACTCGCGTTGGGGCCATTGGGAAGCGTCCACGCCGCTTTCGGTCCCCGTCGGCTGAAGAAGAGCCGTAGTGCGCTGATCCGACCCAGGTTGAGCCTCGCTTTCGGCGAGGGGAGTTAGTCCACTGGACTGACGTGGGCCGTCGCCGGTCGCCACAATTCGCTTCGGAGCGATTGGCGAGACGGACGCAACACCGCCATCAGAAACAAGGGTCATCAAGATGATGAAGCCCCCGATGGCCAGCATGCCCACGCTGACCGAACAAGCGACGGCTCTCCGACTCATAGCGGTGCGGGCAAGCAGCTATTGCAAGCACCGGTGATCGTAACCGTGGCCACAAGATTGTCGCCTGAATTGGGCGCGGATCTGAAATCGAATGTATTGTTGACGCTGCCCCCGCACGGCGTGTCTTTCGTGAACAGCCACCATTTGCCAGCAACGCCGCTCCCATTCTCAAGATCAGTGCCGTCCTTACGCTCGCACCAGAGGTCTGGCGGGAAGGGATATGTTGTGCAATTGGTTGTCCACCCAATTGGATGAAGGTTCCAGATGTGCATGTTACTCGGTGCAAAGATGGTGACGTGAAGGTGGCTTGAGCAGGCCCTGATGGGAATGCACCCACCCACCGGCGCACACTCACCACTAAAGAAAATCCAGGTCACGCTTACAGTCACCCCAGCGGCCCCGGCTACCGAGTCTATCCAGGTTGTGGGACGGCCCGGGTCCTTTTGGGCGCTGCAGCGCGTCTTGCATTCATCAGGCGGCGCCGACACGAAGCTGGCGGATAGGCACAGCACAGCGAACGGGAACAGGAGCGGGAGCAGGAATGGTCTCATCGGAACATACCCATAACTTGGTCGAAGGACTCTAGTAAAGCAAATGGGACTACGTCACGTTCGATTCTCATCTCGATGTCCCATGGTGCGCGTTCGATGCGAAGAACCAACGCCGTTGGCTCTACGTTGATTGTCAATCCCTGAAGAATCGACGTTGATTTGCCAGGTAGACTTGATAGCCGCAGCGTCAACCCGGCGCGTCCCGATCGCAGGAGGTCCGGCAGATCCGGCGCAAGCGCCAGGAAGAGCTGTTGGGCCACCTTTGCGACAGGTGGTGGTTCTTGCGCGGTCGAGGCTTGGTTGGGTAAGCTTCGAGCAGAACTGGACTCGACGGATCGCAGTGCGTCACCCGCGACGCGGGCGAGTGCGTCGTGCAGATGCTCCGCCATCTGACGATTCAGATGGACCTGCGCCGGCACATGCAGAGCGACCTTGCTCTGTACGGCAGCATCGACCAGCTTGTCTCGTGGGATGAGATCGGCCCCCATCTCGGCATAGAGAAGCGCCTTTCGATAGAACTCGGCGTCTGCATCGGCGACGCTGGCGAGACCGATGTTGGTCGGCGAATCTGCGAGGGCGTTCCCTACCGGCACCCTTAACACCGCCGTTGCGTCGGGGGGAACCAATGGCGGTAATGGCTCTACGAGCGCTCGCAGTTGCGGCGCAGCGCTGGGCCGTAGTTCGAGATCAACCCCTGAATAGGCCGGGCGCATCTGCAGCCAAACCGCCAAGGCACCCGCACCTGTCGCGAGAATCGCTATCAGCCATGACTCAGGCACTCTCGCCATGAAGTCCAATCACCACAAGCCGATCCCGTGGTCCAGCAGAATCCGCAACTCATGCGACGGGTAACCGCGATCGAGCACCACAACGTCACCCCGCCGCAGCACTGAGAGGCGATCAAGGAGAAGCCGGCGCTCGCGGCTGCCGCTGCCAAACTCGACACCCCAGGGGGACACTTCGCTGCCAACACCCCTCGGGTATTCCGGCACTGCAACGCGACGCGCTCAATCCGCCGACGCCTCACCATCATCCTCGCGCCGCCGATCGCTCTCGCGGCGCCGCTCGGTGCCCCACTTCCCCGCCGTCATGCACTTGATGAGCATCGTGGCGTAGGCGCCGCGCGGCAGCGTGAACGACATCTTCATCGCCAGTCCGTCGCCGCGCTTGTCGCGGCGCGGGCCATCCAAACGCAGCCCGCCTGGCACCAACAGCACCGTGCGCAGCTCGGTCTTCATCTCGAAGCCGGGCAGCGCCGCGCGCTCGCAGTCGGCGACGGTGATGTCTTCGCGCCGCAACACCGCGTCGAGCGACGCGCGGAAGCTCGGCTCGCCGCCGGCGATGTCACCGGCGAACAGCGGCGCCGCCATCGCCTGCATGCGGGCCATCTTGTCGGCGGGCAACTTGCTCCACGCGCGCAAGCGGCCGAGCAGCGTCCACACCTCGGTCTGGTTGCCGGGCGTCAGTTCGAGGCGCAGCCAGCGGCTGAGCGCCCGGTTCCACAGGTAGCTCTGATACGAGTACATGTGGATCAGCGTGGTGCGCGGCGGCAGCGCGGCGAGCGCTTCTTTGAAGTCGCCGCTGCGCTGCAAGATGCTGAACACACGGCGGTACGCCGGCCCACGCGCGATCGAAGCGCAGACGTCCCACTCGCCCCACTTGGCGTTGAGGATGCGCTTCAGTTTGACGTCGCCGGTGATCGCCTTGGGCGACGGCACGGCCAACAGTTGCTTGAGCGCCGTCTCGTAGTCGCCCTTGAGCACATCGCGCAGGATGAAGCCCTGGCCGTGCCTGATGTTGCCGAAGCGCTGGTCGTCGTAGTAGTTGGGAAAGCCGCTCGTTTGCACCAGCCCCGAGCGCGTCTTCAAGCGCTCGACGTCGTTCTCGGTCAGTTCGCGCAGCACCACCTCGAACGCGTTGCCGGTGCTCTGCTTGCTGGTAATCGGCCGCGCCGTGCGCCCCTCGTAGGTCACCTGCAGGTCGCTACGCCGCACTTCCAGGCGTCGGCCACGCACGCTGATCCACTGCTCGGTGACGCCTTGGCGGTCCTTGAGGCCGGCGAAGGCGATGTCGCGCCGCGACACGTTGCAGATGCGCGCCACCTCGGTGAGCGCCTGCACCGTATCGAGCTTCTCCTTGCGCATCAGGTGCACGTAGTGCTCGCCCTTGGGGTCGCGCTCGAACTCGAGCAGTTCACGCACGCGGAAGTCTTCGGGGCGGACCTTCAGTCGCATGTCATTGCTCCGCGTAGCGCCGCAAGCGCACCAACGCTGATCGCATCGCCTTGGGCAACGGCGACTCGATGGTGAGTTCGTTCTGGTCTTGCCGCTGCCACACCAAGCGGGTCGCGTGCAGGCACAGCCGCTGCACGATCGGTCGCTCGCGCACGCCAACGCGCGGCCGGTACTTGCGCTTGAAGGATGACACGAGCAACGACGGCCCAGCGCCGTACTGGGCGTCGCCGATCACCGGATGATGCGCGGCCGCGAGGTGCACGCGCAGTTGGTGGCCGCGGTCGGTCAGCGGAATCGCGCGCACCAAGGTGTGGTGATCGAACACCTCTTCCACCGTGACCACGGTGTGCGCCGCCCTGCCCTTCTTGGCTTCGTCTTCGTACACCCGCACGTTACCCGGCTTGTTGCGATCGGGGCCGAGCCACTTGTCGATCGTCAGGTGGTCGCTGCGCACCGGGGAGTCGACCAGCGCGTTCCATTCGATATGCAACTTGCCGCACTCGAAGGCCTCGCTCAGCGTCTCATGCGCGGCGGGCGTGAGCGCGAGCAGCATGAGGCCCGAGGCGTCGGCCTCCATGCGCAGCACGGGCTTGCTGGCTTCAGGGAGACCGGAGAGATCGGGGCGATCGCGGCGCAACGCCTGCAACGCCGCGTCGACCGTCATCCCCGCCGGCTTGTCGACGACGACCGCGTCGGCCTCGGTGTGCACGATGCGCGGCTTGCTTTCTTCCTCGGCGCGAGACTTGGGCTTCGGCGGCGGCTGGCCCGGCGGCCGCGTGATGTCGATCACATCGCCGTAGCGCAGCGTCGTGTAGGGCGTGCCGACGAAGCAATTGACCTTCACCATCTCGGCGAGCACCAGGCGCCGGAAGTAGGCGCGATGCACGTCCGGCCAGCGCCGCTCCAGGAAGTCGAGCAGTCGCATGCCGTACGAGTCGGACTTGACCGGGATGCGTTCTGGTTCGCTCAATGGGGCCGGGGCAAAGAGGCGAAGAGGGTAGCACCGGGGGTCTGGGGATACGAGGCGTCGTTCATTGACTGACAAGACTCCGCCCGCATCCCCCATCCAGCCGATAACACCGCAGATGCTCACCTCGGTGGTGATCCCCTGCCACGACGGCGCCGACGACACACAAGCGTGCCTGCGCGCGCTCAGCGCCCAGCGCGACGCCGGCGAGATCGAGGTGGTCCTGGTGGACAACGGCAGCAAGGACAGAGGCGCCCTGCAGGCGGCGGCGCTGGCCTTCCCGCGCGTGCGCCTGCTGCGCCTCGAACACAACCTCGGCTTTGCCGCCGGCACCAACCACGGCCTCGCCGCGGCGCGCGGCGACGTGCTCGTGGTGCTCAACAACGACACGATGCCGGCGCCGAGCATGCTCGCGCGCATGCGGCGCGGGCTCGAGGCGACCCCCAAGCCGACGATGGTGGCGCCGGTCAGCAACTACGTGAAGGGCTCGGCGCTGCTCGCCGTCGGACCTCGCGGCCAGACCGAAGCAGGGCGCGCCGCGCTCGACGACGAACTCGAAGGCGCCTGCGGCGGCCAGCTGCAAGACATCGACACGCTGTCGGGCCTCTGCCTGATGTTCGAGCGGTCTCTGCTCGCCGAGCACGGCGGCTTCGACGCCGACTTCGGGCTCGGAAACTACGAGGACGACGACCTCGCGCTGCGCGTGCGCCGCGCCGGCGGCCGGTTGGTGATCGCGCGCGACGCCTTCTTGCACCACTGGGGCTCGCGCACGTTCGCGGCGCTCGGCATCGACTACCAAGCACAGATGGCGCGCAACCGGCAGGTGATGCAGCGCAAGTGGCAGGACGATCCCGCGTGGGGAGCTCTCACGGCGGCCGGCGAGGGCGCGCTCGAGCGCGCCGGTGAACTGGCCGCCCGAGCACTCGTCGCGCACCCACGCTGGCCCGAAGGCCACCTCCTGCTCGCGAAGGCCGCGACGGCGCGCGCCGAGTACGGCGCAGCCTGCGAGCACGCCGAGCATTACTTGCGCGTCTGCCCAACCAGTTGGACTGGGTACGTAACGCTCGTCGTTGCCTTGCTCGGCCAAGGCCGTCTGCGCCACGCCGCGCGCACCGCCAACCTGGCGATCACGAGTTGCTACGTGGAGGCCGAGGCCGCCGCCGAACTCCTCTCGCTGCTGGCGCAAGCCTGCGCCGCGCGCGGCGCCCGCGCCGCCGCGCGCGACGCGCTGCGCGCCGCCATCGAACTGGCGCCGCACGCCGATCGCTTCCACCACCTGGGCACGCTGCACTACGCCGATGGCGAGCGGGCCGCGGCACAGCAAGCGTTCGCCGCGGGCGCGCAAGACGGCCACCTCGACTCGATGATCGGCCTGGGTGTCTGTCAGTGGGAGAACGGCCAACCCGGTGAGGGTCTGCGCACGCTCACGCACGCCCTGCTCGGCGCACCCGAGCACCCGCGTGCGCGCCAAGCACTCGCCGCCGCGCTGCAAGCCTGTGCCGACGGCGGCGTCGACGTGCGCGCCGCGCGGGCGGCGATGGACGCCGTGGCGTCTTGAGGTCTGCACACAAGTTTGCTACTCGCTGCCGCGCACGGAACATCCGCTAGTCGGCACGGCGTCCAACGAGCACACCGCCTCGCGGTGGTCGCCGACCCAGCCAAGCGACGCGAGCCTCCAATCGTCGCATCTGCAGCTGGGTCGGCATTCTTCCTCCGCGCCGCGCGCCGGTTCATGCGCCTCTACCGGCGTGAATGATCCTGGTCTCGCCGCCATCGCGTGCCGCGGTTGACACCGGGCTACAGCATCACTCGACACGGCCATCGTTGGCGGCCGCGAATCGTTCCGCATACTCGCGCCGCGCGAACATGTACTCGACGCTGCTCTTGCTCACGTCGATCGTGAAGGCGCGCGGAAACCACCGCGTCCACAAGTAGAACGCCAGGCCGGCCGGCAGCAGGAGCCCGAGCAACGCGAGCTTGCGCTGGCCCCGGCTCAACCCCGCCGATTTCAGCCACGGCATCAGGCTGACGATCGCCAGCGCGACTCCACCGACCACGAAGAGCACACGCGCCCCGGACGTGAATCGATCGCTCCGTCGACACGCGGCGCAGATCGGGGCAGCCCGGCTCGCCTTCTTGCCGGCGAACCAGCCGAACGGGGTCCACAACGACGCCCAGCTGAAGCTGCGATCGGACTGCGCCAGCAGCAAGCCCGGTGATGCCTCGCCGCAACCGACGCACGCGTCGGGAAACGAGGGCGCGTGCGCGGCGGGCAGAGTCACCGAGGAGGTGCGGAGCATTGGTAGAGCTTGGTTACGGTTCCTTGTTGAAGAAGCAAGTTCTTGGCTCCCAAGCCCCCGTTCCAACCTTGCGTGCGGTTTTCCCGCACACGGCTGACCGATGGTCTTGTTCATGCCGTCTTGCCTCCTGGGCTGCAAGTGCTGCGAATCCTGGGTGATTGCGTCTTCCCCGACATTGGCGGCGACTCGGCGGCAACCGGCACCGGCGACAACTTCTTCGTGGTGTGGGAGCGCCAGCTCAACGCGAGCGACTTCGATATCCACGCACGCATGGTGCGCGCCGACATCTCGATCTCGCAGCCGACCATCTTCATCGAGAACTCGGCGAACACGATCCACAGTTCACCGCACGTGTCGCAGTCGAACGGCAACGGCTTCACGCTCACGCCGCGCTGGCTGGTTGCGTACCAGTTCCGCTTCAGCGCGACAGACGAAGACATCTATGGCGCCGTCCTTGCGCAGAACGGCACGATCACGCGGCCGAGTTCGATCATCGACAACTCGGGGTTCTTCGACGCCGTGCCCTCGGTGTCGTCGCCGAGGACGGACATGCCCAGCAATGATCCGCTGTTCATGGTGACCTACGAGCGGCTGAGCCCACAGGAAGGTCGCGCGCGCGTCCTCAACATCAACTTCGTCAACCAAGTGACGCCAACGGGTCTCGGCCGGTTCGGCCTCGGGCCGTTCTGGGTGCGCGCCGAAAGCGATGGCTGCCGCTTCGCGGTGATCGCTGGCGACCCGATCGGCCCAACGACTTTGGCGATGGCCAACGGCACGCTGATCCGGCACGACGCACCAACGGCGCTGCCGGGCGCGCCCCTCTATGGCCGCATCGAGCTCCGCGGCGTGCTGGCGCCGCAGGGCCTGCGTCGATGTGGCAGCGCTGCCCGTCGCCGTCGTGACGCGCGCGCTTGGCCGCACCGGCTCAGTATCGGTCGCCGCCGCGCCACGCGTCCAGGGCAGCTCGGCGGGGAGCAGTTCGTAGAGCAGCCACGACCAGAACACCAGCCAACCCAACTTCTCGAGTTTCTGGACTCCTTCGACAATCTCAGGAATTGACAGTTTCTGGGATCTGCTCTACCCTTGCACCATGGCCAGCGACAACGACTTGACCAGCATGACCGTGTCCCTGCCAACCGCGCAGAAGGACTACGTGAAGGAACAGGCGACAGCCTCGGGCTGCAGCACGCCGAGCGAGTACATCCGTCGACTCATCCACGCGGATCAGAAGGCACGCGAACAGGAAGACCTCGAGCGCAAGATTCTCGAAGGGCTCGACTCCCCCGCGCGACGGATGACCGACGTTGACTGGAAGAACCTTCGCGCCACCCTCAAGGCGACGCTCGGCAAACGCAAGAAGGCGAAGTAGAACCGGTGCCATGACCGGACGGGCGACCTGGCACCGCCTCGCTGAGGAAGACCTCGCCGAGGCCTATCTGCACATCGGCAGCGACGCGCCAGCGGCCGCGGAACGTCTTCTCGACGCCGTCGAACACGCAGTCGCAGTGCTCCTGTCGAAGCCACGAGCAGGTCGTGTGCGCGAGTTTCGTTCGCCGCGGGCCTATGGACTGCGTTCGTGGGTCGTGAGCGGCTTCGAGAACTACCTCATCTTCTACCGACCGCAGCCAGAGGGCATCGAGGTCGTGCGCTTCGTCCATGGCGCCCGCGATATTCCGAGCCTGCTCGACGACGAATCCTGAGCCGTCAACGAGTGCAAACTGGATGCATGAATTCGCCCCGAAGGTACCCGGAGGTTGGCGAAGCGAGCCGAACCTGCGCACTAGCCCACGCGCGGCGAACATGAGAAGACGCGGGCCACCAACCTCACTCGGCCAGGGGGCGCAACGGATCCTCGGGCCACGCGTGCCGCGGATAACGCCGACGCAGTTCGCTGCGCACCTTGGGATAGATGTTGGCCCAGAAACTCGCGAGGTCGCGCGTGACCTGCACCGGGCGTTGGTTGGGCGCCAGGAGCTGAAGGCACAGCGGTACGCGGCCGCTGGCGATGCGCGGCGTGTCCTTCAGGCCAAAGAAGTCCTGCAGGCGCGACGCCACCGTCGGGCCTTGCTCGCGGTCGTAGTGGATTGCAGTGCTGCGACCCGACGGCAGCTTGATGCGCGTCGGCGCCAGGTCGTGCAGGCGACCGCGCAGGTCGTGCGGCAGGCGGGCTTGCAAGAGCGACAGCACGTCGGCGTCGCGCAGGTCGCGCAGACTGCGCGCGGTGACACACAGCGCGCCGGCCGCCTCCGCGATGGCGCCGTCGTCGAAGGCCGGGATGCCGAGGTCGGGCGCGGCCTCGCGCAGCCACTGCATGCGCGCCAGGAACGCGCGCAGTTCCTTCTGCTCGCCGAGGTGCGCCCAGACGTCGCGCAAAAGTTCGCGCTGCAGCAGCGCCGCGGCCTGTTCGGCGTCGGGCTCGACGCGCGCTTCGCCGAGCGCCAGGTCGAGGTACAACGTGCGGCGCGTCGCCACGACGCGGCCCTGCGCGTCGAGCGCAAGGTCGTCTTCGGTTCGCACGCCGAGCGCCTGCAACCACGCGACGTCGACCTCGCAGAGCGAACTCACCGCCGAGCGCGTGCCCTTGGTCTCCAGCACGCGCAGCGCCAAGAACAACAGCGCGTCCGAGCCCTGCACGGCGCGCGGCAGAGTCACGCCGCGACCCCCGACCAGCACCGCTTCCAGGCTGGTGGGCGACGCGCGCTTGACGACGCGATCGGGAAAGCCGGTGAGCACGGCGCGACGCACGCGCGCGTCGAGGTCATCGGCCACCTGGTCGGTCCGCGCGTCGCGCGCGAGCTGCGCGCGGGCGCGCTCGATCGCGCGCGCCGCGTCGGCATCGATGCCGATCGAGCGACAGAAACCGAACGCGAAGTTCTTCGCCTTGGCTTCGCGCCATAGGTCGCGCTGCGCTGACACGTCGCACGGCAGCTCGGCCTCGTCGCGCCCGCGGCGGCCGAGTTCGCGCTCGGCGAGCAGGGCCACGACTTCGGCGACCGACTGCTCGCAGCGCGTGGCCCGCGCCGCCACCATCGCCCGCGCCAAGCGCGGATGCAGCGGCAGCGTCAGCATGGCGCGGCCAGTCGCGGTGACCGCGCCGCGCGCATCGACCGCCCCAAGGCGCAAGAGCAGGTCGTCGGCGCGCTGCAGCGCGGCGGCTTCGGGCGCTTCCAGCCAATCGAAGTCGACCGGCGCGCGCCCGGCGAACGCGCGCACTTCGAGCGCCGGCCCCGCCAGATCGATGCGCTTGATCTCGGGGGCGGTGAACGGCGACATCGCCATCTCCTCGGCCCGACTCCACAGCCGATAGCAGCGGCCCGCGCCGGTGCGGCCGGCGCGCCCCTTGCGCTGCTCGGCCGACGCGCGGCTGATGCGCTCGACGCGCAGCGCGTCGAGGCCGCGACCAGGATCGTGGCGCAGCACGCGCGCAAAGCCGGTGTCGATCACGGCGGTGACGCCCTCGATCGTCAGCGAAGTCTCCGCGACGTTCGTGGCCAACACGATCTTGCGCCGGCCCGCCGGACGCAGCGCGCGATCTTGCGCGTCGCCTTCGAGCTGGCCGTGCAGCGGCAGCACCTCGCAGGCGCGCGCGATGCCGCCTTCGATCAACTCGGCGGTCACGGCAATCTCGCCGGCACCCGGCAGGAACACGAGCACGTCGCCGGCAGTCTCGTCGAGCGCGGCGCGCAGCGCTTCACGCACGCCCTCGGCCAGCGCCCGCGCGCCGGTGAACGCGCCGCCGCCGAGCCAGCTGGTCTCCACCGCAAACATGCGCGCTTCCACGGCATGCTCGGCGCAGGGTGCCAAGTAGGTGCGCAGCGGCCCGACTTCGAGCGTCGCGGACATCACCACGAGGCAAAGGTCGGGCCGCACCGTGGCGCGCACTTCCTTCAGCATCGCCAGCGCCAGATCACCCTCGACGTGGCGTTCGTGAAACTCGTCGAGCACGATCGCGGCCACGCCCTCGAGCGTCGGATCCTCGACCAACTGGCGAACCAAGATGCCCTCGGTGACGAAACGGATCTTGGTGTGCTGGCTGACGCGGCGATCGTGGCGCACCTGGTAGCCGACCTCGCCGCCCACCTCGCCGCCGCGCAGGAACGCCACGCGTCGCGCTGCCTCGCGCGCCGCCAGCCGGCGCGGTTCCAGCACGACGATCTCGCCCCGCAGGCCTGCCTCGGCCCCCGCATCGCGCAGCGCGCCCGGCACCAGCGTGGTCTTGCCGGTGCCCGGCGGCGCGGCGAGCAGCAGCACGCGATCGCACAGGATCTTGGCGACGATGGCCGGCAGGTGCGGCGTGATCGGCAGCGACCCGGTCACACCTTGCGACGGCCTTCGACGGCATCCATCAGCACGCTCTTGCCCACGTGCTGCAAGTTGGCGCCGGCCGGCAAGCCGCGCGCCAACCGCGTGACCCGCACACCGAGGCTCGCGAGTTCGTTTGCCAGCAAGCGCGCAGTCGCCTCGCCCTCGAGGTCGGGGTTGGTCGCGAGACACACTTCGTCGGGCTGGCGCGCGCGCACGCGCACGAGCAGCGCCTCTACGGTGAGATCCTCGACGCCGATGCCCTCGAGGCTCGACACTCGGCCCTGCAGCACGTGGTAGAGCCCGCGGTAGTTCGCCTCTTCGAACGCGGCGATGTCGCGCGGATCTTCCACCACCATCCACATGGTCTGATCGCGCGCCGGATCGGCGCAGACCGTGCACGGGTCTTGTTCGTCGAGGTTGAAGCAGCGCGCACACACCTTGGTAGCCGCGCGCGCGTCGGTGATGGCTTTCGCCAGCGCCGATGCCTCGGCGTGATCGGTGCGCAGCAGGTGATACGCCAAGCGCTCCGACGTCTTGGGCCCCACGCCTGGCAGCTTGGCCAGGCACTGCATCAGATGGTCGACGACGCGCGCGCGCGGCACGCCAGCCATCCTACGCCGTTCCGGCTCGAAGCCCATGCCGGTTCCTTGTCCGCCGTCCGTCGGTCCTAACGGCTTTGACGGGACCTTCCTATGCTTGAGCAATGAAGTCCATGCTCGCCGTCTCGATCACCGCTCTGGGTTCCGGGATGCTCTATTGCTTCATGGGTCTGCCTTCCCGCAGCACCTCGCAGGCGCAGCCAATGCCATCCGCGAATGCTGAAGGCACGGCGATGCTCGCGCGGGTCCCGGTCGCGTTCGTGCCGAACCTCGGCCAGTGGGACCAGCGCGTGCGCTATCGCGCGCGGGTCGGCGGGATGACGGTGTTCCTCGAAGAGAAGGGATGGAGCTTCACCGTGGTGGAGAAGGGCGAGTCCACGCGCGGGGCCGCTGTGCGGATGGAGTTCCTTGGCGCGGGTGAGCCCGTGCTCGCGGCGGAGGAGCAGTTGCCGGGGCGGCACAACTACTTCCTGGGCAATGACCCGGCGAAGTGGTGCAGCGACGTGCCGCTCTACCGCTCGGTGCGGTACCGCGGCGTAGGATCGGGCATCGACGTGCGGGCGCGCGAGCAGGGCGGGCACTTTGAGTACGACCTGCTGCTGGATCCGCGGGCGGATCTCTCGGCGGTCGAGATCGGGGTGCAGGGGGTGGCGCGGATGCGGATCGACCAGGACGGCGCGTTGGTGCTCGAGACCTGCGTCGGGCCGGTGAAGATGCCGGTGCCGGTCAGTTGGGAGGAGGGACCGGATGGGGAGAAGAGGCAGGTGGTGTGCCGGTACGAGCTGCGCGGGGGGGATCGGTTCGGGTTTGCGGTGGATGAGCGCCGGGCGGGGTGGGCGCTGGTGGTGGATCCGGGGTTGGTGTACTCGACGTTCCTCGGGGGGGCGGTCTGGGACTATGCCGTTGCCCTTGCCCTCGACGCGCAAAGCGCGGCCACGGTCGCGGGGTATACCGCCTCCCCCAACTTCCCGACGACGCCTGGCAGCTTCGACACGACGTTCAACGGTGGCTCCTTGGACGCCTTCGACACGCGGCTGTCGCCGACCGTATCGAGCCTCGTCTACTCGACGTTCCTCGGGGGGACGGGCACGGACAGTGCCCACGCCCTTGCCCTCGACGCGCAAGGCGCGGCCACGGTCGCGGGGTATTCCCTCTCCACCGACTTCCCGACGACGCCTGGCAGCTTCGACACGACGCACAACGGTGGTGGCCACTTTGATGCCTTCGTCACGCGGCTGTCACCGACCGGCGCGAGCCTCGTCTACTCGACGTTTCTCGGGGGGGCGGGCTATGACTCTGCCGCTGCCCTTGCCCTCGACGCGCAAGGCGCGGCCACGGTCGCGGGGTATACCCTCTCCACCGACTTCCCGACGACGGTTGGCAGCTTCGACACGACGTACAACGGTGGCATCAACGACGCCTTCGTCACACGGCTGTCGCC
>JANPER010000182.1:0-21255 GCA_031423015.1 Planctomycetota bacterium | reverse complement strand
TCTGTACTCCACACAAACCAATCCTTACCCAACTCTCCGTCCATCCTCTCGTCGCATGACCACTCCGCCCGCTAGCTCGAAATCTGCAACGGCATCAACTGTCAAAGGTCCCTATCAACCTATTCTGCGGAAAGTAGGCTGCAGGCTCGCCATCGCAGCGCCTTTGACCTCGCAGCTTGGGTTGCGGTCGAAGTTGTCGCAGTGACGCCGTACTCAGGTGCCGACGACCTTCTTCAGCATTGCCAGAGCCACCTTCGCGTTCTGCACGCGCAGCCGCTTCCACACCCGACCAGCCTCGCCCTTCCAGATGTCGACGAGGTAGGCACCTTCGGGCCGCGGCCGCGTGTGCGCAGCGCTCGCCCGTCGCCACTTTAGGGCGAACTGTCGCATCGTCGGCGCCGTGCCCGCGGTCCAGAAGTCGCGCAGTACGAGCCGCGCGATCATGCCGGTGCGAAAGGCGCCGCCAGTCAACCGCACCATCGCCGCCACGAACCGCGGGTTGTGCTTCTCGTACTGGTTGTAGAGCAGCCGCGTTCGGCTGGTCAGCCGATCGGGCAGCGGCCCATCGGCGATCACGCCGCGCGCGTAGATCGTCGGACCCGACCGGCGGCCATGCAGAGCAAACGCGAGCATGCGAGCGAGCACGATGTCCTTGCGGTCGCGGTCGCCGGTGCTGCGCAGGCTGCCATCGGGGCGCTGCACGTGGATGTAGAGCGGCAGTTCGTGCGCGTGGCAGAATGTGCGCATCTCGGCGAGGTTCAGGTACTGGATCAACCTGACGCCCGCTACTTCGCGGTGCGCTTCGGCGAAGCGAGCTGAGCGCGGCCGAGCAGGCCGAGGATCTCGTCGCGGTCGGGCAAGGCTACGGCGCGGTCGGCAATGGTCGCGGGCGCCACGGCGCGCGCCAGCAGGCGTGCGGGCGGGCGCGCGAAGCAAAAGAACAGGCCCCACAGCACGGCGCTCGCCGCGGCGACTCCGTAGCGCGTCGGGTCGTCGAGCGTCGACTGGCGCAGGAACGACTCGAAGAGCGCGGCGAGCAGCAGCATCGGGAACGCGAACAGCAGCAGGCGGATCACGTCGGCGCGGGTTTGACGCAGGCGCTCACGCCGCGTGTGCAGGCCCGGGGCCAGCATCATGTGCCCGAGCCACAGACCGCCGCCGGCGAGCAGCACGATCGCCAGGATCTCGGTGACGCCGTGCGGCAGCACCCACGCCCACCACTCGTAGCCGAGGTCGGCGCGGTGGAAGGTGTAGGAATAGGTGCCGAGGTTGATGCCGTTGAGAAACAGCAGGAGCACGGTCGGGATCCCCCACAGGAAGCCGGCGAAGAAACAGATCAGGGCAACGCGCGTGTTGTTCTGCCAAAGCATTGCCGCGAACGCCGCGCTGCCGCTCGAACTCACTCCGCCGTCGCGGCCGGTGCGCAGACTGGCCAGGAGGTCTTTGCGATCGGCGAACGGCGTGCGGTCGTCGCCGGGAAAGAGGAAGTTCATGCCCCAGTCGGGGTCGAGGCTGGCGCCGAGGTAGCCGTAGATCCCACCGAGCAAGAGCAGCGCCGCGGCGAGGGTGTGGTAGCGCGCGGTAGCGCGCACCGTGGCGGGGAACGCCAGCAGGGTACCCAGCCAGCCCCACGGTGATGGCCGGCGCGCCACGCGCGCGTACACCACCGTGTGCGCACGCGCGACCAGGCGGTTGAGTTCTTCGGTGCTGCGGGCGGCGCCACCAAAGCCGCGCAGCAAGGCCAGATGGTTGGCGGCCGCGCGGTAGAGCTTCGATAGTCGTTCGATTTCGAACGGGGCGAGCCGGCCGATACCCGCGGCAGCGCGCTGCGTGAGTCGATCGAGTTCCGACCACATCGCCTGCCGGGTCTGCGGCAACCAGTCGTCGGTGTTCGGGGTGCCGGGGTCCAAAGGGGTGGAAGGGTCAGCGGAGGAGAGCTGAATGGGACCAGGATGCGGACTACATCCGCCCGGCGCCACCCACGACTGGCTTTCGTGATGCGGCAGGTCACGCTAAAGCAAGGGCTGCGTCGCCGCCGTCACTTCCTGCGGCGGGTGCTTCGCGGTCGCGCTGGAGTTGGTACCGAGACGATGAGCACACCCCGCAGATTCCCGTGGCAGTACCACGGCGAGACCTTGGTACTCGAGACGCCCGAGCAGACGCGCGTGGAGTATCGCGTCGCGCCGTTCGGCGCCCGCATCGCCGCGGCTCTGCTCGACCACGCGATCGTGTTCGGCATCGGCCTCGCGGTGTTCTTGCTCATGCTGTTGGTGTGGTCGGCGGGCGGATTGTTCGGCGACTACCTCGTCGCGGTCGTCGTCACGCTGTGGTTCTTGGTGTCGATGTTCTACTTCGTGATCGCCGAGCTGCGCGGCGATGGTCGCACGTTCGGTAAGCGTCGCCTCGGTCTGCGCGCGGTGCTGGCGACCGGACAAGGGCTGACGCTCGGCGCCGCGCTGACGCGCAACATCGCGCGCATCATCGACAACGTCCCGCTGGTGTGGTTCGTCCCCGCGCTCACCCGTGGCCGCCGTCGCATCGGCGATCTGCTGGCGGGCACCTTCGTCATCGAGGAGCAGCAGGAAAGGCTGACCACGCGCCGGAGCTGGCTCGAGAATCTGGCGCCGAGTTGGCGCGAGCTACCCGAGCGGCGTTTTGCGTCGCTGACCGCGGCGTACGATCGGTTGTCGGTCGAAGACCTCAACCTCCTCGAGTACCTCGGTGACCGTCTGCGAGCGCTGCCCACCAAGGCGGCGCGGCACAAGGCGATGGCCGAGATCGCGCAGCGCTACGTGGAGCGCCTTCAGCTCGACGCCGACCGTGACGCGGTGGACAGCGATCCAGAGCGTTTCCTGCAGGAGCTAGGCCTGTTCTTGCGCGATCGCTTCGAGGGCGCGGCGCGCTGATTGAACTGACGGACCGGAAGTCCGCTTGGGCGTCGTTGACGCCCTTGCCGAGCCGCAAGCAGCGCGGCAGGATCTTTCCATGCTCGAGCCGCCGTTGCTTTTCGATCTGGACGGCACGCTCGTCGACTCGCTGCCCGACATCGCTGCCACGATCAATCACGTGCGTGGAGCCTTCACCTTGGGCGAACTCGCCCTCGCTGACATCCGAGGCATGGTCGGCGACGGCCTCACCAAACTGCTCGAACGAGCCTTGCCCGGCGCCGACAAGCTCGACCTCCGCCGCGCCAAGCAGCTCTATCGTGCACACCATCTGGATCAGTGCGTGCGCCTGGTGCGGCCGTTCGCCGGGGTGCTCGAACACCTGGCTCGCTGGCACGCACTCGGCTGGCCGATGGCCGTGGTCACGAGCAAGTCAGCGGTGTTCGCCGACCGCATCGTCGACACGTTCGGCTTGCGACCCTTCCTGCCGGTGCTGATCGACGGCGAGAGCGTGCCCGAAAAGAAGCCCAGCCCCGAACCCTGCCGGCGGGCATTGCACGCGCTTGGGGTTCCGCAAGGGCGCGGCACGATGATCGGCGACAGCGTGCAGGATCTGCGCGCTGGCAAGGCGGCCGGCTTGCGCACGGTGGCAGCGCTGTTCGGCTACCGCGACGCGGCCGTGCTGGAAGCCGAAGGCGCCGACGCGTACTGGGTAGCGTTTGGTGTGGCGCGCTGAACGCGCAACTCTGGCCCGCGGCTCTGTGCGTCAACTGCGCGCCGTTGCGCTGCGCACATCGAGGCTTCAGTCCGCGCGTACCATGAGACCGGCGCAGAAATCGGCGACGCGCTCGGCGCCGTCGAGTCCAATTCGCCCGCTCGCGCGGGCCTCGGCGAGCGGCGCGCGGGGATCTGCAAGCAGCGCTCGCACCTGTTCGAGCAAACGCGCAGGCGTCACCTCAGCCGGCGGCATGCAGGTCACGAGCCCCATCGCCGCGAGCCGCTCAGCGCGCACGCGCTGTTCTTGGCGATGCATGACGCGTGGGATCAACAGTGCCCGCTGGCCAAAGCGCAGCGCTTGCGTCGTCGTGTTGTAGCCCGCGGTGCCGATCACCAGCTGCGATCGGGCCATGAAGGGACTGGTCGACGGCACGAATTCGATCAGTCGCGCGCCGAGCTCGCGCGCCTCCGCCTGGTAACGCACGAGAAGGTCTGGCGGCAGGAACGGGCCCGGCAAGATCACGCTGCGGAAACCCGGCGCCGGGCACGCGAGCCGCAGCATCGCCAGATAGTTGCCGATCACCAGCTCGCCAGCACCATCGCCACCACCGATCGTCACGGTGACCAGCGGTGTGCCGTCGTCCGGCGGCAGATCCTTCGAGGTCACTGTCGTCGCGGTGGTATCGAGCACGTCGGGGCACTCGCCCACGTAGTCGCAGTAGTGCGTCCGCGCGCGCAATTCGTCGGGAAACCCGTACTCACGCGCTGTGTCGATCACCACCTGCGACCCGTACACGAGCACGTGTTCGTAGCAGCGCGCCAGCACCTCGTACGTGCCACGCTCGGTCCACAATGCGCGCACCGCTGCCGGGTCATCGATCACGTCACGCAGGCCGATCAGGCGCACACAATCAGGCCGCTCGCGTCCCAACCACTCGAGCGTCGGCAGCATCTCGCCCTTCATGCCCGTCGGCGCGTGGTCGACCAGCAGGACGTGCGGGTCGTAGTCGCGCACCGTGCGCAGGATGAGGTTCGCACGCAGCCGCAGTACATCGTCGTCCGAGACGCCCAGGGTGCGCGCCGAATACTGTTCGGCGGCGACCTTGCGCACCGAGGGCAGCTTCACGTAGTCGACCCCCGCAGGCAGGACGAATCGATGCACCACCGGCGAGCCCGTGAGCAGCAGGACGGAAAGCCCAGGGAAGCGCGTGGTCAGCGCGCGGGCGATGTTCGTGGTGCGCTGCAGATGACCGAGGCCAAGGGTGTCGTGCGAGAAGATCGCCACGCGCGTGCCAGGCCCGAACGGCACTTTGGCGCCTGCCGGCGTGCACGTCGTGGTGATGCCAACGGCGTCGTCCGCAGCTACGGTTCGGCGCGGTCCGCGCTCGGCGTTGGCGCGCTCGGCATGGCCAGCAAGCGCGGTCGACAACGCGGCGCGCAGTTGTGGCTTGCTGAACGGCTTGACGACGTAGCCTTGGGCGCCCACGCGCAGGGCGCGATCGACCGTGTCGTCGTCGGCGTACGCGGTCAAGAAGACCAAGGCCAGATCGTGCCGGCTGCGCAGCTCGCGCGCCGCCTCGATCCCGTCGCGGCCGCCGCGTAGGCGCACGTCCATGAGGACCGCATCCGGAGGACGCACCGCAGCCAGCGCAAGAGCCTCGTCGGCGGTCGCGGCCACGCCCGAGACTTCGTAACCCATCTCTTGCAAGAGCACGCGCAGGTGCAACTGCACGATGCTGTCGTCTTCAACGACCAAGATCGACTGGGGAGCGACCATCTCAGACAATCTCCTGCGCGACGCGCAAGGGGAACTCGATCCGCCACGCCGTGCCACGCTGGCCCGCGTCCGTGCGCTCTTCGACGGCAAGGTGGCCGCCGAGCTGCCCGCACAGTGCGTTCACGAGCTGCATGCCAAGGTTTTCGAGGCGCTCGCCGTTGTCAGAGGGCATTCCGCGGCCGTCGTCGCAGACTCCGAGTGCGATCCGTTCCCCGTACGACCGGAAAGAGATCGCGATCGAACCACGAGTGTCCGCCGAAAAGGCATGTTTGAGCGCGTTGGTCACGAGTTCATTGACAATCAAGCCGCATGCCAAAGCTCGGTCGAGGTCGAGCCGCAGCTCCTCCACGTCGGTGTCGACGCGTACGCGACCGGGTGGGTCGACGTGCGCTTGCGCGAGGTTGGCCGCCAAGAGTTGCAAGTAGACCCGCATGTCGACGGCGGCCAGGTCGCGCGCTCGGTAGAGCTGCTCGTGGATCAACACCAACGACCGGATCCGATCCTGACTGTCTTGGAACTTCGACAGCGCCTTCTGATCCGTGACCTCGCGCGATTGCAGGTCAAGCAGGCTCGAGATCACCTGCAGGTTGTTTTTCACCCGATGGTGCAGCTCGCGCAGCAGCAGTTCTTTCTCGCCCAGCGATCGGCGCAGGGCTTCCTCCATGCGCTTGCGCTCGCTCAAGTCCTCGGCCAAGCACACGAAGCCACGCACCACGCCCCCTTCGCCGCGCAGGACCGCGCCAGAGAAAGACACCGGGATCGTGGATCCGTCCCGGCGGCGAAAGACCTGCTCGCCGCTGGTGACCTCATTCTCCTCGGCCGCACGCAACGCACCGCTTCCTGGATCCCCCGGGCAGACCGTGACGAAGGCCTCGCCGATGAGGTCGCCTGGTGCGTAGCCCAACAAAGTCAATGCGGCTGGGTTCACGCTGGTGATCTCGCCGTCGGGGCCCAGCAAGAACAAGGCCCCCGCCAGAGAGTCGATGACCCCGTTCAGGTGGGCAACCGAGACGGTCGACGCTGCCAGGTGCTCGGCCATGTGGTTGAACGAGGCCGCCAGGGCGCCCAGCTCGTCGTGTGAACGAACCGTGACGCGGGCGCCGAGGTCGCCAGCGCCGATGCGCCGTGCTGCCGTCTCCAGCTCGACCACTGGACGCGCGACGGACCGCGCGACGAACAGACCGACGGCGACGGCCATGACCAGACCAGACACGCTTGTCATCAAGCTCAGTCGTGCCGCGGATGCCGACCGCGTTCCGATCGCGGTGAGTTCCTCGGACAGTTCTTCCTCCACACCGATCTGCAGCGCCTGCACGCGCGGCAGGATGTCGCGCCTAATCTGCGGCTCGAGCGCGTCTTGCACGAACGCCAGCGCGGCGTCCAAATCGGCGGCTGCCAAGTCGACCATGTGCTGCACGTTGCCCGCGACGCTCGCTTGCTCGCGCTCGAGCGGTTCGATGCCCTGGGCCAGGCGCGCACGCCCAGTCGTGACCTTGCCCGACTCGCCCGCCGCCTCGGCGCGCGCAATCGTGTCCTCGGCGCTGGCACGGCTGTCGGCCAGCAACTGTGCGAACTCTGTGTTCGCGTCGAGCAAGCGATCCTCGACATCCTGGAGATCGGCGAGCCGCGAGGCGCGGTCGTGCGCGCCGCGGGTCTCGGCCGCGCGCCCGACGTAACGAATCTTGAGCATCTCCTGCGCCGCCGCCAGGCATTCCTGCAGCGCGCGCGTCATCTGCGCGGCGATCTCCATGCGATGCACCGGCCCGCGCGCAACGATGATGTGGGCGTCGCGTGGCGCATGCATGCGCAGGCCGGTGATCTCGAGCACAAGCTCACCGCTGCTGTGCGGAGTCGCGCGGGTGATGATGCCTTTCAGCTTGTCGCTCGACTTCAAGTCCTCGCACCTGATCTTGCGGGAGACCCAAGTGCCGGCGTCGTCGACCGCGCAGCTCACTTCCACGCGCGCGCCCACTTCGGGGCTCCAGGCCCCGTCGGCCCCGCCGCGAAGGCGCGGCAGTTCGGTGTGTGGTCCGACTTGGATCGACACGCCGTACATCGAGAAGCTGCCGTCGTCCGCCACGGCTTGGATCGCACCGCGCAGCTTGGGCCGGCGTTGGCGCGCCAGGTTCTCGATCGACTGAACCGCGAAGAACCCACGCGCATCCCACTCGCCCTCGAGCGACAACGACGAGCCGACGACGGTCGTCGCGTCCAGCGGCTGCCACGACTCGCGCCGCAGGTCGGCGACTTGCCCCTGAATGTCGCGGTCGATGGCGTGCGAAATCACGTGCGCGATCCCTGACGGCACGGCAACGGCCAGCACGATCAGAACGAGGCGAACGCGCAGGCTCACGTGCGCGCTCCACGACCACGAAGGCCTACCATTTGACCCGCACCTGAGCCTCCGCACGGTAGGCGGGATCTTGGGCATCGAAGGCTGAGCCAGGCTCGAAGCGCCCAAGCACGATCTCGGCGGTCAGTCGCTTCTCGTGACGGTAGCCCAGAACCAGATCGACCTCGTAGCCGAGATCATTCGAGCGACCGTTGGGCGTCGTACGCAGGTCACTGCCCACCCACGTGGTCGACAGGTAGTCCTGCGCGTAGGTGTGCAGAACCACGTCGGCCGAGAACGACCCTGGCCGCACGCCGACGCCGAGTGTGGTGACTTCGCTGTTGCTCAACTCCGGAAGGGCGACTTCGCCGTAGTACTTGAAGCTGGTGACGCCGCCGAACTTCGCGTTGTTGTCCTGGAAGCCCGACTGGCGAAAGCCGGTGGTGGCGTCGGTCGTGGCGCGGCCGGGCGCGTACGCGTAGCCCGCGTAGATGGAGGGTTGCAGAGCAACATCGAAGCGATACAGCAAGCCCACATCGAATGCCCAGCCGTCGATGTCCTTGGTGCCATCCTGTCCGCGTGCGTAGGCAAACTCGCCCCAGTGGCCAAGCCCATGCCACGGGCGCGCAAACGAGCGCACTCCGAACAGCGTTGGCTCCAGGTTGGTCGCGGTGCCGTCGTCGACGTCCAACCAGTAGGCCGTCAGCCACCACTTGGGCTCGACGTAGTAGCGCACCAACGCGTTGAGCAGCGTGCGATCGCGCGTGCTGTCGTCGTCATCGGCGAAGTCGCGGCCGATCGCGCCGCCGACCTCGGCGTACCAGTGTTCGGTTCGCCAGTGCAGGCGCGCCCCATCCAAGCGTTCGTCGTAGAGCCACTCGCGCTCCTCATCGAAGTCCTGCCGCCCGGCTTGCAGGCTCAGCTCGTCGGTAAGTCGCAGGTACGCATACGCGCGCGACAGACTCGACGGATGCGCGTAGCTGTCGGTGCCGCCGGCGCGAGCGCGATGCCGATAGCTGGTCTCGCCCTCGAACAGCGCAAACGATCCGCGGTTGTCGATGTGCCAGAGCATGTCGACCTTGGCGCCACCCTGAACGAGGCCGCGGTCGCCGACGTTGTTGCGGTCAAGGTCGAAGTCTTGGTCGTAGCCGGCCTGCCCCGACAGTTCGCCGCCGAACCACACGCGCTCGAACGGGCGCACGGTGAACGGCACGCCCTTGCGCTCGTCGGCGAAGAACCGCGCCAGCGGGTCGTCTTGCGCCGAGCGCTCCGCTTCAGCCCGCGCCCGGTCATCGAAACCCAGGTCGGTCCCTGTCTGCAACGCGATCGTCGCGATCTTCAGTCGACGTGTCGTGGGGTCGACGTCGCTCACTTCGCCGACCACTTGGAAGCGATCGCGCACCGGGCTCGCGCGCACCGTGCGCGCGTGCAAGCCACCGTCGTCCTTGACGCGGGCCTTCACTCGCAACCAATCACCCGGTCGCGCTACGAACGGCGCGATCGGCTGCTTGTCCGCGTCCTCCCATTCGGTGTCCTGGGCCACGCGGAGGGGTTGCCCGAGCAGGGTGATCGAGTCTGCGGCGGCGGCTTCGACAATCGCGGCGATCTCGACCTTGTCCGGCTTGTCGCTGGCACCGCGCGGCACCTCGTCGACTTCACTGACCACGGGCACGCCATCGCGCACGACACCCTTGGCCTCGACCCAGGTTCCCGGCCGCACGTTGGCTAGCACATCGGAACTCGGCTCTTGCTCTGACATCCGGCACGCGGCGGGCGCTGCGAGCAAAGCGAACCAGCGCAGGCGCGGTCTCATGCCGAGGCTCCGACGTTGTGTTTCTTGCGCAACGCCTGCACGATCTCGACGACCACGCGCGCGCGCGCCGTCCACGCCTGTGCCTCGAGATGGGCGGCGTCGGTGACGCGCGGCAGCGCCAGCGCGCTCCGCAAGGCACGACCGAAGTCAGTGGCGTCACCGGCGGTGAACAGCTCGACGCCAGGTCGCCCGCGCACCACGTCGGTGACGCATTGAACTCTGCTGGCCACCAACGGGCAACCGAGCGCCAGCGCCTCGACCACCTTGAGTGGGCAGAAGTACGCGGGCGCATCCGCGGGGTACGGAGCGACGGTGGCATCTGCGGCCTTCAACACGGCCGGCACGCGTGCATGCGGCACCGCGCCTTCAAACACGATTTCACCAGGGAAGCGCTGCGCCGCAGCCTCGACCTGCGCGCGCAACGGGCCGTCGCCGACGATCCACAGCGCAAAGCCGAGATCAGCCCGACAGGCCGCGTGGGCCGCGAGCAAGAACTCGATGCCGTGCCAGGGCTTCAACGAACCGACGAACGCGACCACCGGGCGCGATCCAAACACCGATGGTCGAACCGCGGGCGTGGCCGCCGCAAACAACTCGGCGTTGACTCCGTTCGGCTGCACGACGACCTTGCGCGCGTCGATCCCGTCGGCAACCAACTGCCGCCCCAACTCGCTCGACACCACCAACACCCGGTCGGCAGCTTCGAGCACGTCGAGCGACATCGCCTGCGCCGCGCGCGGCAAGTGCAGCTTGCGATAGCGGGCTGCCTCTTCCCACAGCGGCGCGTTGACTTCGACCAGCAGCGGCACGCCGTGCTGCTTCTTGTAGGCCAGTCCAGCGACGCTGAACAACGACAGGCGCTCGTACACCACGTCGTGCGGTGCGCGGGCCTGCATCGCGTTCAGCATGCCGAGCGCACCGGCCACCAACGCCGCCTCGCGGGCCGCGCCCGTGTGATCCGGCGGTGGCACCACCGTGACCGGCAACCCACTGACGGCGGCAGGATCACCGCGCGACACGAAGCAATCGATGTCGACGCCGATCGCCTGCAGCGCCTGCGCCATCTCGCGGAAGTGCACCGACGCTCCCTTGCTGCCATCGATCGGGATGCCGGGATCCGCGCACAGGTAGGCCATGCGTAGGCGCGCGGTCACGTCGAAGCCTCCACCGGCGTTGGCGCCCCGAACCACGCGCGCAAGGTCGCAACGTTCTGCGCCAGGTCGAACAGCTCACGCACGCGGCGGCCACCAGCTTGTGCCAACGCAGCGCGGCGCGGTGCGTCGTGGAGCAGCGTCCGCAGCGCCACGGCGAGCGCAGCAGCGTCGCGCTCGGGCACCAGCACGCCGGCGCGACCACCGTCCACGATCTCCGCATTGCCAACGACCGGAGTGGTGACCACCGGTACCCCGGCGGCCATCGCTTCGAGCAGCACCGTCGGCAGAGCGTCGCGATTGCCGTCGCCGCCAATCACGCACGGCAGCGCGAACACGCTGGCGCGCCGCAGGAGCGCGCGCACTTCGTGGTGCGAGCGTGGGCCCAGCAACGTGATCTTGTCAGTGCCGAGCGCCTGCACCTTCTTCTCGAGCGCGACACTGTCCTCGCCGTCGCCGACGATGGCACAGCGCACGTTCTCGCCCTTCCGCAGGAGGTCTGCCACCGCGTCCACGAGGTAGCCAAAGCCCTTCTTCTCGATCAGGCGGCCGACGCCAACGATCAGACCGGGCTCACGCACAGCGTCGCTGGTCGCCGCGAATTCGGCCAACTCGATGCCGTTGTACAGCCGGCGCACCTTGTCGGCGTAAGGGCCCGCGAGCCGATCGACGATGTAGTGTCGGTTGGCGTCGCACACCGTCACCGCAAAGTCTGCCGTCGACAGCAGCCGCGCGTAGGCCGCCGGCTCGACCGTGTCGCGATAGATGTCCTTGGCGTGGCTCGTAAAGCTGTAGGGAACGTCGGTCAGCAGATGCGCGACGCGCGCCACCCGCGTCGCGACACTCGCAAAGTGCGCGTGCAGGCGATCGAGGCCGCGCACGCGCACCGCCTGCGCCACCTCGAAGCCCCAACGCAACGTCGCCCACGGGTCTTGGTCCGGCTCGGGCAACAGGTCGGCGAGTTCGTTGGCCAGCGCCTGGCCGCGCGCGCGCAGCGTGTTGCTGTGCGCGGTGAGCTGTGCGCGCAGATCGAGCCCAGTTCGCGCCGGGACGTAGACCACGCTGCCGCGCAGGCGCGCCAGCTTCTCGTGAAAGCGCCCATCGTCGGGCCGATGCAGCGACAACACCGTCACGTCGACGCCTTGCCGTTCGAGTTCCAAGATCTCGTTCAGCACGAACGTCTCCGACAAGCGCGGGAACTTCTTCAGTACGTAGCCGACTCGCATAGTTCACCGCGCTCGACGATTCACTGGATGATGAACTTGATCGCGTCGCGATCGTGTTCGGCCCCGGTGACCGGATCATCGAATTGCACCGACAGGGCGAACGGCTTGCCGAGGTCGATGGGATTCACTGGCGGCACCGGCATGAACAGGAGCGACACACTCACAAACCCGGGTGGCAGCGGCAAGTCCAGGTTGGTCAGAAGAGGGAAGCGCAGGCCCGACGGATCGATGAACCACAACGACAAGCGCGTCATGGTGACCGTGGCGTTCGGGTTCGCGATGGTGAGGACCATCGGCACGGTGGAACCCGGTGCCGCTGTGGGCACGCCGAGACCCTGTGTCCGCACGAAGACCGGCACGCGGGCGAGCTGACGGTCGAAGGTGGTGTTGCCGTTCACCAGCAGTCCGGGCACGACCTCGGTCTGCGATTGACTGCCAGCTACGGCACGCAGCTCCACGTCCCAGGTGCCGTTCAGCACGACAGCGTCGTAGGCACCGCTGGCGTCCGTGTGATCGCCTGGCGTCACGAGTTCGACCCGGCTGACCGGATCGATGAAGTCGAGGTCGACGCCGGCCTCCGGAGTACCGTCCGGGCCGCGCACGACCCCGCTGATGCGTACGCCAGCGGGCAACACGAAATCAGGCAGCACGGTGGTGCCGGCGACAGTCGTCAGTGCGGTGCGCAGACCGATGACTCCGACCGCCGCCGGTGGCTCGACCATGAAGCGATAAGCGCCGTCCGGCACCACGATTTCGAAGTTGCCGTTGGCGTCGGTCTTGTCGTGCGACAGGTAGACCTCGTAGTTGCCAACTTCGACGTCGAGGTCCGCGTTGGCGATCGGCACGTTCCCAGGCGCCAGCACGCGGCCGCGTACGAGGGAGCCGCGCGCCAGAGTCACGGTGCCGAGGTTGCGCGGGCCAGGGGCGTACAGGTTCAACGTCACCTTGCCAAGCAAGCTGTTGCCGGCCGGTGGATCGAACGCAACGTGCAGCAGAGTAGGTGGCGCAATCACGCTGAACGTGCCGGTCGACGTCGTGTTGTCGTCGGGCGTCACGACATCTAGACCACTCAACGCCTCGGTGATGTCGAGGTCGACATCGGGGACCGGTGCCAGCGTGGTGCCGTCGATGACGATGCCGGTGATGAGGACGCCGGGCTGCAAGGCGATCTGGCCGAGCGCGACCGCGGCGTTCACGACGACGTTTCTGCGTTCGATGCTCACGAGAATGACCCCACTCGGCGGTTTGACCCGCACGCGGCACGTGCCCACCGGAACGGTCACCGTGAAGTTGCCAAGCAGATCGGTGCCATCTCCCGGCGTGTAGAGCTTCACGCCGGTTGCCTGGTCGTAGACATCGATGTTGGCGTTCACCAAGGCCACGTTGGCGTTGTTGACCACTTGCCCGCTGACTGGGAAGCCAAACTCCAGTCGGACCGACCCCATGTTGGCCGTGCCGGCGACCGGCACGCCAAGAAAGATCCGTGGTGCGTAGGTGGTCGCGGGCTCAAAGGCGATGTCATAGGTGCCCGCCGGGACCGTGACGGCGAACAGACCGTTCACGCCGGTGACCGCGTTCGGCAGGCCGTTGCTGAACTTGAGGGTGACGCCGACGAGGCCGACGCCGTTTTGGTTGATGACCTGGCCGATGACGGAGTCGGCGGACGCGCGCGAAGCCGCGAGACCGAGGACGAGAAGAGCGCAACGAGCGATGCGCCCACGAGGAGAGGGTGGGTGTTGGATCACGGAACGGGTGTGACTGGGAGAACGAGAGAGACGGCGAGCTGACCGCCGCTGAGCGAGCGAAGGCCGCGGTGCAGTTCGAGCGAGAATGGTTCGCTGCCGAAGCCGGCAGCGGGTGGGGTCACCGTGAGCGTGCTGCCGCTCGCGGTGGCGGTGGCGCCGAGGTCGACGCCAGTGCGAGTGCGCAGGCGCACGCGACCGACCAAGGACGACGCGTCGATGACTTCTGAGAACTCGATCGCGATCGCTTGCTGCGTCGGATGCGCGTGCAGGCGGTGCTCGCTCGTGGCGAGCGCGCGGAACGGCGAGTTCGTGGCGACATCGTCGCCGAGGCCCGGGAAGCCAGGAATCGGAGCACCCCAGAGGCCAGGGTCGACGGCCGCGCCGCCGAGGCTCGTGAGGCCGGTGCCGACGAGCGGCGAGCCCGCACTCAGATGGAAGTCTTCCCACGCTGGCGCACCGGCGGCGAACACCGTCAGCACACTCGGCAGCCGCACCGCGGTTGGCGCCGGGCTGAGCGTGACCTCGACGCCCGATGCGGCGCTCGCGACACGGGCAACGCGATCATCCGCAAGCTCGATCGTTGCGCCTGGCGGCAGAGTCGGTGCAGTCGCGAGCGTGGCGGTCGCCGCGTTGAGTGCGGTCACCTGAAAGAACGCGCTCGATACCGCCAGGAATGTGTCCGTTGCCTGGGTCTCGGCCGACGCGATCGCCCAAGTGCCAGCGAAGGCGTTGCCCTGCAGGTAGGCGATGCACGACGCGGCTGTCGATGGGATCCGTTCGCTCACGATGCCGCCGCCGAAGTTCCCCGCGATCACGCAGTGGCTGACCGCCAGAGGCTTGTTGCCCAACGACGCACGGGCGCCAGCGCCGCCGTTCCCCATCAGCACGCTGGCGCCGAGGGTGACGAAGCCACCTGCCGTCTCGGAGGTGATCAACACCCCATCGGTGCCATTGGCGGTCGCGCTCAACCGGTGCAGGAGCACATCGCCCAGCGCGTCAGCGTCGACGTGAAAGCCCGCGCGCACGTTGCCACGCGCGGTGCATTCGCGCACGAGGATGTGCGCCTGCCACAGCGGGAGCGCCTCGAACTCTTGGTCGAGCAGCAGGCCGTCGGCGCCGTTCATCTCGAAACGACAGCCGCGAATCCGCACGTCGAACACGCCACCCGGCGTCACCGGGTTGAGTGGTGCTGCCAGGTCGCAGTCCAGGCCCTCGACGCTGTTGCCGAAGAAGCGGCTGCCCTCGACGACGAGATTGGCGGTCGCGCCTTCGAGCGCGACGAGGTCGTCGACGTCGAGGCCTTCTTCGCCATTGGCGTCGAGATTGCAACCGTGTACCTCGATGTCGAATGGTCCGCTGACGGACACGCCATCGGTGCGATTGTCGGCGAAACGACAACCAGCGAGGCGCAGGCGATAGCCACCGGTGCGCGCGAGGCTGCGCGCGCGTAGGCCGCGGTCGAAGCACGCGCGCACGGTGGTCGCGCGCACGTCGAACGACGCATCTTGCGAGTCGATGCCAAACGTCGCCACAAAGAGGCCATCGAGCACCAGTCCATCGATGATCGAGGGTGGGGTGCTATCGCCAACGACCATGATCGGTTGACCGGCGCCGCCTTGCAGCACGCTGGCGCGTGCCACAGGATCGCGGCCAGCCAATTCGAAGCCGGCGTCGAAGCCACCGTACACCTGCACGCCATTGATGACCTGCAGTCCGACCGCAGCGTAGGTGCCTTCGCGCACGAAGACGTTACGACCCAAGACTGCGGCGGTGAGCAAGCCGTCGGCCAAGGCGGGGAGAGCGGTAGCCGGCGTGAGGCCGTCTGGAGCCGGAGCTGTCGAGCGCGCATCCACGTAGATCGCGGCGCCGACGCGACAGCGCAAGATGGCGCCCGAAGGCGTATATGCCGCCGACGAGCTGGTCGCGCGGACACCGAGGCCGAAGTAGTGCTCGCCCGCGCTCAAGCCGCTGACTGTGATCGCGGTCCCGGCGAGCGGGGCGACCACCGGCACACCCGCATAGACATCAGCGCGTTGATTGGCGCGAAACAGCGCCGCCTCGAAGCCCGAACCCGGCAAGGCGAACGTGGCGCGCGCGGCGTCGAACCCAGGGACGAGGGCGGTCAGGGTCGGCAGCAGCGGCGCTTGCGCGGCGCCTGCGGGCGGTGCAACGATGCCACCACCTCCGCCGCCGCCGCCACCACCTCCACCCCCGCCACCTCCGCCGCCACCACCACCACCAATTGGGCTACCCCTGCCGCGCGCACAGGCGATCAAGCCAATGGACATGCACACGCAGACTGCGAACCAAGGAGATGCGAGGCGGGGCAAGGCGGGGAGCTGAGAAGCCTAGGTGCGGAGTGAAGGTGATGTGAAGAAAACACTAAGGCAAGCCCAATGCCACCCGTGATCAATGTGTTCCGTGTCCGGGACTCATACGCAATGTGATGGAACAGCGGACACCCAGACGGCGGGGCGAAACAGGCTGAGCGGGCGATCCGCGGGGCGGGTCCGCTGGCAAGGGCGGCGAGGCGAGCAAGGCTTCGCGACGAGTCCCGGCCCCGTGGGCCCTGCCAACGCCGGAGGCAACATCTACCGCGCGTTGCAAGAACTACACACCGGCGCCCTCACGCCTTCGCGGTGGCGATCAGCCGACCATCCTCGAGGCGCGCCACGACGTCAGCGCGCCCCGCCAATTCGAGATCGTGCGTGATCAACAAAGTCGTACGTCCGCGCGCCAGACCGAGGATTGCCTTGGCCACCAGCTCGCGGTTCTCGCCGTCGAGCCCCACCGTCGGCTCATCGAGCAACAGGATGGGAGTGTCACGCACCATGGCGCGCGCCAGCGCGATGCGTTGGCGTTGGCCCAAGGACAGATCAGCACCGCGTTCGCCCACGACGGTTTCGTAGCCTTCCGGGAGCGCGGAGATGAAATCGTGCGCGTTCGCAGCGCGCGCCGCCGCCTCGACCCGCTCGGGCTCGACCACACCAGCACCCATGGTGATGTTCTCGCGCACGCTTGCCGCGAACAACAACGTGTCCTGCATGACGACGCTCATCTGCGCGCGCAGGCTAGCCAGCGTGAAGTCGCGGATGTCTTGCCCGTCGATGCAAACGCGCCCACTCGTCGGGTCGTACAGGCGCAACAGCAGCCCGGCCAGCGTGGACTTGCCGATGCCCGATGGCCCCACCACGGCAACAAAGGTCCCCGCCGCGATGTCGAGATCGATCGCGCGCAGCACGGGTCGCCCCGGCTCGTAGGCAAAGTCGACCCGCTCGAAACTGATCGCGCCGCGCAGCCGCGATGCTGCTCGCGCGTTCGGCAGGTCGCGCACCTCGGACTCGGTCTCCAGCAAGTCGACGATGCGCTCGGAGGCAGCCATCGCCTTGGCGAGCCGGCTGGTGTACTTCGCGAAGTCCTTGGCTGGGTTGTAGGCGCGTCGCAGGTAGGTGAGGAACACGACCAAATCGCCCGCGCTCGATTGGTTGGCGAAGATCATCTTGGTGCCGAACCACAGCACGAGCGCAGTGGCGATCGCGGCCAGCAAGTCCGTGATGCGCTCGAGGCGCGCCGACAGGCGCGCCGTCTTGACGTCTTCCTTCTGACTCTGGCCACTGCGCGCCACGAAGTCCTCGGCGAATACGCTCTCCAACGACATTGCCTGCACCACCTTGATGGCTGCCATCGACTCAGCGGCGGTCGACGCCATCGCGCCTTCGCGCTTGCGCTGCTTGCGCGCTGCTGTGTGGATCTTGCGTCCCAACCGGATCGTGGCCAGCACATACAGCGGCGCTGGCGAAAGCGCGAGCAGCGTCAGCTTCCAGTTCAACAGCGCCATCACTGTGACCATGCCGACCAGAACCAGCACGCTCGCGAGCAAGGGCAGCGCCGCGGTCGACACGACGTCGCGCAGCATGTTCACGTCGCGCGTCACCCGCACCACGAGGTCGCCAGTGCGCTGCTTGGTGTGGAACGACAGCGACAGCGCCTGCAAGTGCTGGTAGACACGGCCGCGCACTTGGTTGAGCACGCGATTGCCGATCTTGGCGAAGCCAACCGTCTCGGCGTAGTCGAACGCGGCGCGCAGGCTGCTGGCAAGCACGCTGAGCAACGCGCACACCAGCAGGAACGTCATCGGCGACAAGCCGAAGATCGGCGCCGTCGGTGCCGCGCCCGGGGGACGGTCGACGACCACGAGGTGATCGAGCACGAGCTTGAGCGGCCACGGCTCGATCAACTTCAAGCCGACGCCGATCAGTACACACGTGATCGTGGCGACGATGGCGCCACGCTCCGCGCGCAGGTACGGTGCGAAGGTGTGGCGGGTGCGACGCCAGCCAGCCAGAGCTTGGCTCAGCGATGAAGTCATCGCGCGACCTGGGGTCGACCCGCCGCTTCGCCCCAAACAAGCGCTGCTTCGAGCAGCTGCGGCGGCAACGGGGCCCAGCGGCTGCGGAAGCGATACACGCAGGCCAATCGGATCAGCGTGCGCGCCGTCGCGGCGCACGCGGCTGGAAGAGAGAACGAGGGAACACAACGCGCGTACGCCGCGAGCCACGCGGTGGCCTGAGCATCTCCCGCGCGCCGAGCGTCGCCGCGCTGCAACGCGCGCAGCACGAAGTGGGCGGCGAGGTTGCCGACATCGTCGAGTGGATCACCAAGGCGCAGACCGTCGAGGTCGAGCAGGCCGATGCGTTCGTTGTGCATGAAGATGTTGCGGTCGTGCAGATCGCCATGCACGAGGCCGACCGTGGCGTCCGCGGTGCGCACGGGTTCCGTAGCCGCCCGCACGCGGGCGAGCGTCGCGGCCAACGCGGCATCGTGCGGAGCCACGAGGTCTTGCCATTGTGCCAGTGAACGCGGCGGCGGCGCGGCGGCGACCTGGTCAGCGAGGGCGGAGCGATGGAATACGGCGAGCGCGGCGGCGAGTCGATCCAACGTGCCCGACGCCAGCACGGGCTCGCTGCGGAGGAGATCGTGCAGACTGCGACCTGCGAGTGGCGCCAGCGTCAAGGCGCCCAACGTGGGGTCGTAAGCCGTGAGCTGCGGCACGTCCGGAAAGCCAGGCGTCTGTGCCGCTGCGCGCATGGCGAGTTGCCAGAGCCGAGCCACGCCTTCGGCCTTGGACGGCACCAACAACTTCACGAACGCGGCGTGCGGCGGCGGCGTGCGCACCGTCGCGCGGCGGCCGACCCGATACGCCACGATCTCCCCGCGCGCTGCGTACACGCGTAGGCCCGGCAACGCCGGATCGGCCTCGGGCACGCGCGCGACAAACGCGTGGGTCGCCGTGTCGTACACGCCGTACTCGCGTTGGCCACCATGGTCTTGCATGTAGCCGGCCCACGCGTTCGCCGTGCTGGGGTAGAAGACGAAGTCACGACTGCGAGCGGCCGCCGCCGCAAACAAGCTCGGCGCGCGCGCCCCGGGCTGCGCTGGCTCGCTGGGCGCAAGCTGCGCAAGCGCCGCCTGCAGGAGCGCCGTGGTCTGCGCCAGCCAATCAGGCTCGAGGTGGCGATACGGCAGCAGGGCGCGATCGAGGAGGCCGCATGCCGTGTAGAAGGGCAGCGCGGTCAACGCCGTCGCGGGTCGGGCGGCGCGATACGCGGCGACCACCTGCGCCGCAAACTCTTGGTGCCGGGCCGGCTCACCCTGGCTAGCCGCCCGTCGCGCGCTGCTGCAAGCGTGCGCACACAGGTGACCGAGATCGAACGCGGGGTCACCACGCGCCGCGCGCTCGAAGTCGACGAGCACCACACGCCCGGGTTCGACCAGGAACTGGTGCAGATGGCAATCGCCGTGCAGGGTCACCGCGATCGCGGCTGGGTCCGGCACCTGCGCTCGCAGACGAGCTTCGAGTTCGTCGAGCTGCTCGCGCAACGTGGGCGCAGCGCGCGCCAGCGCGCGCGTGGCCTCGAGGGCGTTCGCCAACACGTCGTCGGGGAGCAACAGGGGAAGATCGTCGATGCTGCAAGCATGTACCTTTGCCACGACTTCGGCGACCGCGCTCGCATCGCCGCCACCACCACCAGCCACCGCGAACAGCTCGCGGCCCACGACCTCTGCCTCGACGAACAGCTTGCCATCGGCGGCGAACCCGAGCGGCTCCGGCACCGCAGCGTCGAGCCCGCCGGCCCGCAAGGCCACCATCAAGCGATGCAACCGCTCGCCGCGCGCGTCGGTGAAGAAACGCACGAAGACATGGCGCACGGCGTCCGCCCCCGTGGCGTCGTTGCGTAGGGCCAGGCGCGCCCGCAGGATCAACCGGCGCTCGGGCTTGTAGCGCACGCGTTCGAACGTCGACGCCCGCCCGCGCACGCGGAACCCGGCGCCACCGATCGCTGGCAGTTCGGCGAGCAGGCGCTTGAGTTTGTCAGGCTCGGCCACGAATCGCAGGCCACGCACTTCGGCGTCGTTCGGGAAAACGAACAGCACGCTGCATCCGTCGTCCAACAACCGGACACCGTCGCCGAGCGGCGTCGGCACCGTGCGGTCGGCGTGCCACTTTCGCGCCAGCTCCGCCGCACGCTGGTGATCGTGCAAGCGCAGGTAGCCCGGCGTCGTGGTGACCCCGTCAACCGTCCGATGCACGAGGTCAACAGCCACGAGCGCGCCGGCGCCAGGCTTGAGGCGCACGTAGGTCGCGCGCACATCGTCGACGGCCACGCCGGAACGCACCAGCAACGTGCGCAGCGCGTCGCCGCGCAACAAGGCTGCGACCTGCTCGATCTCGTCGGACGGGGTGGGCATGCGGGTCAGACGGATGCTGCGCTATCGGCGCGGGTTGGGCAAGAACGGCGACCGAGCAAGCCTTGGGCCAAGCGGCACCGTTCGGTCTGGACCTCGGACTACCCGATCGTCAGCACGCTCGTATCGGTGACTGTGAGCGGCAGGCCAACACAGCCTCCAGGAGTTCCTAGATCGACACCCTGCACGAACAACTGCCGACCGACGAACACGAGGTTGGCGGGAATGAGGAGCGAGAGGCTGGCGCCGAAGACAGCAAGGTCGAAAGCTGCACCGATCCGGCAGCTGCTGCTCGCGCACAACGGCTGATTGAGCTGCGTCAGACCCACGAGCACGACCGGCACGTTCGCATAGTTGGTGAGCGTCCAAGTGACGGTGCCGCCGATGTCCGGGTTGCCAGTGGCCGAGAGCGAATTGGCGCCGCAGCCGGTCGGCACGGTCGTGAAACCACCTGATCCACCACGCCGCGCGAGCACATGGCCATTGGCTGTGCGGATCACCGCCCAGATCTCGTTGCCCACCCGCGTCAGTCGCTCGACGGCGATGCCGAATGGTCCTGGCGACAGCGATGCGAACGCGTTCTCAAGGCTCCAGGTGCTGCCGTCGTAGCGGTAGACACCGCCGTTGCCACCAGCGAGCACCTCGGTCGGCGATAGCGATTCCAGCGCGAGGATGTCGGTCTGCGGTCCGTTCGTGCTGGTGGACCAGCTGGTGCGGGATAGCGGGATAAGGCGAGCAACGTGCGTGTTGGCGTCGTGGTCTGAGTCGCGTTTCGATCGCGTGCGGCCCGAGTGTGTCAGCGACCTGCTGCTTTGGTGTCAGGTTCGGGCGCGGTTCCGCGATGTTGGTGGAGTTGGCGTCA
>JANPER010000181.1:0-9592 GCA_031423015.1 Planctomycetota bacterium | reverse complement strand
TGCACGTGCACGACCTGCAAGCGACCGTGCTGCACCTCATGGGCTTCGACCACGAGCGCTTGACGTTCCGGCACCAGGGTCGCGACTTCCGGCTGACCGATGTCAGCGGCAAGGTGGTGCGGCGGCTGATCAGCTGAACGGTCAGGTGTCTCGTTGTTGCCACTGGCGCGGATCGCGACGGCCGTGAGTGACCGCCAGTACGAGAACCGTTCCTTCTCGTCCGTGCTGTGCAGCGCCCATCGAGAACGCCATAACCGTAATCGATCGACTACATTTCTATAGTGTCATCGATCGATTACATTGCGAAGAAGATCTCGCTCGATTACACTACCTGAAGTATTGGACTCGAACGTCCGACCACGCCACCCGATATCCCATGCACGTGCGCACCGCCAAAGACATCGGCCTGCTCGTTCGTGAGCGCCGCAAGCAGCTCGGGCTCACGCAGGGGCAACTAGCCGAGCGCCTCGGCACTGGTCGACCGTGGGTCGTGCAGGTAGAAGGCGGCAAGGCGACAGCGCAGCTCGGAATGGTCTTGGCGGCGCTGCGTGAACTCGACATCGATCTGCACGTGGAAGTGCCGGCCGCGGCAGCGGGCACGGCGCGGGCCAAGAAATCGGTCGCCAAGCCACGCCGGCGCGCGGCCTCGCCGGTCGACCTCGACCGCATCATCGCCAACGCCGTCGATCGGCGTCGGCGATGAACTTCGACGAACTGGTCGTGCTAGCCGACGGCCAGCGCATGGGGCGGCTGCGGCGCCACCGCGAACGCAACACGCTGGGTTTCGACTACGAAGCCACCTGGTTGGCGTCGGCCGCGGCCTACCCGTTGTCGGTGTCGATGCCGCTGCTGGCGCAAAGCCACGCGCACGCGGTGGTCGAACCATTCCTGTGGGGCCTGCTGCCCGACAACGACGAGGTTCTGCGGCGGTGGGGTGAGCGCTTCGGCGTGTCGCCGCACAACGCATTCAAGCTGATCGCGCACGTCGGCGAAGACTGCGCCGGCGCCGTGCAGTTCGTGCCGCAAGAACGCGAGCCGGCGCTGCGCGGCACGGCGCGTCGCGGCCGCATCGATTGGATCGACGAGCGCCAAGTCAGCGAGCGCGTCGCACTGCTGCTGCGCGACCACGCTGCCACACGCCTCGGCGCCGACCGAGAACGAGCACTTCTGCACCGCACTCGCGCGCACACTCGGACTGCCCGCGGCGACCTCGACGATCCGCCGCTTTGGCGCAACTCCGGTTTTCGTCACCGAACGCTACGACCGGCTGCGCCAGGGCCGGCGGGTGGTGCGCGTGCATCAAGAAGACCTCTGCCAGGCACTCGCTCGCCCACCGCAGGCGAAGTATCAGAACGAGGGCGGGCCGTCGGCGGCGGAGGTGATGGCGGTGATCCGCGCGCACTCGTCGGCCGCGCGCGACGACGCTTTGCGCTTCGTCGACGCGCTGCTGTTCAACTGGCTGATCCTCGGCACCGATGCCCACGCCAAGAACTACTCGCTGCTGCTCGGCGCGCGCGGCAGCGTGCGCTTGGCACCTCTCTACGACCTTGCCAGCGTGCTGCCATACCCTGAGCAGCTCCCGCTGCGGCGCGTGACTTTGGCGATGAAGGTCGGTGGGGAGTACCGGGCGCGGGCGATCACCGCGCAACGCTGGCGCACCGCCGCGCACGAGTTGACGCAGGACGCCGACGCGGTGCGCGCGCGCATGTCGGCGCTGGCGGCGGCGTTGCCAGACGCGGCGAGCGACGTGCGACGGCGGATGCAGCAGGAGGGCGTGACGCATCCGGTGCTCGCACGGTTGGTGGCGGCGCTGGCGGAGCGAGCGGAGATGGCGCGGGAGATGGCGGCGAAGGTGTGGCGGTGAATGCGGGCGACCGGCGCGCGCACGGGCGCGTAGCTTCGGTGGCCGTTCGTCGTCGATGACGCGGATCGACCACTGTCGAGCCGATCCCGACGGCGTCGCACGCGCGACTCGCGCGTTTCCTGTAACGCGCCGCACCCTCGTTGCGCCGGGACGGTCGATCTGCACAGCAACCGCCTTCGCTCCCAATTTCGCGCCAAGCACGGTTCTCTGCGCGCGGGCTCTCTTCCTTCAAGAGAGACGACTCCTCCTACGAGCACCCCGAGCACCTGGCGGCGCTCGCGATCGATGCCGCGCTCGATACCGACTGGACGAACACCGACCACGTCGGCCGCGCGCCAGATCACTGACGCCGACGTCAGCGACTTGGTGCGCAAGATCCGCAACCGGGTCCTCCGTTTTCTGCACAGCAAAGGCAGGTTGAATGACTCGCCGACATCCTGGACCAGGTGCTCGCGCGCTTCGACTGCCCGCTCGGCACCGTGCACGTCGTCGGCAGCACCGGCGACCTCGAGCTGCGCGCCCACCGCAACCTGCCGCCGCCGGTGGTCGACAGGTGAAGGTCGTGCCGATCGGCAAGGGCATGGCCGGCATCGCCGCCGAGCGCAAGGAACCGGTGTAGGTGTGCAACCTGCAGACGGATGCTTCGGGCGTCGTGCGCCCCGGCGCCAAGCTGACGCAGATGGAAGGCTCGATCGCCTGTCCGATGCTGGATGGCGACAAGGTCGTCGGCGTGATCGGCGTCGCCAAACCAGTGCCCTACGAGTTCACCAAGGCCGAGAGCGAGCTGCGGCTGGCGGTGGGCAAGACGCTGGCGAAGGTGCTGGGCGGCAAGCCGAAAGCGCGGTGACGGCGGGCGCGGCGACGCGCCTTCTGCTGCGCACTTCAGTCTTCAATCGCCGAGCACCAGCCTGAGCCCGGCGCTGAACGTCAGCCCGAGCGCCGTGCCCTGTGGATCCGCAACGAAGGCCTGGGCGTAGAGCGGCACGCCGCGCAGGTTGATGTTGAGCGGCAGCGCGAACCTGGGGGATTCGGCGAAGCCTGCCCAGTTGGTGACCGCAGGCAGCGGGATGATCGGATTCTGCAGGTAGAGCGTGCAGGGCCCGACGGGCAGCGACTGCCTCGCGGCGGAGAGGCCGAACAGACATGCGGCGGACGCGCGCGCAGAGAGCAGGTCGAGCCCGAACGCCGGATTGCCGAGATAGGGCGAGTTGCTGGTGAGGATCGGCGGAGTGCTGCTGCCGGAGCACGCGGTGCCAAAGGGTTGGGCGATGGCCGGAGTGGACGAGTAGAGCCACATGTCGTCGAACGCGTCGTCTCCCCCGAATACGAGGACGCACTCGCGAGCGAAGTCGTAGGCCATCGCGTGACCACCGCGCGCGCTCGGGCTGTTGGTCGGCGTGCGCTGGGTCCAATTGCTCCCGTCCCACTCCCACGAGTCGGAGTAGCTGTTGCTGCCATTGCCCAATCCTCCGAACAGCAGGACGCGCTGGCGCGCGACATCGTAGGCCATCGCGTGACCGCTGCGCGCGCTGGGGCTGTTGGTCGGCGTGCGCTGGGCCCAATTGCTCCCGTCCCACTCCCACGTGTCGGAGAGGCTGGGGCCATTCCCCGCCCCCCAAACAGCACGACGCGCTGGCGGATGACGTCGTAGGCCATCGCGTGATTGCTGCGCCCGCTCGGGCTGTTGGTCGGCATGCGCTGGGTCCAGGTGCTCCCGTCCCACTCCCACGTGTCGGAGTTAGGGTCCGCCCCGCCGAACAGCACGACGCGCTGGCGAATGATGTCGTAAGCCATCACGTGCCCCGAGCGCGCGCTTGGGGTGTTGGTCGGCGTGCGCTGGGTCCAGGCGCTCCCGTCCCACTCCCACGTGTCGGAGTTAGGGCAGTTACTTCCCCATTCCCATCCCCCGAACAGCACGACGCGCTGGCGGGCGGCGTCGTAGGCCGTCGCGAAATAACTGCGCGCGCTTGGGCTGTTGGTCGGCGTGCGCTGGGTCCAGGTGCTCCCATCCCACTCCCAGGTGTCGGCGCTGTTGAACAGCACGACGCGCTGGCGGATGACGTCGGAGGCCATCGCGTTGCCCGAGGACGGGATGCTTGTCGAAGATCGCTTCGTCCAGTTGCTGCCGTCCCACTCCCAGGTAGCGGTCAGGGTGGTGGGGGCGCCGTAGCCCGCACCCCAGAACAGCACGACGCGCTGGCGGGCGATGTCGTAGGCCATCACAGTTACTTGGCCCAGGTCCGGACTGTTGGCCGGAGCGCGCCGAACCCAGTCGGTGCCGTCCCACTCCCAGGTGTCGGAGAGGTAGTTAGTGGTGCCCCATCCCCCGAACAGCACGACGCGCTGGCGGGCGGCGTCGTAGGCCATCGCGTGATTACTGCGCCCGCTCGGGCTGTTGGTCGGCGTACGCTGGGTCCATGTGCTCCCATCCCACTCCCATGTGTCGGAGAGGCTGGGGCCATTCCGCGCCCCCCCGAACAGCACGACGCGCTGGCGGATGACGTCGTAGACCATCGCGTGGCCATAGCGCGCGCTGGGGCTGTTGGTCGGCGCGCGCTGGGTCCAGGTGCTCCCATCCCACTCCCATGTGTCGGAGAAGAGGATGTTGCCATTCCCCACCCCGCCAAACAGCACGACGCGCTGGCGGAAGACATCGTAGGCCATCACTTGCGAATAGCGCGCGCTGGGGCTGTTGGTCGGCGTGCGCTGGGTCCATGTGCTCCCGTCCCACTCCCACGTGTCGGAGAGAGGGGATAGAGCACGGCCACCCCTGAATTCCCCGAACAGCACGACGCGCTGGCGGACGACGTCGTAGGCCATCGCGTGCACCAACCGCGCGCTTGGGCCGTTGGTCGGCGTGCGCTTCGACCAGATGCTGCCGTCCCACTCCCAGGTGGCCGAGGAGTAGCCACCGAACAACACGACGCGTTGACGGGCGACGTCGTAGGCCATCTGCTGCCCCCCCGCCACCAACACGCTCGCCGGCACCCAATCCGGCTGGGCCACGAGCGGCCCACCCAAGACGACGAGGAGGAGAAGGGCTGCCGACCATGGCGTGTCGGCGCAAGGAGACGAGGAGTTGTCGCGCATGGAGACCTCAGGTGCAGGGGTCATGGGACGGCGAGGCCGCTTGGCCGCTGCCGGTGGTCCCGACGCCGACCGCCTCTCTGGTTTGGAGCGGGCAACGCGGGGCCAAGTCGCCAACACCCGTTCCCGGGTGATCGTCTCGCGCCGGCGCAAGAAAACTGCGCTGGCTCCCCACGGACCATCGACTCGTGATTGCCCGCGGCGTCACTCGTCGGCCGAACTCTGCTTCGCCTTGAGCACCTCCGCGAGGGCGACCAGCGCCCGCGGCAGCAGGTTGCGCACCGAGTCCTGGCTGCGGCCCATCTGCTCGGCAACCTGGGCGCGCGACAGCCGCGCGATGCGGGACAGCGAGATCACCTCTCGATAGTGGTCTGGCAGGTCGTCGAACGCGACCTCGAGCGCTCTGACCCTCTCCTCCGCGATCAGCGCGCCGCTGGGAGACAGCACCTGCGAATAGCAGGCAGCGAGTCCGTCGGCGCCGCTGTGCGCGTCCAAGGCGACCTGACGTCGCGCGTCGCGCTTCTGCGCGCGCAGTTCGCGCTCTTGCTTGAGCAGCTTGTTGAGCACCGCGGTGAACAACCACGCCCGGAACGCTTCCTCGCCGCGGTACTCGAATCCCGCGGCCTTTGCCAGCAGTTCGCGGCACGCCGACTGCACGAGGTCCGAGCCGGACTCGTGCGCCCGCAACAGCGGGCTCATGCGCACGCGCACGAAGGCGCGCGCCCCAGGCAGATGGCGTTGCATGAGCGCCGCCAAGGCGACCGCATCGCCAGACAACGAGCGCTGCAGCAGGTTGCCAGAATGGGCGTCGGGCATGTTCGCGTTGCTCGCCGGTGCCATGGCCGGAGGGACGAGAGGCCGCACAAGGTAGCTGCGCGGCACCAGAGCGTCTCCAGGTACGGCCCACCGATCTTTGGGCGACGGAATCTGGCGGCGAGAATGCGAGACGAGGGCGTGGATTCTGCAGTACAGCTCACGCCGACCTGCACCGTCGCCCCCGATGGCCAACGCCGTGACCGAACCCGAGCCCGAACGTTCTGCCGACGGCAACCTTCTGCTGGAGTGCCTGGCTGCCCCCGATGGCGACCGCAGCATGGCGCTGGAGCAGCTCTGCCGCGCCCATCCCGACCGCGCCGCCGCGCTCCGCGAACTCTACGACCTGCTCGACCAAGTCGGCCTCGTGGACGAGCCTGCCCCGGAGTCTGCCGCTCGTGCCCCCGAACGCTTCGGGCCCTACCGGGTGCTCGAACTGCTCGGCAGCGGCGGCATGGGTGTGGTCTACCTCGCCGAGCACGAGCAGCTCGGCCGCCGCGTCGCCTTGAAGGTGATCCACGGCGGCTCCGCCGCCACCCCGAAGGCCCGCGAACGGTTCCGCCGCGAAGCGCTTGCCGCCGCACGCCTGGACCATCCCGGAATCTGCCCCGTCTACGAGGTCGGCAGCGCCGACGGGGTGCCGTTCCTCGCCATGCGTTACGTGACCGGCGAGACGCTGCAGAAGGCCATCGCAAAGAGCCGCGCCGCCGGCCGGGAACTGGTCGACCTGCCACACCGCCACGGCGATGGCGAGCAGGCTGCCGTGCTGCGCCTCGTCGAACAGGCTGCGCGCGCCTTGCACGTCGCCCACGAGGCCGGTCTCGTGCACCGCGACATCAAGCCAGGAAACCTGCTCATCACGCCAGATGGTGAACCCGTGCTCGTCGACTTCGGCCTCGCGCGGCGCGAGGAGAGCGACGACAACACTTTGACGTTGACCGGCGACTTGCTCGGCACACCGAACTACATGGCGCCGGAGCAGGTGAGCGGGGGGGCGGTGGACCGACGCAGCGACGTGCACGCGCTCGGCGTTCTGCTGTACGAGTGCCTGACGCTGCGGCTGCCGTTCGACGCAACCAACCGCCACGACCTGCAGTCACAGATCCTGCGCGATGCGCCGCCCGACCCGCGGCGTTCGCATCGCAGAATCGGCCGCGACCTGTGGACGGTGCTGCAGGCAGCCCTGGCGAAGGAACCAGCGCGCCGCTATCGGACCGCGGACGCGTTCGCCGAGGACCTGCGCCGCGTGCGCGAGCACGAACCGATCCTGGCACGCCGGGCCGGTGCGGTGCTGCGCCTGCAGCGTTTCGTGCGACGCAATCCGGTCGCGGCCGGGTTCGTGCTGTTCCTGTTGGTGGCCCTGGCCGGTTTCGCCGCGCTGCTGCAGCAGCGCGGGCAGGCGCTCGACCAAGCGGCAAGATCGCTGCGGACGGCATCGGCGAACGAGCAGGCGCTGCGCGCGCGTGACTTTGGCGCGGTTTCGCCGCGACGTGGACTCGAGTGCGCGCTTGCCGCGGTCGAGGCCGGCGAGAACGTCGACACGGTCTCCGCACTGCACGCAGCCGTGATTGCCTATCGGGAACGGGCCTGTCTCCAGCACGAGGCGACCGTCTGGGGTGCCAGCTTCTCGCCCGATGGGCAGCTGATCGTCACGTGGTCCGACGACAAGACCGCAGGGCTCTGGGATCGGCACGGGCGGCAGCTGGCGACGCTGACCCACCGAGGACCGGTCTGGTCGGCCAGGTTCGACAGCACAAGCTCGCATCTCGCCACTGCGGCCGGCGACGGCACCGTGGTGCTGTGGAACCGCAACGGCGAGCCCTTGCGGACCATGCACGCAGGACGGAGTCCTGGGGCGAAGGTCAATTGGGAGCGGGCTTTCGAGGATCCGACGGCGGCGTCGCTGCCCTGGGCCGTGGCCTTCTCGCCGGACGACCGCAAGCTCGCCGTCGTGTGCTCGGATCGCTGTGCACGCGTCTTCGACGTGGCTACCGGCAATCAGTTGGGGCCGCTGTTTCGCCACGAGGGGCTGGTGCAGCAGATCTGCTGGTCACCAGACGGCCGCATCGCGACCGCCGACGACTGTGGGGAGCATCGGCTCGCTCTCGACACGTTCGAGGTCGCGGTCTGGCAGCCCGGGATCGTGCAGCACATGGAGGAGGCCAGGTTCCGACTGCCGGATTCGGTGCATGAGATCGAGTTCTCTCCCGATGGCAAAGCACTGGTCGCTGCTTGCCGCGACGGCAACGCCTATGTCTTCGACCTCATGCATCCCGAGGCAGCCCCGGTGCGCCTGGCCCACCGCGGCTCGGTCTGGCAGGCCGCCTTCTCCGCGGACGGCCGACGCATCGTGACCTGTTCCCGCGATTGCACCGTGCGACTGTGGTCGCGCGACGGCACGCCTTTGCGCGAGGTTCGCCAGGAGGGTCCCGTGCGCCAATCGGCCTTCACCGCGGACGGCGCGCGCATCCTGACGGCGTCGGATGACCACACGATTCGCGTCTTCGATGCAGAACTGCGCGAGGTCACGGTGCTGCGCGGACACACCGAGCGAACGACGATGGCGCGGCTGTCGCCCGACGGACGCCAGCTCGCCTCCTCCAGCTCTGACCGCACGGCCCGGATCTGGGACCTCGTCGATGACCGCGTGCCCCGGCTGACAGGGCACAACGGACCCGTGCGCGGTCTGGTTCGACGATCGGATGGCAGCGCCGTCAGCATCGCCGACGACAACACACTGCGCATCTGGGACCTCGCGACGGCGACGGCGCGGGCAGTGAACATTGCGGCGCTGTCCACTGGCCTGGTGCTGTCGCGCGACGAACGCTCAGCACTCGTCAGCCACGACGATCTCGTGTGGCGGTGCCTTGACCTGGAGAGCGGGCAGATCGTGCGATCCGAACGAGAACCGAAGGGCACTGGACAGGCCGCGATCTTCCTCAGTGACGGCCGGGTACTGACCTCGGGCCTCTACCAGGTACGCCGAGTGTTCGCCGCGGACGGCTCCAGCCAGGACTGGGGCCCCGGCCGCAGGCGGACCTATGCCCTGGCAAGCGCACCGCGCACCGGTCTCGTCGCCGGTGCTGGCTGGGGGCCCAACCTGACGATCTGGGACGAGGCGGGGGAGAAGCAGGCGCACTTCCTCATCGATCCGAGTTGGCATCGAGAGAGAATCCAGATCTGGTCCTATGCGGTCGCCTTCTCGCCCACAGAGGATCGCATCGTGGTCGGCTCTGGGGACGGGCGCGCGCGCGTCTTCGATCTCCGCGACCGCACACCGACCAACCCGACGGACCCGCTCGTGCTCGATGGCCACGACGGTAGGGTGGGCGCTGTGGCCTGGTCGCCGGACGGCGCGCTGCTGGCAACCGGTGCGACCGACAGCGCCGCAAGGCTGTGGGATGCGCGCACCGGCGAACTGTTGGCCGTGCTGCGTGGGCACATTGGAGCCGTCAACGGGGTGGTGTTCACCGACGACGGCCGGTTGTTGACCGGTGGTGACGACGGCGCGATCCAGGCCTGGGTCACGTCGAAGGAGGAACTGAAGGCGCTGGCGCGGCAACGGCTGGGAGCAGCAGTGGGCGGCAAGCCGAAGGCGCGCTGACGGCGGGGCCGGCGCGGGCTACGCGTCGATCCGCCTCGCCTGCCACAACCGGCGCAGGTCGAACATGTACCTTCTCTTGTCATGACACGCTGGTGATCTGGGGCGGCGAGTTCGGCCGCACGCCGATGGTGGAGGCGCACGCCGCGCTCAAGCGCAGCAACGGCCGCGACCATCATCCGCAGGCCTTCACCATGTGGCTGGCCGGCGCCGGCGTGCGTCCGGGT
>JANPER010000180.1:0-6941 GCA_031423015.1 Planctomycetota bacterium | reverse complement strand
CTGTGCCAATGTGGCCAAAACGGCCACACAGCGCCATCTGTGCCTCGATTCGTTGGCTTCGACGACACGTTCAGCATCAGCTACGACGCTCGGTTGCGGTCAGGCCAACAACGGCCAGGCGACTTTGACGGGACCTTGGGGAGGTTGCGAACCCTGATCACGGCGCCGCTCGTTTCGAATCGGTAGTTCGAGCAGTCAAACTCGACTCCGCCGATGAGGACCTCGAGACAATCATCGGAGTGTCCGGTGAAGTCAGCGGTCGCGCACGCTGCCAGCAAGACTGCGCTTGCAGTCATCGCCAGGAGCGACTTTCGCATGTGGTGCATGTGAGTTGCCTCGGACGCCGGTTGTAGAAGCAGCGCTCAGCAGGGCGTCGCCGCGTTGCGCTGGTGGAACGAGGGGCTCAGAAGCGTTGCATGCGACATCCCTGCTGAGGGAGTCCAGCGCGCGGCGAGTCCTCGGTCCTTCAACCACGAGTGGCTCGCAAGTCGCGTTTGGTTACGCGGAATCTCACCTAGGGCCGGACCGGGCGAACCCCTACGGCAACAGCTGCGCCACGCTGAGCACGTTGCCGTCGGGATCCCTGAACCACGCGACCTTCGCCTGGAACTCAGTAGCGCCAGCTCGACAGGTCCGCGCCCGCAGGCGCCGTCTTGCTCATCCGCGCCAACATCTTCTCCACGTACAGCACGTGATAGCGCAGGCGCGAGATCGCGTTCGGCTGCGTTGGGTCGCCGTTCCAGCAGTGCTCGGCGCGGGCGCCGTAGGCGATCTCGGCGTCGGCGGGCGGGTCGGTCGCTTGGCGCAAGAACTCCTCGACGAGATACACCGCGTTCTCCAAGTAGTAGTTGTCGAGCGTGCCGCAGTAGAGATGGATCTTGCCGCGCACCTTGGGGCCCAGCGTCTTCCAGTCGCGGCGCAGGATATAGCCGAGGTCATAGTGCTCGCGCCAGTGGGCCGCGATCGCTGGGTCGATCACGCCGGTGCGCTTGTCCCAGATGCGCGCTGGATAGCCGTCGCTGCCCACCGGGCTGAACACTGCCTCCCAGATATCCCACTGCTGACCCGAGCGCGACTTGGTGCCGAGCACCAGCTCGAAGTGATTGAGCTGCTCGATCGTCGCGGTGAGGTTGTTCATCGCGTCGCGCTTGCCGGGGCGCGGCACGCGTGCGAAGTCGCCCTCGACGTAGTACGCGTTCTTGTCCTTGTAGAGATCGATGACGGTGTAGGCGCGGAAGTCGATCGGATCCGGACACGCGGCGAAGCAGCCGTTGAACTCGTCGGGGTAGAACATCTGCGCCGCGAGCGCCTCCCAGCCGCCGGTCGAGCCGCCATAGGTGAAGCGCGCCCAGCCGGCGCCGAGCCCGCGGAACGTCTTCTCCACGTGTGGGATCAGCTCGCGCATGATCGCGTCGCCGTACGGGCCGACGTTCTGTGAGTTGACCGCGTACGAGTCGTCGTAGTACGGGTTGGCGTGCTGGATCTGCAGCACGATGAAGCGCGGAAAGCTCGGGCTCGTCCACGCCTTGTAGAGCGCGTGCGCTTCCTCTTGCTGGATCTTGTTGTAGCCGTGCAGCAAGAAGCGATCGCTGTAGTCGGGCTTCAGGTCAGCGTCGGGCGGTGTTTCGCGAAAGCCATCGAAGGTGTGCGGGAAGTGCCCGTGGTTGACCACCAGCGGATAGCGCGCGTCTTGGTGTTCGTCGAAGCCGTGCGGCAAGAGCACGATCGCACCGAGGTGCATCGGTCGACCCCAGAACGCGCTCAGCAGCTTGCTCTCGATCTTGACGTGCTTGATGTAACGCGTGTCCTTCGGCGGCTCGATCGGCGGGATCACTTGGTCGAGCAGCAAGCTCACGGTGAGGTCTGCGCCGGGTTCGATCCGCACCTTCTGCGGCGCGCTGAACAGGTTGCCGGGCGCCTTGTTCCACTGCTGGCCCTCGCCGCGATCCATCGGCAGCTTGACCACATGGCCGTCGCCGCGCTTGAAGGTCGCGTAGCGGTGCAGGAAGGCCTGCACGAAGTAGTCGCCAGCGGGAATGGCGTTCATCTTCGCCAGCGGGTAACCAAATAGGTTGGCGTCGCGGTTGTCGAAGACCGCCACCGCTCCTTGTGCCAGCGCGTCGACGTCGACGCCGAACATCTGCGCGCAGGTCGGGCCGTCGGTCACCTGGTTGCGCGGCTCCTCGCCTTCACGCTTGCTCAGGAACAGCAGGAGGCGACCGTCCAGCGGGGTTGCGCCAGCCTGCGCTGGCAACGCGACCTCGAAGCGGATGTGGGCAGGCTGCTGCGCGGCAAGACTCATGGCGGAGAAGGCGGCGGAGAGGGCGACGGAGAGGGCGACGGCGAAGACGAAGCGAAGGGATGACATGGGGCCTCCGCCGCCAGCGTCGGCGGTGGCACGCCGCGCGGCAAGGTTGCAATCAGCAAACGCCCCCTCTCCGCGTAGCATGCGGGCTCCATGCGCTCGCTCTGGCTGGCCCTCATCACGGTCGCGACAACCCTGAACGCGCAGCGACCCTGGTCGCTGGTCGCGCCGCAGCGGCCGCCGGTGCCGAGCGTGCGTGACGTCGCGTGGCCGCGCAACGACGTCGATCGTTTTGTTCTGGACGCGCTCGAGGCCAAGGGGCAACACCCGTCGTCGCCCGCAGACGACGCCACCTGGCTGCGGCGCGTGAGTCTCGACCTCGTTGGCTTGCCGCCGACGCTGGCCGAGATCGACGCGTTCCTTGCCGACGATCGCGCCGATGCCCGGCAACGTGTGGTCGAACGCTTGCTCGCGTCGCCGCACTACGGCGAGCGCTGGGCGCGGCCGTGGCTCGACCTTGCGCGCTACGCCGATACCAACGGCTACGAGAAGGACCGGCCGCGCTCGCTGTGGCCGTGGCGCGACTGGGTGATCGCTGCGCTCAACGCCGACCTGCCGTTCGATCAGTTCACCATCGAGCAGCTCGCGGGCGACCTGCTGCCGCACCCGACGCGCGATCAGTCGATCGCCACTGGCTTCCACCGCAACACGATGCACAACGAGGAGGGTGGCATCGACGTCGAGGAGTTCCGCTACGCGGCGGTGGTGGACCGGGTGAACACGACCGCGACCACGTGGCTCGGACTCACGGTGGGCTGTGCGCAGTGCCACGACCACAAGTACGACCCGATCACGCAGCGCGACTACTTCGGCTTGCTGGCGCTGTTCGACAACTGCGACGAGATCGTCATGCAGCTGCCGGATGCGGCGATCGAGCAAGCGCGCGCGCAAGGCGAAGCGAAGCTTGCGGCGCTGCGGCGCGACCGGCGCGCGCGGTTCCCGTTGCCGATGCCCGAGTCGTGGCAGTCGTTCGTGCCGGCGACGGCGCGCGCCGAGCCCGGCACCGAGTTGGCGATCGCGAGTGACGGCGCCGTGGTGGCCAGCGGGGCAGCGCCAGGGCGCGATGTGTACGAGATCGAGGGCGATGTGGCGGCCGGGTTGCTGGCGGGCGTGCGCGTCGAGGCGTTGCGCGCCGAACAGGATCCCGCGCGCGGACCGGGTCGTACCGCGCATGGCAACTTTGTGCTCAGTGAGCTGGAGGTGTCGATCCAGCAGCCGGCGCACGAATGGCAGCGCGTGACGCTGACTGCGGCACAAGCCGACGCGAGCCAGACTGGGTATCCGGCCGCGGCGGCCATCGACGGCGATAAGAACACCGGCTGGGGCATCCATGGCGGTGACACGGATTGGCGCCAGGACCGCGCGGCGCGCTTTGGGTTCGACGCGCCGCTGTTGGTTGACGCGAGCACGCGCGTGCGCGTCGTGCTGCGGCAGAACTACGGCAGCCAGCACACGCTCTCGCGCCTGCGCTTGGCCTTCGCGTACGCGGCGCCCGGCGTCGACACGGCGGCGGTGCGCGAGGCGCACCTGCGGCAGAACTTTGACGCGTGGCGTGCGAGCGAACGCGCCCGCGCGCGTCCGTGGCAGGTGGTGGTGCCAACCTCGATGCAATCGGCGGGTCTCGCCGACTTCGCGGTGCTGCCCGACGGTTCGATCCTGGTCTACGGCAACAACCCCGACCGCGACACCACGACGCTGCTGTTGGCGCCGCGCATGGCGGTCAGCGCGATTCGAGTCGAGGCGCTCCCCGAGGCGAGCTTGCCGGCGGGCGGTCCCGGTCGATCGGTGTTCTATCCCGAGGGCGGCTTCACGATCAACGATGCGCGAGCCCGCGTGTTGGCCGAAGGTGGCAGTGCGAGTCGCGCGCTGCGCTTTGCGCGCGCCACCGCGAGCTACGAGCATCCAGAGCACAAGGCGGCGCACGCGATCGACGCCGCGCTCGACACCGACTGGACCAACACCGACCACGTCGGCCGCGCGCAACACTTGGTGTTGGTGTTCGAGGCGCCGCTGACGCTGGCTGCGGGCGAACGGTTGGAGGTCACGCTGGCGCAGCAGTCGATCCACAACAACAACCTCGGGCGTTTTCGCATCGCGGTGACCGAGGCCGCGGCGATCGACCAAGCGTGCGGGCTGCCGAGCGAACTGGAGGCGGCGCTGCTGCAAGACGGGGCGCTGTCGCCGTCCGATGCGGACGCGTTGTTGCAGGCGTTCTTGTCGGCGGCGCCGGAACTGGCGGCCGCCAACGCCGAGATCCGGCAGCACGAACGCGACCTGCCGGCGCGGCCGACGACGTTGGCGCTCCGCGAGCGCGACGCGCAGCGCGCGCGTCGCACCCAGTTGCGCCAGCGCGGCGAGTTCTTGCGGCCGCGCGAGGTGGTAACGCCCGGCGTGCCCGCGTGCTTGCCGCCTCTGCCCAGCGACGCGCCGAACAATCGTCTCACCTTGGCGCGCTGGCTGGTCTCGGGGCAGCACCCGCTCACCGCGCGCGTCGTGGTGAACCGCGCCGTCGACGCGCTGTTTGGTCGGGGACTCGTGCCGACGGTGGATGACTTTGGCACGCGGGGTGAGGCGCCGAGTCATCGCGCGCTGCTGGATTGGTTGGCGTGCGAGTTCGTGGCGCAGGGTTGGTCGATGAAGCGCCTGCACCGCTTGCTGGTCTCGAGCGCGACGTATGGTCAGGCCAGCGCGGCGAGCGAGGGCGCCTTCGCCGACGATCCCGACAACCGCGGCCTGGCGCGCATGAGTCGGCTGCGGCTGCCGGCGGAGATCGTGCGCGACCAAGCGTTGTTCGCCAGCGGCCTCTTGGTGCCGCGCCTGTACGGCGCCAGCGTTTTCCCGCCGCAGCCGGCGGGCGTCAGCGACGTGGCGTATGGCCAGGCCGAGTGGAAGGTGAGCGAGGGCCAAGGTCGCTACCGGCGCGGGCTCTACACGTTCCAGAAGCGCACCGCGCCGTACGCCATGCACGCCCTGTTCGACGCGCCGAGCGGCGAGGCGTGCGTCGCGCGGCGCGCGCGCACCGGCACGCCGCTGCAGGCGCTCACGCTGCTCAACGACGCCGTGTTCGTCGAGGCGGCGCAGGCGTTGGCGCGCGCCGTCTGTGCAGAATCGAGCGACGATGCGTCGCGGCTGCGCGCGGCGTTTGGCCGTTGCTTGTCGCGCGCGCCGTCGGTGGACGAGGGGCGCCTGCTGCTGGCCTTCGTCGCGCGCCAGCGCGAGCGGTTGTCGAACGGCGAACTCGACGCCAGCGCGCTGGCCGGCGCGCAGGCAGGCGCCGAACCTTCCCTCGGCACGGCGGACCTCGCCGCGTGGGCGTCGCTCGCGCGCGTGCTCTTCAACCTGGACGAAATGCTGGTGCGAGGCTGATATGGATTTTGATTCGACGCCGATCTCACGTCGCCGATTGCTGCACGACGGGGGCTTGGGCCTCGGCCGCATCGCGCTTGCGTCGCTGCTGGTGCCTGGCGCAGACAAGACGCCGCTCGGCCCGCACTTCGCGCCGCGCGCCAAGCGCGTGCTGCACCTGTTCATGGCGGGCGCCCCGAGTCAGCTCGATCTGTTCGACGAGAAGCCCTTGCTCAGCAAGCTCGAGGGCAAGCCCATTCCGGCCGAGCTCGTGCAGGACGCGCGCTACGCCTTCATCCGCAAGGATGCGACGCTGCTCGGTCCGCGCTTTGCCTTCGCGCGCCGCGGTCAATGTGGCGCCAACGTGTCCGACGTGCTGCCGCACCTGCACAAGGTCGTCGACCAGATCGCCATCGTGCGCTCGCTGCACACCGATCAGTTCAACCACGCGCCGGCGCAGATGCTCTTCAACACCGGCGGGCCGTTCCCGGGGCGGCCGAGCCTCGGCGCGTGGCTGAGCTACGGCCTGGGCGCCGAGGCCGACGACCTGCCCGCGTATGTCGTGCTCTCGTCGGGCGGCGGCGCCAGCGGCGGCTCGGCCAACTGGTCGTCGGGCTTTCTGCCGAGCAACCACGCGGGCGTGCCGTTCCTGCGGCGCGGCGATCCGATCCCCAACGTGTCGAATCCTGCGGGCGTCGATGCCACCTTGCAACGCGACACGCTCGACGCGGTGGGGGCACTCGATGACATGCGCTATCAGGCGGTACGCGACCCCGAGATCGCGGCGCGCATCGCGGCGTACGAGCTGGCGTTCCGCATGCAAGCGCGCGCGCCCGAACTCACGTCGTTCGCCGGTGAGCCGCAGCACATCCTCGATCTCTACGGCGTCGACCCGAGCAAGCCCTCGTTCGCGCGCAACTGTCTGCAAGCGCGCCGGCTCTTGGAGCGCGGCGTGCGCACGGTGCAACTCGTGCACGAGGTGTGGGACCACCACAGCGACGTCGAGGGCGGCCTACGCAGCGCGTGCCAAGCGACCGACCAAGCCTGCGCTGCGTTGGTGTTAGACCTCGCGCAGCGCGGCCTGCTCGACGACACGCTGGTGATCTGGGGCGGCGAGTTCGGCCGCACGCCGATGGTGGAGGCGCACGCCGCGCTCAAGCGCAGCAACGGCCGCGACCATCATCCGCAGGCCTTCACCATGTGGCTGGCCGGCGCCGGCGTGCGTCCGGGT
>JANPER010000179.1:0-20667 GCA_031423015.1 Planctomycetota bacterium | reverse complement strand
TGGAGGGGCCCCGATGAGCCAGCTGAGGAGCAAGAGGATCACCGCGTGCAGCACCAACGACAGCAAGAACCACGGCGCGCGCGCCAGTTCACGAGCCATGAGCTGCTGGAACGACTCAGAGCGTGAGCAACAATTGCTCACGCTCTGAGTTCCTTGCTGGTGGGGGAGGCGGACCCTCCCCCACGCCGGCCGCGACACGCGGCCTCCCCCTCCTCGGCGCCTGATGGGCGCCGGGCGTCTATGGCGTGTCGATTTCTGCTCACGTCATGCGCGGATGCTCGCGCGCGCCGCGGGCCGCCGAACTGAGGGGCTCTTGGTTCCTGGGGCGACGGCATGCGGTCAGGCGAGGGCGAACATTCCAGCGATCGGCAAACGGGCGCGCTCTGCACGAGCGAGAGACGTCGCCGGAGTGAACGCTAGGGGCTGTGGAATCGCGACGTTGCCAAAGGCCCGGCGGGCGGCCACCATGGTCGCGGTGCGGCTCAACGTAGGTTTTGGTTCGTGGTTGGAAGCGAGGCTCGGATGAGCCTGCGCGTCATCGGTGGTGAGTATCGCGGTCGGGTGTTGACGACTGTGCGCGGTTTCGGCACCCGTCCCTTGCTCGGCCAAGTGCGCGAAGCGGTGTTCAACATACTGGGCCAGAGGCTCGACGACCGCGAGGTGTGGGACCTGTTCGCTGGCACCGGGGCGAATGGTATCGAGGCGCTGTCGCGCGGTGCCCGTCGGGTCCTGTTCTTGGAGAAGAGCAACCAGGCGCTGAGCGTGTTGCGGCGCAACCTCGATGAGCTGGGTGACGACGCCAAGACGCGCAGTCACGTGCTCAAGCTCGACGCGTGGGATCCGGCGCCGCTGACGCCGCAGGGCGAAGATCAAGAGGTGCGCCCCGACCTGATCTTCTTGGATCCGCCCTATCCGGCCGTGGCCGAGGATCCGGTGCGCGCCGCGCACCGGGCGCAGAAGTTGGCGCAGCGCTTGGCGCCGGGCGGGGTGTTGTGCTTCCACTTCCGCGACGGCGCGCTCGATCTCGACGACTTCGCCGCGGGCGCGAACGTCGACTTGCGGGTCTGGGGCACGACGGCGTTCGCGTTTCTGCACGCGTGACTCTGCCGGCGCAGAATAGAACCACAGAGCACACAGAGGCCACAGAGAGAGAGGGATCGACACACAGCTTCCTCTGTGGTCTCTGTGCGCTCTGTGGTTCTTCTCTGGTCTGAGGCGAAGCCCCGCTAGCCCCTCAGTTGCGCAACCACCCGCCGTTGGTCAACACGATCGTGCCATTGGGTCGCAGCGCCACCGCCTGCACCGCGACCTGTGGAATGGTGAAGTCCTCGACCGCCGGGCGATACGACAGCGTGTCGCCAGTCGGCGTGAGCGGCAAACCCGAGTAGGGGAGGTCGAGGTCGAAGTACGTGCGGCATGGCGCGACCCACGGTCGACCGGCGGGCATTGGCATGCCGAGGTACATCCACACCACGGTTCGACTGTCCACCAGGTTGTCGACGACGATGCGGAAGTCGGCGTTGCCGTGCACGGGCACCGATTGGAACGTGAGCTGCGATGGGGCGCCGAGTCCGAGCACGCACTCGGTACCGAACAACGTGGCCGACTGCGTGCCCTGGTTTGGCAAGCTCGGCGTCGGCGACGTGTCGCGGAAGAACGCGCCGACTGGCGTCGGCTCGCTGAGGTCGCGCGCGTCGAGCGCGAGGCTCTGGCCAGTCGTGGCGGTGAGCGTGCGTGCCCCCGTGCGCCACCGACCGTTCTGCACGGCGAGTTCTTCGCGCGGGAACGGCGTCGTCGCGTTGCCCCATGCCACGAAGTCGCGGTAATAGCTCGCGGTGTTCACCAAACCTCCATCCTTGGTCGCAACTAAGCCCAGCGCACCCGTGCTGCGCGACAGCGGCTCACCGCGCAGGAAGAACAGGAAGTGGTACGACGTGTCGCCGGTGTCGATGAGCAGCGGGTTGGTGTTGCCAGACTGCACGGGACGCAACCAGCGCACGCGCAAGAACTGACCGGCGGGCACGATGGTCCCGGGGGGGATCGGCCACCAATAGCCCTGCGGCGCGCCCTGCGTCTGCGTCGCCTGGTAGATCGACCACGCGCCGAGGTCGACCGGCATGGTGTCGAAGTTGGCGATCTCCACCCACTGTTCGTCGAACTCGATCTCGTTGATCTGCACCAGATTCTGGGCGCCAATCGAGGTCGCGCACGAGAGGCAAAGGCAAACGGACAACGCAATAGAGACGAAAGAGCGCATGAGGGACGGTTCCTTTGATCGACAGCGGCGGGATCATAATCGAGCAAAGCACTCTGCGGGGGATTCTGAGGGGCGCAAGGATGAACCTGGCCGAGGTGCCTCAGCGCCCGCTAGATCTTCTGCGCAACACGGGTCAAGACGCGCCGGGCACGTGGCCGATAAGAAGGGCGGTTGTGCAGCGCCGCGCGGCGCGGGCAACCAAATCCACGTGCAAACGCCTCGAACAAAAGCGAATGCGGAGCAAGGAACCCTCGGCGGAGGAGCTCATCGCAGAGTTGATGCAACGCCCGGAGTCACGGGCGCGACGTATCGAACTCCTGCGTCAGCTCGTGCGTCGCGGCGACGAGCTTCCCGATGCGATGTTGGACGATGCGATGCGCAGATTGATGGAACTGCTCGTCCGCTGAAGCGGTGAGTTCCGATCTAACAGACAGAGTTCCCACAAGACAGGGCGAGAAGAGAAGGGCTGACATGAAGCTGTCCACGCTTAGCTTGACAATCACTCTGCCTTGCGTCCTCGCCCTGAGCGGTAATGCCCAGTGGCGGGACGGCAAGCAGATCAAGAACACGGTGACCACGACGCTGAGCGAGGTGCGCGGGCATGCCGACGCCTACCTCAACGTCAAGGTGCAGTTCGACATCCAGTTCGCGACGCTGGGTGGTATTTCGAACCCGTTCTTCACCCAGTTCGTTCCAACCGACTTCGCCAACTTCCACGGTTGGGCAGCCGAACAACCAATTTGGCAGAAGCAGTCGTTCGACGACGTCTTCGGTTTGCTGTTCATCTCCAAATCGAGTGATCAGCTGCAAGACCTCTACGGCACGACCACATTCCAGCGCCTGCGCGTGACGGCGCTCGTGCGCAACACCTTCCAGAACCAGCCGTGGATCGAGGTGGTGTCGTTCGAGCGCATGCCCCAGCAAGTCGAGTGGGCCACGCTCGGCCACCTCTACCGCGCCGACAAGTGGATGGACCAGCGGCAGTGGCCGCAGGCCCTGTCAGAGTTGTCGCTCGCGTCGCAAGCCAAGAATCCGCAAGACGTGGATGCCCAGGTCTACAAGTCGATGGGCATCTGCTACCTGCGCATGGGCGAGGCCAGCCGCGCGCTCACGCAGCTCGAGCAAGCCAAGAAGCTGCAGGTCAGCGGCTCGGCCGTCGAGCTCGAGAACCTGATCAGTGCCGCCAAGAACGATCCATCGCGCGAACTGGACCGCGTGGTGCAGAAGTCCGAAGTCCGCGAGTTCGAGCGCCCGCTCTGGGAAGCGTTCGACAGCGCGCGCCAGTCGGGTCAGGAATCGACGCCGGCGCAGCCGCAGCGCTGAGAGCGTGAGCAAGGCCGGCGCCGCAGGCGCCCGGCGCGCATCAGGCGCAAGGCGACGCTGCATGGCAGCGTCGCGCAGAACTGACGGCTTGACGCGGGAACAGCGGCCTTTGCCGCACCTCCTGGCTCGATACGATCCGCCGCGCGAGCTCCCGCGTCGGCGTGGAGCATCGCCGAGCCGCGGCCAGGGTCGCGATCTGACTCGCTGCGCCTCCGTCGCCGACGAATCCAACAAGGCAACTCCAGTCCATGGACCTCGGCTTCGAGACGGTCGGCAACGCGACCCTCATCATTCATGATCGAGGACCCCTCCTCGTCACGGATCCTTGGACTGACGGGAGTGCTTACTTCGGCAGCTGGGCCCTCGCGCATCCGATTCCCGCCGAGCAGCTCGCGTCGATCCGGGCGGCGAAGTTCGCGTGGATCTCGCACGGCCACCCTGACCACCTGAGTCCGATGTCGCTCGACAAAATGCGCTGCGAGACGGTTCTGCTCCCCGAGCATCACGGCGGGCGGATCCGGGAAGGGCTCGAAGAGCGTGGCACCAAGGTGCGGCTCCTGCGCGACGGCGAGTGGACTCAGCTGTCGGAGCGGGTCCGCGTCTGTTGCGTCTCCGACTACAACCAGGATGCGGCGCTCTTCGTCGACCTCGGCGGAGTTCTGATCGTCAACGCCAACGACGCGAGCGACCGGGGCGTCGGCGACTTTCTGCGCGCGACCGCCGCGCGCTACGACCAGTCGTTCCTGTTGTGCCTCACCGGCTTCGGTGACGCCGACATGATCCACTTCTTCGATACCGAGGGTCGCCTCATCGCGCCCGCCGCCGCCGAGCGCGCGCCGCTGGGGCCGGGGATCGCGAACCTCGCGCAGTACTACGGGCTGAAGAAGTTCGTGCCCTTCAGTTCCCTGCACAAGTATCAGCGCACCGACAGCGCCTGGGCCAACGCCCACATCGCGCGCGTCGCCGACTACCCCGTGGGCGTGCAGGACAACGGGGTCGAGATCCTTCCCGCCTTCATCCGCTTCGATGCACTCACCGGGATCGTCACGCCGCTGCGTCCGCCCGAACTCGACGTCCCGCTGCTCGACCCCAAGACCTTCGACGACGACTGGGCCGAGCGACTCGCGGTGGATGAACTCGACAAGGCGCGGCGGTACTTCTGCGCGATCGAGCATCTGTCGCAGACGCTCGACTTCGTCACGTTGCGGGTCGGCGGGAAAGACCACACGATCGACCTTCGCGGCCGCGACTTTCGCAAGGGGATCGTCTTCGAGGCGCCGCGGCACTCGCTCATGCAGTCGATCGATTGGGAAGTGTTCGACGACATGCTGATCGGCAATTACATGAAGACGACGCTCATCGGCGACTGGCCGGTGCGCGGCAACCCGGCGCTCTACCCCGACTTCACGCCGTTCGTGGCGAAGTACGCGGACAACGGCAAGGCGAAGACGGCCGAGGCCCTGCGGCGTTACTTCGAGGACTACAAGCGGCGCGGCTTCGCGGGGCCAGGACCCACTCCCTCGACCCAGGCCGCGTGGCACGCGTTCCGCCCGTATCTCGGTGCGGAGAGTCTCGGTGCCGAGCGCGAGTAAGGGCCGCGCGTCAGCTCTTCGATTCGGGCTTGCCGACCTTCAAGGTCGCCGCGCGCTTGCCGCAGCGCAGCTCCACTGCGCCGGGCGCCGTACATCGATCTGTTCGACTTCGGCAATCCTGCTTGACTCACTGCTTGTGCGCCGCCCGCCACGTTGCCATCGACTGCGCCAGGTGCTCGGGCGCGGGCCGGTCGATGCCAAAGCCCTGCAGGCCAACCGGGCCAGCGAAGTCGAGCGCATCGAGCGTGGCGAGGAAGCCGCGCAGATCGAAGTTGCCCTCGCCCAGCGGGCGGATCAGTGTGCGCCAGTCAGCACCCTCGAGGTCGGCCCCGTTCACGGTGACGGCGAACAGGTGCGGACGGCAACGCGCGAGCAGCGGCGCCGGGTCGGGCGCGTCCCCGGTGCGCAGGAAGTGGCAGAGGTTGAAGCAGACGCCGAGGCGCGGCTGGTCGAGGCGCGTGCACAGGCGCAGCGCATCCTCGACGGTCTCGAGCCAGAAGCCGTGGTGCGGGTAGAGCGCGATCTCGACGCCGGTGGCCGCGGCGTCCACGAGAAGTGCGGTCAACGCTTGCGCGGCCGCGTCGTCGCCGCTCGGATCGCGCGGGGCCACGCCTCCGTGCCGCAGCGCGAGCCAGAGCATGCCCGGGCCGCCCGCGAGCGCCTGCATCGCCGCACGCAGCGGCGCCAGGCGTTCGGGAAAACCGGCACCGAGGTCGAGCACGCCATAGGCCGAGAACACGTCGCCGCCGCGCGCCTCGCAGGCACGGCGGACCTCGGCGATGCGGTCGAGATCCCACGCGAGACCGTCGAAGCCGAGTTCGCGCACCAGCGCCGCTTGCGCGTCCACGGTGCCACCGCCGGTGCCGGTGTGCATGGCGACAAATGGCCGTCGGGCGCCGTGCGGGCGCGCAAACCGCAGCGGTTGCCGTACCGCTTCGACGAACCAGCGGCCGTCGGCGTCGCGCGCGAGCACCGCCTCGTCGCGGCCCCCTGGCAGCGGTGCCCCGTCCGCGGTGGCCAGCGACGCCAGCAGGCGACCGTCCGGTCCGGCGTCCCACTCGACGCGCAGATCGGCCGCCAGCGCGGGCAGGCCGTCCGGTGCGAGCGCGGCTCCGAGGTAGGGTGCCACGATGCGCGCGTCGGGTCCGCCGGCGGCGGCGAGGCAGCCGCGCAGCAGCTGTTGCGCGCCAAAGCGCGGGCCCGATTCGGCGACGGACGCGAACGCCATCACGTGCTGCCACGGCAGTTCGTCGCAGGCGTCGACCAACGCCAACCCGTGCGCGGCCATTTCGCGCACAATCTGCGCCTTGGCCATCGTGTGCTCGGGCTTGATCGGCACCGCGGGATCTTCGGCACGGAACTCGACCAGCACGACGCGGCCGTTCGGCTTCAGGGCGCGGCGCACGTGGCCCATCACGCGGACGGGATGCGACAGCTCGTGGTACACGTCGACGAGCAGCACGAGGTCGCACGAAGCTGCCGGCAGCTTCGGGTCGTCGACCGTCGCTTCAATCAGCGCCAGGTTCGTCAGGTGCTTGCCGTTGGCACGCAGGCGCAACAGATCGAGCATCTCGGGCTGCAGGTCGACGGCGAAGACCTTGCCGGCGCTGCCGACCGCCTCGGCCAGCGGCAAGGTGTGGTAGCCGTTGCCGCAGCCGAGATCGCCCACCGTCTGGCCTGGCTGCACCGCGAGCCAGCGCCGCAAGAGCACGCCGTTCTCCTCGTCCTCGCGCGTCGCGCGCAACAGCCACGACGCGCCGGTCCAGTGCATCGTGTGCGCGACGGCGCGACCGAGGTAGTGCGCGCGGCCGTTCGGGCCCTGCTCGGGGTCGCTCCGGTCTTGCGGCGCGGCCAGCAAGGCGAGCAGGGTGAAGCCAAACGCGAGCATGGTGGTGGGCCGCGGTTGGCGAAGTCGGAGTGCGACCGCGGCGGCTGACGGCGCAGCATCCGGTCGCACGCGCGAATTGCGACCGACTTCGCCACGAAACCGGAGTTCGCGGCATGCTGCTGCCCACGTGCGACCTTCGGCATCTTCGTCGCCGCGATCATCGACGCGTTCGCCCAGCGTGCACTGCGGCGCTACTTCGAGGACTACAAGCGGCGCGGCTTTGCTGGGCCCGGCCCCACTCCCTCGACCCAGGCCGCGTGGCACGCGTTCCGCCCGTATCTCGGTACGGAGAGTCTCGGTGCGGAGCGCGAGTAAGGGCCGTGCGTCAGCTCTTCGATTCGGGCTCGCCGACCTTCAAGGTCGCCGCACGCTTGCCGCAGCGCAGCTCCAGCGTGTAGCGCTTGTCCTTGCGTTCGGCCTTGCTGCCGAACTCGAGCCGGGTCGTCGCCTGTTCGATGTCGCTCCACGCGATCTCGGCGGGTTGCTCGAGGGTCGACAGCGGCGTGGCGACCTCGCCAAAGCCGAAGCTCTCTTCCGGCATCAGCAGGCTGGGCAGCAGCTTCGCGCCCTTGCTGCTCACCACGACGTTGAACAACTCTGGGTCCTTGTTGCCGGGCTTCTTGGCGAAGAACGTGGCGACGGGCACGCTCTGGCCGGCGGCCAACGCGTCCTCGACGACCTTGGCCGGCAGCGACCAACCCACGAGGCGGAACTTGGCAGACGACGCCAGTTCGCGCCCGCCGACCATGGCGAAGTCGCCCTCGATGCGATGTGGACCGAACCGCACCCGGAAGCGCGCCGCGAGTTCGCCATCGGGCGTGACCTTGGCCTTGGCGTCGGCCTTCGCTAGTTCGATCGTCAGCTTCTTGGCCACTTCATCCTTGCCGAGCTTGCAGGCCAGGCTCGCCGATCCGGTGCCACCCACGGCGAGCGCCGCGCTCGCGAACTCGATGGCGAAGTCCTCTTCGCCGCTGCGTTGCAACCCGACGCGATAGTGGCCAGGCGCGATCAGCACGCTACCCTGCACCAACGGTGTCTGGGTGTGCCACGAGGATGCCTGGTTCATGCCGAGGCGCCAGTTCTGACCGACCGGCAGATCCTCGAGGCTGCGCTTGCCCCAGACCGGCTGGCCGAAGTCGAGCGCCGTCTCGAACGACGCGTGCTTGAGCGACGGCGCACCACGCTGAGCGGCGACGGAAACGGCGAGGAGCGAGACGACGACGAAGGCGGTCGGTTTGAGCATGACGAGGCTGGGGTTTGGCGGCCGGGGCAGCGTAACGCCTGTGGACCGGCGCAGCCGCGGCGGGTTGCCCGGCCCTTGTGCTACGGACCGGGTTGTGATCCAGGCCGTGCGGCCGCGCGCGAATCGCAGGTGACCCGGCGGGCGCTTGGCGAAAGCGTCCAAGATGCGACGCCGTTCGGTACGGCCCGGCGGGTTCTTGGCGGTTCAATACGCTTCGCCTTACCCGGTGGTCCTCGGGCCCGGTCGTTACCCTTGGGTCGGTGCGATCGGCATCGCCAATGACGACATGTCTTCGTTGCGGCCCACGTCGGAGGTTGCGACGGTGGCTGGCGAGGCACTGCACACGCACGCGCTGCTGTTCGAGCACATCAACTTCCGTGGGGCGCACAAGCATGTGTTCGCCGAGGAGCCGAATCTCGCCGCGCCGGACGACTGGTTCTTCAACGACCGCGCCTCTTCGATCGCGATCCTCTCCGGCACGTGGGAGTTCTTCCGCCACATCAACTTCGCAGCCCCCTACCCGCAGACGCTCGGTCAAGGACTTCACCCTTGGGTGGTCAACGTCGGCATTCAGAACGATGCGGTCTCGTCGTTGCGCCACAGCCATGCCGCGCCGCAGCGCGTTGGATCCCTCATGAGCGCGCACCTGGTGCTCTTCCAGCACGCGAACTTCCACGGTGCGCACAAGCACCTGGTGCGCGCGGAGCACAACTTGAACGCGGCGGACGACTCCTTCTTCAACGACAGGGTCTCCGCGTTGGCGGTTCGCCAGGGTCGCTGGCGGTGCTTCCGCCACTCGGGCTTCGTCGCGCCATACCCACCGCTCTTGACTACTGGGCTCTATCCGTGGGTTGTCGCCGCGGGCATCGCCAACGACGACCTGTCTTCGGCACGGCCCGAGTAGTTCGACCGCGTTGACTGGAAGATAGAAATTCACCGCCGTGCGCTAGGGTTGCCCGGCGCCATGGCGTCGCCCGTCGTTCGCCCTTCCAGCTCGCCCGCACCAACGGTGTGCGCGGTGGATAACACGCCCGCGAGTGCGCCGCTGGCCAAGCCGGGCCTTTGCCGCTTCGCGACCGTGACCACGGCGCTGACGATCCTGCTGATTCAACTCGGCGCGATGGTGACGAGCACCGGCTCGGGCCTCGCCTACCTCGATTGGCCGACGGCCAACGGCTCGTGGTGGCCCAAGGAGATGAGCGAGTGGAGCGCCGGGTTCTTGGAGCACAGCCATCGCACGTACGGTGCGCTCATCGGCGTGCTCATCCTGACGCTGACGATCTGGACACTTGCCGCGGACAAGCGGCGTTGGGCGCGGTTCTTCGCGAGCGGGCTGCTGGCGCTGATCTGTGTGCAGGGTGTGGTCGGCGGCAAAGGCGTGGAGTGGGGACTGCCGTTGTGGACCTCGGCGCTGCACGGCGTGCTGGCGCAGGTGCTGCTGTGCGGCCTCACGGTGTTCGCGTTTGCCCAGTCGCGCGCTTGGCACCAACGCGTAACCGAGCCCGCGTCCACGGTGCGCGCGGCGCGCGGCCTAGCCGCGGTTGCGGTGGCGGCCATCTTCGTGCAACTCGTGCTCGGCGCCGTGGTGCGTCACTCCGACCTGCACGGCCTCCTGTGGCTGCACATCTCGGGGTCGGTGGTGGTGGCGCTGCTCATGCTCACGTCGGCGCTCTATGTGATGACGCATCTGCGCCGCGTGTCGGGCCTGGCGGCGACCGCGCGGTGGCTGCTGGCGATCCTGGTCGTGCAGCTCGCGCTCGGCGTGATCACGCTGGTGGTGCGTGGCGGCGGCAAATCCACCGCGTCGCTCGATCAACTCGCGCGTGCGCTCACCATCACCAGCCACGTGGTCGTCGGCGCGGTGATGTTCTTGCTCGCGACGCTGCTTTGCGCGCGCGTGTGGCGCAACGCCGAGCCGACGCCGTAGAGTCGCCACCCGATGGCGCATCACATCGCGAGCCGGCTGCAGGCCTTTGTCGAGCTGGGCAAGCTGCGCTTGTCGGCCTTGGCGATCGTTGCCGTGCTGGCGGGGCTAGTGCTCGGCGCGCGCGAGCCCTTGCCGTGGCGCCTGATCGTGCTCACCGGCATCGGCACGCTGCTCGTCGCCGTCGCCGGCAACGCGTTCAACATGCTGATCGAGCGCGAGCGCGACCTGAAGATGCCGCGCACCGCCGCTCGACCGTTGCCGTCGGGCCGACTGTCGCCGCGCGAGGTGCTGGTGTTCGCCTGCGTCTGCGCGGCGCTCGGGTTGATCGCGCTGTGGGTCGGCGCCAACGCGTTGGCGACCGCACTCTGTGCGACGATCCTCTTGACCTACGTGCTGGTCTACACGCCGCTCAAACCGGTGACCACGCTCAACACGCTGGTCGGCGCGGTGCCGGGCGCGCTGCCGCCGGTCGTGGGCTATGCCGCGGCGGCCGGCCAGGTGGATGCGCGCGCGGCAGCGCTGTTCGCGATCCTGTTCTTCTGGCAGATCCCGCACTTCCTGGCGATCGCCTGGCGCTACCGCGAGGACTATCGCAAGGGCGGCATGAAGATGCTCAGTGTCGTCGATCCGCGCGGCCACGCCACGGCGACGCACATGCTGGTGTACACGCTGGCGCTGGTGATCGTGAGCTTGTGGCCACGGCGTCTGCTGATGACGGGCGACCTGTATCCGCTGCTGGCGATCCTGCTGGGCGTGTTCTTCTTTGTGCCGGTGGTGATCGCGGCGGCGCGGCGTTCGGATGCGACGATGCGCGCCGCGTTCTTGGCCTCGATCATCTACTTACCTTTGTTGCTCGGCGCGATGCTGATGGATCGACCATGAACGAAACGTTGGCGGCGATCACGGCGCGCGGCTTGAACTACCGCTATGGCGAGCGACAGGCCTTGTCGGGGGTCGGTTTTGCCGTCGCCCGCGGCGCGCGCTACGCGTTCCTTGGGCCCAATGGTTCTGGCAAGTCGACGCTGTTCAAACTGTTGGCCACCATCCTGCCGCTCCAGGAAGGCGAGTTGTCGGTGCTCGGTGTCGACCTGCGGCGCGACCCCGCGGCGCTGCGCGCGCGCATCGGCGTGGTGTTCCAGTCGCCAGCCGTCGACAAGAAACTCAGCGTGCGCCAGAACCTGACCTACGGCGGGCAAATGTTTGGCTTGGCCGGCACAGAACTCAGCGCGCGCGTCGACGAGATGCTGGCGCGCACGGACCTGTTGGGGCGCGCGCGCGACAAGGTGGAGACGCTCTCGGGCGGCCTGCGTCGTCGCGTCGAGCTGGCAAAGTGTCTGTTGCACCGGCCCGAGTTGTTGGTGCTCGACGAGCCGACGACGGGCTTGGATCCGACGGCGCGGCGCGAGCTGTGGGCGTTGCTGCGCGGCATCGACGGGCTGACGGTGATGTTCACCACGCACTTGCTGGAAGAAGCCGAGACCGCCGACCGCGTGCTCATCTTGCATCAAGGCAAGGTCGTGGCCGAAGGCACGCCCGGCGACCTGTCGCGGTCGGTGGGCGGGACGGCGCTCGAGGTGGGGGTTGATCTCAGCGCCCGCGACGACGTGCGCGCGCTGTTGGCGCAGCGCTTCGGCTTGCAAGCGATCGACGTCGACGGCGGTCTGCGCGCCCAAGCGCCCGATGCGCACCGCCTGGTGCCCGACGTGGTCGACGCGCTCGGCGTGCGCGCGCGCCGGGTGAGCGTGAGTCCGCCGTCGCTGCTCGATGTGTTCTTTGCCAAGACCGGCGGCGCCGCGTTCACGGTGGTGAACGAAGCGCCGGTCAAGAAGCGCGGACGCCGCGGCGGAGGGCACGCTTGATGCGGGCCGTCGTTGCGCTCTGGCACCGCGAGTTGGTGCGCTTTCTCGGCGACCGCGCGCGCGTGATCGGCTCGCTTGGGCAGCCGGTGGTGTTCTTCTTGCTGTTCGCCGGTGCCTTGCGCGACTCGCTGCGGGTCGGCGACCAGTCCTACGGCGAGTTCTTCTTTCCAGGCACGCTGGCGATGATCGTGATGTTCACCGCCATCTTCGCCACCATCACCGTCATCGAGGATCGCAAGGAAGGCTTCTTGCAGGGCGTGCTGGTGGCGCCGGTGCCGCGCTCGGCGATCGCGCTCGGCAAGATCCTCGGCGGCGCGACGCTGGGCTTCTTGCTGGGGGCGGTGTTCCTGTTCGGCGGCGCGGCGTTCGGGATCATCGTCCTCGATGCGGCGCGCTTGCTCAGCGGCCTCGCCGTGTTGCTCCTGCTCGCGTTTGCGCTCACCGCCTGCGGCTTCGCGCTGGCCTGGCTGATGGACAGCACCGCCGGCTACCACGGCATCATGATGCTGGTCTTGATGCCGGCGCTGATGCTGTCGGGCGCGTTCTTTCCGCAGCCCGGCGCGCACGCGCTCGTGCGCCTGCTCATGGCCAGTAACCCGCTCACCTACGGCGTCGGCCTGCTGCGTCACGCGCTCGGCAACGCCAACATGGCTATGGGTCTGCCGAGCCCGACGGTTTGCCTCGTCGCCACGCTCGCCTTCGCGCTCGCGAGCTTCGCGCTCGCCACCTTCGTGACCACCCGCCGCTCCGCCCGCGATGCCACCTGACGCCACGCAACCCTGGTACTGGTTCTTCCCACACGTCAACGCGTCGCTGAACGCCTTGGCGTTCCTGCTGATCGGCAGCGGCCTGATCGCGATCAAGCGCGGCAAGCTCGCGCTGCACAAGAACCTGATGCTGTCCGCGTTCGCCGTCTCGGTGGCGTTCCTGGCCTGTTACCTCACGTATCACATCAGCAAGCAGGCCCCGGTGCAGTTCCGCCACGAGGGCTGGCTGCGCTCTGTGTACCTCGCGATCCTGGTGAGCCACATCATCCTCGCCGTGGTGCAAGTGCCGCTGATCCTGATGACGATCCGCCTCGGCCTGCGCGATGAGCGCGCGCGTCACAAGAAGTGGGCGAAGGTCACGGCGCCGATGTGGCTGTATGTGTCGCTGACTGGGGTGGTGGTGTACGTGATGCTGTATCGGATGTGAGAGTCGCGTGAAGCGGGAGAAGACCTCTACGTCCCCGCCGCTTCGATCTCTTTCGTGAGGGTCGTCTGCTACGACAACATCCGCGCGGGATGTAAACCGTGTGGCCTGCCGGATTCGCTGCGCGACCTCGTCGGTATTTTCGCCGATTCGGAGATTCGCTTGCGGGTCCGGAGATGGCACGGCAAGCTCCCTGCGAGTCAAATCCGGCTCAAACATTTACCGTGGAAACTGTCCGCCTCGCTCTGCAACTGATTGTGGCCCTCGGCATCCTGAATGTCTGGATCCTGCGTGCGGGCCGGAAGACTCCGTATCGCGGCGGCGATGCGAACAGCATTCGCGAGGAGTTTGGCGCTTACGGGCTGCCATCCTGGTTCATGTATCTGGTCGGCGTGCTGAAAGTCGGACTGGCTGTGACTCTGCTAACGGCCATCTGGATTCCCGGCCTGGCCCGACCGGCGGCGATCGCCCTGGGAGTGCTCATGCTGGGCGCGTTCGTAATGCATTTGAAAGTGAAAGACCCGATTCAGAAATCGCTGCCGTCCATCGCCGTCCTCACGATGTGCGTGGCCATAGCCTTTCTTTAGCTTGGCCCGCGCTACTCCCGCGCGCTCGACGAGCTCGACCGTCGCCAGCGACAACTCGCGGCCCGCCACCAGCGCCTCCCCTGATTCAGAGATTCAGAGCTGGCGGCGCAGAAACTCGATCGTGCGCTGCCAAGTCTTGCCGACGGCTGCTTCCGTGGCTCTTACGTCCCGACCTTCGCGCATCCCGTCCATATTGTCGTCGGGGTTCGCATAGAGCTTTGCAACGAGCTAGCGTCGGGTTATTGGTGGCGTCGGAGTGCAGCGTCGGAGTTTGTCTCCTAGTGGACAAAAGAATCGCGACGGCATCATGGGTCTTGGTTGCCATGCTAGCGCTCGTTACCGCGTACTCTGTGCAACTCGACCCGGGGAAGGGTTGCCATTGTAACTGGTCGTGGATGCCATTCACCCCTAGGGGTCACTGGCAGTTGGTGGTAAGGAACTCTGCGCTGGGCGTTATCGCTATGGCGTTGGCGACGTATGTGCGTAGGCGAGAGGTCCGCCGCTGGCTTCCTCAACCAGCGAACTTGTGAATAGACATGGTCAGGGGAGAGGATAAGTAATTGCCCGACGCGAAGCGTGGCCATATGCGTCGCGTTGCTATTGCAGCGTGGTGGTAGCACAAACACAACTAGGACTGGGGGGGTCAGAGTGCGCACGGAAACCGCAACTCTGTTTGGCGTCGATGCACGACCCGCCGCGATTGTCTTCAGTGCCGCGATTCTGGCTGCAGCGGTCATCCTCGCCGCGAATCGCATTGCCACATGGCGCGAGCTGCTCCTCGCGCTCACCTGCCTCGATGTCACTCGCTGCCGCGTTTGCGGACACGGAACCCTCGTCCGCCGCTGCTTACCGCGCAGCCTACTCCGCCCGGCGCCTGTCCCTCGGATACACAACTCTGATCGTGAGCATCCTGCTTCGTCAACAACCCCGCGTCGTGTCACGCCCTCAACGGGGCCAGAGCCCTCGGCTACTCACTTCTGCGCGACACCCAGCGGCACCCCTCGCCGCCGCTGACCATCAGCCCCGCCCGATCGCTCCGGTCAACTTCATCCACCAGGACACGCCCAGCGATGTGACCCTGCGCTCACCGTCACACTCCTTCCGACCGGGCGCCGTGCGCCTTCTTGCCCATAGACCGCTCCTACCGATGGGCCGCGGCCGCTTCCTTCAACTCGCCGTTTAGCGCGGGCGACAACGGGTCACGGAGAAAGCCCGACTCGACGGTCCAACGACTCGGCCGCTCAGCGGCGGGCCGAGCCGAGCGTCTGGTCGAGCAGATCGCGATGCTGCGCGGTGAGCAGCACGCGCACGCGTGCCCACGGCTGCGCGCGCAGCGCGAACACCACGGGCGCCAGCTTGATGGCGTCGGGTGCCGATCGCGAGCAGGATGTGCGTGAGGGGCGTGCCGTCGATCATGGGGCGAGGGCCGCAATGTTCGCCGCCCGCGCGAATCTACGGTAGTCGCGATGCGTCCCGCGGCGCAAATTCACCGAGCGACGCTTGTAGCCCAGTAGGCTTGCCGGCGTGACGCCGCGCACTCTGCTGCTGCTCTACCCGGGCGCCGTGCGCTCTCGGCAGGAACTGATGCGGCGGCACCGCGATGGCCTGCGCGCGCGCGGACTGCGCGTGGTGCTCGCGGACGATTGGATCGACGCGCATGACGCCGCGCACTTCGACGCCGTGGTGCAGATCCCGCCGCCCGAGCGCGTCGGCGAGGTGGTCGAAGCGCTCGCGCGCGTGCCGTGCGACGCCGTGCTCGCGCAGTCGGAAGCGGCGATCTTGGCTGGCGCGCTGCTGTGCGACCAGCGCGGCCTGCGCGGCCTGCCGCTCGCGGGCGCGTTGCACTGCGTCGGCAAGCATCTATCGCGCGTGGCGCTGGCGCACGCGCGCGTGCCACAGCCCGAGTTCGCTCTGGTCGACAGTGCCGCGGCCGTGCGTCGTTTCGCCGATGGCCGCTACCCTGTGGTGTTGAAGGGCGTCGCGTCGGCGATGAGCCGCTTGGTCACCTTCGTGCGCTCGGCGCCCGAGGTCGACCGTGCGGTGGCGCAGATGCACGCGTGCCTGCCGCAGTCGCTCGACATCTTGCGCTTGCAGGCGTTCGCGCGTGCCAGCGGGCTGCCGCTCGAGTGTGCGCCGACGCGCGAGTTCCTGGTGGAACGGTTTGCGGCCGGTGTTCCCGTGGAAACCGACGGCCTGGTGGTTGGCGCCCAGATCGCCTGCTACGGCGTGATCGAGCAGGTGATGTCGCCGCCGCCCCTCTTCTATGTGGAGGGCTACCTGCTGCCCGCCGACCGCGCCGACGCGCCGGCAATCAGGGTCGCCGCCGATGCCGCGCTGACCGCGCTCGGCGTGCGCGACACCGGCTACTCCGTGGAGCTGCGCGCCACCGCGGATGGGCCCCGCGTCATCGAGGTGAACGGTCGACTCGGCGAAGACGACGCGTTTGGCGACCTGTTCGCGTGCGCGACCGGCGGCGAACCGTTCCTGCACGCGATCGAACTCGCACTCGGCGGCCACCCCGAGGTACGGGCCGCGCACGCGCCGCACTACGCGCTGGCCTACCGCTGCTCGTTCGCCGACGGCGTGGTGCGTCGTGTGCCCGCCGCCCGCGATCTGCTCGGCACCGACTCGGTGCGTCTCGGCGTCTGCGTCGTGCCGGGCACACACATGCACGCGCCTCCCCACCCCGAGACGTTCCCGCACATGGCGTGGGTGCTGGCGCACGACGCGTCGTCGTCGCGCGCCGCCTATGCGCGCGCGCGCGCCGCGGTCGATGCCCTGTCGTTCGACATCGAGTGAAGCGGCGGCGCTACACGCTCGCGAGGGCGGCCGGCGCGTTCTGTTCCTTCGGCACCAGCACGCTCACCACCACCTCGTTGCCGCACCCGAGGTAGTCGAACGAGTCGAAGCCCAGTGAGCTGGCCAACGCGATGCCGCGCCCATGACTGTCGAACGCGCGTTCGACCGACAGGTCGAGGTAGCTGCGCCAGTCGAAGCCATTGCCTTGGTCTCTGATATGAATGCGCAGGCGATCACCATCCCGCGTGAGTTCGACGGCCACGAACTTGGCGTTGTGCTCCGGCAACGTGAGGCGTCGCTCGATCTCGGCCTGCCAACGACCGTGCTCGTTGAGGAAGGTCTTCTCTTCGTAGGAGATGCCGAGGTTGCCGTGCTCGATGCTGTTCAAGAACAACTCCAGCAAGCCGACCGCGATCTGATCGCTCTCCGGTAGGCCGCTGGCGATCATGGCGGCGAGGTCGCGTGCCTCGATCATGGTCTTGAACCGGAAGGTCCCGCGCTCCAGCAGGCCGAGCGCGCGCGTGGTGCGCGCGGTCTCCTCGCGCACGGCGCGATAACGCTGGTGGTCTTCGACCGCGGTGCCCACGACGGCCAGCAGCGTCTCCTTGTCGAACGGCTTGCACAGGTAGTAGAGCGCGCCGGCCCGCAGCCCTTCCAGCACGTCTTCCTTGGCGGCACGCGCCGTTTGAAAGATGGCGGGCAGCATGGCCAGCACCGGGTCGGCCTTCATCTCCGCCAGCACGTCGGTGCCCGTCTTCTTGGGCATCATGCGATCGAGCAGCACCGCGTCGAAGCGAAACGGCTGAGCCTCCAGGATCTTCAGCGTCTCGACGCCATCGTGCGCGGCCACGATGTCGTAGCCGGCGTCACCGAGCCACTCGGTCAAGAGCTCGATGTTGAGCGGTTCGTCGTCGGCAATGAGGATGCATGGGTTGGTCATGGTTTCTCTGTGGTGGGTTCAGCGCGGCTTTGGAGCGCGAGGCGGGGCGTTTTGGCGCGCGGCAGCGTGATCGAGAAGGTTGCGCCGCCGTCGTGGTTGTTGCTGGCGACGATCGAGCCCCGGTGACCGTCGATGATCTGCCGGCAGATGGTGAGGCCGAGGCCGGTGCCGCCGGCGCTGCTCTTGGTCTTGCTCGACTGCGCGAACTTGTCGAAGATCAGTTCGAGTTCGCCGTCTGGAATGCCAATGCCGTGATCGCGAATGCCGATCGCCAGCGCCGATGCCAGGTGCGAGCCGGCGTGACTCGTAACCCGCACCACCGCGTTGGCGAACAAGATGCTGACGGTGCTGTTCGGCGGCGAGAACTTGGTTGCGTTCGCCAGCACGTTGCAGAACACCTGCAGCAAGCGATCGCGGTCGCAGACCACGCGCGTGTCGACGCTAGTGGGCTCGATGTGCAACGTGATCGCCTGCCGGGCAGCGTGCTCTGACATCTCGGAGATCGCCGTGGCCACGATCGCGCTCACGTCGTGCTCCGCCAGATTGAAGCGCATTTGCCCGGCATCGAGCTTTGACAGGTCGAGCAGGTCGTTGAGCAGCTGCAGGAGCCGATTCCCGCTGTTGTGAATGTGGTTGAAGTAGCGCAGCAGGCGCGGGCCATCGCCGGCGTGCGCCTTCTCTTCGCCAAGCTGGGCAAAGCTGAGGATGCCGTGCATCGGCGTACGCAGCTCATGCGACATGTTGGCGAAGAACTCGCTCTTGGCCTGGTTGGCCTGCTCGGCAGTCTCTTTGGCACGGCGCAGGTCCTGCGTTTGCTCCTGCACCAGACTCTGCAACTGGTCGCGATGCAGTTGCAACTCGGTCTGCAGGCGCTTGGGCTCGGTGACGTCGCGCAGGAACGCAGTGAACGACACGCGACTCGACGTGGTGATCGGTGTGATCGCCAGCTCAACGGTCACGCGCGTGCCGTCCTTGCGCTGGGCTTCCAGCTCGAAGCGTCGGCCGAGCAGGTTGCTCTCGCCCGTAGCGAGGAAACGCGCCAGGCCCTTGCGGTAGGCCTCGTGCCCCTCTGGCGGCATGATGAGGTCGCGAAGTGGGGCACCGAGCGCCTCGGCGCGCGACCAGCCAAACACGCGCTCGGCTTGCGCGTTCCAGCAGGTGATGCACCCGGTCGAGTCCATCGACACCACGGCGTCGAGGGCCGCCTCGAGCACCGAGCGCGACCACTGCTCGCTGTCGATCAGCCGCTGGCGAAACGCCACCTGCGCCGTCACGTCGCGCTCGATGATGATGAAGCCGCTGATCCGTCCGGCGTCGTCGCGCAGCGGCTGCGCCTCGAGGTCGCTCGCGTAATCGCTGCCGTCCTTGCGGCGACCCTGCATCTCGACGCGGCAGTCGCCGCCCGTCGCGATCGCCTGCCGCAGCGCTTCACTCGTCAACGCATCGGTGGACTCGCTGAGCAGCAGGGTGTCGCGCGTGCGGCCGAGCACGTCGCACGCGTGGTAGCCCGTGAGCCGAACGAAGCCCTCGTTGATCCAGTTGATGCGGCCGTCGCTGTCGGTGATCGCGACCGCGTCGCTCGTGCGCTGCGCGACCAGCGCGAGGCGTTCGACCTCTTGCACGGCGCGCGGTGCTTCCGCGTGGCTCCCCTTCACTTGCTGCGCTCCCCCCGTTGCGTTGCGGCGGCGCGCGCCGGCATCGAGCGTCCGAGTGATCGGTCCGCCCGGTGTCGACGACGGCGCACGCCGGCCCGACCGTCACCATCTATTGTTCGGCGGCAGGAGCCTGGGTTTGAGGGGAAACGCGCGAATGGACGGCGATGCCCACTTCCACCGGTCGGCGCAGTGCGTGGGACTACATGCGGAAGCCGCGATGCCGAGCTTATGGCGCGGCGTCGCCACTCTTGACCAGCACTGCCCGCGCATACAGCAGCTCGAAGCCGCGGCGCTGAGCGTTCTCATGCGACTTGGATCCAGGCAGGGCGGTGAGCACGGCGAGGTCGCAGCCCGCAGCGGCTGCGCGCGCCAGTCGATCGGCGAACAGCGCGGTCTGCACGCCGTTGCGGCGGTGCGCGGGCAGCGTCGCGGCGCCGCACAGCAGTGCGATCCCGCCGTGGATCCGCATGCTGGCGCCACCCACGATCGTGCCGTCGCGGCGCGCGAGGAGCGGCGTGAGCCCCGGGGTGCGCGCGAAGTCACGCATCACGGCCTCGATCGTCGGGTGATCGATCGGCGCGTGGGCATCGTGCGAAACCACGCCCTGGGTGTCGGGGTGGGCGAAGCCGGTGATCAAGGTGTCGATCCAGGCCTCGCGCTCGTGCGCGCCGACCGTGGCGATTGCAATGCCGGCGGGGAGCGCTAGCGGGGATGCCGCGGGAAGGGCGAGACCGAGCACGTTCTCGAAGCCCGTGAGTGCGTAGCCGCGCCGCGCCAGCGCTTGCACCAACGAGGTGTCGGCGAGGGTTGCGACCTCGATCTGCACCGGCACAGCGCGCGCGGCGAACACCGCCTCGACATTGGCGAGCGCATCGAGGTCGAGGGGGCCGCCGAAGCCGAGGCCTGCGACCTTGTTGAGCGGCGAGCCGGGCATCGTGAACACGGCCAGGCCGCCGGCAAGCGGACGCACGAACACGCCCGGTCGACTCTCCGCGATGGTCGCTGCGCCGGCGGCGAGCATGTCGCATTCAGCGGCTTCGATACGTGCGGTGAGCGAGGTGCTGCAGAACAGCATGGTGCGGCGCGGATGGTAGCGGCGAGGTAAGTCCGGCGCGCCTTTCTGCTGGACGGACGAACGCGCGCACTACATCCGCCGCGTGCTGCCCGTCACCGAGTAGCCGGCATCGGTGCTGGAGAAGAACGTGCCGTCGCCATGGTCGATCAGCACGAAGTTGCCGTGCGCCTGGAGGTTCAGCCAGGGCAGGTACGCCACGAGAGTACCAGTGCCCTCCGGGTTGACCGTATACGTGCCGAGGAAGGTGCCCGTGAACGTCGCGCCGCCGACGCTCGTGGTGTAGTCGGCGCGCGCGTTGCCATGGCCATCGAAGCGGATGAGCCCGCTGCTC
>JANPER010000178.1:0-12657 GCA_031423015.1 Planctomycetota bacterium | reverse complement strand
GCCCATCGACGATCCCGAACCAACTTCAGTCCGGTACAACCAGTCTTTGAAGTCCCAACTCCCGACGCCGTCCGCTGGGCGTTAGCCAGCGCCGGCGCCTATTAGGACTTTCGGTCCGTTCCCGTGACGCAGACTCCTAGGGCTTGGCGGGCAATCTCAACCGTGACATCGTGCGAAGGTGTCACGGTTACGTTTTCGCCCCGGAAGGCCGAGCTTGGCTTCGTTTGGCTGTTTGTCACGTTGTCACGGTTCAGGACAGGTGGAGAGGGGAGGGCGGACAGGTAGCGGGCAAAGGCGTCGGCGAACTCCGCCAATGCGTAGCCCTTGAGCCGCTCCCCCCCGGGCAACCGCAGAGTCGTAGGGTTGACTCCGTACGGCTTCAGTAGGCTGGCCACGCGATTACTCGTGATCGGCTGGCCATGGCGCCACTCCGCCCACGGTCGGCCTTCCATTGCGCGAAGCGTCTTCACCAAGTCATCGCTGCCGATGCGGTCAACACCCCGCTCGACGAACACGGCGCGGATGTCGTGCAGCAGCATGGTCCCGCGCGACGAGTCGTCGGCGTCGCGCCCGCCAGAGAGCGCGAGGGCGGCCTTGCGCGCCAGCTCCGGCCACTCACCGCCGGCCTGGTCCGCGATCGCGATCAGCGGACGCCAACAGTCGGCCGCGCGGTCATCGAGCGATGCCGGGATGTCGGGGTCGGCGCTGCGCAGGTCGTCCGCGTGGTCGGCCACGAACCGCACGCAGCGTTGCCTCACCCCCGCCGCCTTCTCACGAACGGCGCGGATGTCCAGTCGCGCAACCTTCTGGTCGGGTAGTGCTCGCCGCATTTGCACCACGATCGACCGGTCCTCGATCGTCGCGGGCGGGCGCCCGATCATCGCCACCGCACACGCTGCGAAAACGCGGAAACCGCGCGGCTCATGCAACTCGCCCTCGCAGCGCAGCACTTGACCCGTCGGCTCGAAACCAGCGTTCAGGATGCCGCGCAGCTCCTCGTTCGCGTGCTGACCCACGAGCCACGCGTCCGCTTCGTCGAGCAACAGCGTCGGCTGTTGCGCTTCGATCAAGCGGAACAACACCGCGGGGGTGCAGTTCTCGGCAGGTTGTGCACGGCGAACCATCGCGCCAACGACTCGCAACGCTCGACTCTTGCCCGATCTCTTCTCTGCGCTGAGGAACGCGAGCCGTGGGGTGTACGCGATGAAGTCGAGGGCGAACGTGTGCACGACCCACAGCGCGCACGCGACGTCGGCATGAGGCGGCAGGATCACGTAGCGCCGCAACTCTGCCAGGATCAGCGCAAGCAATAGTGCGCCGTCGACCGGCTCAGGCCAGCTTGCGTCTGTCTCGTAGAGCAAGGCGCCGCCTTGTGGTGGCGGCCCGTTCGACGCGGTCTCGTGTTCTGGTTCGTTCGCAATTCGCACCAGTTCCTGCGCGATCGCGTCGCGGTGCTGTGCCAGCTTCGCGTCATGCTTCGTGGCGGCGTCGAGGAACCTCTCGCGGTCGCGTCGATTCTTGACATTGAAGCTATCGTCGAACAGCAACACATCGCCGATGCGCAGCGCCACGTGGTGCTTAGCGTCGGTCTGTCGCTGAGCCTTCACCTTCACAACCGATGCCTCGGCCAGCGCCGCGTCGAACGCAGCCTCGGCGCCGAACGTGAGCGCTGGCGCGGGTTCAGACACGGATTCAGACACGGCGCCCTCCTTCGATCGCGGCCAGGACCTCGGCCCGCTTTGCACCAGCAGCGACCCAGGCGCGCGCGTCCTTCACCGGCGGCAACACACACCGAACGTCAGCGACTACGTCGGCTAGCCGACGCGCGAGCGCAACACCGCCTCGGATGCCCGGCTCGTCGCGGTCGAGCATCACGGCGACACGGCGCGGCTTGAGCACGAGCGCGAGCCGGAGGCACTCGTCGACACCACCGGTGCAGTTCGGACGGCCGATCGCCTCGATGCCGAGCGACAGCAGCGCCGCCGTGTCGGTCGGTCCCTCGGTCACGGCGAGCCAGTCGAGCCCATTGGCCAAGCCCGACGGTACGAAGAGGCCTTCGCGTCCACCGGGCAGCGCCATCTTGTTCGCGCTCGCTATGTCGCGCGTCCGCACGCCGACCACTCGACCGCGGCACCACATAGGGAACGCAGCGACGTCGCCGCTCGCGACCCACGCAGACCAACGCCGCAAGCGGCGCGCCGCGTCGTCATCGCGAGGCGACAGGCGCAGCACGTCGTCGGCGTCGTAGCGCGCACGGTGCGCACCGAGCCGGCGCAGCGCCTCGATGCCGGCCGGCGTCGGTAGCCTCAGTGAGCATGCGAGCGCGTCGAGCCACTCCGCCGGGGTCGACGCAACCGCGCGCTCGACCAGCGGGCGCAGGTCGGGCGGCGGCGGTTCAATGCGCGCTGCAGCCGGCGGTGGCGAGTAGCTGCGCGTGCCGTCGAGCACGTGCAGCCAGCCGCCGTTCCGCGTTGGATGCGGCGACTCGACCCGCATGCATACGCACGCCGAGCCGTCTTCGCGAACCGAGCACCATCCGTCGTGCTCGCAGCGGGGACAGCGGCGAGCGCGCGTGCAGCGCACCAGGGCAGCGGGCGGCGTCATCGCGACACCTCCCCGCCGATCAGGCGCGCCAGCGGTAGCCAGTGCTTGCGGTGCCACATGACATCGGCGCGCGCGACCTCGCGACGCAGCCAGTGCCGCACGCGCCGACGCCGAGTCTCACACATCGAGCGCGGAACCCGCCGCGCGCGTGCGCCGTGGTATCGTTTGGCTTGCATCGTGACTTCCTCAGCGCCTCGCTCGGTCCAACCCGTGCGGGGCGCGCTCACTTCCGCACCTCGTAGATTGCTGCGGCAGCGCGCGAGGCGATGCCTCGACGGCGCGCCGCGAGCCTGCCCGCTGCCACGTCGGCGCGGCGCGACGGTCGCGCTTCACTCGGCGAGACGCGCGTCAGGAACTCGGCCAGGTCGCGCCACCGGATCACCCGCCGGTGCCCCACTCTCGACCATGAAAGCACGTGGCCTCTTAGGCCACGCTTACACCACCGCTCGACGACTCGCGGGTTCATCCGCTTGCCGCGGCGTCGGCCGGGCAGTGATGCAGCGACATCGGCGACGGTCGCCCACGCCTCGGGGTCGTGCGCGCGCAGGATCGAGTCGGCGACGGCGTTCATCGCGCGCCACCGAGGTTCAGGAACGCGACCAGATCGCGCTCAAGAACGCAGATCAACCGTCCGACGCGGCTCGCGCGCAACTTGCGCTCGGTGCCGTCTTTCATGCCGGCTGTCCACCGCCTGACCGTCGATGGCGTGACCGCCACGCCGCTCAACTCCCAAACGCGCGCCGCAACCGGCGCCGCGCCTTTCATTACCCGCCCTGACTTGGTTTTCATGTGTCTTGTCGTTTCGCGACCGCACTCGCGATCGCCGAACGCAAAAGCACCACCCCGATGTCCGAGGGGAAGTCAGAAAGAAACACGGTGCGCGGAACGCGCCGAACGAGTCACACACCGCCGGGGCGGGGAATGGTCTAGATTGCGCGATAGAGCCTCAAACTCGCGCGAATTGACCGAACGAGTTTCGTCCGATTTCGTCCGATTTCGTTCGGTCCAGGCTTCGCTACTCGATGTCGAAGACGTCGAGGGCGTCTGCGCGCCGGATGCCGACGGGTCGCTTGCCATTGAGTTTGAATACCTGGCGGACGCCCTTCTCCTTCATCAAGTTCGAACGCTGCGTCCCCCTTACGTGCCGCTTTCTCTCGAACTCTGGCCAGAGCATCACGTCACTCGCGAAGACTTCGTTTCGATCAGCGCAGCGCGTGCGTCCCTTGCTCGGAACAATCACATAGCCGTGGGTTACGCTGCCGGATGTCGCCGCGCCCATGGCCTTCGGCACCGTCGCAGCTCCGGGCTTGCTGTGGCCGCTCGCGCTTGGTGGCGTGACAGACACCTTGCTCGCGTGGCCGCGCTCGAAGCGCAGCGCGGTGTCGATCTTGCGTTGACCGAAGTCTCGGAGGACATCTCGAATCTCTGCGTACGTGACCGTGAACGTCGTCGGTGCGAGCTTGGGGTCAAAGGCGATGAGGCCAGAACTTCGGTGGCCCAACAACACCGAAGCGGCGAGTTCAACCATGGCAACGTGAGCCCAGCCGGAACACGTTGGCGTGACGCACGGGAGCTACCCGCACGCGGGCCGACGGCGGAAAGCACTACAGCAACCCACCGACGCAGACGCCAGCAGAGAAGGGATCGTGTCGCCGTTGTTGATCGTGTTGGTTCATAGCTACCCCAGTTTCGCCACCAGCGCGGCCGCGCGCCGTTCATCCCGTTCGACATACAGCCGCGTGACGTCAAGGCTCGTGTGCCCCAGCACGCACCGCGTGCCATCGAAGTCGAGCGAGCTTGCCTCGATGCGCGTCGCAGCAGCGTGCCGCAGCATGTGCACGGACCATCGCCGCACCTCACCCGGCTCCTTGACGATGTCTTCGAGCGCCTTGCGAACCGCAGCCTTCCGAGCGGTCTCCGGGCCGCACGACAGCCGAGCGATGCGGTCGAGCACGCGGCCGGTCAACATGTGCGGCGCGCGCTCGCAGGCGCGCCCGATGTCTTCGTGCCGGTCTGCCGGCAGCAACGCGCACAGCGCCTGCCGCATCTTCGCCAGCTTGCGCACGGCGTTCGCGTCGGCGATCGCGCGCGCGCACGCACGGTTGTAGGTCGTGGTCGCATACCGCTCGCCGATCTGATCGAGCCGATGCCGCGAGCGTGCCGCCTCGCGCGCCCGTTGCGACGGCGTCATCGGCGAGCGTCGAGCCGTGCGCTTTGCCTGGCGCTGTTCTTCGAGCGCGTCTGCCGGCTTGAACACGTACTCGGTCGGGTCACAGCGCAGCAGCATCGGGGCAAGCGCCGCCTGCGCCTGCGGCCCCACGAAGATCACACGCCCGCGACCGAAACGCTGCGTCTTGTGCGTGGCCGGCGTGAAGCGCCAAGGGTTTGTCGAGCGGTCGACGTCGCCGGCTCGCATTTGCAGGATCTCGCCGGCACGAGCGCCGGACCACCACTGCACGAGCACTGCTGCGCGCAGCGGCGACGACAAATGCACCAGCGCTGCCTCGACGTCGGGCCACTTGGCGGCGCCGATCACCCGCGGCTCGCGCAGGCCTCGCACCTCGCCGGCCCGCAGGTTCGCCAGCGCGTCGAGCGCGTGTGCCACGGAAGGGCCGATGAGTTCACGCGACACGCACCAGCGGAAGAACGTGCGCACGTTCTGCACGCGCTCGTTGATCTCGCCGCGCGACAGCCGGCCGCTCTTGACCATCGTGTCGCGCACGCTGGCGAGCGCCCGCGGGCCGAACGCGTTGGCCTGCGTGTCGCCGTAGAGCTTGCGCAGCGGCACCATCGACAGCCGCACCTTGAGTTGCACGTTGTTCGAGCGCCGCTCGATCTCCTCATGCCAGTAGGTCACGAGCAGCTCGTCGATGGTCGGGCCGGCCGTGTCGCGTGCTGGCTTGCGCTCCGCAGGTTCGTAGGCCTCGCCGGCGACGAACGCAGCGAGCAACGCGCCGTAGGCGGACCGCGCCTCAGCGCTGCCGTAGCGGCCGAGGTAAATGTCTTTGGTGGTGCCGTGCTCACGCACGCGCACGAAGGCCTGCCCGCTCGCGTGGCGATGCAGGGAGGGCAATCTGTTCTTGCTCATCGGTGCGGCTCCGTTCAGTTCAGGAAGCGGGACCGTGGTAGTCGGACTACCACGGTTCGGCGTCCATCGGTGCCGCACGCTCGCAAGAGCGGTCGCGCAAAGTCGCGCGTCAGCAAGAGTTGGAATGGTCGGGGCGACAGGATTTGAACCTGCGACCTCTGCGTCCCGAACGCAGCGCTCTACCAGGCTGAGCCACGCCCCGACCGGTCAGCCGTCGGCTGAAGGGCGGGGACGATACGAGGCCTTGGCCCGGGGTCAAGCCTTCGACCAGCGATCCCGCGCCGACGCAGGTCGCATTCCTCCCGCCGCACCGACAAACCAAGGATCGCGGTCGCCTGCTCAGCCGCCGGACGCAACAATCTCCTGCCAGGATGAATGTCTGACGCGCCGCGCCGTAGCCCCGCCGACTTGAATCTGGCCGAGGAGATCCGCTTGATCGCGGGCGCCAAGCATGGCGACCATGCGAGTTTCGAAGAACTCGTCGACCGCTACATGGGCAAAGCCATGACCGTCGCCCGGGCCTACGTGACCAACCGCGAGGATGCCCTCGAACTCGCGCAGGAAGCCTTCTACCGCGTGTACCGCAGCCTCGACCGCTTCCGCGAGGGTGAGCCGTTCGCGCCCTGGTTCTTTCGCATCCTGCGCAACACGTCGCTGAGTTGGCTCGACAAGCACAAGAAGCGCCGTCACCTCTCCCTCGATGCACCGATGGGCAACGACGCCGACGGCGCGCCGGTGGCGCACGCCGATCCGCAGAGCCCGCGACCCGAAGTCGGCGTCGAGAAGTCAGAAGAACACCGCATGCTTCGACTGGCGCTCGACAGCCTGCCGACCATGCACAAGGAAATCCTCGTGCTGCGACACTTTGAAGAACTCGACTACGCCAGCATCGCGCAGGTGCTCGATATCCCCATCGGCACCGTGATGTCGCGGCTGTTTCACGCCCGCCGCAAGTTGAAAGACTCGCTCGACGCGTACATGGGAGGTCGGCGATGAGCGAACCGCAGCCGAGCGAGAAACAGCTCCTGCTGACAGCGTGGCTCGACGGCGAGCTGCCGCCCGCAGAGCAGACCCGCTTCGAACGGATGCTGGCCGAAGACTCGAGCCTTGCCGCCGAAGCCGCGTCACAGAAGACCTTGATCGACATGACCCGGGCGCTGATCACGCTCGATCCGACCGAAGCCGAGATGCGGCGCTTCTGGTCGAGCTTCTACAACCGCACCGAGTGGCAGGTCGCATGGGTGCTCTTGATCTTGGGAATCGTTGGCTTGTCAGCCGAGGGTGTGTATCTGCTGATGACCGCCAAGGGGCTCACTTGGATCATCAAGACCGCCGCTCTCTCGACCCTGGCGGGGGCCGCGCTGCTGATCTGGAACACCGCGCGCCTGAAGATGCGAACCAGCCGCTTCGACCGCTACCGCGGGGTCATGCGATGATCGTCACCACGACCTCCAGCGTGCCGGGCAAGCGCGTGGTCTCCACCGTGGGGCTGGTCCGCGGGTCGGCGATTCGCACCCGCCATCTCTTTGCCGACATCGGCGAATGGGTCCGCAATCTCGTCGGTGCGGAACTGCACCTCTACACCAAGATGATGGCTGAGGCGCGCGAGCAGGCTCTCGACCGCATGATCGCCGATGCTCAGCGCTTGGGCGCCAACGGGGTCATCGGCATCCGCTTTGCGACCACCAAGATCACCCGCGGCGCAGCGGAAATGTTCGTCTACGGCACCGCTGTCATGGTGGAAAACGCCCCCACCCATGTCGCCCCGACACCTGGGTGAGGTGTGGACAAACCGCCGCGACGGTGCGACGCTGGTGGGGCCTAGACGAGGCGGGTCGGGTTTTCCCGGTCTCGCTGCCCGGCCCACTCCACTCTCTCCACTCTCTCCACCACTCGCATGAACGTCCGCTCCCTCGTGGTCGCGACGGCACTGGTCAGTGTCGCCGCCGCTCAGGTCATTCCTTCGCTCATCGCCGCCCGCGTCGCAGGTGGCTTCTCGCGGCCGGTCTTCGTGACCACGCCGCCGGGTGACCTCGATCGGCTGTTCGTCATCGAACAGCACACGGGTCTCGTGCGCATCATCAAGGGCAGCACGGTGGTGGCGACCCCGTTCCTCAACGTCTTCAGCCGCATCCTCACCGGGAGCGAGCGCGGCCTGCTCGGGATGGCGTTCGACCCGCTCTACGCGACCAACGGCCACTTCTACCTGAGCTACACGCGCGCGGGTGACGGCGCGAGCATCGTCGAGCGCTTCACCGTGTCAGCCAACCGCGATGTCGCCAATGCGGCGTCGGGCACGATTGGCCTCGGCCCGATCGCGCAGCCGTTCTCCAACCACAACGGCGGCTGCATCAACTTCGGCCCCGACGGCTATCTCTACTTGGGCCTCGGCGACGGCGGCTCGGGCGGCGATCCCAGCTGCAACGCGCAGAACCCGGCGTCGCCACTCGGCAAGTTCTTGCGAGTGGACACCGCCACCATCCCGTTCAGTGCGCCGCCGACCAATCCGTTCATCGGCAACACCGCGTATCGCCAGGACATCTGGTCCGTGGGTTGGCGCAATCCGTGGCGCTTTAGCTTCGATCGCGACACCGGCGAGATGTTCGTCGGCGACGTCGGTCAGAACACGCTCGAAGAGCTGTCCTACGAGCCTCCCATGACCGGCGGCCGCAACTACGGCTGGAAGATCATGGAGGGCATCAACTGCTACAGCACCGCAGCGTGCACGGCGCCGCCCGCGTGCAACGCGGCAACCTTGGTGCGTCCGTTCCACACGATCCCGACGGCGCCGTACTGCTCGATCATCGGTGGCTACGTCTACCGCGGCCGCAACATCCCGCAGCTGCGCGGCCAGTACTTCTTCGGTGACTATTGCACCGGGAACACCTGGTCGTTGCGCTACGGCAACGGCACGTTCACCAACTTGGTGCTGCGGACCCCTGAGCTGGCCGGTCTCGGCAACGTCTCCAGCTTTGGCGAAGACCCCCGCGGCGAAGTCTACATCTGCAGTCTCTCGGCAGGCGTCATCTACCGCATCGCTGCGCGCGATGGCGGCCCGTGCCAGGATCTCGGTTTCGGTCGAGTCGGCAGCAACGGTCAAGCGCCGCTGTTCGAGGTCCTCGGCCGACTCGAAGCTGGTGTCTCCGCTGACCTCAGCCTCCGCCGCGCCCCGGCCAACATGCCGACGGCGCTCGTGATCTCCAGCGCGAACACCCCCACGCCGATCTTCGGCGGAACACTAGTGCCAGTGCCACCTGAGTTGATCGTCACCCTTTCGACGGATGCGGCTGGCATGGCCAGCTTGACGGTCGCCGGCGGGATCGGCCCGGCGGTGCTCTATGGCCAATGGGTGGTCGTTGACTTGGGTCTGCCCGAGGCCATCGGGTTCTCGAACGCGTGTCGCATCACGTTCCCGTAGACGGCCGCCCCGCACGCGCTGCCCACAGCGCGAGCAGATCGTCGTAGGTGTCCACGTCGCGCTCGGTCGACAGGCGCAGAACGTCGAGACCAAGGGCTGCCGCGCGGGCGCACGTGCGCGCGAGCACTTCGTGCGCGGCCACTGCGCCCAGGTCGAAGAGACCTGCCGCGGGCGCGGCCAGCGCCATCAGGTAGTAGCCGCCCCCCGCATCAGGACCGAGCACTACGCGGTCGGTCCGGCAGGCCGCCAGAGCCTCGTCGATCCGCACGCGTGGCAAATCCGGCGAATCGGTGTTGCGTACCAACACGCGGTCGTGCCCGGCGGCGAATAGCTCAGCGAAGCACGCCGCAAGCCTTCCCCACAGGTCTTGCCCGACCTGCGGCCGCAGGACGACGCCTTTCTGCAGGTATGGCTCCAGCTCGTCGATGGCGTCGGCCGGCGCCCCATAGAGATACGTCGTCGCGCCGGGGTGTGGCACCACCGCTTGCCGCAGGAACGCGCCGTACAGCGCCGCTGCCTCGATTGGCGTCAATGGCGGGCACAGGCGCGTCTTGACCAAACCTGGCCGTGGGGCCTTGCCAAACAAAGCCACCGCGGGTCCCGCTGCCCTGCCGGCCGTTGAACCGCGAACCACAGGCGACGTTTGCTCGTTCACGCGCTCGGTCCTACCCTTGCGCCCGAAGTCGGGCAACCACGATCGATCGATGCGCACCGCCATACTCACGTTGTCTCTCGCGGCCTTCGGCTGCACCGCCCTCTCGAGCCAGACCCCGCCGTTCAAAGACGAGGTCGACCGCCTGGTGCGCACGTTCCGGATGAACGCGCACGACAACGGCGCCTTTGGGGATGGCACTGGCCTGCAGACCGCGCAAGTGCTCACTGCGATGGGCTACTGCCACCGCTTCTACTCATTCGCCGACGGGCCCGTGGTGCGCCCCGCGCTCAACTTCTTGGTGACCAAGCGCGGCGCCGATGGGCTGTATCAAGACGACAACGCCGCTGCCGACGCGGCCACAACCACGGCCTGGGTGCTCGAAGCCATGGCGGTGGTGGCGCCGCGCGACTTTGCGCGCGAGCTGTCGGATGGCGCCCGCGCCCTCAAGGCCAAGAACGCCGAGAACCAGCGTCCCTTCGGCGGTCGCCTCGACAGGTTGCGTCAGTCGGTCACCGAGGCGGGCAAGGGCGCCGACCTCATGCAGAAGGCCGGCGGCGCCAGCGCTACGCGAGTCGCCGAGGGTCCGATGCGCACCAAGGACGGCAACCTAGACCACGCCGCCAACACCGAAGCCCTGCTGCAACTCGTCGCCTGCCAGGTGATCGCGCGCGGCCAGGTTGCCAGCGCCGCACCGACGGTGTCGGCGGCGCCGACGCCACCATGGCACCCAAGTCAGCAGCGCGGCGTCGACTTCTTGTTGCGGCAGATGCGCGACGGGGTCTACATGGTGCCCAAGGGCAGGGACAGCAAAGACCTGGTCGGCGAGCCGGGCCTCACGTCGCTCAGCCTGGCGGCGTTGCAAACCAAGCCGAAGGCGCTGCGCAGCGACGCCGAGACGAAGGCCATCGTCCAGGGCCTCGCTTGGCTTCTCAAGCAACAACGCGACGACGGCTGGTTCTCGGAGATGAACGTGAACTACATCGCCTGCGCCGCTGTGTTGGCGCTGACTGCCGCCGACGATCCGGCGTACAAGCCGGTCCTCGACCGCGTGCAGAAACAGATCCTCAGGCTGCAGAACGTGGAGCCGGCCTACGCGCGCAGCGATCGCGACTACGGCTCGATCGGCTACGGCGGCGACGAGCGCGGCGACCTCAGCAACCTGCAGTTCTCGCTGGAGGCGCTGGTCGCGACCGGGCTCGACGCCAAGCAGTCAGATGCGTTCGAGAAGGCGATCGTGTTCTTGCAACGCTGCCAGAATCTCAAGAGCCACAACGACCAGGAGTTCGAGGTGCGCGACGAGGTGAGTGGCAAGCTGCAGCGCTCCGAATCAGGCGACGACGGCGGCGCCGCGTACTACCCCGGCAACTCACCGATGGGCTACATCGAACTGCCGAACGGCGCGCGCGTACCCCGCAGCTACGGCTCGATGACCTACGCCCTGCTCAAGGCGTACACCCTCTCGGGTTTGACCAAGGACGACCCGCGCGTGCAGGCGGCGGTGGCGTGGCTCGGTCGCAATTGGAACCTCGACGAGAATCCCGGCGCCGACCCCACGATGCCGGAGAAGACGAAGTATCAAGGCCTCTACTACTACTACATGGTGGTGGCGCAGGCCCTCGACGTGGCCGGCGTCGACGGGCTCGAAGTCGTCGCACCAGCGCCAGGCGAGAACCAAACCCCGACCACGCGCAAGATCGATTGGCGCGCCGAGCTGCGCAGCAAGCTCGAGGCGTTGCAGCAGAAGGACGGCGGGTGGGTCAACCAGAAGAACGGGCGCTGGTGGGAGATGATGCCGGTGACCTGCACGTGCTACGCGCTGCTGGCGCTGGACCACTGCCGGTGAGTCCTGCGCCGTTGGTGCCGCCGGCCGCCCCGGCGTGGTTCTTCCATCGCCTTGGGCAAGAGCGGCGCCTGGGCATCGCGTTGCCAAGCGGCGAGTTTCTCGACGTCGGCCGCGACGACGAACTCGCGCTCTTGGCCGAGGGGTCGCTGCGCGCGGCACACCTGCAAGCCTTGGCCGACGACGCCGAGCCGATGACGATCACACCGCTCTTCGACGTGCCGGTGCGGCGGCCGAGCAAGATCTTGTGTTTGGGCAAGAACTACGCGGCGCACGCCGCCGAACTCGGCTCGGCGGTGCCGGAGGAGCCCTTCGCGTTCGCCAAGTTCGCCGACACGCTCATCCCCTATGGCGCGCCGGTGGTGATCCCCCACTGGTTGGATACGCGCGTCGACCACGAGATCGAGCTGGCCGTGGTGATCGGCTTCGTCGACCGACACGAGCGAGGCTGCAAGGACTTGCGGGCGGCCGAGGCGATGCAAGTCGTGGCTGGCTACACCGTGTTCAACGACGTCACCGCGCGCAAGCTGCAGGCCCAGGACCTCGAGCACAAGCGCCCTTGGCTGCGCGCCAAGTCGCTCGACACGTTCGGGCCCATCGGGCCCTGGGTCGTGCCGAGCGATTCGCTCGATGCCAGTGACCTACGCATTCAACTCGCAGTGCATGGCCAAACGCGGCAGGACGCGCGCACGTCGCAGATGGTGGTCGGCATCGCCGATGCGCTCGCTTTCTTGTCGCGGCATTTCACTCTGCGCCCCGGCGACATCGTGGCCATGGGCACGCCAGCCGGCATCGGTCCCGTCGAGCATGGCGACGAGATGCGCGGCGAGATCGAGAAGATCGGCGCGCTCGTCAACCCGGTACACAAGCAGCCGCCACCGCGCGGCTGAGAGCGTGAGCAAGATCAGAAATAGAAACCAAGGAATTAGAACACCAATGCCAATCGAACAACATATCTCTTGTATCAATCGTTGATAAAATTAAAAGATAAATAAAAATCATGCGACGCTGCTTCGTGGTTGCCCTTGAAGCGGCTGCCTTTCTGGCACTAA
>JANPER010000177.1:0-18270 GCA_031423015.1 Planctomycetota bacterium | reverse complement strand
CGGTCGCTCGCACGGGCGCGGCGGCTTCCTTCAAGAAGATGCTCTCCTCCTCGTTTGTGTCACTCATCCACGTTGCCGCCGCGCGCGGGCGACCGACCGGGGCGGCGGGCAGGCTGGCCTGCTCGGAACTTTGGGAGGGAGCTGCAGTCAGACAGACAGACCCACACCCAGCGCCAAGCGCCGAACGCCAGCGGGTCGTGCGCGGCGCACGACACGCTGGCGAGCCACGCCGCCACCTGCTAAGCACGCGGCCCCGCATGCCGAAACCCTCGCGTCGCACCTCTCGCCGTCCCCCACTCAGCGCCCGCAACGCGGACAAGTTCGTGCTGTATGCGAACGCGGTGCAGGCGCCTGAGTTGGACACGGCGTTCATGGCGCGCTACTTCCAGAAGATGGCTGGCCGACCGGCGCGCACGTTTCGCGAGGACTTCTGCGGCACGGCAGCCCTGGCGTGCCACTGGGTCAAACGGCATCGCGACAACACGGCGCTGGGCATCGACCTCGACGGTCCGACGCTGGCGTGGGGTCGCGCCCACCACGTCCGCGACCTACTCGACGACCAGCAACGCGAGCGCCTGACGCTCATGCGAGCCAACGTGCTCGACGTGCAGCGCCCCAAGGTCGACATCCTGTGCGCGCTCAACTTCAGCTACTCCATCTTCAAGACGCGCGACACGCTGCGCGGCTACCTCCACAACTGTCGGCGGAGCCTGTTGCGCGACGGCATGCTGTTCCTCGACCTGTGGGGCGGTAGCGACACGCAGAACGAGCAGGTCGACCGCCGCCGCGTCGGCGGGTTCACGTATCTGTGGGATCAATGGAAGTTCGATCCGCTGACGTATCACGCGACCTGCCGCATCCACTTCGAGTTTCCCGACGGCAGCAAGATGCGCAGCGCGTTCGTGTACGAGTGGCGGCTTTGGACGCCGCCTGAACTGACCGAACTGCTGGCGGAGGCGGGCTTCTCCAGTTGGCACTTCCTTTGGGAAGCCACCGACCGCAAGACCAACGGCGGCAACGGCGTGTATCGGCGCGTCAGCAAGGGCAGCGCGGATCGGGCGTGGATCGCGTATTTGGTCGCGCGACCCTGAAGTCGCACACCGTCGCCTTGACACCAAAGGCGTGAAATACCGATGCTGTCGCGGACCTTCGGCGGGTTTTGCCGGATCCTCAGCTCATGAAGAAGATCGTCGTCCTCGGCGCCGGCAAGATCGGCCGCATGGTGGCTCACTTCCTCGGCCACTGCGGCGACTACCAAGTTCGCATCGGCGATGTCGCCGACGACGCCGTGAAGCTGCTGACCAACAGCATCAAGAACAGCGAAGGGCGCACCGTCGACTTCAGCTCGACCAGCGATCTCGACCAGATCATGCAGGGCGCCGACGCAGTGATCAGCTGCGCGCCGTTCCACTGCAACCCGTTGATCGCGACGCGCGCCAAGGCCAACCGCCTCCACTACCTGGACCTCACCGAGGACGTCGAAGTCACCAAGGAAGTGATGGAGCTGGCCAAGGACGCCAGCACCGCGTTCATCCCGCAGTGCGGACTCGCACCGGGCTTCATCACGATCACCGCGGTCCACCTCATCAAGGACATGACTGGGGTCACCGACCTGCGCATGCGGGTCGGCGCGCTGCCCCGCTATCCGTCGAACATGTTGAAGTACAACCTCACCTGGAGCACCGAGGGGTTGATCAACGAGTACTGCCAGCCGTGCGAACTGATCAAGAACGGCGAGCTGCACATGGTGCCGCCGCTCGACGGGCTCGAGACCATCACCATCGATGGCGTCGAGTACGAAGCGTTCAATACGTCGGGCGGCCTTGGCACGCTGGCGCAGACGCTGCAGGGCAAGGTGGCCAACGTCGACTACAAGTCGCTGCGCTACCCCGGCCACAACTACCTGTTGCGCTTCCTGCTGAATGACCTGCAGATGCGCGACAACCAAGAGATGTTGGCGCGCATCTTCGAGCGCTGTCTGCCGACGACGTTCCAGGATCAGATCGTCATCTTCGTGAGCGCCACCGGCACCTATCGCGGCCGTCTCACCGAGCGCACCTACGCGCGCACGGTGCGCCACCAAGAGATCGACGGGCTCAACTGGAGCGGCATTCAGATCACCACCGCGGCTGGCGTGTGCGCGGTGCTCGACCTCTTGATGCACGACAAGCTGCCGACCAAGGGCTTCGTACGGCAGGAGCAGGTCGACTACCTCGACTTCGTGGCGAGTCGTTTCGGCCGCTACTACGCCTGACACCGACACTGCCGTTTCAAGCGGCACCTCACCGCGTCCCGCTTCGAGCCGCGACGCTCAACCTCCCTGTGGTTCCAGCCGACAACTCGGCACACACACACACGAGAGGGAACGACGTGAGAACGATCTTCTGGATGCTGTCGATCGCCGGGCTTGCGCTGCCGGCGTGCGGGTTGCTCTCAACGCCGAACAAGAGCCTGGCGCAGGTCGACGACTTGGTGAGCTGCATCGAGCGCTTGCACGTGGACGCCGAGCTGAGTCGCGAGCGCTCCGACAAGGCCATGAGCGCGCTGCAGACTATGGCAAACCCTGGCTTTCAGGGCGACGCCGTGATGGCGCACGCCCAACTCCAACGCGACCTGGAGCTAGCCGAGAAGCAGGCCAAGGATCTGCGCTTCGGCGTCGAGCGCATGAAGCGCGCGGCGGAGCCGGTGTTCGCGCGCTGGGGCAAGGACCTCGAGGCGATGCAGAGCCCGGAGATCAAGCAGCGCAGTCAGGCGCGCTTTGCCGAGACCAAGCTGCGCTACGACGCGATCGTCGCTGCGGTCGATCCGACGCTGGCCGGCTACGACCGCTTCACCCGCACCCTGCGCGACCACACGCTGTACCTGGGTCACGACTTCAATGCCGGCGCGCTCGCCGCCCTCGACGGCGAGGTGAAGAAGCTGGCGACCGCCAGCCGTGAGCTGAGCGCTGGCTTTGCCCAGTGCATGAAGACGACGCGGGCCTACGTCGACACGTCGGCGCTGCCCATGCGCGTCGAGGCGGCCCGCCCCGCCCCGCAGTGAGACGGGGCGGCCAGCGCCCGTTTGCATCAAGCTGACCCGGCCTTGACGCCGATCCGCGGAGTGTCGCGCCTTGCGACACCCCCGCATGTCCTGGCCCCTGATCTCGGCGCTGCTCGCAGCGCTCGCCGCCGTCGCGCTCGTGCTGTGGGCGCGTCGTCAGGAGCTGGCACGGATGGCCGGCGCGGTGCGCGCGCGCGAGCAGGCGCATGCGCAAGGCAGCGCCAAGGCCCAGCTGCAGCACCCGGTGATCGATCTGTCGCTCTGCGTCGGCTGCGGCGCGTGCGTCGACGTGTGTCCCGAGGACGGCGTGCTGGCGATGGTGCACGGCCAGGCCCAGGTGGTGAACGGCTCGCGCTGCGTCGGCGTAGCCGCCTGCGAGCGCGCCTGCCCGACCGCGGCGATCACCGTCACCCTCGGCAACCTCGCGCACCGCGACGACGTGCCGGCGGTACGCGACGACCTCGAAGCCGTCGGCCAGCCGGGCTTGTTCCTCGCTGGCGAAGTGACGGCACACGCGCTCATCAAAACCGCGATCGAGCACGGCACGCGCGTAGCTCGTGCGGTCAGCAAGCGCGTGCAGACAGCGCCGCGTCCGGTCCTCGTGGCGGCACACCCGACAACCGAGGCCGACGACATGCTCGACCTCCTGATCGTCGGCGCCGGTCCGGCGGGCCTGGCCTGCGCGCTCGAAGCCACACGCTTGGGCGTGAACTATGCGCTGCTCGACCAGGCCGACACGCTCGGTGGCACGGTCGCCAAGTATCCGCGTCGCAAGCTGGTGCTGACCCAGCCGGTCGACTTGCCGCTGCGCGGTCGCATGGCGCGCGACACCTACAGCAAGGAAGACCTGATGGCCTTGTGGCAGGAGGTTGCCCAGGCACACGCGCTGCGGCTGCACACCGGTCGCGAAGTAGGCCACGTCGTACGCGACGCCGACGGCACGTTCACCGTGCACACCCAGCACGAGCCTTGGCGCGCGCGCCACGTGTGCTTGGCGCTGGGCCGTCGCGGCACGCCTGACAAGCTCGGCGTCGAAGGCGAAGACCTTGCCAAGGTTGCCTACGGCCTGATCGACGCGCAGTCGTATCGAGGCCGGCGCGTCCTCGTGGTCGGCGGCGGCGACAGCGCGGTGGAAACCGCGCTCGCGCTGGCGGAGCAAAGTGGCACGCAGGTCACGCTGTCGTATCGCAAGGACAGCTTCTTCCGCGTGCGCGCGCGCAACACCGCGCGTTTGGACGCCGCGACGCAGGCAGGGCGCGTGCGCGTGCTGTTCGCCAGCCAAGTCGAACGCATCACCAAGACCACGGTCGAACTGGCGGTGCGCGAACCGGGACAAAGCCAGCCCCGCCGACTGACCCTGCCGAACGACGACGTCTTCGTGTTGGTGGGCGGCAAGCCGCCGTTTGCTTTGCTCGAACGCGCCGGCGTGTCCTTCGACCCGGCGCATCATCCGCCAACCCGTCAGCCGACGACCCAAGGCACCGGTTGGCGGCGCGCCACCCTTGCGGGTCTCGTCATCGCGCTTGCCACGCTCGCCTTCGTGCTCTGGCACTTCGACTACTACCGGCTGGCGCTGCCGCTGCGGCCGACGCACGACAAGCACGCGCTGCTGCGCCCAGGCCGCAACCTCGGCCTGGCGTTGGGGATCGCCGCGGTCGCGCTCGTGACCGTCAATCTGCTCTACCTGCTGCGCCGCGCCGGTCGACTGGGCCTCACGTTCGGCTCGCTGCGCACCTGGATGACGAGCCACGTCGCAACCGGCGTCCTCGCCCTTTCGTGTGCGTTCACCCACGCCGCGCTGACGCCGCGCGACACGCCCGGTGGGCACGCGTTCTGGGCGCTCGTGTTGCTGGTCATCACCGGCGCCATCGGCCGCTACTTCTACGCCTACGTGCCGCGCGCGGCGAACGGGCGCGAACTGGAGCTGGTCGAGGTCAAGCAGCAACTCGAGCGCAGCACGCAAGACTGGGACGGCACGGCGCGGGCGTTCGCCACGACCGCGCGCAGCGAGATCGACGCGACCATCGCGCACCGGCAGTGGAACGGCACGCTGCTCGGTCGCGTCTGGGGCCTGCTCGCGGGTGAACGCGATCGCCGCCGCATGCTGGCGCGCCTGCGCTGCGCCGCGCAGGCGCAGGGTGTGCCGCGCGACAAGGTCGTCTCGGCGCTCGCGTTGGCAGGTCGCGCGCACCGCGCAAGCCTCGCCGCGGCGCACTTCGAAGACTTGCGCGGGCTGCTTTCCACCTGGCGCTTCCTGCACCGCTGGGTCGCCGCGCTGCTCGTGCTACTCATCGTCGTGCACGTGGTGAACGCGCTGCGCTACGGTCAGATGTGGGAGAGTGGTGCATGAGCGCGCGCGCGACCTGGCGCAACCCACGCACGTGGATCGCGATCGCGTCGGCGGTGATCGTGCTGCTGGTGGCGCTGTCGGATCTGGGCCGCAGCGCGCCGGGGCCGGTTGCCACCGTGCACGGCCAGCTCGCCGAGCTGAACGGTGGCCAGAGCTGCCGCCAGTGTCATGGCGGCTTGTTCTCGTCGATGACCGAGTCGTGCCTTACGTGTCACGCGCCGATCAAGGCACAACTCGAGAACGGCAACGGCGTGCACGGCCGGCTCGGTACCCAGCGCGCCAGCCAGTGCGCCATGTGCCACTCCGAGCACCACGGCGGCGACTTCCCGTTGGTCAACTCGGTGAGCTTCGCGCAGGCCGGCGTCGGCGATCCGAACACGTTCGATCACGGCTTGATCGGCTTCGACATGCATGGGCGCCACGCCGAGCTAGCCTGCGCGCAGTGCCATCTGCTCGCCAACGCTGCCGTGCTGCCGCCGGGCGAGCGCCGCTTCCTTGGCCTGCAGCAGACGTGCACCACGTGCCATCACGATCCGCATCAGGATCGCATGCAGCTCGCATGCGCGGCCTGCCACGGCCAGGACTCGTTCCGCCAGCTCATCGCGCCCGAGCACGACAAGGTGTTGCCGCTCGTCGGTGGACACCAAGGCGTCGCGTGCGCGACGTGCCACGGCAGCGACACGGCACACTCGCTCGATCTGGTTGGCTCGCGTCAACAGACACAAGCACGCACCTGCGTTGACTGTCACACCTCACCGCATCGGCCGGCGTTCACCGTCGGCGCCGCCGACGGCTGTGCGAGCTGCCATGAACCGGACCACACCACGTTCGCCGCCGCGGCATCGCTGCTGACCCCGGCACAACACGCGCTCGGCGGCCACGCGCTGACGCCACCGCACGACCAGGCCACCTGCGCGCAGTGCCATGGCCCGCAAGGCGCCAGCTTTGCGATGCGCCATCCCGGCCGCGGCGCCGATGACTGCAGCGCCTGTCACGAAGACCCGCACGCTGGTCAATTCGCCGACGACCCGCTGGCCGTCGGGGGCTGCATCGCTTGTCACGCGCGGACTCACTTTGCGCCGCACGTATTCACCACCGCCCAGCACGCGCTCGCCGCGCTGCCGCTGCAAGGCAGCCACCTCGACGCCGATTGCCATCGATGTCACCTGCAACCCACGCCCCGCGAACCCCGCACGTTCCGCGGCACGACAGCGCAGTGCGACGGCTGTCACGCCGACGCGCACGATGGCTTCTTCGCCGAGGCGCTCTCGACGCGCCCCGAGATCGCGCACGGCAACTGTGCGCACTGCCACACCGCGACTCAGTTCAACAAGCCGTTGCCTGGCTTCGACCACGGCGCGTGGACCGGCTTCGCTTTGAATGGCAGCCACGCCGAAGCGACGTGCGACACGTGTCATGGGCAACGTCAGGCGAAGGACGCGCACGGGCGCAGCTTTGGCCGCGTCGCCGATCGATTCTTGCCGCGAGCCGGCTGCGTGCGCTGTCATCAGGATCCGCACGCAGGCCGCTTCGACGGCGCGCACCTGCCGGCCGAAGTTGCGGGCCGCAGCGGCTGCGCGCGCTGTCACGGCGAAGCCTCGTTCCGCGCCTTGCCGACCACGTTCGAGCATGGCAAGTGGACGGGCTTCGCGCTCGACCAAAGCCACAGCAAGGTGGCGTGCAGCGGCTGTCACGCGCCATTGCCATCGGCCGACGGCGGAACGTCGTCGATCGAGCCCACGCGCAGCTTCGCGCGCGCCAAAGGCGGCGCCTGCGCCGACTGCCACCAAGACCCACATGGCGGCCAGTTCGTCGTCGACGGCCGCGTCGACTGCGCCCGCTGCCATCAACCGTTGCACTTCAAGTCACTCGTGTTCAACCACAACCTGGACGCGCGCTTCGTGCTCGGCGACGCGCACCAAGCTGTCGCCTGCGCCGCGTGCCACAAGGCCGAGCGCATCAGCGGACACACCGGCGGACACACTGGCGAGCGCGACGTCGCGCGCTATCGGCCACTGCCGCACGCCTGCGTCGACTGCCACGGCAAACACGAGGAGCAACTGCGTCGCCGCCCGCGGAGGGGCCAATGATCACTCGCAACAGCGGAGTCGTCTACATCGTGTCCGCGCTCGCGCTGCTCCGTAGCGCCGCAGCGCAGGATCCTGGCGAGCGTCTCGAGCTTCGCGTGGTTTCGACCGGCGTCGGCGCGAGCGTTGTCGTCGATCGCGGCCAGGCCGACGGAGTCGCCGTCGGCGACGCCGTCTTGTTCCGTCCGCGCGCGGGCGGTGAGTACCGCGGCACCGTAGCGCGCGTCGAGGAACGCAGCGCCGTCGTGCAGATCGACGACCGCAGCTTCACGCCGACGCCGGGTACGCGCGGCGAAGTGTTCGTGCCGGCGGCGCGGCGTCGCACCGCACAGCCGACGCGACCGCAGCCAGACCAACCGCCCGACCAGCAACCCACGGCACGCGAGCGCACCGACTGGAAGAACAAGGACGAGGGCTGGACGCAGGACAAACCCCTGCTGTCCCAAGTCCGACCGGTCGATCCCAAAGACCGGCACACCCGGTTCGGCGGCCGCTTCTTCACCTTCGCCGAACTCAACTACACGAACGTCGACAGTTTCAACAACTCGCTGCTGCGCACCGGCGTCGACGCCTGGCTCGACAACCCGTGGCAGCGCGGCGGGCGCATGCGCTTCGACGGCGAGTTCGACTATCGCACCGAAGGCGACGTCGACGGGGCCGACCTCACGGTGCGCGAACTGTCGTACGAAGAAGGCGGCACGCGCTTCACGCCCACGCGCTGGCAGGTGGGTCGCTTCCTACAGGCCGACGTGCCGCAGCTCGGCTTGCTCGACGGCTTGGCGTACAGCGAGCGGCGTGAGAACGGCCACCGCTACGGCGGCAGCGTTGGCTTCCTGCCCGAACTGGACCACGACATGCACACCGGCGAGAACCTGCAGTTCGCCGGCTTCTATCGCTGGGTCGATGACGCGCGCGAGACGCTGTCAGCCACCGCGGCGGTGCAGAAGACCTTCCACCGCGGCAAGTCGGATCGCGATCTCATCGTGCTCGACGCGCGTCGCCTGCCGACCGATGGCTGGGACCTGCGCGCCTCGATGAGTATCGACCTCTACACCGGCAGCAACCGCGACGCGGTGAAGGGCCAGGGCGTCGAGCTGACACAAGCGTTCGCGTCAGCCGGCCGGCGCTTCGAATCGGGCGCCGGCTTCGATGTCGCGTTCCGGCGGCTGCGCTTCCCGGCGCAACTGCGCGACGCGCACGGGCCGGTGATTCCCGGCGAGATCCGCAACGATCGCTACGACCGGCTGACGTTCACCGGCTGGTCGTTCGTGAGCGAGCAGAAGCACCGCGCGCACGGCCAGTTCAGCCTGTTCGACGACGAGACCACGGACGGCGCCGCGCTCGACCTCGGCCTCGACGTGCAGGGCGCACTGTTCGAGAACGGCAACGTCGACGTGACCGTGTTCGGCAACGCGGGTCGGGTCGGCAGCCACATGGGCGCGCGCGTGACCGTCGGTCGCACCACCGAGAACGGCCGCTGGGACGCGCTGTACGAGATCAGCAACCACCACTTCGACGGCTTCACCGCCGACCGCGACGACTTGATCCAGCACCGGGTGTACGCGACGCGCAGCTTCGAACTCGATTCGTTCTGGCACCTCACCGCGCATGCGGGCGCGCACCTGTGGGACAAAGACACCGCCTTGGCCGCTGGGTTCTACTTGCAGAGGAGCTTCTGACATGGCGTTCTCGCATCGTCCTCGTCGCGCGCTGCCGGCGCTCGCGTTTGCGCTGGCCGCCATCCTGGTCGCGTGCGTGACCCCAGGCCAAGGCACCGCCGAGCTGCACCGCTGGTGGTCGGGCCTTGGCCCGGTGCTACCGCACGACACGTTCCCCGCCGACTGCAATCTCTGCCACCTGGGCAGCGAGTGGCAGGAGCTGCGCGCCAGCTTCGCGTTCGATCACGCCAAGGAAACCGGGGTGCCGCTGCGCGGGTCGCACGCGCAAGCCCGCTGCCTGCGCTGCCACAACGACCGCGGGCCAGTGGCGGTGTTTGAGGCGCGCGGCTGTGCCGGTTGCCACGACGACGTGCACTTCGGCAAGGTGGGGAACGACTGCGCGGCGTGTCACACCGAGGTGAGCTGGCGCGCGGTGGCGCAGTTCGAACGGCACCAGACCACGCGCTTCCCGCTCACCGGCGCGCACGCCAACACGGCGTGTCACCGCTGCCACGTGGGCGCGCTGGCCGGCGAGTTCGTGCCGACGGACGTGGCGTGCGTGAGCTGTCACCGCGACGACGTCGAGCGCACCACGAATCCGCCGCACATCCCGCTGGGCTGGGTCGACCACTGTGATCGGTGTCATCAGACGCTGCGCTGGCCGTCGGCGCAGATCAGGTGAGGTCGCTGGGCGGCAGCGGGGTGCGTAGGCTGTGGCGGTGGCCGGGTTGGTTCGTGTTGTGTTGGGTTGGGTTGGGTTGCGCCTGACTGACTGACTGCAGCTCCCTCCCAAAGCTCCGAGCAGGCCAGCCTGCCCGCCGCCCCGGTCGGTCGCCCGCGCGCGGCGGCAGCAGTTGATGAGTTAGACGAACGAGGAGGAGAGCGTCAGCTGGAAGGAAGCCGCCGCGCCCGTGCGAGCGACCGACCGGGGCGACGGGCAGGCTGGGGGCTCGGGCGCATGGGTGGACAATCCGGTTCGTCGGGGAGCGGGAGCGGGAGCGGGCGAGCACGGGTGTCGCATGCGGGACATACGTCTGTATTTGTTGGGGTGGCCTGGGATTGTCGAGAAGTTCGTGGACGTGTTGGCGTCAATGCCGTAACCTGTGCTCAATCACTTAGGGTAACGACAATCGTGGTTTAAGACATGAGTCCAAAGCTGAAGGTGCAGTCGAAGACGTCGCGGCGGATGCGGGTGGCGAAGGGCATGCTGCCGTTCAAGCAGCGGGGCGGGTGGCGGCCTGGGGCGGGGCGGAAGCCGAAGGGCGAGGTGGCTGGGGTGGCGCATCGGCCGCGTGGCGAGATGGCGGGGCGGTTCCCGGCGCATGTGACGGTGAAGGTCGCGGCGGGATTACCGCTGCTTCGGAAGGGGCGCGAATACGCCGCGTTGCGGGCAGCGTTTGCCGCGGGCTGCGATCGCTTCGGCTTCCGCCTGGTGCACTACGCGGTACTCAACGATCACCTGCACATGCTCGTCGAGGCCGAGGACCGCGCGTCGATGACGCGCGGGTTGCAAGGGCTGCTGATCCGCATCGCCAAGGCGCTCAACAAGCTGTGGCAGCGCGGCGGCAAGGTCTTCGCCGATCGTTACCACGACCGCATCCTGAAGACCCCGCGCGAGGTGAAGAACTGCCTTGTGTATGTGCTCGGCAACGGCAAGAAGCACCAGCGCGATGGACGGCATGTGCACGTGGCCGCGCTCGTCGACACGTTTACGTCAGGTCCTTGGTTCGACGGCTGGAAAGAGACTGTCCGCTTCGCGGGCATCGAGGCACACATCCGCCCAATCACCGACGCGAGGACATGGCTGCTCGCCGTCGGTTGGCGCCGTCACGGTTTGGTCAGCGTGTTCGACATGCCAGCGACCGGCTGACGCGCTCGCGCAACGACACGCTGCCCCCCGCCCTCAGTTGATCAACACCCACTGCGCCGCGGTCGATGCGACCAACGACAAGCGACCGTCGAGCAGGAAGTACTCGACCCCAAGGTAGCGCCCGCGCACGCCGGCCAGGCTCGATGGCACGACTAGCCGGGGCGTTTGGAAACGGCCGGCGCCGTTGGTGAGCCCTATGAAACCCCCGACGCCGTGGAGCAGCGTCAGCGCTGGGTTCGTTGGATCGACCTCGACGGTGACCGGGCCGAACGGGAACGCGGCTCGGAACGCGGCGCCAACGTTGAACAAGGGCACCGCGAAGCGGCCAGCGTGTGCGGTGCCACCATCGACATCGAAGCCGAACTCGAAAGGGCCTGCCCCGCGCCACAGATCTGAGTAATAGGTGCCCAGCGAGTGACCCTTGAGCGGCGGATTGCGCGGGATGTCGCGCTGCTTGCCCCAGTTCGACCACACGTTGCAAACGGGGTCGGACTCGAGGAGTGACACCCACAGGTGAAAGCTCGGATCGAGGTTGTGGGCAAACGCGCCACCGTGCCCGTGGCCGTCCGGCGTGAACGGCATCGGGCCGTCCATCCACGACGACGCCGTGCACTGCGAAGGTCCTTGCGCCGCGTTGGCATCCTTGTCGTCGTTCTCGCCGCCGCGATACTTCAACGTCATCGCACAGTCGTTGACCGTCAGTCGCAGCGGCGTGAATGTCGTATACACGTGATACGCGTTGGTGGCGCCCCCGCCGGACTGACTCGGCACGTTGAGCAACGAACGGCTGAAGTCGGGGTTGAGCCCACCACCGGCACGAAACACGGTGGGACGCAGATCGAACTCGAACAGGTACGACGACGTGTTGCGACCAACGGTCGCGCTCGAGTTGCGCGCCAGGTAGTGGAACCCGGCGATGCGACGCGGCTCACCGCGCCGGTGCACGTCGCCCGGGATCACTTTGAAGGCGTAGGTGTCCGCCGCAACTCCGCCACCACCGGGCACGTATCCCGCGGGCACCGACGGCGGGTGCGCACGCTCGATGCCGGTGACCGGATGCCGTTGCAGACTCTGCACGAAGTACGGCTCGTTGTTGCGCACACACTCGGTCGTGTTCTGCGCCACCCCAACGGCGTGGAAGCACAATGCCGCGGATAGCATGAGGAGGGAGGAATGCATCGCTGGGGAGGGTCGGCGGGGACGGGCGAACCGTTCGCGAAGTCTACCGCGCCACGCCCTGGATCCGCCCTCAGGTTGTGCGTCTCATCACCCGCCGGCGACGCCAGCCAAGCTGTCGATCACTGCTTGCTCGGCTTCGTCGGTGGCAGATCGACCGACCCCCCGTTCGACAAGCCGTGCTCAGCCCGCGCTGGCACCGTGTGATCCGTGCGCACATCACGCCGCGCCACTCCTTCGACCACGACCGACGTCCAACGCGTCGTCGTCTCGGAGCCGTCGGCGTGCACATACCAGTCGCTGCCTTCCTCATCGACGAATTTGCCAATCACTAGCGGCACGGGGCCATCGGACTCTAGGTTGCGGTGCAGCGGTTGTGCGGCCGGCACGCCATTGAGGAGCGGGAGGAAGCCCCCGCCGGGGCAGCCGATGCCAACGGTGAAGTCGCGTGGGTCAAGGCTCGTGGCAAAGGCCACGCGGGTGCGCGGCGGGTAGCGACGATGCAGCTCGTCGGGCAGCCGCACCCCCCGCACCACCGCGTCGACCGTCAGCTGCGCGGGCGCCGGAGCGTCCGCCGGCTCGACAGAAGGCAGGGCGACGACCGACCCCTGGCCTTCCCGCAGCCAAAGCGAGACAAAGGCCGCGGCGAGAACGACCGCTGCCGCCGCTCCCACCAGGGCTCGTGTCACGCTTGACCAGCCGCCGGCGGCCACCAGACGACGCGATCTTGAAACAGACGCGCCACGCGCTTGGCCGCAGGCACCGCGAGCAAGCGGTAGTCATGCGTGCGGCGCCCGCCCACGCGCACGATCGCAAACTCCGAGGACAGCACGCGCTTGAAGTCCACCTCGCTGAGTTCGAGCCACGGCAAGAAGCCTTCCTCGGTCTCGAAGAAGAAGCGCAAGCGGCCGTGTCCGGGCCGGACGACGTCTTGCGCCAGGATCTGCTCGCAGGCAGCACGTTCCTCAGCGTTGCGTCTTTCGGCTTCAATCTGCGCTTGCTGCGCTTTGGTCTGCGAGCGCTCGAGGGCGCGCACCCGTTCGATCTCTTGCTGACGGGCGCGCTGCTCCTGGTCGACGCCCTCGCGGCCCACCTCGGTGCGGTGCACCCGCTCCTCGTGCGCCAGGCGCTTGCTGTCCTTGCTCGACAGCAGGTTGGCCTTCTTGAGCTGGTCGCGCAGGTTGCTCATGCAGCCCAAAGTCTACCGCGCGCGCCCTTCGGCGCGCAGGCCTAGCCCGCAGCGCTGGTCGTTGGGAACTTGATCGCGATGCCCACGCGACCCTCGCTCATCGCCGCGACGCGCACCAGTTCGCCCCGGCGCACCAGCGACTCGCCGGGCAGAGTGACCTCGACCTCCAAGGCTCCGGTGATCACGAAGAACAGGCCCTCGGCGGACACATTCTCGCCTGGTCCCACCACGTCCTGCGTCGGCAGCCGCACCCGCACCGCTCCGGCGACCGCTTGCCGGTCGTCGCGACGCCGTTCCGCTAGTCCATTGTCATTTGCCGCCATGTCGAGGCCTCCGCGTCGGGTCCCTGTAGGGTCCACAGGGGGGGACAACTGAACACTTCGGAGCGCGAGGGGTCTCGACTTGAGGCCACCCTGACTAGCGCAGAGCCTCGGCCACCGCGGCGGGCGTGGCCGCGGCGTTCACCAAGGCGCGCGTGCCGAGCAGTGCTTCGACGTCATCGAGGTCGGCGTGCAACAGGATGCGGCTGATCAGCGGGCGGCGGGCGATGTCCCGGTAGTTGGAACCTCGGTCAGGCGCGGCCGCGCAAGCGATGTCAGCATCGAGCGCGGCGGCGAACAGTGCGACCGCGCCGCGATCGCCGAAGCCCACGACGGCGACGCGCGGCTTGGTCGGCAGACCGAGCGCGGGCAACGACGCGACGACCCGGCGCAGGTCGTGCACCGCGAGCACGCCTTCGTCGAGCCCGAGCATGCGGCCGTACAGATCGCGCCACGCCTTACCGAGGTCGAGTTCACCGACGTAGCGCACGTCGGCGATCACGACGTGCACGCCCCGCTGCAGCAAGTCGACGATCTCAGCGTGGCGTTCGGTCACCACGTCCGACTTGCCGTGCTCGCCAATCAACACGGCGACCACGGCCGACGCTTTGCCCGTCGCGGCCGGGGCCGCATTCGCATGCAGCACCAGCACCGGCAGGGACATGCCATCTTGCGTCGGCAACGACCAACCCACCGCCTCGCCGGCCGGCAGCGCCAGCACCCTCACCTGCTGCGGCACACCACCGGTCGGCGGCTCCGACTCGAACAGCGCGCGCAGAGTCCTCAGCACCGCCGCCGGGGCACGCGGCCGGGGCGCCATCAAGCGAGTCTGGAACTCGGCCGCGATCGCGCCGGGTTGCTGGCGCAGGGCGGTGCGATCGAGCGCGTCGAGCGCGGCCACGGTTTCGGTCGCGACGCCGCCGTCGGGCTCCTTCGGCGCGGCGTTCGGCTGGTGGCGAAGCGCGCCAGCGAAGAACGCATACGCCGCCTCGCGCATCTCCTGATCGTAGGCGTGCTCCTTGTCCCACTGCTGCAGCGACACGGCATCGCCAGCGCCGAACAGTTGATAGGTGGCGCGCACCGCGGGAAAGCCATGCGCATGGAAGCGGCGCGTCCAGTCGCCGGTGACGGTCAAGAAGAACTGCGGCCGCGGCGCGAACGCCGCCGCCATCTGCGGCATGTCGGCGGCGCGCAGCAGGTGCGGCGTGTGGTTGCACGCGCAGTGCACTTCGGCTTCGGTGAGGATGTCCTCGAAGTGGCACGCCATCACCGCCGGCGCCGCCGCGGCGAGGCCACAGTCGAGCGCCGTCAGGTAGTACGTCTGCTGAGCCCCGCCCGACGCGCCGGTGCAGCCGATGCGCGCGGCGTCGACGTCGGTGCGGGCGCGCAAGAGTTCGAGGCCGCGCAGGTTGTTCCAGGTCATCACCGACAACGGCGACAGCCCGATGCGATCGTCGTAGACGTGCACCGAGTCGACCGCCAACACCACGTAGCCCTGCTGCGCCAGCGCGATGCAGCGCGACTGCACGACTGGATTGCGCGCGCCGTTTTGCCAATGGCCATGCGGGCACAAGATCGCCGGCGCACGCTCGCTCGGGGCAGGGTGCGGCCGATACAGCCAGCCGCTGGCGAAGTAGTCCGCAAACGTCTGCCAGTAGAGACGCGTCACCGAGTGCCGCTCGCGCTGCAGCGTGCCGCCTTCGGTGACGGCGAGATCGAGTTGTGGCTTGAACGCGACGAAGTCGGTCGGCTCCGCGTCGTCGGCGCCAGACAGCGGCGAAGCACGCCCCGCCAACCGGCCGCTGTCTTTGGCATAGGGCGGCGGCCACAACCCACACGCGTCCTGCACGCGAGCCCGGATGCGCTGCGCTTCCTGCGCCCATTCCGCACGCGAGTTCGCCTGCGGCGGCCGCGCGCGACGCGCGTACGCCAGCCACGCCGACAGCGCCGTCTGCTGCGCCGACGGCGACAGGATCCGCGTGTTGAGCACGACGGGCAGCTGCGCCAGCAGGGGACTCGGCACGCCGTGCACGAGGGTCAGCCGGCGAATCTCGCCGCCGAACGGCTGCTGAACGCCGGGGTCAAGGTTGTGCCCCAAGCGCAGCGACGGCGACGGCGACCCGGCGAACAGCGTGTCGACCGGCCGCACCGCGTGCGGCGTGCCGTCGACGAACAACCCGAAACGACCGCTGTCCTTGTCGTACACCGCCGTCACCGTGTGCCACACACCATCGTCGAGCCTGCCGTTCGACAGCAATTTGTCGCGCTGCCACGACCACGGCTCGAACGCAACGTGCCCCAGCGTGCGCCCGATCGTCACGCTGTAGTGCACGACGTCGCCTTGCCGGCACATGAGCACGGTGCCAAAGCCGCCGCGCCGCGTGCGCATTTCCATCTCGAGGGTGAACGACTGCGCCTGTGTGATCCCGAGCGCCGGGTCGGGTCCGAACGTGACATGCGCGCGCTCGTCGCGCAGATCGAGCAGGCCAGGCACCGCGACCGCGTGCTGCAGGTCGCCGACGAGGTTGCGGCCGTCTGCCAGGAGAAGCGCTGGCGGGCCAGCCAGGTCGAGTCGAACGACCGGCTGATCTTGCGCGGCGAGAGCGGCGACGTGCAGACCGACCGCTAAAGCGACTCGGGACAAGCAACGCCAGGCAAGGGCGCGATCAGGCATTGGTAGATCCTTATCCTTCTCTCCACGTTGGGCGAAGAGGTGAATCAAGACCCCCTTTCAAACCGTGCGTGCGGATTTCCCGCACACGGCTTACCGGTGGCCTCTCGGGTTCGCGGCTTTGTGCTGGCTCCGGGTATTGCACGGTGCCGCGCAGACGGTGCAGTCCCAGGTGGTGGAAGTAGTCGCGGGTCCAGCGCTCCGCCTCGCCAGCTCGCAGGTGACGACCCTTGCGCCGCATACGCAGCGCACGAAGTCGTCGCCAGACGAACGTGTCGGCTTGGTTGAATCGCTTGGCCGCGTTCCCCGTGCGGAAGTGGTTGCCCCAGCCGCGCAGCACGGGATTGAGGTCGACGATCACCGCGCGGAGGTCCGCGTGGCATCGCCCCCTCGGCGTCAGCTCCCTCACCTTCTGCCGGATCTGCTTCATCGAACGCACGCTCGGCCAACGATGCAAGAAGTACAAGCGTCGCCGCTCGCGCTCCCAGATCGCGCCGCTCAGGCGCTTGTGCAGGTGGCAGCCGAGGAAGTCGAAGCCTTCCTTGCCGTCGTACAGGTCCACTCGTCGCGTCTTCTCGGGGTGTAGCTCGAGACCGAGTCGCTCCAGGATCACACGGATGCGTCGCTCGGCCTCCTCGCACTGCGCCTTCGTCTTGCACATCACGACGAAGTCATCTGCGTAGCGCACCAGTTCTCCGAGGGGAGCACTGTGACGCATCCACAGCGTGTCGAGCACGTGCAGGTAGATGTTGGACAGCAAGGGTGAGATCACCCCGCCCTGCGGAGTGCCCGCGAGATTCGCGCGCACTTCGCCGTCCTCCATCACGCCCGCCGTGAGCCACTGGCGGATCAGCTTGAGCGCCCGCCGATCCGAGACTCGCTTCGCCACGAGTCGCATCAGCTTCGCGTGGTCGATGCTGCCGAAGTAGTCACGAATGTCGGCATCCAACACGTGATGACCACCTTTGGCCCCGAGCTTCCTCAAGGTCTCCAGCGCCATCAGCGTGCTTCGCTTGGGGCGGAAGCCGTAGCTGCAAGGCAGAAAGTCTGCCTCGAAGATCGGCTCCAACACCAGCTTCGCCGCCATCTGCACCACTCGGTCCCGGACCGTCGGGATGCCCAACGGCCGCCTCTTTCCATCAGCCTTCGGGATGTAGCGCCGCAACACCGCTCGCGGCACGTACTCGCCTGCGCGGAGTTCAACGCCGATCGCTTCCAGGAAGCGGCCGACGCCGATCTCCTCGACGGCCGCGATCGACTGAGCATCGAGCCCAGCCGAGCCGCGTTTCCGTCGCACCCGTTCCCACGCCTCCCACAGGACGTCACTCCGGTGGATGCGGTCATACAGCGCGTGAAAACGTCTACCCGGTGCTCGCTTGGCCGCGGCCCACAGTTGCCGTTGCAGTCGTCGGACTTTGTCCTCGCGCGAATGCGCGGGGGGTTGGTTGGGACCGATCGAGTCGGCCATGCCCTCGCCCTTACCTGCCTCGTCAACATGACCACCGCAGGGGCTCTTCCCTCCCGCCGCGTTGTTCTGCGCGGCGTTCGTGAACGCAGCTCGCGCTGTGTTCGACGGTACTACTGCCCCCTCGGACTCCCGCTGCGCAGGCATCGGTTTCGGCACTGCCTTATCCGGTAGCCCTTGCCGCGACATCGGCGGCGCAGACGGGTCTCTCGTGTTCCGTTCTCGACCTTGCACGCGTGCTGCTCCCAGTACCCCGCCGTCGCGTGATGCGCCCATCTCCGAGCGTTGCGCATCCCGTGTTGCCTTCGCCGTGACATGAGCGGCTCGGCCAACGGATTGTTTATCTGTCGAGGCTGCAGGCTTCACTTCATGTTGCGGCCCGCGTGCTTGCTCTCCGCTGCGCGGCTCACGCCGCCTCACGGACTTCTGATACCCCGCTTGG
>JANPER010000176.1:0-76366 GCA_031423015.1 Planctomycetota bacterium | reverse complement strand
CCTTCTCTTCGTCGGCATCGAGCGGGCGCAGGTGTCGCACCATGGCGATCTCGTCGCACGCCATGAACTTGGGGCAGTGCATGCAGTCGCTGAACACTTTGTGCGGCAGACTCTCGTTCGGCACGATCTTGAAGCCGAGCTTTTCGAAGAAGACTGGCACGTAGGTGAACGCGAACAGCGTCGGCACGCCGAGTTCTTCGGCGTCGCGCACGATGCGATCGACGAGCGCGCGGCCGATGCCGCCCTTCTGCACGTTCTTCGCCACCGCCAGCGACCGCACCTCGGCGAGGTCGGCCCAAACCACCTTGAGCGCGCCGCAGCCGGCGAACACACCGTCGACCTCGGCCACCACGAAGTCGCGGACGCCCTCATACACCGAGATCGGCGAGCGCGGCAGCATCACCTGTTCCTGCGCCAGGCTGTTCACGAGTTCGAGAATGTGCGGCACGTCGTCGACGCAAGCGCTGCGCACGACGATGGGCGGCGCCGCGGCCTTGCGCGCAACAACCGAGGGCTTCTGCTTGGGGGAGGTCTTGGTCATGGATGGGTCAGAGTTTGGCGCCAACGGGCAATCTCGCCGCGCACGCGGGCAGGCGACGTGCCGCCGAGGGCGGCGCGCCGCGCGAGTCCGGCGGCCACCGAGATCTCGCGGCGCAGGTCGCGATCGATCTCGGGCAGGAGCTTCTGCAGCACGTCGCCAGGGAGGTCTTCGATCTCCACGCCATGCTCGAGGGCGGCGCGCACCACCGCGCCGGCGCGTGCGTGCGCGTCACGGAACGGCACCCCCTTGTGCACCAGCAGGTCGGCGAGGTCGGTCGCGTTCATGTGGCCGCGGCCCGCCGCGGCTTCGCAACGCGCGCGGTCGTAGCTCACGTTGCGCGCGACCAGCGCTGCCATCTGCAGGCAGGCGTTCGTCTGGTCGACGGCGGCGAACAGGGCTTCCTTGTCTTCCTGCAGGTCCTTGTCGTAGGCCAGCGGAATGCCCTTGAGCGCGACCAGCAGGGTGTGCAGGGCGCCATACACGCGGCCCGTCTTGCCGCGGATCAACTCGAGCGCATCGGGGTTCTTCTTCTGCGGCATCAGGCTGCTGCCGGTGGCGATCGTGTCGCTCAGCCGCAGGAACCCCGCTTCGTACGAGCAGAAGAAGATCCAATCCTCGGCCAAGCGCGACAGGTGGGTCATCACCAAGCTGCAGGCGAACGCGATCTCGGCGGCGAAATCGCGATCGCTCACCGCATCGAGGCTGTTGTGCGTCGCGCTGGCAAAGCCGAGCGCGCTGGCGAGCTGCTCGCGGTCGATGGCGAACGCGGTGCCGGCGAGCGCGCCCGCGCCGAGTGGCGACACGTCGAGCCGCGCGCGCGCGTCGCGCAGACGGCTGTCGTCGCGCGCCAGCATCTCGACGTAGGCGAGCGCATGGTGACCGGCGGTGATCGGCTGGGCTCTTTGCAGGTGGGTGTAGCCGGGCAGCGGCAGGTCGGCAGTTTGTTCGGCGAGGTCCAGCAACGCGCCGCTCACGTCGCGCACGCGCGCGCGCACGCCGTCGATCGCGGTCTTGCACCACAGGCGCAGGTCGGTGGCGACCTGATCGTTGCGCGAGCGCCCGGTGTGCAGCTTGCGCGCCAGCGCCCCGACTTTGTCCTGCAGCGCCAGCTCCACGAAGCTGTGCACGTCTTCGGCGTTCGATGTCGACAGTCGGCTCTTGTCGCGCGCCAGGTCCGCGTGCAGCGCGCGCAGTGCGGTCACCAGCTGGTCGCGTTCCGCTGTGGTGAGCACGCGTGCGCCGCACAAGGCTTCGGCCCACGCGACGCTGCCGGCGATGTCCTCGGCCCACAGCCGTTGATCGAAGGGCAGGCTGCGGTTGAAGGCATCGAACGCCGGATCGACGCTGCCTTCGAACCGGCCCCCCCAGAGCTTGGCCTGGTCGCTCATCGCGTGTTGCGTCGCTTGGCCGCGGCAGCGACCTTGGTGGGCAGCCCGTACAGCTTGACGAAGCCGAGCGAGTCCTTGTGGTCGTAGCTCTGGCTGTGGCCGAAGGTGGCGAGATCCTCGGAGAACAGCGAGTACGGGCTGGTGGCGCTGAGCGCCGTCGCCTGCCCCTTGTAGAGGCGCACCTTGACCTCGCCGGTCACGTTCTGCGTGACGTTGCTGAAGAACGCGTCCATCGCCTCGCGGATCGGCGCGAACCAACGCCCGGTGTAGACGACGTCGGCGTAGTCGGGCATCAGCTTCTCCGCCAGGCGCGCCGTGTCGCGCTCCAGCGTGAGCGCGCGCAGCGTGCGCAGGCCCTCGAGGATGATGGTGCCGCCCGGCGTCTCGTACACGCCGCGCGACTTCATGCCGACCAAGCGGTTCTCGCAGATGTCGACGCGACCGACCCCGTGCTTGCCGCCGAGCTCGTTGAGGCGAGCGACGATCACTTCCGGCGCGAGCTTCTCGCCGTTGATCCCCGTGGGCACGCCGGCCGCGAAGCTGAGCGACACGGTCTCCGGCTGGTCAGGTGCCTTCCTGGCGTCGACCGTGAGCATCCACACGTCGTCGGGCGGCGGGTTGCCTGGATCCTCGAGGGCACCGCCCTCGTGGCTGATGTGCCACAGGTTGCGATCGCGCGAGTAGATCTTGTCTTTGCGGGCGGCGACCTCAATGCCGCGCGCTTGCGCGTAGTCGATCGCGTCCTCGCGCGAGCGGATCGTCCAGTCGCGCCACGGCGCGATCAGTTGCAGATCCGGCGCCAACGCCATGTAGGTCAGTTCGAAGCGCACCTGATCGTTGCCCTTGCCGGTGCAGCCGTGCGCCACGTGCGTGGCGCCCACTTGCCGCGCATACTCCACCTGCGCCTTCGCCAAGATCGGCCGCGCCATGCTGGTGCCCAACAGGTAGCGCCCCTCGTACACCGCCATCGCCCGCAGGCAGGGCCACACGTAGTCGACCAGGAACGTGTTCTTGAGGTCGACGATCTTGCACGAGGCAGCGCCGGTGCGCAGCGCCTTCTGTTCCAGCCCCTTCAGCTCGTCGTCGCCCTGACCGACGTCGCCGGCCACGCAATGCACCTCGAGTCCGTGGTTCTCTTTGAGCCACGGAATGATGATCGAGGTGTCGAGACCGCCGGAGTAGGCGAGGCAGACTTTGTTCGTCACGAGGATGGTGGGGTGCGACGGGCCGGCCCCGCATACTTATGCACGGCCATGGCATAAGAATGCACCGACGCTGGGTTTCGTCAAGGGCGCGCCCGAAGAAAGTCCGGCCGCGCCGGCGGCTCACATGCGCGCGACGTAGTCGTCGATCAGTTGCTTGAAGTCGCGCGTCAGCGTCGGGCCATCCAGCGTGCAGGCGTGCTTGCCGTCGATGAACACGGGCGCGCGCGGCGCTTCGCCGGTGCCCGGCAGGCTGATGCCGATGTGCGCCGCCTTGCTCTCGCCAGGGCCGTTCACCACGCAGCCCATGACCGCGACCTTGAGCGAAGCGACCTGCGGCTTGTCACGCTTCCAGACCGGCATACGTGCGGTCAGGAACTGCTCGACCTCCTGGGCCAGGTGCTGGAACGTCGTGCTCGTGGTGCGACCGCAGCCGGGGCAAGCCGTGACCTCCGGCAAGAACGGTCGCAGCCCCATGGCCTGCAGGATCTGCTGACACACCAGCACCTCCTCGGTGCGGGCGCCGTTCGGCTTGGGAGTGAGCGACGCGCGAATGGTGTCGCCGATGCCTTCTTGCAAGAGCACGGCCAGACCGGCGGTCGACGCCACGACACCCTTGCTGCCCATGCCGGCCTCGGTGAGGCCGAGGTGAAGCGCGTGGTCGGTGCGCGCCGACAACGCGCGATAGACGGCGATGAGTTCTTGCACCTTGCTGACCTTGCAGCTGAGCACGATGGCCGAGCGCGGCAGGCCCAGCTGTTCGGCCGCGTGGGCAGAGTCGATCGCGCTGGCTACCATCGCCTCCAGCCACACCTCGCTGGCATCCAGGGGCTCCTTGCGCTTGCCGTTCTCGTCCATCAGCAGAAGCAGCAGGTCTTGGTCGAGCGAGCCCGCGTTCACCCCGATGCGCACCGCCTTTTGGTACTCGACGGCAACGCGCACCATGGTGGCGAAGTTGGCGTCGTGGTTCTTGCCGCGCCCGACGTTGCCCGGGTTGATGCGGTACTTGTCGAGCGCGCTCGCGCACGCCGGAACCTGGCGCAGCAGGAGATGCCCGTTGTAGTGAAAGTCGCCGATCAACGGGACGTCGGCGTCCGCGTCGTCGAGCCGCTTCCTGATCTCGGGCACAGCGCGGGCCGCCGCCTCGTGGTTGACCGTGATGCGCACCAGCTCAGAGCCAGCGCGGAACAGCTCCAAGACCTGCTTGGTGGTGGCTTCGATGTCGGCCGTGTCGGTGTTGGTCATCGACTGCACGGCCACGGGGTGGTTGCCACCGACGGTGGCGCGCCGGATGCGAACGGGGACAGTCGGCTTGCGCGCTCGGGCGTGCATGGGCCGAAGATGCTAGCGAGGCTTCGCCTCAGACCCGCTTCTGTTCCGCTCCCGCTCCCGCGACCCGTTCCGTTCGGGATCTCGTTCATGCCAAGCACGACGGGTCGCGGGAGCGGGAACGGCAGAAACTTGACTCATCCGTCACGCTTTTCAGCAACCAAGGCCTCCAAGGGCCGGACCAAGAACAAGTACGGCTACTTCGGGCTCGCCGGCGGCCTCTGCGCGGCCTCGAGGCATCCGATCTGCGCCGCGAGATGCCGGGCGTATTCGTGCCGCGGGCTGGTGGGAAACCGCGTCGCGAAGTCGGCAAATGCCTGGCGTGCGGCGCCCGCGTTGTCCGGCTGCCGCAGAGCCACCATGCCGGCGTAGTAGAGACTCATGCCGTCGGGACCCGGCGCCGCGTGGGCCAGGAGGGCCGCGGCGTCATTCAGCCGACCCTCACGCATCGCCCAGAGGCCCAACGGAAGGGCCGCGTCGGGGCGCTCGCGCAGTTGCGGTGTCACCTCGCGGCCGAGCCAGTCGAGATCCTCCCGGGTTAGCGAGTCATGCAGGCCGCCAATGCGGGCAAGCTCCAGCACCGCTGGCGCGTAGTTGAGGTAGTCGGACATCCAGCGCAAGCTGGCCAGAGCGTCGGCGACGTCGCCGCGAGCGACGAGGAGTTGGGCGCGCCGGATCCAGACATCGAGCAGCGACGGATCGCGGCGCAGCAGGGTGTCGATGCGCGTGAGCAGTTGATCCGGCGACTCCAGCTGCTGCAAGCGATCCAGGGACCGCATCACCCAAGCCACGTTGCGGTCGAGGAAGCCAGGTACGAACTCGAGGTGCCGCGCTAGCAGGTCGTCGGCCTCTTTGATCGCAGCCGAGGCCCCGCTCTCTCGACGCAGTGGCCCCCGCGTCGCATCCAACCGATCGACGAGGTAGTGCACCGCAGCGCCGAAGGGCTCCTTGGCCTCGACCAGGCGTCGGGCCTTGGCGTCCAGATCGGCCTCGATGCTGCGGTCGGCGCGTCCGAGCCGGGCGCCAAGCAAGAAGTAGAAGTCCAGAAAGCGCGAGCGCTCGGTGGCGGGTAGCTGGCTCTCGAGCTGCCGCAAGAGCTCGAACGCGTCATCCGCGCTGCCGCGCGTGATGAGCGCTGCCACGCTCTCCAACCCGGCGTGCGACTCTTGCGGAAACTGGATCCACAGCTTGGCCAGCAAGGGTAGGGCAGCGGCGGGGTCCTTGTTCGCCATGCCGATCTGGCTGGCGAGCGTCGTCCAGACCAGGGCCCGCATGCGCGGCGTCGCCAGGTTGGGAGCGGTCATCACGCCGTTCGAAATGCGCGGACCGATTTTGCTGATGTCGCCGAGCAACCCGCCATCGGTGATCCTCAGGACCTCGTCGTAGGCCGGCAGGAACCCAGGCTCTCGCTGCGTGAGGTCGGTCAACTCGGTGACCGCGGCGTCGCGCTTGCCGATCAGTGCCAGCGCGCGCGCGTACAGAAAGTGCGCGATCGCGCTCGTGGGCAGCCGCCGATGCAGGTCGCGGGCCGCTTTCTCGCCCAACATCGAGAAGCCCGGCATGGCAAGCAGTGTGATCGTGCTGAGGACTGCCTTGCCCTCACTCTGGGCGATGACGCGGAAGGCGTTGGGCACGCCCTTCTTGTCGTCGGCGTTGCCGCTCAACGCGAGAATCAGCATGGCGGTGACGTCTAGGCTGGACTCGCGCAGCCGGCCGCGCGCCCAACGAACCGCGGTGTCTGCGTGCCGCATGGTCAGCAAGAGGCAGGCACTCGCCTCGTCGACCGCCTCTTGTTGCCAGAGGGCTGACTCGGCGTCTCGGTTGTTCATGAGCGACTGCAGCAGGGCCAGCGAGGGCGCGGCGCCGGCACCGTCGTCGAAGGCGAGGGCCTGGGTCAAGTAGACCACGGCCTGAGACGTCTTGTCGAGCGCGACGCTGGCCCGCCCGGCAAGCGTGTACAGTCGGCCATTCCGCTTGTTGGCGTGGGTCTCGTCGTTCAGCAATGGTTCGAGCACCGACAAGACCATTTCGGGCTGCCCGGCCTCTTCGAGTTCGCCGGCGACGCGCGTCAACGTTTCCACGTCGCCGTTGGCGTGGAATCGCAGCGTAAGCACAGCCAGCCGGAGCAATGGGGAGGTTGGGTTCTCCTTGGCTTCGATCAGTAGGAAGCGCGTGGCGGCTTCCACGCACACGGCGGTGTCGTTTGGAAACGTCGTCGGGACGCTCATCAGCAAGTCGCGTGCGGCTGCCTGCTGATTGCTGACCAGCATGCCGCGTGCGGCCAGCAGGGTGGCTTCCGCGTCTCGGCCGTAGCGATACAACACGCGTTGACACAGGCCTGGCAGAAGCAAACGTTGGTCACGCGCGATGGCCGCGGTCAGCAGGTTGCGTGCCAGCGCGGCGTCGGGAATGCCGCGACAGGCCAAGTCGAACAACAATTCCGGTTCGTTGCGGTCGAGCTTGTCGAGTGCCTTGCGATAGAGCTGCAGAGCCGTGGCTGAGTCAGGGTGGAACTGGCGGTACGTCTCCGCCGCGCGCAGCGCCTCGATCGGGTCGAGTTGCAGTGACGCCTCTGTCGCCAACCGACTTGGCCACTCGGCCCACGCGAAACTGCGCGCCGCCAAGTGGCCGCAGCGCGCTGCCAACGTTGGCACACCGCGCTGCAAGGCCAACTCGCCCAGGGCCAAATACAGGGCCGGGTCGTGTGGTTCGGTGGGCGTATCGACGCCGCGGGCGCGCAAGCGCAACAGCAACTGGACCGCGTCGCGCCCGGACACTTTGGCCGCTTCGTCTGCGGCTCGCACGTAGAGAGCAAGAGTCTCGTCGTCGCGACTGGGGTGCTTGAGCAGCTCGGCGGCGTCGGCCAGCGCGGCCTCGGGACGACCCGCGCTGAGCGAGTGCTCGCTGCGCAGCCGGCGCGCGCGTAGGTCGGTGGGTCGCGCCTTCACCCAATCGTCCAGCGTGGCGTCGACCTCCTTGCTGTCGCCGTGCTCCCGCAGAATCTGCAGTTTCAGCTCGATCGCGATCTCGTACAGATCGAGCCCGGAGACCACATCCCCTTTCTGGCCCAGCATCCAGAACAAGACGCGAAGGTGGTCTGCGGCCGCTGCCTTGTCCTTGCGCTGAGCCAAGCACGCGATCAGGTAGTGCTCCGGAGCCATCGAGAGCAACCCGGAGCCCTGCACGGCCTGCGCATCAGCCAGCAGACGAGACAGGCTCGCCTGGTCACCCAACGCATCGAGGGCGCGCGCGTGCGTGACCATGAGGCGCTTGGCTTCTGGCAGCAAGCGCCCTTGCTCGGCACGCTCCAGCGCGCTGCCGAGCGGCATGAAGCGCTGCGCGACTTGTGTAGCCTCAGCGAAGCGGCCCGCAGCAAAGTGGGCCTCGGTGGTCGAGATCGCGGCGAGCACGGTGGCGCCGTGATCGAAGCGCCGCAAGAACAGGTCCTCGATCGCGCGCTTTTCGTCGACGTAGCCGCCCTGCTCGAGCGCGAACGTCAGACCGCGGAATGCCGCCTCAGGTTCGGCGTACTCACTCTCGAGGCACTGCCGAAACAGGGCCATGGCCTGCTCGATGCCCGAACGCACGTCGCCGATCTTGGTTAGAAACGCGTCGAAGCTCACCGGCGCCGCGGCTTCGTGGCGCAGAATCTCGCGCAGATGAATCTCGGCGCGCTGCGCTACCTGGTCGTCGCGCGGCCGGTAGAGCAGGGTCTTGAGTGCCGCGACCGCACGGCTTTGTGCCTGCGGCGCCAGCGCCTGCTCCAGGGTCAGCCTCATCTGCTTGATGGCGCGCTGGTACATCGCCTGGTGGGCTAGCCCGGCGATCTCTTGCAGGCGTGGCCGCTCCGCATCACCGGCGGTGTCGAGTGCAGTCGTGGCACCGGCCAGAGCTGACTCCGGTTCGTCGGCTTCGAGCAAGATCTCCAGGTGATCGACGGCGAGCGTCTTGTCATCCGCGCCGCGCGTCAGTTGCATGAGCGTCTCGACGTCGCGGCGCGCCGCCGGCACGTTGCCGAGTTTCCGGTGCGCCACGTAGCGCCGGCGCAGGATCTCTGGCAGCAACTCGTTTTGTTCTTTGGCGGTCAGCGTGCGCTCGGCGATGTCCAACAGGCGCACCGCCTCGGCCAGCTTGTCGACACCGATCGCGCGATCGGCGTCAGCCACGGCCGTGCGTGGGCCGGACAGGCCCAACATGGCGTAGCCGACTGTCACGGCCAGCACCAACAGCACAAAGCCGATGAACAGGATCAGCGTACGGCGCAGCATCGAGATGTTGTCGTTATAGCTGAAGGAGGGGCGCGTTCGTATGCCGTGGCTTTCACTGGCGCGCAGCCTGGTCGGCCCTCGAGTGTGCGGGCTCGAGGTGCCGCGCAAGCGCAGCGAGTGTGTGGCTCACGCCGGCAACGCGCGTGTTCACTTGATACCGAACTTGCGCAGCTTGTTGAACAACGTGCTGCGGTTGATCTCGAGCGCGCGGGCGGTGGCCTCGCGGTTGCCGCCGTGGTGCTGCAGGGCACGTTCGAGGATGCGACGTTCCGGGGCCTCCAGAGCCTTGCGCAAGGGTTGCAGATGCACATCGGCTGGCACGAGGTCGTCGTCGTGCGCGACGGCGCTCTTCGACGCCGTCTGCAAAGTGGTTGGCAAGTCGGCCACGGAAATCACTTCGCCGGCACCCAGCACGACGGCCCGCTCGATCACGTTCTCGAGCTGGCGCACGTTGCCCGGCCACGGATAGTGCACCAGGACATCCATCGCGGCTCGATCCACCGACTTGGCCGGCTTGCCGGCGTCGGCGCCGAAGCGCTGCAAGAAATGTTCGACCAGGAACGGGACATCGGCCTTGCGCGCGCGCAGCGGCGGCATCTCGAGCGTGACCACGTGGATGCGGTAGTAGAGGTCCTCGCGGAAGGTGCGCTCGCGCACGGCGCGCTCGAGGTCGATGTTGGTGGCGAGGATCACGCGCACGTCGACCGGCAGCGTGGTGCTGTCGCCGACGCGCTCCAACGTGCGGTCCTGCAGGACGCGCAGCAGGCGCACCTGGAACCCCGGCGACGAGGTGCCGATCTCGTCCAGAAAGATCGTGCCGCCGTGCGCGGCTTCGAACTTGCCCGGCCGATCCTTCACCGCGCCGGTGAACGCGCCTTTGACGTGGCCGAACAGCTCGGACTCGATCAGGCCTTCCGGCAGTGCGCCGCAGTTGACCTCGACGAACGGTGCGCCGCGCCGGTCTGACAGGTTGTGGATCGCGCGCGCCAGCAGCGTCTTGCCGGTGCCCGACTCACCGGTGATGAGCACGGTGGTGCGCGCCTGCGACACCGTCTTGACCACCTTGAAGATCTCCTGCATGCGCGCGTCGGTGGCGACCATATTGTCGATGCGCAGGCGGTCGTCGAGGGCGGCGCGCAGGTCGTGATTCTCGCGCACCAGCTGTCGGCGTTCGAGCGCGCGCTCGATGCTGAGGCAGATCTCGTCCGGCTCGAACGGCTTGCTCTTGAAGTCGGCGGCGCCCTCCCGCATCGCTTCGACCGCGTCTTCGACGGTGCCGAACGCGGTCAGCAGCACGACCTGCAAGTCGGGCCGCAACGCGCGGCTGCGCCGCAGCAGCTCGATGCCGGACAGGCCGGCCAGCCGGGTCTCCGCCAGCAGCACGCCGATCTCGTCGTCGTCGTGGATGGCCTGCAGCGCACGCGGGCCGTCGACACTCCTCAGCACCGCGAGGTGATCGCCAAGCACCGAGCGCAGAGCGTCGGCGGTGCTGGGGTCGGGATCGGCGACGAGAACCTTCACCTGTAGGGTCCTGACTGCGGTGGACGGAACGCCGACGGCGCGGCGAGTTGCTCCCTACATCGGCTCGTTGGGGGCTCGGGCTGACGTGACGGCGGTCTCGTACTGAGGCTGTTCCGTGCAGCGGGCCGGGTTGGCCACGAAGCGGTGTCAGCTGCGTTTTGATCTTGGCGCTGTCGGGGAAGGTGCGATTCAAGAGAAGGGCCGCGGGAACGCGAACCGGCCCATTGGCATGAACTTCGTCGCTGCAGAAGCCATCCGCGCCGACTTGAAGGTCGCTGGGCTCACGGGAGGGCCGCTCTTCCGAGCGCGAGCTGCAGCACGAGGCGACAAGCGGTCCGAGCGACCGATGAGTCGGGCAGCACTCTATAGGCTGCTCCTCTCCTACCTCGAACGGGTGCCGGGGGCGCTGGCGCGTGACGGGCTCGTGACCGCTCTTTCTCACTCCGCATGGAACCCTTGACGTGTTAGGACCGTTCGCCCCGGCCCCCTGGCATGTCGATAGGTTCACTGTCGAGCGAGATTGCAATGCAGCGTGTCACCAAGTCGATTGTCGTCGTCCTCTGTTTGTCTCTGATCGCCGCTGTCATCGGCGATGCGCTGCGCCGCGGTGAAGATGCGCTGATCCAGCGCCGCTACCAAGACGCCGTCGTCGAGCTGCGCCAGGCGGTCGGCGAGGCCCAGCCACAGGAAAAGGAACGCGTGCTCCTCCTGCTGGCGCGGGCGCAGCAGCTCGCGGGCGACGGGCCGGCGGCGGTGGCGACCTACCGCCGCTTGCTCGAAGAGCATCCGGCCTCGCACCTGCGCGCCAAGGCGCGCTTTCAGCTAGCGGACGCGCTGTCGAGCAGTGGCAACCAGCGCGACGCGGCGGCGATCTACCGCGACGAGGTCGAGCGCCTGATCAGCGATCAGCGCAAAGAAGAGGTGGCGGAGACCTACTTGGGGTTGGCGGAGAAGGCGTCGCACGGCGAGAAGCCGGAGTGGGGGCGGGCGGTCACCTTCTACGACCTGGCACTCGACCTCGGCTTGTCGGCGCAGAAGGCGCGCGCGACCCGCCTCGCCGCGGCCGAGGCGAGGCTGCTGGAGGGCAACGTGGGCAACGCGATCGAGCGCCTGCAACCGTTGGTGGCCGAACTCGACGTCCCAAGCGGCAAGCTGAAGGCGCTGCTCTTGCTCGGGCGGGCCAAGGCCTCGGCCGGCGATCGCGCCGGCGCCCGCGCCGTGTTCGCCGACCTGATCGTCATGGCCAAGGCCAGCGACGAGGCCAGCGAAGCGGCCTACCAGACCGCGCTCGCGTTCGGTGTGCCGCAGCCCAACGCCGCCGAGGTCGATCGCGCGGTCGCGGCGCTGACCGCGTTCGCCAGCGCCTACCCCGCGCACAGCAAAGCCAAGGTCGCGCGCTACCTGGTGGCGCAGTGTCTGCAACACGCCGGTCGCAGCGATGCAGCACTCGTCGAGTATCGCCGCTTCGTCGCCGAGCACGCCGACGATGACCTGCCCGAACTCGCCAGCGCGCGCGCCACCATCGGCGACGTCTTGGCGGCGCAGGGCAAGCTGAGCGAGGCGCTGGTCGCCTGGCAGGACTATCTCGGGGCGCATCCGGCGCATCAGGACTGGGAACGCGTGCAGCGCGCGATCGTGGACACCGAGTGGGGGATGGCGATGGCGGCGTTCTTGCGCGCCGCCGACGACCAGAAGTTCGACGACGCGCGCGCCCGGCTCGACGAGTTCATGCGCGCCTATCCGCTCGACGAGCGCAACCCCGAGGCGCTGCGGCTGTTCGGCGAGATGCTGGCGCGCGAGAAGAAGTTGACCGACGCTGTCACCGCGTTCGAGCGCTGCGTGCGCAAGTACCCGGGCAAGGAGGCGTCGGCGCACGCGCAGTTCCGCGTCGGCGAGATCTTCGAGGGCGAGCTGTTCAACTACCTCGAAGCGCTCACCGCGTACCGCAAGGTCACGTGGGGCAGCCACGCGGCGCGGGCGCAGGAGCGCATCGCGCGCCTCGAGCGCAAGCACCTCGAGCTGGCCACGACGCGCACGTATCGCACCGGCGAGACCGCGACCTTCAAGGCGGTGACGCGCAACATCGAGAAGCTGCGCGTGCGCGTATTCCGCCTCGACATGGAGACCTACTTCCGCGCCACGCACGGTGCGGGCAACGTCGAAGGGCTCGACATCGAGGTGATCGAGGCCGACAAGACCTTCGAGTCGGTCACCCCCGACTACAAGCAGCACCGGCAGAGCGAGCGCGAGGTCGACATCGGCTTCAAGGAAGCCGGCGCCTACGTGGTGAAGGTCGACGAAGGCGAACTCGAAGCAACCACGATGCTGCTGGTGACCGACGTGGCGTTGATCGCCAAGACGTCGCGGCACGAGCTGTTCGTGTTCACGCAGAACCTCAAGGAGAACCGGGTCGAGGGCGGTGTGAAGGTGGTGGTGTCGGATGGCACCAAGGTGGTGACCGAGGGCGTCACCGGCAAAGATGGTGTGTACCGCTTCCGCGGCGAGGCGCTCAAGGACACTGCGCAGCTACGCGTGTTCGCCGTGAGCGCTGGCGGCTCGGGGGCCGGGCTTCTGGCTCTGAATGGGCTCGGTTACTCGACGGGCCTGCAGCCCGTGGGTTATCTGTTCACCGATCGACCGGCGTATCAGCCCGGCCAAGTCGCGCACGTCAAGGGCATCGTGCGCGAGGTGAAAGACGGCCTCTATGCGCTGCCGGCCGACAGCTATCGCGTGCAGGCGTTCAGTGCTGGTGGCCGCTTGGTGCTGCAGCGCGACATCGCGTTCACGCCCTTCGGCAGCTTTGCGATCGACGTGCCGCTGCCGCCCGAGGCCGAACTCGGCGAGTGGCGCGTGGCGATCGACCGCGGCGCTGGCGACGCGTTCGCCGCGACCTTCACCGTCGCGCGCTACGAGCGGCCCAAGCTGCAGATGGTGGGCGAGCCTGCGGCGGCGGTGGTGTATCGCGGCGAGTTGCTGAAGGGCCGCTTTGTGGTGAGTCACTTCTTCGGCGAGCCGGCGCGCGGCAAGGTGGTGCGCTACGCGTTGCAGATGCCGGGCGGCGTCACCGTCGAGCGCGAGGGCACGACCAACGCGCTGGGCGAGGTCGAGTTCGCGTTCGACACCAAGGACTTCGCCGAGGAGGCGATGGCGGTGATCACCGCGTCGGTAGCCGAAGAGAACGTGCAGGCGGTGTGCGCGGTGCCGATCGCCACGACCGAGTTCGTGCCCACGCTGACGACGATGCGCGGCGTGTACCTCGCCGGCGAGACCTTCCAGGCGGCGATCGAGCTGCTGGATCGGGCCGGCAAGCCGCTCGGCAAACAAGGCACGGCGGTGCTCCTGCGCCGCGAGCGCAAGGGTGGCACCGTCGCGGAGGTCGAGCTTTTGCGGCAAGCGTTCACCACCGAGGCCAAGAGTGGGCGCGCCGAGGTGCAGTTCGTGGCGCAGAAGGGCGGCGATCACGTGGTGCGCGTCGAGGCGCAGGATCGCTTCGGCGTGTTGGTGACTGGGCAGCTGGGCCTGGTGATCTCGGGCGAAGAAGACGCCGTGAAGCTGCGCTTGCTGAGCGACCGCGAGACCTACAAGGTGGGCGAGACGGTGACGGTGAAGGTGATGAACCGCGCCGGCGCGCGCCTGGCGCTGGAGACGGTGCAGGGCGACGGCATCCTGGCGTACCGCGCGCTGTCGTTGCCGGCGGGTGAGTCGACGCTGACCCTGAAGCTTGGCGCCATGCATGCGCCCAACTTCGCGCTGGCGCTGGCGGTGATCGCTGATCAGAAGCTGCTCGGCGCCGAGCGCGAGTTCAAGGTCGAGCGTGATCTGCAGGTCACGCTGAGTGTGCCCGCGGCGGCCAAGCCCGGCAGCAGCGTGTCGGTGCAGGTCGAAGTGCGCGACGCCGAGGGGCAGCCGGTGGTGGGCGAGGTGGCGCTGGCGGTGGTCGATGAAGCGTTGCTCGCGATCCACGCCGATCAGACCCCGGCGATGGCACAGGTGTTCTTTGGCAAGCGACGCGAGACCGCGTTCCGCACCGTGTCGTCGTGCGAGTGGAGCTACCGCGGCCAGGCGCAGGCGGTGAGCGCCGAGCTGGCGGCCGAGGAACGGCGGGTGCTGCGCGAACTCGATCGAAGCGCGGCGCTGCCGATGTTGGCCGATCTGGAAGTGCTGGATGGGGTCGAGTCGGCGTTCCAGTCGACCACTTGGAACACTGCGGTGGGTCTGGGTGGCAGCGCGGGCGAGAAGTTCGGCGGCCGGCAGGGTGGGCGCGCGAAGCTCGGTCGCAAGGATGCCGCGGGTCAGATCACGGGGTCCGACGACTTCTACGTTGGCGGGCAGCTCTTCGACAAGAAGAGGCTGACCTTCGATCTCGGCGCCGGCGGTTGGGACGACAACCTCCTCTACCAGGGGGGTGGCGTCGCTCCCGACCGTCCACGCACCGACTTCTCAGAAACCGGCGCGTGGCTATCGGCGATCGTCACCGGCAGCGACGGCAAGGCCAAGGTCGACGTGCCGCTCCCCGACAGCACGACCGCGTGGCGCCTCGTCGCGCGCGCGGTCACCGTTGCCACCGACGTGGGTGAGGCGCGCGGCGCGGTCAAGACCAGCAAGGAGCTGCAAGCAAGCGTGCTGGCGCCGCTATCGCTGACGCAGGGCGACAAGATCGAGCTGCGCGTGCGCGTGCACAACCTCGGCGACACCGCGCGCGACGCGCGCGTGACGCTCGCCACCGGTGCGGATCAACCTGGGGACACCCAGGCCGTCCCGTTGCCGGCGCACGCCGAGGCCGAGGTCGCGGTGTCGTTCGACGCGGCGGTGGCCGCGGCCTTCGACCTGCGCGCGCTCGTGGAAGCGGGCGAGCTGCGCGACGAGATGGTGCAACCGCTCGTGGTGCTGCCGTATGGCCGCGAGGTCCGCACTGGCAAGTCGGGCAGCACGAGCGAAGCCACGCGCTTCAAGCTCGCTCTGCCCACCGGCGATGACTACGTGCAGCGCGCGTTGACCCTCGCGATCGGTCCCGACCTCGGGCGCGATCTGGTGGCGGCGGCGCTCGGGCTCGGCTACGAGCCGCTGTCGTGCCGGCGCGTCGACCTCACCAACCTGGCGCTGGCGAGCCGCGGCCTGTCAGCGCTGCTCGTTCTCGACTGGCTGGAGAAGTCGGGCGGCGCGACGCCGAACGACATCGCGCGCCTGCGTGGCCAGGCCAGCGCCAACCTCGCGCGCCTGCTGGCGCTGCAACGCAAGGACGGCGCCTACGGCTGGGTGAAGCAGGCCGAGGCCGACGTGCGCACCACGAGTCAGGCGTTGCTGTTCGCCAGCCACGCGCGCAAGCGCGGCTTGGTCGGCGCCGGCGAGTTGGCCGACAAGGCGAGCGAGTGGTTGCTGGCGCAGCTGCGCACCACGCGCGAGCGCCCGCGCACGCTGCTCGCGCTCGCTGCGGCCGGGCGCGCGCGCTTCGAGGATCTGAACGCGCTGCACCGCGAACGCGCGGCGCTGTCGCTCGACGCGCTGGCGCGCCTGGCGCTCGCCTGGCACTTGGCCGGGCGGCAGACGCTGGCGCAAGAACTCGGCGACGCGTTGCGCGGCAAGTTGTCGCCGCTGCCTGGCGCGAACGATGCCGCGACCGTCGAGTCGATCGCGCTCGGCGCCGTGGCGTTGCTGGCGATCGACGCCAAGGATCGCGTCGCCGCCGCCAGCTTGACGTGGCTCGACGCGCAACGCGTCGGCGTCACCTTCGGCAGCGCCGAGGCCACGGTCGCCGCGCTGTGGGCGAGCACTGCGTCGGGCGGTCGCGCGGCTTCGGCGGCGAGCGAGGGTGAGATCAGCGTGCTGGTGAACGGCCGTGAGCTGGCCAAGGTGCCGGCCACGGCGCGCACCGACCGCTCGACCTTCAACGTGCCGGCCGAGTGGCTCGCCGCGAGCAACGAGGTGGAGATCAAGGTCGCCGGGCGCGCGCTCGTGCACTACCAAGTGACGCTCACCGGCTTTGCCAAGGGCTTCCCCGAGGTCGCCCGCAGCAGCGAATTGGTGCGCATCGAGCGTCAGTACCTGGCGCCGTTCCGCCGCTTCGACGGCAAGATCGTCTCGCCCGGCTTCGGCGTGGTGAACGGCACCTACCAGAGCTTCGAGAACAAGGTCAGCCGCACCGAACTCGGCCAAGCGATCCGCGTGCGCACGCGGTTCTGGGTGCCGCACGAGAGCAACCGCGCGCTGATCTCGCCGCTGGTGGTCGAGGAACCCATCCCGGCAGGGTGCTCGGTGAGTCGCGAGTCGATCCGGGGCAGCTTCGATCACGTCGAGGTGGAGCCGGATCGCTTGACGTTCTACTACCGCGAGGGCAACACCGGCGACAGCGTGACCTATGACCTCGAAGCGCGCTTCGTCGGCGACTTTGGCGTGCTGCCGACACAGGTGTACGGCGCGCTGCGCCCCGACCTCATGGCGCTCGGCCAGCCGCAGCAGCTCACCGTCGACCGCCGCGGCGAAGGCAAGGCGCAGGCGTATCGCGAGACGCCCGACGAGCTGTACCACATCGGCAAGGCCCTGTTCGACCAGGGCGAGCTGCCGGCCGCGGGCTTGCGGCTGCGCGCGCTGCTCGACGAGTGGCAGAAGGAGAAGGTGCAACTGCGCGACGACGTGCGCAAAGACGTGGCGCGCATGCTGCTGTTCGTCGCCATCGCCAGCAAAGACGCGACCAACACCGTGCGCTTCTTCGAGGAGCTGAAGGATCGCTACGCCGACCTGGTCATCCCGTTCGACAAGATCGTGGCGGTGGGCCAGGCGTACGTCGACCTCGGCGAGTTCGAGCGCGCGCTCATGGTGTTCCGCGCTGCGGCCGAGTCGTCGTTCTTGAAGGACGCAGCCGTAGCCACCACGCTCGAAGGCCTCGGCGAGGTCAACGCGTCGGTGCGCTTCCTGCAGCGTTTGCTGGGCGCGTATCCCGACCTGAACCTGATCCGCACCGGCCTCTACAGCGTGGCGCAGCGGCAAGCCGACCTCGCCGCCAAGCTGCAGCCAGGCGCCGTCATCGATCCGCGCGTCGGCTCGGCGCGTGATCTGCGCGCGGCGGCGCTCAGCGCGCTGCGCGAGTTCCTCGTGCTCTACCCCGATGATCCGCTGGCCGAGGAAGTGGCGTTCGCGTGGGCGACGACGTTCCTCGAGGCCAAGGACCTGGCGGCGGCGCTTGCGGTGGCGGAGCAGGCGCTCGCCTGCTACCCGGGCTCGGTGCTCACCGACGAGTTCCTCTACACGGCGGGCTACGCGCAGTTCGCGCTGGGCAAGCCCGAGGCCGCCTTCGCGATCCTGAAGCGCGTGGCCGAAGAGACCTTCCCGCAGCCAAGCGGCGCGCGCGGGCCGAGTGAGAACCGCGACCACGCGGTCTATCTGCAAGGGCAGATCCATCACGCGCTCGGGCAACCCGAGCTGGCGTTGGCGGCGTACGACAAGGTGAAGGACAAGTTCAGCGACGCCGTCGAGGCGACTGACTACTTCGTCCGCAAGCGGCTGTCGCTGCCCGAGGTCACCACGGTGTCGCTGGCCGATCCGGTGAAGATGGAGGTGCAGTTCCGCAACATCGACAAGGTGGCGGTGACGGTGTACCGCGTCGACTTGATGCGGCTCTATCTGTTGGAGAAGTCGCTCAACGATATTCGCGGTGTGCAACTGCACGGCATCCGCCCGTACGCCGAGCTGACGCTCGAGCTCGGCGACGGCCGCGACTACAAGCAGCAGACCAAGAGCTTGCCGCTGGACCTCAAGGATCCCGGCGCCTACCTGGTGGTGCTGCGCGGCGGCGACCTGCTGGCCACCGGCATGTTGCTACGCTCCGACCTACGCATCGAGGTGCAGGAAGCGCTCGACGTTGGGCGCATCCGTGTCAACGTGAAGGCCAACGACGGCGTGGTGTCGGACGCGCACGTGAAGGTGATCGGCGCCGGCGACCAGCGCTTCCGCAGCGGCGAGTCGGATCTACGCGGCGTGTTCATCGCCGAGGACTTGGTGGGGCAGGCGACGGTGATCGTGAAGAAGGGCGACAGCTACGCGTTCCATCGCGGCACGGGCGTGCATCAGCCGGCGCGCGTGCAACCGGCGCAACAGGTGCAGGTGCAGCTCGAGGGCAAGCCCGGCGACAGCAAGGACAAGGCCTACAAGAAGTTCGACGCCCTCGACAACAACATCCGGTTCAACGAGGTCAACCGCGCGCAGCAGGTGCAGTGGTTGCAGAACGAGGTGATGAACAAGCAGCAGAAGGGGGTCGAGGTGTACCGGACGAAGTGAGCCGGGTGCGTTGGTTCTGGAATCGCGAGTTTGGCTGTAACCAATCGCCTGTTTGTTGCCACTCGTTGGCATGCGACAAGGTGACCACTCGGCTTCTGACCAGGGAGTAGACTATGGCTGCGATGACACAGACCCCGCGCCGTGCCGTGATGTTGGAGGTGCCGCCACACATCCTGGAGTGGCGCAAGCGGACGGGCGCGGACCGCTTCGACGAGGTGTGGGAGGGAGTGATCCACATGAGCCCCTCGCCGTCGAATAGGCACCAGGGCCTCAGCGGCGAGTTGGCATTCTGGTTGAAGACCCACTGGGCCCGGCGCGGACACGGCAAGGTCTTCGTGCAGTGCAACGTCGCGCGACCCGGGATTCCGAAGTGGCTCGACGACTACCGCATCCCAGACCTTGCGCTCCTCGAGCCCGGCTGCGCCGCGCGCGACCTCGACACGCACTTTGCGGGCGGCCCGAGCGTCGTGGTCGAGGTCTACTCGCCCGGCGACGAGAGCTACGACAAGCTGCCGTTCTACTTCGACATCGGCGTGGAAGAGGTGTGGGTCATTCACCGGGACACCAAGGTGCCGGAGATCTTCGTGCGCGGAGCCAAGGCGTTCCGCGTCGCGAAGGCGAATCGCGCCGGCTGGCTGGTGAGCAAGGCGACGGGGATCGAGATGCGCGCTGTGTCGCCAAACCAGCTCGCGCTGCGCCTGGCGTCCGACCCCGCGACGCAAGCCTTGGTGCCGGACCCCGCCTAGGCTACTTCGCGCGCTGCGGCACCACGCTGCCGCGCGTGCGCGCGTAGGCGATCAGCAGCTTGCTCACCGCGCTGTAGTTGGCGACACCCTCGGCGATCCCGTGCGTGATCAGGTAGGTGTGGTTCACCTGCGTTGCCACGCGGCCGACCGGGCCGTCGTAGCGCGCCCAGAACGCGATGTTCGCCGCCTCATCGCGCCGCACGCCTGGCAAGAGATCGGTCTCGATGCTCTCCACGCGCCTGACGTCGAAGCGGCGCAGGTCGCGGCGCAGGATCTCCAGCGCAAACAGGCTGGCGCTGTAGCGGGCGTAGGCGTGCTGCGATAGGGCGCACGCGAGGTAGCCGAGGAACTCGGCCTCGTCCTCGCGGGCGATGCCGCGCTGGTGCGCCTTCTCGTGCGCGATCACCTGCGGCATGTTCCATCCAGGCTGCGCGGCGTTGACGTTGGCCTCGCCAGTCCATGGAAAGAAGAAGCCGCTGAGCCGCAGGTGACACATCAGCGCGGACAACAGCAGGCTCTTGCTGCGGCCGCGTGCGCCTGAGAACGTGGCCTCGGTGCCGAGTTCGTAGCCGGCTGCGTCGAGGCCAGCATCGAGGCTGGCTTCGAGCCCGGCGCGCGAGTCGGGCCAGGTGCTGGGCACGCCGGAGTCGTCGCAGCCGTGCGCTTGCCGATAGGCGGCATTGGTGGCTTCGACCAAGGCGCGGCACAGACCTTCGAGTTCTTGCGCCTGCGCCGCGCGGTCGGTGGCGCGTGCCAACTCGACGAGCGACAGGCGTTGCGCCAGCGGTCGCCGCTGGTAGTTCACGCCCCAGGTGAGGTAGAAGACCGCGCCGATCAGCAGGCCGAGACGCAGGACACGCGCGCCGCCGGCGCGCAGCGTGGCTAACCAAGTAGCTGGCCGTCGCGCGATGCGCCAGGCGCCGCGCGCGCAAAGGAACACGCCCGCGAGCGTCAACCCCACGACGAAGAGTTCGGCCACGCTGAATGGCAAGAGGCCGGTGATCGAGGACAGCAGTCGACACAGCGCGGGCGAGATGGCGCGCGCGTAGATCTTCTCGACGAAGGTCTCGGACAGGGAAGCGAGCAGCAAACCGACGAGCACGCTGGCGCATGCCACCGCCAGTCCGTGTCGACGCAACCATGAACGATCGTCGGCGGCGGAACCCTTCATGCCTTCTTGTCCAGCAGTCCCTGCAGTCGGTCGATCGCCGGCAGCAAGTCCTGGCCGTCGGTCAGAGTGATGCGAAACAGGTCGCCAATTGCCAACACGCGCGCCGGCACGTTGTGCAGCGTGAACATCGAGGGGTGCAGGTCCGAGCTGAGTTCGTCCCACGCGAGCGGCGTCGACACCGTGGCGCCCGCGACAGGGCGCACGGCGTAGGGGGGCACCACGGTTTGGCCGCGTCGGTTCTGCAAGAAGTCGATGTACAGCTTGCCGTCGCGCTTGGCAGGGTTGCGTTCGATGGTGGCAATGTCCTTGTGCTCGCGCAGCACGACGCGCGCGATGCCCTCGCAGAACATGCGGCTGTGGTCGTAGGTGTAGCCTGGGCGCAGCGGAATGTGGATGTGCATGCCGGTCTTGCCCGACGTCTTCACGCCCGAGCGCACGCCGATCGACTGCAGCACCTTGCCGATCGCGCGCGCCACGCGCAGCACGTCCGAAAACGGCGCGCCCTTGGGATCGAGGTCGAGCACGGCCCAATCCGGCTGGTCAGGCGATTGCTGCCGCGACAGCCACGGGTGCAGATCGATCGTTCCCAGGTTGATGAGGCACAGCAGGCAGTCGCGATCTTGGCACAGCATGTAGCGCACCGGTCGGCCCTTGCTTTCGCTGGCGATGTCGGCGGTGGGAAACCACTCGGGGTGGTGTTCGGGCGCCTCGCGTTGATAGAAGGACTTGCCGTCGATGCCGTCGGGGTGCCGGTTCATGTGCACCGGTCGATCCATCAGATAGGGCAGCAGCGTCTCGGCGATCGCTTCGTAGTAGTCGAGCAGTTGGCCCTTGGTGGTGCCGTCGGCGGGCCAGAAGACCTTGTCGAGATTGCTGAGCTTGACGCGCGCCGAACGGGCCCGACGCTTGGGGCGCGCGTTCAGCGCGGTAGTGAGGGCGACCTCGCCGGCACGTTGGTCGGGCTGCACGGCCAGCACCTGCCAGTCGGGTGAGGCGCCGCCCACGTACGGTGCCGTGGTCCGCTTGGCGATCACCGCGCGCAGGCCGCCAGCGGCCGCCGCCGCACACAACCGTTCGCCTTCGCCCAAGACGTGGTCGACATACAAGACATGCGCCGAGACCGGGAGGATGGCGCGCAGGATCGCCTTGCGGTCGACGAGCGGCAGCGCGCGCACGTCGAGGTCGTCGAAGGCCAACAGATCGAACGCGTAACAGGTGGCGCCGCGCGCGTGGTCGGTCGCGAGCAGGGCGTCGAGACGGGCGCGGTCGGGCCGATCGTGTGCGTCGGTCGCAACCAGCACCGCATCGAGCACGGCGTGCGTCGCGCGCAGGGCGAGCATGGCGCGCGCGAGTTCGGGCAGCACGGCGGTGAGGTCGTGCTCGCGGTCGAAGATCGTGACCCGGCTGCCATCCTTGCGCGCGAACACGCGGCGGCCGTCGAAGGCGATCTCGAACGCAAAGTCCGGCGCCGAGAACGCCGCGCGCTCGCCGCCGGGGCGCATGGCTTGCGGCGGCGTCGCGTCGCGGACCCGAGCGGCGGCGAGGTCCAAGCGCAGCAGCACGTCGAGCTCGCCGCCCTCGTAGCAGTCCTTCGACTTGAACAGCAACCAGGTCTTGCTCCGTTCGCCCTTGGTGCGCACCAGATGCCACTCGCCACGCAGCCGTCGACCAAACAGCACGATCTTGAGTTCGCCCTTGTCGCACTCGGCGAGGGGGTCGGTGCCGCGCGCCAGCGCATACGTGCCACGGTCGAAGATCGCCATCGGCCCGGCGCCATACTCGCCCTTGGGGATGGTGCCCTCGAACTCCTCGTAGGCCAGCGGGTGGTCCTCGGTCTGCACGGCCAAGCGCTTCTCTTGCCGGTCGTACGCGAAGCCCTTGGGCACCGCCCACGACCGCAGCGCGCCGTTCATCTCGATGCGCAGGTCATAGTGCAGACGCCGCGCGTCGTGTCGATGCACGACGAAGTTGTTGCCGACGCGCGTCGGCGCCGGCGGTGCGGCTGCCGGCTCCGGCGTGCGCCCGAAGTCGCGCTTCTTCTCATACTCATCGAGGGGGCGCCGACGGTCTGCCACGAGACCAGCATCTTGCCACTGCTGCGGCAGGCGGAACAGCGCGCCGGCTCGGCATGTTGCTCTTGGCGAACCGGGATGGCGGCCACAGCCCACAAGGCTCAGCACCGAGCCCGTCAGTCGAGCCGACTCACTTGGAGATCGCGGTTGAAGTACGCGTTGTCCGGGGTGCGGTTAGGCGGCGGTACCGAGGCGTCCCATGCCCGAACTTTGTATGTGATCGGGCCAACGAACCCGCCTGCCAAAGCGCTGATCGTCGTCGCCCAAACGGTGTCCATCCCGTGGCTGAAAGGCACAAGAGGGAGCGTCTGATGACCTTGTCGCGGCGACTCGATCTCGAGCTCGACGAAGCTCGGTATTAAGGTCGGATCGCGGTAGGTCGCACGACCGCCAGCTCCTATCCACGGCTCGAGGGTGAGCAAGATCGTCCACCGGTCGAGAGTGTAGGCGCGGGCGATTCGACCAGCGACGTCTTCGTAGACGCCGTACAGGTAGGGGAGGGGAAGAAGGGGCGGGGTTCGCCGCGGCAGCGGCGCGAGGCCTGCGACGCCGTAGCCAGGGCGCGGTTGCTTGTCGGCCAGCAACGGCGTCATGATCCGCGTCATCTCAGCCACACTGACCGCGGTCTGACGCGTAGCCGCCACGTGCATCGCACCCCAGGCCGCTGCGGACAAGGGAAGCACGACAAGTAGCGTTGCGCACGAAAGGGTGATGAGCTTCTTCATGGTTGTTCTCACAGGGGTTTCTCGTCGCCACCAGATGCCACCGGCCCGTCCTGACCGGCCTTGTAGACTTCCCAACGCAGGGTCCCGACGGTGCCAGGTGGCCAGCCACCGTTTGGACGCGAGATGCTTCCCCGCACGGTGCCCCCGTACCACGGGAGCGCAGGTGCTGATTCATCGATGTTGATCACCGACTGATCGACCGTACCGTCGCCGCCGTGGTCGGCGCCGGCCCGAAACACGATCCGCGTAATGTCTGGGCAGGCGGCGTGCTTCTTCATGACGCACAAGCCTCCACCCTCGAAACTGATGCTCGGTTCGGTGCAGGACAGACTCACAGAGCCAGCCGAGATGCGGTAGCAGGCTGAGCTGAATCCGGATGCGCCGATCGTGCCGCATGCTGCGACGGCGAGGACGGTTGCGAGAAGGGCTGCTGGCAACTGCCAGCGCCCAGTGGACAAAGCAAACATGATGCCAACCTCCAAGAGACAGAGAACAGACGTCCGTCTCGTCGTCGCGGACGCGTGATGAGGGGCAAACAGAAACTGACGAGGCCCCGCAAGTCAGGCGCCGATCACGGCGGCTGAGTCTTTCACCCACGAGTGCCTCGCAAACTGATTTGGTTACACCGCAACCTGGGTTTTCTCGGCTCGATGTCGCGCACCATGGTGATCCCAACGAACAGGCCTCTTTCACGCCAGAGCGCGGCGATGGCCTTCGATCCGGCGCGCGACGCGATCCTGTTCGGCGCCTATGGCGGCGTCGAACCCCGGCGCAGATGTCGCCGGTCCTGTCGGCAGAAACATTGCCGGCCCGTCGGGCTCGACCAAGTGATCCGCGTGCAGAGTCGCGCAGCGGACGCCTGGTGACCGTTCTGCGCGCACCCACGGGCGCTCTTGCGCGCGCTGGCGCGGGACTCGCGCTCGTTCACCAGGTGATGTTCTCACGTACCACGCCGCTCAGGTGTGCAACCAGCAACGTGCCACCTGGCGGCACGACGAGCGCCTGGGCAAAGATCGTCACATCAACCAAGGCTGAGTTTGCGGGCACCAGCAGCGGGATCTCTTGTGGGTTCGGTGCCACACCGGCCAAGACCACAGGAAGAGTCACCGTTGTGCTGGGATCGATGCCGAGCTGACCCAAGGGGCCGAGGCTCAGCCGCGGACTCAGTTCGCTGGCGGCCAGCATCAACAGGGCCAAGGACCCGGGCGCCACGGCCTGCACCGCGAGCGGCCACGACAAGCCCACGCGCGCCAGGCGTAGTGCCGTGAGTTGGCGGCTCAAGTTGAACAGCACGCCGGTGACCCGGCCGAAGTGACGGCCTGAACTCCAGCGTCGAACCGACGACGACGTCCACGTCGCCGTCGCCGTCGACATCGACGGGCAACGTCATGCGGTGCGGCTGACTCCACGACCAGAAACATCCTACGCCGCCGATATCGACCGACCTTGGCTGCCAGCTACCGTGGTCCAGCCGCCGTCGAGTTCAACGTAGACACTCGGGACGCTGCCCCTGGACCGAGGCGTCCCGATCAAGTCGAGGCGGCCATCGCCGGTCAGGTCGGCTACACGCAGGTCCTCGGCGTCGATCCTCACACCGGTCGCGACGGCAGTGAAGGTGGGGCCGTTCCCGTCATTGCGCAGCCAGGTGGTTGTGCGCAGCAGGTCATCGTCGCCGTCGCGGTCGAGGTCCGTCGCAGCGAGCAGCATCGCGCCGAACACCGGCAGTGCAGCTGGCAGGCGCGCGGCGGTCGACACCGCGAAGGTGCCGGCGCCCGAGTTGTCGAGCAACATCAGGCCCCGACTCGGTCGTTTTGATGAAACTGCTTGGCAACGTCTGGCCCAGACGGAGCCCGCCGACCCGATCGTTCAAGTACACGACGCTGGTGGATGTGCCGAGGGCAACGATGTCTGCGGCGCCATCGCCATCGATGTCACCGGCCAGCAGATCTTCCAACTCTGGCAACGCCGCATCGCCGCGGCTGAGCGGCCAGTGGTTGCCTACCAAAGTGCTGAACGGCTGTGACGACAGGGGGGATACGAGCCCAGCGCTCGCGAACAGGGCAACGGCTGACAGGTTGTGCATCGAGACTGTCCTCGGATTGGCGCGAGCGAGAGTAGGGGAGCACCCCCGCGTGATCGCATCCTGGCATGAGTCTACGTGATCACGCCGCGCTGCTCGCCGCCTACACGACGGGCACGCCACGGTGATGCCATGCCTCTCAACGCAGCACTTGCGCCCGCAACGCGCCATCCTCCTGCCATATCACGAGGAAGTCACCGCGCGGCGTGAGCGCGAACACCTCGTCGATGAATGGAGTGGCACTCGTGCCAGATGCACCAAGTCGCCATTGCCCGCGACCAATACGTGGTACGACTCGGGTAGCGCAGGCGGCGATGTCGGCCACTGCTGGTTCTCCTGCACCAGGTAGCGCGATTCCCTGGTGTACTGCCCATCGGTCAGGTAGAGCCAGGCGTTGCCGTCTTGGCTGATGCCACCTCGCCGCGGTGGGTCCTGCGCCACCGCACGCTCGCGCACGGCCTGCGGCAGGTGGCGATGCCAGGGTCCCATCGCGCAGAGCTGCGCCAGCCTGGCTTCGTGCTCTTGCGTTCACTGACCCTCGTGCGCCTGTCCCGTCACCAACTGATGTTCAACCCCATCGGATCGCGCATGTGCAACAGCGCCTCGGCGTTGCCGCGGGCATCGTCGACAGGATCGTGCGTGTGCCTGGTCTGCCGCAGGTGCTTGAACGACTTGGTGACGTCCTTGACCAATCCCTTGTAGAGCGATCCCAGGTTCTGGGAGCTGTGCCCGAACGGGTTGGTGCCGAGGAAGTGGTGGAAGTACCAGCACACGAACATCCAGTCGAAGCCGTTGTTGTCCGAGATGAAGATCGGACGTTCGCGCAGACCGACCACCCACGCCGCGAACCGCTGCATGACCGGCAGCGCCGGCTCGAATGCGAGCGTCTGCGCGCGCGAGAAGCCGCTCACCGCCAGCGCCTCGGGCACGAACCGCTCCGAGATCGGACGCAGGCGCGCTGAGAACACTCGATCGAGCGCCGGCTCGACGGCGATGGCGCCGAAGCTGATCATCGAGTAGTCGCCGGGGATCGGGCCGTCGGCCTCGATGTCGACCATCACGTAGGTCATGCTGCACCCGGTACCACGACATCGACGCCTGCGTCTCGAGCCAACTGCGCGAGATGAAGGTCGGCGCAAACGAAGCGGACGCTCTCGACAAGGCGCGTGCGCACCCAGAGCACGCTGCCGAGCTGGACCGCGTCGTACGCCCGCAAGGGCAGGCGGCGGGCGAGTCCACAGGCGTCAGCCGCGATCTCCGGTGTCAGCTCGATGAGATCGAATTCCTCCAGGTCGCGGCGAACGCGTCGGATCAAGCGATCGCGTGTGGCCGCCAGCACTGCCTTCACGTGATCGCTTCCGATCTCGCGCACGTACCGCTTCACGAACGCGCTCGTGTCGAAAAAGGCGGTCACCGCCGGTCCTCGATCACCGCCGTCGAGAGCTCAGCTCCTTTGCGCACGCGCACCGGGCGAACGGGTGACAGCTTCCGCCTCTTTGCCAACGTGACCGCGCCCCGCGCCGCTGCCTCCTGCAGCGCGTCCTCGAGCGCGTCGTGTGCGCGCTGCTCTGCGAGCGGCGCGAGTTGAGCCACTGGGCGGCCGTGGTCGGTCACCAAGAAACACGCGCCGCGTCGAACGAGCCGCAAGAAGTGGCCGAGGCGGTTCTTGAGCTCCTTGGCGGCGACGGAAGGCATGAGCGGAAGGTAGCGCCGGGGATCCTTTCGGCAATCGTCGGTTGTCAGCCTGGGGCCGGCACGATCGCGCGCGACGGCGTGCGCATCTTGCCGGTCTCCTGCACCTAACCTGCCCGCGGACCTGCATCGCGGCCGAGCGCCGAGTTCGTCGTGCGCGGCGGGTTCGGACAGCCGTTCGTTGTGCCGTAGTTGCACATCGGCTCGCAGTCCTTGGATCGTCGACGCCGGGGCCGAAGCCGCTACAGCGACCCGAGATACCGCGCCTGTGCCACCGTCGTGGTTTCCATGGTCACCAGCCGGCACGCCACGAGCACCCGCGCGACCGCGTCCAGTCCCGACGCTTGCGCCACCGCACGCTCGCATACGGCCTGCGGCAGATGGCGGTGCCAGGGTCCCATCGCGCAGAGCTGTGCCAGCTTGGCTGCGTGCTCTTGCACATGGCGCACCACGAGCGCGTGGGTCGGTGTGGGGAGCGCTTGCAGCGGCCGCGCGAGGTGCGCGACGTAGGGCGTCATGCGCTGCACGGTGCCAGTCGTTCTGAGCAAGCTCTCGAGGAACAGGGCCCCGAGCGTGCCGAGCCCGTGCAGCAGCACGACGCTGCCTGCGTGCAGCACCTGGTGGATTGCGTCGGGTTCGACATCGAGGGTTTGGACCACGCGCCGCGCCAGCGCTAGAGACACGGTCGGAATGCCTCGCGCCACGAACTGAGCGCGCTCCGCGTGTCGCCCGGGGTCACTCAGAATGCGTCCCGCCGACTGCGCGACGATGGTGCGGCCGCGGCCGGCGAGGCGTAGACGCGGGCTCAGGGTCGTCGCGACATGGCCGACGATGTCGCCGGTGAGTCGGTCGACGACATCGAGCGTCGCCTCGTCCGCCAGGTTCGAGTGGCATACGCCGATCTGGTAGCGCTGGTCGATCGCCTCGCGGAGCACGAAGCGGCCGCCGCCGCTGGCCTCGAGCAGCTTGGTGTCGACCATCGCGGCGAGCAGATCCGACACAGTGGCCGGCAAGAGGGCTTTGTGCGCCCAGCGCGGCAGGGCGCGCTCCAGCACTTCGGCATCGATCCAGCCGCGCGCGCCGGCGATCACGATCGCTTGCTGCACGATGACACTCGGCCGGAACGCGTAACCGCTGGCGAGCAGCTCACCCTGCGCCGCCGCGGCGAGCAACGTGCGGCAGAGCAGCTCTTCGGTGGGCGACTCGACGGCGTAGCCGCAACGCGTGCGGCTGGTGCGTCGGTTGCCGCGGCCGATGCGCTGCATCAGGTTCATCACGCTCGGCGGCGGGCCCGCGAGCAGGACGTAGTCGATGCTGCCGATGTCGATGCCGAGCTCCAGGGTCATCGTCGCGATGGCCACCGCGGCCTCAGCCGTCAAGAACTGCCGCTCGGCGCGCTCGCGTTCGGCTTGGCCGAGCGACCCGTGATGCGCGAACACCGCGGCGCCGAAGCGCGTGCGCCCGCGCAGCCACGAGGCGTGGTCCTCGACGTCGGCGCGGCGGTTGCAGAACACCAGCACCTTGCGAAAGCCGTGCGCCGCGAGTTCTTCGAGGTGACTTGCCAGCGCCTGGCTGGTGCGACCAACGAACAGCTTGCCGGTGATCTTGCGGCCGCCGCCGGCGGTGACGAGGGTCGGTTCCCGCAGGTAACGCTCGGCCGTCGCCGCGGGATCTGGCAGCGTGGCGCTCGCGACGATGCGCTGCGGCCGCAGCTCGGTGACCTGCTCGAGGCGATGCAACAGGATGCGCACTTGGTCGCCGCGCGGCGTGCCGTCGAGCACGTGTACCTCGTCGAGCACGATCAGCCGCACCCGGCGCAGCACGTGGGGCCGACGCGCCAGCAGGGCGTCGAGCGCTTCGGGCGTGGTGACGGTCACCGCAGGCAACTGCCCCGCCACGCGCTCCTTGTGCTCGCCGGTGTAGCGACCGAAGGTGAGGTCGACGTCGGCGAAGCGACCTTCGAGCCGGCGCTTGAGGTCGTTGGCCAAGGCGCGCGTCGGACTCACGAACAGCGCCTGCGGCTGCGCGGCCTGCGCCGCCAGCAAGAGTTCTGCGGTCGGCGCGGCGAATGCCTCGGTCTTGCCAGAAGCCGTCGGCGCGCTGAGCAGCGTGTCGGCGCCGCGCAGGATCGCGGGGATCGCCTGTCGCTGCACTTCGGTCGCCGCAGGAAACCGCGCCAAGAATGCCCCGTAGGTGCGGGGCAGCAGACGGCGCAGATCGCTCGAAGGGTTGCTCGAGAGATCGCTCGGCGGGTTGCCCGGCATGGCTACCGGCAAAGCCGCAGCTCGTCGAGCACGAGCACCGTGCCCTGCACGATGCCGCGGATGCTCTGCGCCGCGCCGTCGGCGCTGAGGACCCGGCTGCGGATCTGCTGCGCGTCGTACAGCGCCGGGTCGCTCTCGGGATAGCCGCGGCAGTACAGCGCGATCGTCTTGCTGAACAGTTCATCGAGGTTCGCCTTGGTCAGCGGGGCGAGCCAGAGTGCGCACGCGTCGCTCGCGAGGATCGTCGCGAAGGTCTTCCGCACGTCGTCGAGCGGCGTGAGCGCAAACACCAGCACCAGCGGCTGCTCGTCGGCATAGCGCAGCGGCAGCTGACGATGCACGTCATGGCCGCCGCGATACAGGCCGTCGGGATCGAACGCGAGCTGGCTGCGCGGCAGCGTTACCGCCGCGAAGTGCCGCAGCACCTCGAGCGCGAACTGCGCTTCCGCCGAGTCGAGCGAATCGACGTACTCGACCTCGTCGCACAGCAGCACCAGGCCGCGGTGCCCGGCATCTTTGGCCCAGCAGGCGATGGTGCCCAGCAAGTGCAGGTACATGCGCCCATAGGTGCGGTAGTCCGACATCGTCAGTACGCGCGGGCCGCGCCAGCCGGTGGCCTGCAGTTGGCGGTTCACCTGCGCGGCGTCGATCGGCTCGGCGTGCACGTAGTCGCGCAGGAGCTCGGTCGCTTCGGCAGCGCGCGTGTGCAGCGCATGCAGGTACGGCGAGAGAAAGCGGCTGAAGCTCTTGCCATCCGGCTCGCGGTGCGCGGCGCTGGTCGCAAGTGCCTGCGCCAGGGCTTCGAGTCCCCGCGCGGTGCCGTCCGGCAGATGCAGGGAGCGCGCCACTTCGGCGTAGAGCCGTGCGGGGTTGGTCGGTGGCACCTCGCGTGGATCCAGCACGATGCGCGCGGTGGCGAAGCCGCGGGAACGCGCGAGCTGTTCGGTGACCTCGAGTAGGTGGGTCTTGCCGCTGCCATAGTCGCCCCAAAGCGTGCGCAAGCCATGGCCCTGATCGAGCAGCGCGCTGAGACTCGCAAGCTCGGCGTGGCGTCCGACCGTGTACTCGCTGAGGCCATGTTGCGGCACGACGCCGAGGCGGAGCGCCTCCAGGCTTTGGCGCACGTCGACACGATCGCGGCTGATCATCAGCTCGGGCACGGACTGCGCGGCTACCAGGGCGGTCGCCTTCTCAGCGGTTGTCGGCGGCGCGGGGCGCGCGCGCGGTCTTGCTCTTGTCTTGCTCGGCGTCTTCTCAGGCGTCTTGTGCGGCGCCTGGCCAGGGGTCTTGTCGAGGGCCAAGAGATGGCCGCGCGACACGGTCGTCGGCAGTTCGACCGCACGGTCGAAGCGCACGAGCGCGCGGTCAGCCGGGCGCAGCGACAGCACGGTGCCTGATCCGAACGTCGGATGCCGCACGCGCTCGCCGAGCCCGCACGGTTGCATCAGTACGCTTCCTCTTCGCCGTCGAGCGGCGCCGGTTCGGGCCGTACGGCGCGGCTGCCGAGGTCGCGCACGTCGGTTTCGTCGAGCAGCTTCTCGCCACCTCGGTGTTGCCGCGTCAGCATCTGCACCGCGGCCTTGACGAAGGTGCGCCGCGTGCCGCTCTCGAGTTGGTTGGCGCCGAGTTCGCGCGCGAGGCGCTTCATGTTCTGCTGCTGCGTCTTGGCGGTGAGGCTGATGCCGTGCGCGCGGTCGTAGAGCAGGCATAGGCGAGCGCCGATCTGCTCGTAGAGCGCCACCGGGTCGAGCGCTAGCCGGTCGAGGTCGATGATCGGTGCCAGCGGGCTGGTCGTCGCGAACGTGCTCGGCCCGCGCAGCCGCTGCTCGAGCGCCGGGTACTCGGGCACGATGTTGGTCATGAACTCGGGCGGCACGGCGTAGACCCAGAGCACCGACGGCAGCGTGGACTGGCCACAGTGGTCGATCATCTGCCGCAGGTTGTCGCCGATCGCCCGCCGCCGCCGCACGGTCAGCGACATCACGCGGTCGAGCTCGTCGAACAGCAGCACGACGCCGGGCACCTGCAAAGCGCGCAGGAGCTGCGCGAGGCTGCGTAGGAAGCGGAACGCCGTCGCCGCACCGAGCTCCTCGCGGATCTGCAACGCCAGCAGATCCGACGCTGCGACCGCTTCGCCGCGCAGGAAGGCGCCGAGCAGCTCGACGCGCTCGAAGTCGCTGTCGAGCAAGGCTTCCATGAGCAGCATCGCCGCGCGCCGCACCGCGCTGCTGTCGATGCGCATGCTCGGCAGCTCGTGGCGCAGCCACGCGCGCACGGCTTCGGCGCCGTGCTGCTGCCGGCGTTGCTCGGTGATCAAGCGCAGCACCGCGTCGATGCCCGGCTGCGATTCCTCGTCGTCGCTGGCTGGCGGCAGCTCGAGGTTGCGCGCGACCTCTTGGTAGATCTGCGCCGGAGCATCGAACGGACACGCGTCCGGCGACACGCCGACCAGCGAGCTGGCGAAGCCGTGTTGCCAAGCGACCTCGCGCAGGCAGTGCAGGAAGTGCGTCTTGCCGCCGCCGAACGGCGCTTGCACGAGCTTGAACGACGAGTTGCGCCCGCTTTCTTTCATCGGCAGCAAGTACTCGTCGCGCAGCACGTCGAGCAGCGCCCCGGTGCCGACGTTGGCGGCGAGCGCGCCGCGCTCCGGCGGCTGCCCGGTCTCGCCCATGCGGTTGACGATGTGGCGCGCCTGGCTTGGGGTCATGGTGTCGAGGTTCACGCGTCGTCACCGTGCTGGGTGAAGAACACCGTGAGCTTGAACTCGCCGTTGCCGTCGGCGTCCTCGAGGTGCACGACGCGCGACTTCTGCGAAGCTGTGGTTCCGGTCGCGACGCCGAAATTGAGCCGCAGCTTGTCCTTCACCATGCCGAGCTGCTGTTGCAGCCGCAGCACATCGAACGCGAACTGCGCGCGCCCGTAGTCGCTGAAGTTGGCCTTGGTCGGGTCGCTCCTGAACTTCTGCTTCTGCATGCGCAATGCCAGGTAGGGCAGGAACTCGAGCAGCTCGACGCGCTCGTTCGCGGCGCCAGGGTTCGCGCTGCGCGACGCGCACCACGCGGCGTGGCACTGGTCGAAGAACGCGCGCGGATCGAACTTGGTCTCGAGGCGCTGCTTGAGGCGTGCATGCGCCGCGACGATTGCCGCGGCGTCGGCGGCGCAGCGCCCGAGCGGCGCCTTGGCGAAGCCTAGCTCGGCGTAGCCGTGCGCCAGGTCGACGCTCACCGCGAGCGGCGGGATGCGCAGCTGGAGCGGATCCTCGCGCGAGATGACCTTGAGGCTGAGTCCGGCGGCATCGCAGGCGAGCTTGAGCTCACGGCCGAGGCGCTCGCGCAGCGATGCCTGGCGCTCGTTGCGCCAGGCGGTCACGCTGGCGAGGAACGCGGTCGCTTCCGCCAGCGGTGGCGCCCCAGCGCTGAGCTTGTGCTCGATCTTGCCGATCAGCACCGCGAGTTTCTCGAGGTCGTCGTACACGGCCGGCTTGGCGAGCGGCGTCACCGCGCGCGTGGCGCGCAGAAGCTCCTTCGCCTGTTCCTTCCACAAGAGCTGGATGGCTTGCACCCGCTCGGGCATGGACAACGTGCCCGTGGCGGGGGACTCGGGACTCAGCGAGGAGGTCGTAGCCATCGCGCGCCAACTCTACGGTCCATTGCCAATTCGCCACGATGTTCCATTCGCCATGTCCGGACGTTCCAGCGAGCGGCTACTGCGGCAGCAACAGGCTCACCCGCTCGCCCGGGGCTTCGTCGCCGTGCGGGGTCAGCACGGCCTCGATCGCCCATTCCTCCAGGCGGGGATCGCGCCAGAGCCGCTGCGGTACGCGCACCAATGCCGGCGACAGGCTGACGACGGTCGCTGAGCGCATCGCGCCTGGCACTGCATCGCGCATGACCTGCACCGCCATGGCGACGGCCACTCGGCCGCGCGCTGCCTCGGGAAGGTAGGCCAGGATCTTGCGCGCGGTGGGCTCGACGATCGTCAGCAGGGTGTCCCCCGAGGCAACCCACTGGCCGCTGCGCAGGTTGATCGACTCGACGAAGCCGGCCGACGGCGCCACGACGTCGAGGCCGTGGCGCAGCAGCGCGATCCGCTCCAACTCGGCTTCCTGCATCTTGAGGCGCCAGCGCATCGGCTCCAGCAGAGCGTCGCGCGGGATGGTCTCGCCGACGGTGACCGTGAAGACGGCCAGCCGCTCGCGCGCCGCGGCGACGCGCGCTTGCTGCTGCGCCTGCACGGCTCCGAGTTCTTCGATCCTCTTCTGCAGGGCGTCCTTCTCGGTGCGCAGGCGAACCAGCGCGGCATCCGAGGCGATGGCCTGCTGCTCCAGCGCCTTCAAGCGCTCGACCTCGATGCTGACGCCCTGCAGTCGGATCTTGGCCTCCTCGACCTCGGCGCGGGTCAAGAGTTCGTCGAGGTGCGCCGCTTCGGCATCGCTGGTCCGACGGCGCGCCTCGATGGTCGCGTCCAGTTGGTGCTGCGCGTCCGTGGCCTTGGCTTCGAGGGTCAGCTCGGTCTCGCGCCGCTGCAGATCGGCGCGCAGCAACTCCAGCTCGTAGCGCGCGTGCGTCAGCCGTAGGCGCAAGTCGTCGTCGCTCAGGCGGGCGACGATTTGTCCGGACTCGACGCTGTCGTGGCGGCCAACCATGACGGCGGAGAGCCTACCGTCCATGGAAGCAACGATGTCGTAGCGCAGGGTTTCGACGACCCCGGGCACCGGCAGGCGCGTGCTGCGCGACGGCAGCAGGAGCAAGACGGCGATCACGGCACCGACCCAGATCAGCGCCGGGAGCGCGGAATGCGTGACGTAGCGCAGCAGGCGGCCAGCCCGGCGACGACGCGAGCGTTGGGGCTCGCTCACAGTTCCTCGTGCTCCGTCTGCATCATCAGGCTCACGTCGCGCGCGCCGGGCAACGCGCGCGCACTCGCGATCAGGTCGACGCTCTCGAACGTGTCCTTGAGCTGCAGCTGGTAGGCAAGTTCCATGTCGCCTGCGGCAACACCTTCGCGCAGTTGCAGCAGCGTCGACTTGCGGCAGTGGCGCCGTAGCACGCGGTCGAGTGCGCCGCCCTGTGCTTCACTCTCCGGCAGTTGGATGCGCAAGACGCCGTCGGTGCCCTGGCGGTCGCCGAAGCCGGTGAAGTGCAGGTAGAAGGCGACCAGGAGCGCCAAGGTAGTCCCGCTCACCGCCAGCAGCAGGCTCTGCGTGCCAACGGCGATGCCGATTGCGACGGCGAGGAACAGGAACACCGTGTCTCTGGTGTCCTTGATCGGGGTACGAAAGCGGATCAGCGCCAACGCTCCAAACAGCCCGAACGCGCGCGCCAGGCTCTCGCCGATCGCCAGCATGACGAACGTCACGATCAGGCTCAGCATCACCAGCGCGTGCACCGTGGATCGCGAGTAGCTCACGCCTTGGTGCGTGAGGAGGTAGACCCAAGCCAACGGCATGCTGAGGACGAAGCTGAGCAGCAGGTACAGCAGGATGGCCTGCAGCGAGGGCAGCGAGGACTGCCAGGAGTTCGTCAGTGCGAAGATTGCGTCTTCCATCGGTCGCGGTCAGGGAGCGGCGCGCATTGCGCGCGCGCCGGTGCCTTCGATCGAGATGCAGTACTTGGAGAATGAGGTGCGCCGCAGGTTGTGTCGCTTGACCACGTTGAGCAGCCAAGCCGGGCAGCGGTCGTTGAACTTGAGTTCGAGCACCACGCCGCGCACCGGCAGCCGTTGCAGGCCGGCGGCGTTCACGATGACGTCGGGGCGGTCGGTGCGCAAGGCGCGCAGGTTGCGATCGAAGGTGACGCGCACCGAAGTGTCGATGGCGCCGACGTAGGCCTCGCGGTCGTAGCGCACGAGCACCCGCGGCTGCGCCGAGGTCGCGAGCAGGAGGCGCGTAAACTCTGCGAGTGCGTTGCCCAGCAGTGCGCCGCAGGGGCCCAGATCGACGGTGCGCCCGGTGAGAATGCGCGGCAACAAGTGTCTGGCGACCGGGCTCCGCGTCTTGTGCACGATGCCCGTGCGCCGTCGCTTGATCTCCAAGAACACCGGCTTGGTCGGGTCGTCGGAGTAGCTTCGGACCCGCAGCTTGAAGCGATTCGCGTTGCCTTCCAGCGTCTCGCGGCACAACGCCAGGTCGAGGCCGTCGAGATAGAGACTGCAGATCGCGTAGGTGTTGTTCGGGAAGCGCGCGGCGTGTGGGTCTGACTGCAGGAACGGCGCCAGATCCGTGTACACACGGCGGGCCACCGAGTCTGGCACGAGGTACTTGCACTCGTACCGCTGCATCACCAGGGGAGTGATGTTCCGCGTCACCATGTCATGGCCGGGTCATTCCAGAAAGGGGGCAAGTGGTGAGAAAGTGCGGCCGCGTCGTGCCTACGGACAGATGATCATCTCGATGGCATTGCTGCCGTCGACGGTTGCGCCGGCCGAGATCATTTGCAGGTAGAGCTTGAGGTTCGCCAGGTTCGGTGCTGCGGGGATGGGCAGCAGCACGCTCATCCCGCCCTGAGCGTTGAGCGGCACATAGGTCGGACCGAACAGCGATCCAGCGCTCAGCAGCAAGATTTCTCCGGGCAGCGCGAACGGCGTCAAGTCGAGGTGCGCGGGGGCGGTTGAAAAGAACAGCGCGCCCAGGCCCGACGCCGGCCCGTTGAGCAGACTCAGCGTCGGCGACGCGCCGATCTGCGTCGAGCCGGTCAGCGACAGGCGCGACGCGTGGGCCCGCGAATCGACCGCGCCGTAGGTGCGGCTGCCACAGGTTGCCAGCTCGTTGCGGCTGCGCGGCGTCGGCACCGCAAAGCTGACCCACGGCGTGCGACCGTCGAAGACGCGGCCGTTGGCGACGTCGGCGACCTGCAGGCCAAACATGTGGTTGTCGAGCAGTGTCTGCCCATCCGAGGCGAACAGGGCCAGATCTTCGCCGCCCGACGACAACTTGAAATTGGCGTGCAGCGGACCCTGGGTGCCGTCCTCGTCACACCAGATGAGCAGCGTGCCGTTGGCCGCGATCATCGTGCTGGCCGGGATCTGGAACTTGGGCGTGGTGATGTCATCGGTGAGCCACATGCCCCCGACGTTCACGGCCGCACCCGAGTCGTTGTAAAGCTCGAGCCAATCCTCGTGCTGGTTGTTCTCGTCGACGATGCCGGTGACGTTCTGCGCCACGAACTCGTTGAGACGGATCGGCGAAGTGCCAACCGGCCATGCCACCATGTAGTGATTGGCTTGAAACTCGGCGCCGTGCGGGATGTACGTCGCGAGCAACGTCGTGGTCACCGCTTCGACGTAGTAGTCGATGAGCGAGCCCGGTGCCTGTGCCGCGATGGCCGCGCCCCAGACGCCATCGTTGGCGGCGCCGTCGCCGTGCAGGCCGTCGTCGAACATCGGGGTCGACGCGAACGGGCCGATCTTGCGCCACCACAGCTTCAGGCTGGCTGCGAGGTTCGACGCGGTCACCGTGACGGTCACTGGCTGTTGCGGCGTCGGGTTCGTGGGCGTGTGGGCCAGAACACTCAGCGCGGTGCGCGGCGGGCTCAGGTCGATGTGGTTGCGGAGAAACGTCTCACGGCCCGTGACCCAGGGCAGCAGGCCTGGCTGCGTGCTGCCGCCGACCCCGCCGAGGTTCACCGTCAGGGTCAGGTTGTCGAGGAACAACTGCGTCGAGTAGATCTTCTTGGTGTCCGCCGTCACCATCGGCGTCAGCAGCGCGTGGAACCGGCGGATCATCGGGTCGAGGCGTGCGATGTTGAACGTCTGCTCGACGATGCTGCGGACGTGCGCCTTGTAGCGCTGCCGCCAGGCGGGCACGACGAACGTCTTGGTGAACGCCGGCTTGATGATGGCCGTGGTTTGCGACCAGGGGTCGAGCGAGGTGGCGCCGGTGATGCCCTCGTTCATATCGAACGGGAACATATGGAACGTGCCGTGCACCGGATCGTGGTACAGGTAGTGATCCTTGCCGGAACCGATGTAGCTGTCGGTGTTGCCGCCGACGTTCATCACCGCCGCGTAACGATAGAAATTGTCGCAGCTGAACTCCGCCGGCAGCAGCGCCTCGATCTGCGCGGCCGGCGTGTTGTTCAGCACGTTGATCATCTGCATCAGGTCGGTGCCGTCGCCTTGCTTGGCCTGATACGCCGACAGGTAGTCGATGACGTTGGCGCCCAGCCACGCGAGCGCGGTGCGGCCGTTGCCGAAGCTCCCCGAGGTCGGGAAGCCGCGGTAGCGGTTGCCGTCGTTCGACGGGAACCAGTCGCGCATCATGTCTTTGTTCGGTTGCTGGGCGTTGATGTAGACGCCCCAATACACGTTGTTCAAGTAGACGCGGACGAAGTTGCACTTCGGCGCCGGCCCGTGTTGCCGCATCACCCAGTACAAGAGGAACTCGCGGATGAAGCTCGGGTCGTGGAAGCCGTTGTTGAGGTTGATGTGCTCGTAGCCGTAGAGGTCTTGCCCGGCTACGAACGCGTCAGTCTCGATGTTGAAGCTCTTCTTCTCCGAGTTCGCCGGCAACTGGAAGTAGGACGTGTTGCCGCGGAAGCGCACCCCGACGTTGGGGTAGGTGATGCCATCGACCCGCATGTCCGCCGGGAGGTTGATCTCCGGGGCGTAGTTGTTCAACAGCAGCTGCCAGTAGTTGGGCTGGGTGAACGTGAGGTAGATGTCGCGAACCGTGTCGATGTTGTAGAGGTCGGGCGTCTGCGCTGGCAGCGACGACGACGTCGTCACCGACATGGCCATCGACACGGGGACGATCGACAGGCAGGCGCTCAGGGCAGCGGCGCGCACTGCGCACAGGGGTCGCTTCAGCATGGGACGCAAGAGGGTTCGTGAAGGAACGGGTTCGGTTCGGGCGGTTGACGTGGCAGGCGTCTGGTCGCCGCGAGCCCGACAGTGAAGGTCGCGCGAAGAACTGGTGAAGACAGTCCCGTGCGGTGAACTGTCTCACCGCCACAATCCCAGCTTTTCTTGCTCGCCGCTAGCCCATCTTCTGGTCTGCAATCCGTTACGCGCCCCCGCAAGATCATGGTCGCGGGTTCGCTTCCCTGACGCACAGCGACCGGCCGTCTCGACAGCTTCGCAAGAGCGAGCGGCTCTAGTAGAAGAACAGCCCCGCGGTGTTGCCGAGCGTCACCTGGCTGGTCGACAGCCGGAATGTTGCCGACTGCGCCGCCAAGCTCCTGCCGCGTAGGAAGTTGTCATTGGGGATGACCAACTGCAGCAGGGCTTCGCCGTTGGCATTCGTGTGTTGCGGGAAGGGCAGCGACACCAACGTCGACACGTCGATGCCGAGCAAGCCGGGGATCGGCGGGACCGGGAGTGCAGCGGGCAAATGGGCGGCGCCGATCAGCAGGAACGAGAAGTACGCCTCGGTCGCGCTGCTGGTCGGAGGCACGTAGGCGAACACGTCGATCACGCCGCCAACGGGGCCGCGCCCGCCGGTGAACCAGTAGTTGTCGAGGGCGAGGACGTGGTAGGGCGCCGTCGACTCGGCGTCGCAGAAGCGACCACCGATGAAGCCACCGTTGTTGCGCCACGTCGTGTTGTCGTGCATCAGCACCGAAGGAGTCGTGGGGTCGAAGTCCAACGACATGTAGTGATCGTTGTCCGAGCTCAGCACGTCGTGATGCGAGAAGCCGATCAGTTGTCCCGTGGTGTCGAGCACCGGCGTCGGCGAGTTCGCTTTGCTGCCGGCGCGGGCCTGGTTGATGACGATCACCGACGGCCCCGACAAGGACGCATTGGTGAGGTTGATCGGCGTCATCGCGATGCCGGTGCCCTGCACGTGCAGGAGGTGCGGTTGGCCGTTGAAGTCAGCCAGGGCCGGGTCGTAGTACGCCTGCGCCGGCAAGGGGGTGATTTGACCCACGATCTGCCATGGCATGCCGACTGCGGCACGGAGGCCAGCCAAGGCTGGCCGGGCTAGCGATCGAACACGGCGTCTGTCCGTCTCTGTCTTCCGATCCGAGCCGACACCGATGATGAATCCCGCCTCCCTTTCGATCCTGGTTTGGTGCGTCGCGTTGGCCGGCGGGCCACGCGCGCAGCTCAACGCGCACGCCTACACGGCAGACGATCGAGTGCGTCTCGAGCGCGGCACGTGGCTTGCGCCGGAACGCGTCATGCGGATCGAGGTCGCGCTCGGCGCGGGTTGCGTCGACGACTCTCGATACTTGGTGCGCAGGTGCAAACCGGACTGAGCGACGGGCGTTCGAGTCGTGCCATGCCTACCAAGAAGCTACTGCTGACGACCGATCTGTCCGACGAAGCGCTGCGGGCGCTCGACGGCGTGCGCGAAGTGGCCCAGGGCCGCGCCTTTGCGGTGACCCTCCTGCATGTGGTGCCGGTGATTGCCGTGGCGCCACCGGGCGGGCCACACGCCCCGGTCGTGCGGCCGGCCGAGCTCGCGAACGAGGTCAAGAAAGCGCGGGCGACCCTAGGCGAGCTGGCCAAGAAGCTCACCGGACTCGAAGTCGCGGTCGACGTCATCAGCGCGCAGGACGTCGCCGCCGCCATCTGCTCCTACGCCGAGGAGAAGGGAATGGACCTGATCGCGATGTCGACGCACGGCCGCACCGGCTTCCGGCGGTTGGTCTTGGGTAGCGTTGCGGAGCACGTGCTGCGCCACTCGCCGGTCCCGGTCTTGATGTATCCGCGCCGCGCCTGACACAGTTGGATCACGGCTGCTGCGAGACGTGCAGGACTGGCTGGCGTGACGAAAAGCGCGCGGACCCGAACCAGGGTCGCGCCGGCGATTCCGGTCGCGGGTGCGCACCCGCGCCTGTCGAACTTGGAGCAGTCCCGGCGCCAATACATGGCTCACCGGCGGGCAGAGCCGGTCTGTCGTTGGCGAGTCAGCGCCCGATCTGACCAAGCGCCGCGAGCAGGCGATCGACCTCGGCGGCGGTGTTGTAGTGCAGGCACCCGACGCGCACGACGCCGTCCGGCTCGAGGTGCAGCGCACGGCTCAGCTCCAGGGCGTACGCGTGGCCGGCCCAGGTGAAGATGCCATGCTCGCCGAGCAGCGCGCTGATCTCGCGTGGTTTGAGATCTTGGTGCGTGAACGACACCGTCGGTGCGCGGGTGCCGGCGCGCGCGGGATCGGTGTCGCCGACCACGCGCACCTTGCTGAAGTTGGCAAGGCCCTGCAGCAGGCGTGCGCCGAGGCTCGTCTCGTGCGCGACGATGGCGTCGAACGCCGCGGTCAACGCGGCTCCGCGCGCGAGGGTTGCGCCCGCGACTTCGCGGCCGAGTGCGGCGAGGTACTCGATGGCGGCGCGCGCACCGGCGATGCCCTCGTGGTTGGGGGTGCCCTGCATCCAGCGATAGGGCAGCGCGTCCTTCGCCGGCCGCACCTTCTCGGCTCTCAGATCTGACAGGAGCTTGCTGCGGCCCCACAGGATGCCGACGTGTGGGCCGAAGAACTTGTAGACCGAGCACGCCAGCAGGTCGCAGCCCCAGGCGGCGACGTCGATGCGTCGGTGCGCGGCGTAGTGCACGGCGTCGACGAAGGTCAGCGCGCCGACGGCGCGCGCCTGCGCCACGATGGCGCGCACCTCGGGTAGCGTGCCGATCAGGTTCGAGGCCGCGGTGAAGGCCAGCAAGCGCGTGCGCGCGGTGCAGACGCGGCGGAGTGACTCGGGGTCGAGGTTGCCGCTCGGGGTCAGCTCGACGAAGCGCACGGTGGCGCCAGCGCTCGTCGCCGCAGAGGTCCACGGCGTGACGTTGGCGTCGTGATCGAGGCGCGTGATCACGATCTCGTCGCCCGGTTTCCACGTCTGGCTCAGCGCGCGGCTCAACTGGAACGTGAGCGTCGTCATGTTCGGTCCGAACACGATCTCGTCGGGGTCGGCGGCGCCGATGAAGTCCGCCGCCGCCGCCCGCGCTTCTCGCAGCATGACCTCGACTTCGCGTGAGGTGACGAAACTGCCGCCGGTGTTGGCGTTCCGGTGCGTGAGCGTCTCGGCGACCGCGTCGATCACGCTCTGCGGTACTTGGCTGCCAGCCGGGCCATCGAGAAACACCGCGGGCGTGCCGTGCACCGTGCGGGCGAGGCCCGGAAAACGAGCCCGAACGCGGTCGATGGGGAAGGGCGCGAGCATGCGGTAAGGGTAGCCGGCGGCTGACTGACTGTTCCTGTCGTAGGTCGCAGTTTTCCGGGCGGTGAGAGACTTCAATGGCGACATGCGCAATCTGCTCTGCGTGCGCCGCGGCGGTCTCGGTGACACGCTGCTGATGATCCCGGTGTTGCGCGCGATGCGAATGCGCGCGCCCGCGGCGGCGCTCACGTTCGCTGGCGTCGCCGAGTTTGCCGGCCTGCTCACCCGCTACGGCGTGGTCGAGGTCGCGCGCTCGTCGGAGGACTTGGGTCTGTGGGGGTTGCGGGCGGGCGGGGAGGCGCGGTTGCGCGCGCGCGGGCGCCTTGCGGCGTTCGACTGGATCGTCGGCGACGATGCAGCCTTGGCGGAGCTGGCCGATGGGGACCGCCGCGTCGATGTGTTCGACCCGGTGTTGCGCAGCGCGTCGACCGAGCCTGCGGCGGCGCAGCTGCTGGTGCGCGCCGGGTTGTCAGGCTGCGACGAGGTCGCGTTGGTTGACGCGCGCGCCACGCCATCGCCCGACGCGCCTGTGATCTTGCACGCGGGCAGCGGCGCGCGGACCAAGTGCTGGCCGAGAGCCGCGTTGCGGGCGTTGGCGACAGCGCTTGCCGCCGTCGTGCGGGTACGCTTGGTGCTCGGTCCCGCCGAGATCGAACGTGGCGAAGCGACGGGCTGGCCGTCAGGCGTCGAGGTGAGCAGGCCTTCTGACGTCGCGGCACTCGCCGCCATGGTCGCCGCCGCGCGCGCCTACGTCGGCCACGACTCGGGGCCCACTCACTTGGCGGCCGCGCTACGAGTGCCGACGCTGGCGCTGTTCGTGTCGACCGAGCCGCGCGTGTGGGCGCCGGTTGGTGCGCACGTGCAGATCATCCGCGACCAACCAACGCCGGCCACGATCGAGCGCGTCGCCGCGCTGGCCGCGCGCCGGTGATCGCGCGCTACTTGCCGAGCGCCTTGCGCATCATCGCGCGGAAGCGTTCGAGGTCGGCGTCGCCCTCGTCGCGATCCACTTCCTTGCCGTCGGCGTCGAGCGCGATCGTGCACGGGATCGGACCCGGCAGGTTGAAGCGCGCATTCACCGCGTCCAACGTCTTGTCGTTCAAGATGAACACCGGGAAGCGGATGCCCAGTTTGGCGCTCATCTTCTTCACCGCAGCGACGGCCGTTGCCTCGGTGGCGTCGGGGATGAACAAGTCTTGCGAGATGCTGAGAACGCGGCCGCCCTGGGCCTCGAACTCTTGGGCCACCTGCACGAGGTGGGGTAGCTCAGCTACGCACGGTACTCACCAAGTCGCCCACACGTTCACCAGCGTGCCGCGACCCAGGTTCTGTCTTACCGCCGCGTCGAGTTGAGCCATGTCGACGACGCGCGGCTCCGGCGCCGCAGGCGCAGGCTTGCTCTCGCTGCTACACGCAGCGAGAGCAATCAAAGCGCATAGGCCAAGGGAGTTGGCCAGGGGTCTCACGGCCGACCGTCTCCCTTGTTCTTGCCGCTGTTCTTGTCCTTCTTCTTGCCGTCGTTGTCTTGGCCGCCCACACGGGGCGCGCCGAGCTTGACGTTTCAACCATAGGGCTTCGACGTGCTGGTCTCGACCGGCTTGCCGGCGAGCAGCGCGTTGATTGCGAGGCGCACGTACTGGTTCTCGGCGGGCACCTCGTCTGACTTGCCGTCGTTGTCAAGGCCGCCGGCGTAGGCGAGCACGCCCTTCTGATCGATCACGAAGCAGTGCGGCGTGGTCTTGGCGCCGAACAAACGCCCGACATCGCCCGTGTGATCGAACAGCACCTTGTGGTTCACCTTGGCGACGTGCTTGCGGAAGCCGTGGTACGGCCGGTCCTTGTCTTCCTTGGCGCTGAATGCGGCGGCCTCAGGCGGCGCGCCGATCTCGTTCTGGTTGGCGTTGATCGCCACCATCACGACGTCCTTGCCCTTGAAATCGGTCGCCAACTGGTTGAGCTTCGGCTCGGCGACCTTCTCCGTCGGGCAGGTGAACGACCAGAAATGGACCATGACCACCTTGCCCTGGTGGTCCTTGAACGCGAACTCCTTGCCGTCGGCGTCGAGCAGCTTGAGATCGGCGGGGAGAGCAGTGCCGACCGTCAGTGCCGCTGGCGCGGCCTTCTTGTCGGTGCCCGTGTCTTGCGCGGGCGCGGCCGGCTTGGCCGGCGCGGTAGCTTCTTGGGCGGTGAGCGGCGCAACGAGCGCCAACAGCACGGCCAGGGAGACGGCCAGGGAGAGTGGTTGAGTCATGAGACCTCCGTAGAGAAAACTTGCAGTCGCAGTTACGAAGAAGACTAGGGTCTCGGGCCGTGATTTCTTGGCGGGGCCTGCGATGGGGTCTCCACAATTGCGCCCGGCCATGCCGTTCCGCGCCCCGACCCGACTGCTCCTTGCCCCGGGCGTTCTTTCGACTCTTCCCGTGTTGGTGTCGGAGCATGGGCTCCGCCGGGTCTTGTTGGTCACCGACGTGGGGGTGAGCAACACCGGCGCACCGGCCAAGGTAGCGGCCAGTCTGGCCGCCCGGGGCGTGGCGGTCGAGGTGGCGACCGAGGTCGAGGCCAATCCGCGCCTGCAAACGGCCGAGGCGCTGGGGGCAAGGGCGCGGGGGTTCGACGGGGTGATTGGCCTGGGGGGTGGCAGCGTGCTCGATGCCGCCAAGGCGGCGGCGATGCTGGCGACCAACGGCGGCCGCGCGCTCGACTATGTCGGGCGCAACAAATTCGCGCAGCGGCCGCTGCGCTGCATCGCCATCCCGACCACGTGTGGCACCGGCTCGGAGGTCACCTGGGTGTCGGTGCTCACCGATCCGGCGACCAAGACCAAGGTGAGTATCAAGGGTGACCTCATGTTCCCTGACGCTGCCGTCGTCGACGCTGACCTGATCGCGTCGTTGCCGCAAGGCGTCCTGGCCGCGACCGCCGTCGACGCGCTCACGCACGCGCTCGAGGCGACGACGGGCTTGCCGCGCAACCCGGTGAGCGATGCCTTGGCCGAGAAGGCGATCGCGCTGGCGTTTGCGTTCCTCCCGCGCGCGAGCCAGAACCTGCGCGGCGATGCCGAGGCGCGCGAAGCGATCATGCGCGCGTCGACACTGGCTGGTCTCGCGTTCGGCAACGCCGACGTCGGCGCGGTGCACTGCCTGTCGGAGACCCTCGGCGGGTTCTACGATGTGCCGCATGGCCTCGCCAATGCGGTCTTGCTGGTGCCGACGTTGGCGGCGCACGGCGCGGCGGTGGCCGACCGCCTGGCGCAACTCGACGCGCTCCTGCATCCGGAGGATCCGGAGGCCGGCGGCGCGGTCGCCGAGCGCGCTGGCCGCTTCCTCGCGTCGCTGCGCGGCTTGCTCCGGGCGGTGTCTATCCCGTCGTTTGCCAGCCTCGGCATCGCGCCTGGTGATCACGCGCGCATCGCCCGCACGGCGGTGACGAACGGGTCGAACGCCAGCAACCCGCGGCCGATGGGGGAGGCGGAGTACGGCGCGATCCTAAGGGCGGCGCACGCCGGCGAGTGAGACGCGAGTCGCGCCGCTCGAGGCTCGGGTTCGGGGCGTGCGCAGCGTAGACTTTTCGTCGTGTCAGATCCCATGCGACGACTCTTGGGCGCGGCTGTCGGCGGCGCGATTGGCTACGGTGCGTTCCTCTTGGCGGAAGCGCAGGAAGTGCGCGCGCTGGCGATCGTGGGCGCTTGCCTTGCCATCGGCGCCGGGCTCGCGGCGCCCGGCCGCCGACTGATGTGGGGCGTCGTGATCGGCATCCTGGCGGTGCTCGTGACCATGTTCGTCGAGTGGCATCACTACCCATTCCGCTCCGATGAGTCGCTCGCCTACTTCGTGACGCACATCGCCAGCCTGAGCAACAAGTCGAAGCTCACCTACGCCTTGGTGGGCGCGGCTGGCTTGTGGTTTGGCATGGGGCGGAACCGTCGCCGTGCGTCCCCGGACTGAACCGCGTCCCCTCGACGCACGGGGTATGAATGAAACAGGGCGGTGCAAAGCACCGCCCTGTGATCGCCGCGCGCGAGCGCGGCCACTTTCAGCCTAGCCGCTCAGTTGCAGCTGCCCAGCTTGACGCGCAGGCCGTTCGACAGGTCAGCGAACCCGCCGTAGGCGCCGCCGACTTGGACTTCTGCGCTCTGCAGCACGATCGAGCCGCCGTCCAGCGCCGCGTTGTTCGGCACCGGCAAAGGCAGCGTGGCGACACCGGAACCGTTGGCGGCGACGCTCAGCACCGCGACGATCAGCGTCGGGTCGACGTAGATCGCGCAGGGAGGAACGGGCAGGTTCACTGCGCCAGCGCTCAACAGGAACATGTTGGTCGAGCTGGCGGCGACGTTGCTCGCGGTCACCACGAACGAACTGTTGCCGATGATCGCCGCACCGGTGCCGGCGAGCACGGGGGCCGGAATGCCGCAGCCAGCGCCCAGGGTCACGTTGCGCGCGTTCAGCGGCACGGAGGTCACGACGTGCACCCCGGGGTTGCCGGCGCCCGGCAGGGCCTGGTCGACGCATACCGTGCCGTTCGACGGCGCCATGTCGCAGTCGAACGAGAAGTTGTACATGTTGCCCCAGGAGAGGTTGTTGGCGTTGGCCGCGGGAGCGGTGAACACGATCTCGTGTGGACTGCGGCTGATGGCCCAGTCCGTGCCGCTCACTTCGTCGACGTCGCGGAACGCAATGTTCGACACGGTCGCGGTGGTGCACACTGGGATGCGCAGCGCGCCACCCTGGCGGTTGTTGTCGCGGTTCATCACCGCATAGTCGTAGTGATACATGCCGGCGTTGGGGCCAGTCACGCGCACGGCGACGTAGAACCGGCCGTCCGAGCCGTTGTTGTTGTTGGCGTGGGTTACCGTCGCGCCGGTGTAGCGGTAGATGGCTGGCCGTTGGTCGTGACCACTGGTCCCGTTCCATGTCCAGTTCGAGCCGTTCCATGACGTGGTGAACTGCTGCGTGGCGAAGTTGTTCTCGCGGTTGGCGTCAGGCTCACCGATCACGACGTAGTAGGCGCTGACGAAGAAGGTCGCGCCGGTCACGTTGAGCCCTGAGTCCCACACCAGGTTGCGATAGCCGTGCGCGGTGCCGAAGTTGATGCCACTGCGCACGTTGTCGGTGTCTCCGGGCGGCGACACCACCGGGAAGCCGCGATCAAAATGCGAGCCGCGCGAGGTCCACACGCCGGTCCATGGGTCGATTTCGCTCGGCGGCGCCATGTACGTATGGCTGTAGTTGAGGCTAGCGCCATAGGTGTCGGTGCAGCCGATGACCAGTGAGGTGCCGGCTCCGCCGGGACAGCTGCCACAACCTGGCGAGTTGGTGCTGGTGAAGCCGTGCTTCACGCCCATGAACTGCGAGATCTGCTCCAGGCGGCCGTTGTAGAGGCGATACATCCACATGCCCATCTGCGGATGATCGACGTTCATGTCGCGCAACCACGGGACGTTGATCGTGCCGATGTTGCATGACGTGGTGGTCACGCCCCAAGACTGCTGGCCGGTGGGGAAGGTCCCCGTGTGCGCACCCGCCGGTGAGCCGAGTGAGCCCAGCGTGTTGGTCACGTTGGTGCCGGGGCGGATGTTGGGCTGCGCAGCGACAGCCGCGGTGAAGCCAAGAAGAGAGACGAAGGCGAGTGTTCTCATCGTGCGTGGTGTGGCCGGAGGCCGAGAAACGGGGCGGAGCGATTCGAGAGTAAGGGAGTGCTTGCGAAGGTCGCGGGAAAACCCGAGAAACGACCTTCGGATCTTACCCGCCGACGCAGCGCGCAGGGGGGGCATCCAAACGACGCCAACACGGGCGGATCAGCGGCTTGGCCGTGTTGTCGCCCCTGGTGTGGTCGCCCCTGATTTCTCGTCTCTGATTTCTCGTCGTTGCCGACCGCCAGAACCTGCGACCGCGTCGATCACGTCAAATGGTGGGCAGGGCCGGAGTTGAACCGGCGACCCCAGCATTTTCAATGCTGTGCTCTACCAGCTGAGCTACCTGCCCTGGTCGAGGGCCGCGGAAGATAGAGACACGACGTCGCGGGATCAAGCGTCCCGTGCGACGGGGTCGCGATCGGCCTCGGCCTGCCACGCTCGCATGCGAGGGTCGATCAGGAACGTGCCGAACGGCACCAGCGCGGCCACGAAGACGGCGGCCATGCGCAGCACCGACCAGCCGACGCTGCGCGTGCGGAGCAGCGCCAGGCAGAGCCAAATGAACAGGATGCCGTGTAGCCAGCCGAACACCGTGACCGCCCGCGGCAGGCCCGCAAAGTGGCGTAGCGGCATGGCGATGCCGAGCAGCACGAGGAAGGACACGCCCTCGATGAATGCGATCCGACGCAGAGCGGGGACGGGATTGGTCACGCGCGGTGACCATAGGGTCAGTGGCCTCGACGGCCAGTTCTTCAACGCGGATCGCTGACCCGGCCCACGAACAACAACCCGGCGTTCGCATGCTTGATGGCGAACAGGAACGGCCGGTCAGCGCGCACGGGGATGGGGGTGGGCGGTGTCGACTCGCGCGCCGCGCTGGTGACCGCCAGCATCACCGCGGTAGCCGCCGCAGCCTCGGTGCCGTTCTCGTCGACCTTGATGAAGGTCTTGTGCAGGACGTCGCTGATGAAGACCGGGTCGTCCTTCTGCGTCATGCGTGAAAAGTCGGCATGCTCGCGGTCGAACGCGGTCCGCACGCCGAGCGCGCGCAAGACCTGGTTGAGCGCAGCCTCGGTCTCGAACGTGAAGCGTGGCAGGTTGAGCGCCACGAGCTGCGAGCCCGTCTGCGACAGGGCACCCCAGTTGGCCGCGAGTTCGGCGCTGGCGTCGTCCAACGTCACCCCGTCGCGCGGCACCGCGATCAGCATGCTCAGGTCGCCACCTTCGAAGGGCAACTCGACGATCTGCATCTGCTTGGTCTCGGCGTAGCCATAGTTGTGCGTGTGTCGCATCGTCGGCACATCGACCTTGTTGCCGTCGGCCAGGCTGAACGGCAACGGCTGCGTGGAGTCCGGCTCGAACTGGTCAGCCCACGCGGCCTTGAGGAACAGGCAGTTCACCAGCACGAGGCGGGTGTCGGCATCGGGCTTGCCAGCCGGCAGCAAGTCGCGGATGCGGTCCTTGGTCTGCCGCAGCACCCAGTCGTTGATCGTGGTGCGGGCCTGGGGCCGCCTGAAGTCGATCCGCTGCGGCGGCGCCTTGAAGTCGTTCTCCAAGACACGTGTGTAGTCGGGCAACAGTTTGGCGTTGACCGCCAACCAGGCCGCATTGGCGACGTGCAGCGCGTAGGCGTCGACTCGTGTGCTCGCCCCGTCGACCCAGCGTCGGATCTGGCGCGGCTTGGCAGCGCTGGCCAGCCGAGACAGTGTCCCCACGGCGTCATCCTTCAGGCCGAGCGCCGCGTCGATCTCGTGCGCGGTGGCGCCCTCGGCGCCGGCGCGCGCCATGCCCAAGGCGATCGCAATCGACCAGGGCGACACGCAGGTGTTGCCCGGCGTGCGTCCGACTTCGGCCACCAGCTTGAAGGCAAACGCCGAGAGGTCGGGCGCGGGTTGCGCGGTGATGGGGAGCGACATGAGGGTCAGCGAGAGGGGCAGAACAAGACGTGCAATGCGCATGAGTTGGATCTTCCGTCGGTGCCGACGGGCACCCGCCCGGCGGCAAAGCGGGCGCGGACGCGCGTGGTGGTCCTCAGTTCCGAAGGCGTTGCCAAGAGGAGCGCCGACCATCTCACGCCTCGCCTAGCAACGCGCGGGCCCGCGCGACGTCCTTGGCGATCTGCAGGCGCAGCGCGTCGGCGTTGGCAAATGGTTGCTCGGCGCGCAAGAAGGCGACGAAGCTGACCTCCAGCGTCGCGCCGTACAGGTCACCTTGCCAGTCGAGCAGGTGCACTTCGAGGGCGGCGTCCGTCTTGGCCGGTGCGAAGGTCGGTCGCCGACCATGGTTGGCCACGCCCGCGTAGGTGTTGCCGGCGTGGATCACGTGCACGGCGTACACCCCGTGCGGTGGCAGCACCGGGCTCTGCGGCAAGACGTTGGCCGTGGGAAAGCCGAGCCCCCGGCCGCGGCCCTGGCCGTGCACCACTTCGCCGAACGCCGATGGATACCGACCGAGCAGTCGTACGCTGCGCTGCAGATCGCCGGCGGTGATCGCGGCGCGAATCGCCGTCGACGACACGGGCTGCCCGTCGACCTGCAACGGCTGCGCGGTTTGCACGACGAAGCCGAGGTCTTTGCCGAGTTCGCTGAAGCGCGCTGGCGTTCCCTCGCGGTCGCGCCCCAGGCGTGAATCGAACCCCAGCAACAGCCCGCGACAGCGCAGCGCGCGCGCCAGCACCGACGTGGCGAACTCGGCCGCGGTGAACGCGCGCAGGCGCGCGTCGAAGTCCAGCAAGACCAGGCGCTGCACGCCGGCGCGGCGCAGCAAGCGCAAGCGATGCGCCACGCTGACGATCTCGGGCGGCGCCTGGCCGCGCAGCAAGGCGTCGGGATGCGAGCGAAACGTGATCGCCGTCGGCACCGCGTCGAGCGCGGTGGCCATCTCCATGAGATCGTGCACCAAGCGCAGGTGCCCCAGGTGCACGCCGTCGAAGACTCCGACCGTGACCACCGAGCGTGACTCGCGCGCCTCCCCGTACAGCGCCCCGAGGTCGAGCGCCAGCAGATGGTCGAGCCCTTCGACGACCCTCATGCCGAAGCGCCGAAACGACGCTCCATTTCTGCGAGGCGCGGCCGGACGCGCACCTTGTCGGTGGGCGACAAGCGATCGACGAACAACACGCCGCGCAGGTGGTCCATCTCGTGCTGCACGATGCGCGCCAGGAAGTCCTTGTAGGTGACCTTCTGCGCTGTGCCGCGCTCGTCGAGGTGGGTCACCACGATGCTGGTGGCACGCTCCACCTCGCCGTAGATGCCGGGGAACGACAGGCAGCCCTCCTCGCCGTACTCGCGCCCCTTCTGCGTCTCGATCGTGGGGTTCACCAGGATCTTCTCCTCCTCGGGGTGGGCGGGATCGCCGGTCGGGTTCACCACCAACAGGTTCAGGTGCAGGCCGACCTGGGGCGCTGCCAGCCCGACGCCACGCTCGGCGTACATCGCGGTGAACAGCCCGCGCGCGGTCTCGCCCAGTGCGGCGTCGAACTGGGTGACGGGCACGCCACCGCGGCGCAACAGGGGGTTTGGGTAGACCAGGACTTGCATGCTCGATGCCGCGCCGGAGCGTAGGGTGGGCACTCGGCAGCGGAAAGGGTCTCGCGTCGGCGTCGGCCATCGGTCGCCAAAAAATCTACTTCGCGCGGCCCCGTCCGCGCCTCGTCACGGAGCCGGTGATTGCGGAGGCATTGGCTCACGGCTAGCATCCCGCGCCCTTTTCCCCGCCTCGCCCGTTCTCCGCCGCGCCGCTGCATGGACCTTAGCAAGCACCTCGAGAAAGCCGACGAGGCCGTCAAGAAGCGCAACTACGCGCTGGCGATCGACATCTACGGCAAGCTGCTCGCGATGCAGCCCGACAGCGGCGAGGCGCGCGCCGGCTTGCGACGCGCTTTGTTCAAGAAGACCGAGGCCAAGAAGCCATCCAAGATGGTGGCGATGATCGGGGGCGGCGTGCACCTGTTGAGCGCGTCGGTGTGTCGCATGCTCGGCAAGCACGGCGGCGCCGCCAAGGCGTTCGAGCGCTACCTCGTGCTCGATCCGCGCAACGAGGCCGTGAACGTCAAGCTGGGTGAGTCGCTGGAGCGTGCCGGCCACAAGCGCTCGGCGCTCGCGGTCTACCACGCGGTCGCTGAAGCCGACCAACACGCGGTGACGTCGGCCAAGCGCGCGGGCGCCCTGCTGCAAGGAGAAGGCCGAATGGACGAAGCCCTCGCGATGTTCGAGCAGGTGCTCAAGATCGACCCGCGCGACCAAGACGCGCTCCGGTCGCGCAAGAATCTCGCGGCGGAGGGTGCGCTCAAGAAGACCGGCCTGGAGCATGCCAAGCACACGCGCGACATCCTGAAGGACACCGACGCACAGCGGCAGATCGAACGCGACGCGCGCTTGCAGTTATCGGCCGAGGAGATCGCTGGCGAACTCGACCAACTGGAGCCGCGGCTCGCCGAGCGGCCCGAAGACGTCAAGCTGCTGCGGCGCATCGCCGACCTGCACCGCATGCAGGGCGACACCCAGGGTGCGCTCGACTGCCTGGAGCGCGCCTTGCGGATCGACCCCAACGACGGCGACCTTGCCGATCGTGTGGGCGACCTTCGTCTGTCGCTGCAAGAAAAGCGCGTCCAAGAAGCGCACAAGCGAGGCGACGAGCACGCCGGCAAGATGTCGGAGCGAGCCCTGGCCGACCTGAAGGCCGCGGAGTACCGCCGCCGGGCGCAGCGTAATCCCACCGACTTGGGGCTGCGCTACCACCTGGGCAGCGCGCTCCTGGCGCTCGACCAGCTCGACGAAGGCATCGCCGAGCTGCAGCAGGCGATCAAAGACCCCCGCACCAAGGTCGAGGCCCAGCTTCTGCTGGGCAAGGCCTTCCGCAAGAAGGGGCTGGACGACCTGGCGATGGGTCAGTTGCAGAAGGCGCTGGACGTCGCGGGCCCCACCGGCAAACTGGGCAAGGACATTCTCTACGAGATGGGCGCGTTGGCGCAGGACGCGGGTCGCCGCGACCAGGCCATGACGCACTTCTCCCGCATCCTCGAACAAGACATCGGCTTCCGCGACGCGGCTCGGCGCGTCGAGGAACTGAAGTCCAAGGCCTGACCTCCCGCACTCACCGAATCGAAACCAAACAGTAGAACCCAATGGCTCACAGCAAACAGTCGCGCAAGCGCATCCGACAGAACGACAAGCGCCGCCTGCGCAACAAGGCGAAGTCCTCTGAGGTCAAGACAATCCTCAAGCGCCTGCAAGAGGTGGTCAGCAAGGGCGACAAGGCCGCCGCCACGGCGATGCTGCCGCTCGTGTGCAAGAAAATCGACAAGGCTGCCAAGGCGAACGTGTTGCACAAGAACACCGCCTCGCGCCGCAAGAGCCTGGTTGCGCGCCTGGTTGCAGCGACGAAGTAGCGGTCGTTTTCGATCGCCGGTCGGCGCGCCCTAAGGTGGGTCACGACGACGACGCGCTGCGGCCGATCAGTTCTGCAGCAACTGCAGCGCGATTTGCGGTTGCACGTTGGCTTGCGACAGCACGGCGATGGCGGCCTGTTGCAGGATCGAGTTGCGCGTCAGTTCTGCCGTCTCGGCGGCCACGTCGACATCGCGCACGCGGCTCTCGGCGGCGCTCAGATTCTCCGACTGGATGCGCAGGTTCTGGACCGTCGCGTTCAACCGATTCTGCACCGCACCGAAGGAGCCGCGCACGCGGGCCACGGTGTTGATGGCCGAGTCGATCGCGGTGATCGCGCTGGTCGGGGAACCCGTCGCGCCGACGTCGATGGAGTTGAGCCCCAGGGTCGACGACAGCGTGTTCGACAGCGTCAGCAGGATGGTGTCGATGCCGGTGGTGGTGCCGATGCCAACTTGGAAGATCAACGTCGAGCCGCTGCCGTCGAGCAGGTTCACACTGTTGAACGTCGTCGAGCGGGCGATGCGGTCGACCTCGTTGATGAGGTCGCGGAACTCCTGATTCAGCGTGTTGCGGTCCTGGCCGCTGACGGTCGCGTTGTTCGCCTGCACCGCCAACTCGCGCAGGCGGATGAGGATCGAGCTGACTTCGTTCAGGGCGCCCTCGCCGGTCTGCGTGAGCGAGATGCCGTCTTGTGCGTTGCGCACTGCCTGCTCCGTCGATCGCACCTGGGCGCGAAAGCGTTCCGAGATCGCCAGGCCAGCCGCGTCGTCGGCGGCGGTAGCGATGCGCAGCCCGGTCGACAGGCGGCGAAAGTTGGACTGCAATCGCTCGGTGGTGCGCGCCAGCGCGCGCTGCGCGTTCAAGGACGCGATGTTCGTGTTGACCCTGAGGCCCATGCGCTCGCCTTTGCCCGGCGCGCACCTGCACGCGTCCCGAGACTGCATCGACCACCGCTCGAGCGCCACTTGCGTCGATTCTCACCCCGCGACTCTGGCGGGCGCGCGTCGTTGCCAGCGACGTCTTCGCGCCCGCCCTGCGAGCAGCGTCGGAAACGACGACGCCCCGGTGTCGCGGCTTGCAACACCGGGGCGTCGGGTTCTGGCGCGGGCCAGCGTTGGCGTCGGCTCAGCGCCCGCCGAGCACGCGCGAGTAGCGGTAGTACGCTTCGAGCGTCAACACCAGGATCGCTGTCGAGTAGACGCGGCCGCCGTCGGAGCCCCAGGCATCCACAGGGTCCCATGAGCCCTTCGAGTTGCCGTCCGAGCGTTGCTTCTTGATGACCGCGTCGTTGACCGCCTTCGACCACTGGTCCCACGCTGTGCCGCCCACCTGATACATCGCGTACGTGCCGTAGTACCAGTAGTAGTGGTCGACCCAAGAACCCTTGGAGTCCGCCTGCCACTGCGGCAACTTCTTCATCAGGACCTTGGCCTGGTTCTCCATCATGGGCGACTTCTTGGGGTCGTGGCCGAGGAAGTACTTGCAGAGCAAGCCCACCGCGGTCATGCACTCGGTGTTGCCGGCGGGGAAGTCGATCTCGTGCTGGCCCTTGTGACGCGACGAGAGGCCACCCTTCTCGATGTAGCCGGTGCGGCCGTTGGTGTCGGTCATCTCGTCGATGTAGGCGTCCGCATACTCCAACGCCTTCTTGTCGACCAGCAGGCCGAACTCCTTGGCCGACACGTACGCCAGCACCGCCCAACCGGTCACCGAAATGTCGTTGTCGCCGGCCTGCTTCTGATAGCGCCAGCAACCGTACGGGTTGCGGTGGGCTTCGAGGTAGTTGATCGCTTTCTGCGCCTCGCCCTTGAGCGAGCGGTACTTCGACAGACCGAACGCCTCACACAGCGCCAGGGTGGCGATGACGTGGTCGTAGATGAAGTGGTGCGAGGCCTCGGTGCCGATCAGGCCGGTGTCGGCATCCTGCTGGCCGCGCAGCCACAGGATCCCGTTCTTGATCACGTCCTTGTACGGCCCCGACTTCATGGTGCTGCCGTCGCCCAAGAAGGCGAGCAACGCCAGGCCCGTGACGCCGACGTCGTGCAGTGCGTCGCCCGCGCCGGTGCACGGGTCGCCGTTCTCGTCGTGCTTCATGAACTCGTCGGCGTCCCACTTGCCGTCCTCGTCTTGGTGGTCCTTCAACCACTGCAGACCGGTTTCGATCGCCTGCGCTGTGAGCTTGCCGCCCCGGCCGCCGCCGAGCTTGCCGCGGCCGCCAGCGCGCCCGCCGAATTTGCCGGCCGCGCCGCCGCCCAGACCGACCGCGGTGTTCCACGCGTTGCCGTCGAAGGCCGACTCGACGGAGTCGGAGTTGTTGTCGGAGGCCCCGAAGTTCTCGGACTCGTTGGCTTGGGTTGGGTTATCCATCACCTCCGCGTCCTGCAGGGTGGGCTCTTCCTCCGGGTTCTCCTCGACCGGCTTCTCCTCCGGCTTGATCTCCTCGACGATCTCCTCCTCCTTCTGCGGGACCTGCATGGACACGACCTTCTCGGCTTCGCCGCCCGTCCCGCCGGGGATCAACCAGAGCAGGCCAATGACGACGAGATGGATGACGATCGACAGGAGCAGCCAAGGCGCGTGCGCCAGCTGCTCTGCCATGACCTCCTGGAACGTCGGTTCGTTGTCCAAGAGCGGGTTTCGATGCTGATGCTCGAGGTGGATTTTGGTTGGGTCCATAGAGTCGAGCCTGTCGGCTTAGGGCGCGAGGGTCAGGGAACCGTCCTGAGCAGGACGGCGAAGATAGTGAAACAACGGACGCCCTGGGGGACGGTTCAGGGGGAGGGTAGAAGTTAGCGGCGGCGGTGCCACGGGGGAAGAAGACCGCTGCGCAAAAACCTGGGCGAGGGACTCAGCGTGACCGGCGGCCACAGCCAACGAGGCTGATGTCGGCGCAGCGCCGACTTGTATGGCCGCCGCGCTGTTATCTCTGGGTCGCTTCTCCTGCCGCTGCCATCAGCCGGATCTTCGCGCCACACGAAGACCCGCGGCAAGAGAAGCTCAGCGGGGCGGCTCGCCGCCGCGCGTCGCGCCCGGCCGCGCCGGACGCTCCATGTTCGACGGCTCACCCCAAGGCAGGCGCCGCACGCCGACGCGGTTCTCGGGGAAGAGGCGAGAAGCGATCTGCTGCCAGTGACGGTCCGCGATCTCCTTGCGCAGCTTGCGCTGCACCTCGGCGTCGCTGAAGTCCGCCCGCTTGGGCTCGACCCGCTCCAGACAAAGCAGCACCCAGATCCAGCCCTCGTCTTCGATGGGATCCGAGCTGTCGCCGGCAGCGCACGTCGGCGCAAAGATCTTCAGGGCCGTGGTCCCCTCTTGGCCGAGTGTCACATCGATGATGTGCGTGTCGGCTCCCTGCGACCGCATCACCGGCGCGGTGACCGGCCGTGCCAGGGCGCGCCACGCCGTCGCTACCGTCGTGGCCTGGCCGAGCGCGGCGTCGCGGTCGGGCGCGCGCGGAAAGCGCCGCACTGCCAGCTTGACCGAGCCGAGGCTCTCGAAGCGACTCGGGTCGGCGTCGAAGGCCGCCTTCATCTCCTTGGGTGTCGCCAACATGGCTTGCTGGTCGTGCAGCTCGCGCAGCACGCCCTGGTAGTAGGCCATCTGGCTCATGATCTTGGCGCGCGACTCCTCGGCGACCGACCCCATGCTGTGGCCGACGGCGCCCAGCGAGCGCGCAAACTCGTTCAAGCCGCCAGACTGCTCGGCCTGGTGCGCGATGTCTTCTTGCACCAGGTGCTGCACTTGCGCCTCGACCTCGTCGGGTGAACGCCCCATCAAGCGCGCACTCTGGGCAGTGATCTCGTTGGTGACGAAAACCTCCAGCAGGTGGCCCCACAGCGCGTGGCGTTTGGCCGGCGATACGAACTGCTGCAAGGCGCGCGGCCGTTGTGCGTCGTCCTTGAGTTCGTCGCGCCATCGCTCGGTCACCTGGCTGGCGAGGATCGCGCGGTTGCCCACCATCGCCGCCACGAAGTCGAAGCTGCGGGTGTCCTGCGTGGGCGTGGGGGCGGCCGGCGGCGTCGGTTCCTGCGCGCCTACACACAACGCGACCGACCAGATGACGAGGCAACAAACGAAGAGCGAGCGCACGGCGACAAGATAGTGGTCGGTGGGCCGCAAGACACGCTCTCACTCGCGCCGGTCGCCGGCCGGTTCGCGGGCGCTGCGGCCCGGAGCGTCCGACGGACTGCCGGTCAGGGTCTGCAACAACAGGGCGAGCACTTCTTCGCCGCGCCACGGCTTGCCCTGGTCGCGCCCGCGCCGCGGCTTCAGGATCAGGTGCGTCTTGCCGGCTTCGAGGGGCCGCACATCGGCGAACGCGTCGAGCCAGGCGCCGGCGGCAATCGGCTCGCCGATCGGATGCCGCACGATCAGCCGATCGTCGATCAGTTGCAGCGAGCGCAGGCCAAGCGGTGCCAGCAGGTGCTTCACCAGATACACGCGCAGCAGATTGTCCACCGGCTTGGGCAACCTACCGAAGCGGTCGGTGAGCGATCGGCGCAGCTCGGCCTCGGCTCCGACGTCGACGGCGCCGTCCATCTCGCGCAGCAGCTCGAGGCGCGCCCGCGGCTCGGTGACGAAATCGTCGGGCAGGAACGCGTTGAGGCGAAGGTCGACGTCGACCTCGAGCACGGCGGGCAGGACCATGCTGCTGATGTCCAGCGCCGGCTTGCCCGCCTTGCGCGCCTTCGCCTGCTCGACGGCGTGGTGCAGGAGCTGCGCGTACATCTCGTAGCCGACTGCGGCGATGTGGCCCGACTGCTGCGGCCCCAACAGATTGCCGGCGCCGCGGATCTCGAGGTCTTTCATCGCGATCGCAAAGCCCGCTCCGAGGTGCGACAGCTCTTCGATCGCGCGCAGCCGCTTGCGGGCAGCCTCCGGCGGCGGCTGCAACGGATCCATGAACAGGATGCAGTGCGCTTGCACCGCACTGCGGCCGACGCGTCCGCGCAACTGGTGTAGCTCCGCCAGGCCGAACAGCGTGGCGTCGTCGATCAGGATGGTGTTGGCGCGCGGGATGTCGAGCCCGTTCTCCACGATGCTGGTGCAGATCAGCACGTCGTAGTCACCGCGCACGAAGCCGCGGATCGCGCGCTCCATGTCGCCTTCTGACATCTGGCCGTGGCCGATGGTGACGCGCGCGTCGGGCACGAGAGCACGCACGGTGTTCGCCAGGCGCTCGAGCGCCTCGATGCGGTTGTGCAAGAAGAACACCTGGCCGCCGCGCAGCAGCTCGCGCCGAATCGCCTGCTGTATGATCTCGGGCGATCGAAACGCCACGCGCGTCTCCACGTCTTGTCGGCCGGGCGGCGGCGTGTTGAGCGTGCTGATCGCGCGCACGCCCACGAGCGCGCCGTGCAACGTGCGCGGGATCGGCGTCGCCGACAGCGTCAGCACGTCGACCGCGACCCGTAGCTTCTTGAACTGCTCCTTCTGCCGCACCCCAAAGCGCTGCTCCTCGTCGATCACCAGCATGCCGAGGTCAGGAAAGCTGACGTCGCTGCCGAACAGGCGATGCGTACCGACGACGACATCGACCTTGCCCTTTGCGATGGCGTCGATCACCGCCTTCTTCGACTTGCCGTGCGTGAAGCGCGACAGCACTTCGACGCGCAGGCCGTGCGCGGCAAAGCGCCGCGTGAAGGTGTCGCCGTGCTGCTCGGCGAGCACTGTCGTCGGCACCAGCACCGCCACCTGGCGACCGGTGATCGCCACCTTGAACGCCGCGCGCAGGGCGACCTCGGTTTTGCCGAAGCCGACGTCGCCGCACAGCAGGCGGTCCATCGGTCGTTGCGCCTCCAAGTCGCTGCGGATCTCGTTCCACGACGTGACCTGATCCTCGGTGTCGACGAACGGGAAGCCGTCGAGCAGATCGGTCTCCAGCTGGTCGCGCGGAAACGGCGGCCGGGTGACCGATTCGCGCTGCGCCTGCACTTCGAGCAGCTCGGCGGCGATGTCGAACAGCGCCTTCTGCACCTCCTCCTTGCGCCGATGGAAGCCCTTGCCGCCTAGGCGATCGAGGCGCGGCGAGGCGTCGCCGGAGCCGACATACTTCTGCACCAGGTGCACCTTGGAGGCGGGCACCAGCAGCAGCACGTCGTCGCGGAAGCGCAGGCGCAGGTGGTCCTCGGCCGCGTCGGGCCCGCGCTGGACGCGCTCGATGCCCTCGAACTCGGCGATGCCGTGCGCCGCGTGCACCACCGTGTCGCCGGGGCCAAGCTCGAAGAAGCTGCTGATCACGCGACTCGGCATCGGCATGCGCGACGGCGCGCGCACCGCGGCCGGCACGCCGGCGAACTCGGCGTGCGACAGCACCGTCCACGAAAGGTCGCTGAGGCGAAAGCCACGGCTCAGCGCACCGATGGCCAGGTCGACTTGCTCGACTTGGGTATCGACCTGCTTGTGCGCGAAGATCTCCAGCAGGCGCGTGCGCTCGGCGTCGCCCGGGCACACGATCGTCAGTCGGCCGCGGTTGCCGCGCAGCGCGCGCAGACGCCCATGCGGGTCGATTTCGCCGGCGCCGATCGCACTGCCCGCCGACAGCACCTTGAAGTCGAGGTCGCCTCTGGGCAGCGCGCCGATGCTGATGCGGGCCAGCGGCGCGGTCGCCTGCTCGAAGCGATCGAGGGCTTTGGCGAGGGGACCGCCGTGCGCCAGCAGGGCCTTCTGCTCTTCCTCGACGCGCAGCGGTTCGTACACGATCACCACCAGGTCGCGCGTCAGCACGTGATCGAGCACGTCGGCGCAGGCTTGCGCTTGTGTGGCCGACATCGACAGCGAGACGTGCGGCAAGGCTTCGAGCGAGCGCTGGGTCTGCGTGTCGAGCGTGCGGATCGACTCGATCTCATCGTCGAGCAGCTCGACGCGCAGTGCCGCCGGTTCGCCCACCGGGAACACATCGAGCACGTCGCCGCGGTGGCTGATCTCGCCCGGCGCCAGCACGACGGGCACCCGGCGCAGGCCGGCGCTGCTGGCCTTGGCCAGCACCTCGGCCGGGTTCAGCTTGTCGCCGACGCGCAGTTCGAGCCGTTGCCGGCCGAGTTGGCTCGGATCGGGCACCGGTTGCAGCAGCGCCTCGATGCCGCACAGCAAGACCAGCGGATGGTCGCCGCGCCGCGTCTTGCCGAGTTCCACCAACGTGCGCACGCGCGCGCTCAGGCCGTGCGCCTCGGGCTGAGCATCGACGTCGAACGTCAGCGTCACCAAGGTGTGCGCGTGCTCGACCCCAAAGGTCGCAAGGTCGCGCTGCAAGGTGTGGCTGTCGTCGTCGTGTGCCGTGAGCACGAGCAACGGCGGCGGCTTGCGTCGCACGTCGGCCAGCGCCGCGAGCAACAACGCGCTGCTGGCGCCCCACAGGCCGCCGGCCGCGCGTTGCTGCCGCGCGCGCGTGGCGTCGTGTGCGGCGCCGACCTGCGGCAATGCGTAGAACGCATCGACCAGCGCGCACAGACTCACTCCGGGTCGTCTCCGCGCGGCGCCGCGTCGGCGCTCAGCAGGGTCAGGGCCGTGGCCGCGGCCTGCTTTTCGGCTTCCTGGCGCGTCTTGCCGGAGGCGGTCGACACCGTCTTGCCGTCCACGACGCAGCCGACTTCGAACGTGCGGTCGTGCGGCGGACCCGACTCACCGCGCACTTCGTAGGTGGGCTGACCCAAGCCGCGCGTCTGCGCAAAGTGCAGGATGCGGCTCTTGGCGTCGCGCGGCGGCACCGGATGGTGCTCGACGTCGGTCAACTGCGGCACGATCCAGCGGCCGACGAAGGCCACCGCCGCCGGCATTCCCCCATCCAGGTAGACGGCGGCGAGCACGGCTTCGGTGAGGTCGGCGAGGATCCGCGGCGAGGCGCGATCCTGCTCGCGCAAGCCGCGCCCGCCTTCGAGCGCGTTGCCCAGGCACAGCGTGCGTCCGACTTGCGCCAAGGGTGGGCGCGCGACGAGGCGCGCGCGCAACTCGGTGAGCTGGCCGACCGGGACGTCTGGCCGTTGTTGAAAAAGGTAGTCCCCTACCAGGAAGTTGAGGATCGCATCCCCCAAGAATTCGAGGCGCTCGTAGTTGTCCTTCTTCTCGTTGCCCATCGACGCGTGGCACAGCGCGCGCTCGAGGAGCGAGAGATCCGCGAAGACGTGGCCGATGCGCTCGGCGAGCTTGGCCAGGTCGTGCGTGCGTGCCGCGACGGCGGCGTCTTGTTCTTCGGCCTGGTTCGACATGGTGCGCGAACGAGGCGACAAGGGTAGCATCAAGCCCCTGCGCGCGCCGCAACCGTGGCTACGACGCGTGCACAAGGTGTCGGCGCATAGCGTTTCAAGGAGTCTCGGCGGAAGTGGCGAATCAGTGGTAGTCAAGGATGGCGAGCCCATGCTGAAGGTGGAGTGGCACGCGCTCGACCGCGACCTCAGCTTCAGTTGTGCGCCGAGCGCGCGCGCAACCGCGCCCGTAGTGCTGTTGCGCGGGCTGGACCTGGCCGACGACTGGGCGTTCTATCCCTACTTGGTGGCGCGCTTGGCGGAGCAGCGTCCGGTGTGGATGTTGCCGACGCCCTCGCCCGGCTCGCTGGTGGCCGAACTCGATTTGCTGGAAGGCATCCTCGGTGCCTGGGCGCAGGGTCACCGGCCGCCGGGGTTCGCCGCGGTGCGCGGCGCCATCGGTCTGCTCGGGCACGGCAAGGGCGCGAGCCTCGCGCTGCTCGCGGGCGCCCTCGGTCTCGGCGTGCAAGGCATCGTCGGCCTGGCTCCGCTGTCGACGTTCAATCGCGCCGCGGCGGATGCCACGCGCGCCGACCTCGCCGAGCACGCGCATCGGTTCTTCGTGGAACGCGCCGCGCGCGCGTTCGATGCCCCGGTGCTGCTGGTGCACGGCGAAGAAGACCACGTCGTGTCGCCGTCCGAAGCCGAGTTGTTGTACCACTGGCTGCCCAAGCAGACCGGGCGGCTCATCATGCTGGAGAAGACGGGGCACTCGTTTGGCGCGCGGCACCCGTTCAACGGGACCACGAAAGAACTCGAGATCGTCGTGCGCGTGAGCTGTGACTTCTTCCGCTGACCTCAACGTGCCGACGCGACTCGCGCGGTGGGCGTCGATGGGGTTGGTCCTGGCGGCGATGCATCTGCCGGCGCAGGAGGCACCTGTCGAAGTCGATGTCTCGGCGTTGGCGCGGCGCGTGCGCAACCCGCAAACGAGCGATGAGGAGCGCAGCGCGGCCGTCGACAAGTTGCTGGGGGTCGGCGATCGCGCCGCCGGCGCCTTGCTGGAAGCGGTCACGTTTGCCGGCGACCCGGCGCTCAAGGAGTTTCGCGCCGAGGCCGCGCGCGTGCGTGCGGGCTTCGAGCGGCGGGCCCGCACGGTCTTGCAAAAGCGCATGGGACGCGACGGCGACCGACGCGTGGGCACGCTCCGCTTCGAGATCCTGCAGCGCTCGCAGGCCGTTGATCTCAGCAAGGAAACGGTGGTCAGCGAGGTCGATCCCCGCGTCGCCGAGCTGCGCACGCTCTTGGTGCTCGAGCCGAGTGTCGTGCTGGCGGCGACGCCGGTGCTTTCGACGCAGCTCGAACGCGCGCGCGCCCACGCCGTGTGGCTCGGCAAGCTGTGGGAGTGCCGCGTGCGCGCCGATGCAGCGCTGCAAAGCACGGCCTTCGGCTTGGACCTGCTGATGCGTCGTCCCGCCTTCCCCGACCCGCGCAAGCTGGTCATTGATCTGGACGCCGACCTCGCGTCTCTCGCCGAGCGCGCGACGCCGATGAGCGACCGCGACGCGCGCACCTTGCAGGCCAACGAAGCGCTGCAAGACGGCATCGACGCCGAAGAGAAGGCAGGCGTGCGCGAACTGAATCGCATCCGTGTGCTGCTCGGGCTGTCAGTGCTGACGATCGACGTCCAGCTCTGCACCGCCGCGCGCGACCATTCGGCCGACATGGTGAAGCTCGGGTTCTTCAGCCACGACTCACCGGTTGCGGGCAAAGAGAATCCCGGCTTACGCGCGCAGAAGGCCGGCACCAGCGCCTCGGCCGAGAACATCGCCGCCGGTCACCCCACCGGCGCCGAGGCGATCCGCGGTTGGTGGTACAGCCCCGGCCATCACAAGAACATGCTGCGCGACGCGATGCGCGTAGGGTTGGGGCGCGCGGCGAACCACTGGACGCAGTTGTTCGGCAACTGAGGGTGGTGCTATGAAGTCTGACCTCCGAGTGCCGAAGAAGAAGCGCGTCGCGCCGAGTCGTGCTGTGGCACTGCCGAAGGGCTACGCGCAGCTCGTCGAACGGATCAAGACTCGCCCTCACGGCGCAAGCGCGCGCCGCGATGGCGGCCAACCAGGAGCTGCTGCGGCTGTAGTGGGCGATCGGTCGCGACCTGGTCGGTGAGCAGCGTCGCAGTGCGTACGGCAGCCGCGTGGTCGAGCGCCTCTCGACAGACCTCAACACTTCGTTCCCCGGCGTGCATGGCCTGTCGGCCCCCAACCTCTGGCGGATGCGCGCCTTCTTCCTCGCCTTCCCGCCTGATCCAGTTCTGCCACAACTTGTGGCAGAACCTCCCGAGCCAACACTGCCGCAGGCTGTGGCACTGTTGCCCTGGGCGCACCACGTGCTGCTCCTCGAACGGGTCAAGGACACCGACGAACGGGCCATCTACGCGAAGCTCGCGATGGAACAGGGCTGGTCGCGCGCGACGCTGACGCAGCAGGTCGCGACCGGGCTGAGCAAGCGGCGCGGCAAGGCGATCACGAACTTCGCGCGCACGCTGCCGCCGCCGCAGTCGGCGCTGGCCGAGGAGAGTCTGAAGGACCCGTACGTCTTTGACTTCCTGACGTTGGCCCACGACGCGCGCGAACGCGAGGTCGAGCAAGGGTTGATCGAGCACGTGCAGCAGTTTTTGCTCGAGCTGGGGGTCGGCTTCGCGTTCGTCGGTCGGCAGGTGCGCGTCGAGGTCGACGGCGACGACTACTTCCTGGACCTCCTGCTCTACCACCTGAAGCTGCGCTGCTTCGTGGTCGTCGACCTGAAGGCCGGCGCGTTCCGGCCGGAGTACGCGGGCAAGATGAACTTCTACCTGTCGGCGATCGACGACCAGATGCGGCATGCGCAGGACGCGCCGAGCATCGGGCTGTTGTTGTGCCGGTCGAAGAAGCAGTTGGTGGTGGAGTACGCGCTGCGCGACGTGAGGAAGCCGATCGGCGTCGCCGAGTGGCAGACGCGGTTGGTGGCGTCGTTGCCGAAGGAGCTGGAGGGGAGCTTGCCTACCGTCGAGCAGATCGAGCAGGAGCTTCGCCAGTGAGCAACTGGAAAGAACGGAAGCTTGGCGATGTCGTCACAGAGGTTGCCGCGCGCGGCGCGTCAGCGCAGGGTCGCTTCGATCGCGCCGTCGGGGGTGAGCGGTAGCCGGACGCGTTCGCCGCTTTCGCCGTTCACGATCAACGTGCCGCCGCCTTCGGGTGGGGTGGTGATGCGCAGGCGCCAGGCGTATTCGCGGTCCGCGCCGATGGGAACACGGTCAATGAGTGGCCTGCCGACGAAGTCGCAGTCGATGAGCACCCCCGCGGCGTCGAGTACGTCGACCTGGACCCACCTGGTCGGTTCATAGCGAGGTCGCGGCGCTTCGCTCAGCGTCACATCCCGGAGCGGTCCCGCGCGGGGACGCAGCTCGACGCTCGACTCAGCCACCCAGCGCGAAGTCCGTGTCCAGATTGCCATGCCATGGCAACATGTGTTGGACTGGTCCGGACTGGTCGAAATGGACACGGAGGCCTATGCTCGACCCGAACATGTCCCCTAACACCAAGGACTCTGCGTCCGTCGGCGCACACGAGGCCAAGACCAACCTCGGCCAGCTCCTCGACCGCGTGGAGCACGGCGAGGTCATCGTCATCACCCGGCACGGCTCGCCCGTGGCACGTCTCGTGCCCTTCGAGGACCAGTTCAACCGTGCTCAAGTCGCCGAGAATCTCTCGGCGCTCGACGCCATCGCCGGCCGCATCCAGGCTCGCGGTGTGGAGCTCTCGCAGTCGGACATCAAGGACGCCATCGACGACGGACGCTCCTGATGTTCATCCTGGACGCCTCGGTAGCTCTCTCTCATTGCCTGGCTGAACCCGAGTTCCGTGATCAAGCTCGGCGCATCATGGCGGCCTTCGGCTCCGAAACGGCGATGGTCCCTGCCATCTGGAGCCTCGAGCTTGCGAATGGTCTCCTGAAGAAGGAGCGCGGGAAAGTGGTCACCACGAAAGAGGTCGACGAGCTGCTCGCCCGCTGGAGGGCGATGCCCGTAACCGTGGACACCTTGGGGCTGTCGGTGACGTTCAGCGACACGCTGCAGCTTGCTCGGAAGCACAACCTCTCGGTCTACGACGCCTCATACCTCGAGCTCGTCCTTCGGCAGAAGTCGATCCTTGCGAGCTTCGACGGAGCGCTCCGCGATGCAGCGAAGCGGGAGGGGGTTGGTTTGTTCGAGGGGCCTCGCGGCGCATAGCCCCGTCCGCGTCGACGCCACTCCCCAGCCCTAATGCAGTGTGCGGTCTACGCCGGTGCGCGCATTCCCAGGCTGCGCGGTCGCGACCTCGCGTCACGCATCGTGCGTGCCCCTCACGCCGCGAGGCATCACGTCAGCGGCGGCTATCGAGACCACTTCATCACGGATCCAGAATGTTCCACATCACGCCAGTCATCACCGCAGCAAGCATCCTCGGCGCGAGCTTGCTCACCTCCGCCGCGGCCCAGTACATCGGCGAGCCGCCGACCGCGGTTGGCAAACTCACCACGTATCCCGCCCTCGGCCCGTCCGGCGTGCGCAATGGCGTCACCGCCGTGCATCAGATCGATCTGAAGCGCATTCCTTCGACCGCTGGCCTGTTCTACGCGGCCTTGACCGTCGACCGCGCGGCGGGTGCCGGCGGCAAGGATGTCATCGCCGGTACGCTCGACGCGACGCAGAACCCGCCGCGCTTCACGAAGAACACCGACGTCGACTCGCTCAACTCGGCGTTCGACGAGAACCACATCTCGATCAGCAACGACCTGCTGGTGTGTGTCGTGGTGCGATCACAGCGGGCGTTCTTCACGCTGCGTTCGCGTCGCGACGTTCCGTTCCCCGCGCTCTTGCCCATCCTGCCGCTTGGCAACTACACCGAGGCGACGTTGGGCCGTCACGACGGCAACGAGACGCTGTCGTTCTCCCTCGGCCAAGAAGAGCCAAGAAGTCAGGGTGGCAGCGTTCGACCGCGGTGCGTACGGCACCGGTCGGCCGGTCGTGAGCGGCCAACGCACGCTCCTGCGGTCGTCGGTCGGGGCGGCTCAGGCTCCGAGTCTCCTCACCGACAGCCGCGGCAACGCCGTGTCGTATGTTTTTCGTGAGGACGCGCTCGCGGCGGTGACATCGCAGCTCACCTTCGCGTCCATCGACATCCGGCGCGCCGATCCACCGCGGCCGGTTCCCCAGGGGCCGCTCGGGCCGCTCGAAACGACTGGTGCCGGGGGGAGCACGATCACGACGACCAGCGGTCTGCTGCAAGGAGGCGGGGATCCTTCCCGTCTCGACATGGTGGCGATGAACTCTGCCGCTGCCGCCCCCGGTGGCACGCTCGGCTTGTCGGTGTTCGTCCCGGGTCTGTCCAGCGATACCTGGAGGGTCGTCGTCGCCCTCGGTCACCTCGGCGGCGCGGGGCTGTCGGTACCGGGATTCGCTGGCAAGCTCGGCCTCGATCCGAGCACGTTGCACGTGCTGCCGACGATCGGAATTGCGTCGTTTGCCGGCGTGGGCGACCTCGCCCTTCCGGTGCCGAGCGGAACGCCGAGCCTGATGGTCGGTGCGCAGGCGATCGCCATGAACCTGACCACGGGCAGGACCTACTTCAGCAACACCGCGTGCGTGTTCGTCGACTGAGTCGGGATCACGTGCCGTTGGGTGCTCGTTCGCGCAGCAGCCGTGCGGCCCCGGCCGCAGTCGGAGTCGGACCCGTGGGGTCCAGGCGATCGACGACCGCCACCCGCTTGACGTTTGCCTGGCCCGCCGGGACAAAGCGCACGTGATCAGCATCGACCTCGCGTACCTACGCAAGAATTGAACGTCGTGCGACCGCGCGAGGGGTCGCCTCGCCGACGCCGAGATCGCCGAGCTGCGCGACGCGCGCAAGGCGCCCGCCGGCCCGCGCGACCTGGCCAAGCTGTTCGCCGGTCGCAAGCGGTTGTCGAGACTAGACTGCGACGCGCAATGAACCTGCGGCAGGAGTTCCTCGCGATCCTCGACGCGCTCGCGCGGGCGCGGCTCGACTACGCCATCTGTGGCGGCTTCGCGGTCGGTCTCCACGGCTACCCACGGTTAACCTCCGACATCGACCTGCTGGTACGCCCGGCTGATCTCGACCAGGTGCGGCAGGCGCTCGCGGCGCTCGGCTACACGCTCGATTCGGGATCGATCACGTTTGCCGCCGGTAAAACCACCGAGCACGGGCTGTGGCGCGTGTCGCGTGCCGAAGGCGGTGACCTGATCACGGTCGACCTGCTCCTGGTGAGCCCGTTCCTATCGCGGCCTTGGGCCGCAACCACAGGTTGCATGTCGGCGCAGCGCCGACCAGAAGGGCCCAAGGCCGCTTTATTCCTGGGGCTTCCAGTGCCGCTCGGGCGTGGCGAATTTGAAAGGGCGTGGCGAATTACACGGGCCGCAGATTTCGCGCGCCTCGCGAGGATTCGCGGCACTTGCAGCCTAGAGGACGTGTGGGCCTCGCGCGAAGTGTTCCAGCTCGGCGAGCGCCGCGTGCAGGTCGTGTCGCGGAGCGGCCTGCTGAAGATGAAGCGCGCGGCCGGCCGTCGCAAGGATCTCGATGACATCGAGAAGCTGCGGCTAGAAGGCGATGCCAGACCACCGGACGCGAGGCCATGACCGACCCCACCGACCCGGACCCGAAGGAACGAAGCCGCGGCGTGTCGTTCGACATGTCGTCCGCGGCGATGGAGCACCGACTCGAGATCATGGCGCAGCTCTACGATGTCTGGCTGCTGTTGCGCACCGCCAAGCGCATCGGTCCGGTCGGCGAGCACGTGGCCGAGTCGGAGCCGGGCCCTTGGCCGCCGAGCGATCGAGAGTCGTAGCGCGTGGCTCGCGGCGCTTGCCTTGGGGTGCATCCACATGCCGGCGTGTCGCCACGTGCTTGACGTCTGCCTGGCCCGCCTCGACAAAGCTCACGTGACCACCATCGACCTCGCGTACCTGCGCAAGAATTGAACGTCGTGCGAACGCGCGAGGGGTCTCCTCGCCGACGCCGAGATCGCCGAGCTGCGCGACGCGCGCAAGGCACCCGCCGGCCCGCGCGACCTGGCCAAGCTGTTCGCCGGCCGGAAGCGGTTGTTGGTCGGCAAGGGCAAGACGCACAGCGTGCACCGGCTCGGCGCGCTCGCGGCGGAGGAGTTGCACACGCTCGTGCTCGGTCCGACCGGCAACCTGCGCGCGCCGACGCTGCTCGTCGGCGATGCGGTGGTGGTGGGGTTCACGCCGGCGATGTACGAGGAAGTGTTGGCGTAGCTTCCGCCCGCACCGACGCGCCGGTGCAGAATGGTGAAACGTTCGCGCCGTTCGCGCACAGATCACCACATGGCCGCCCCGCGCCTCGAAGACCTCTTTGCCACGTTCCGCGCCACGCGGGATCCGCGCTCCCTGGCGGCGATCTTCGACGCCACGGCGTCGGAACTGTTGCTCATCGCGGTGCACCTGGTGGGGGATCGGGCCGAGGCTGAGGATCTCGTGCAGAGCACGTTTGTGGCGATGATCGAGCGCGCCGACGACTACGACGCGTCGCGACCCCTGATGCCGTGGATGGTCGGCGTGCTCGCCAACCGCGCCAAGGTGGTGATCCGGCGCCGAGGGCGTGCGCCGTCGCCGGTGCTCGGCGACGCGGCGGGGCCTGGCGCGAGCACCAGCCCGGTCGACGCCGCTGAAGCACAGGAGGCCGCGCAGCACATCGCGCGCGGGCTCGAGGGGCTGCCGGCGCACTACCGCCAGGTTCTGCTGCTGCACCTGGTGCACGGCCTCGGCGGCGTGCAGATCGCGCAAGCACTCGGGCGGCCGCCGGCGACCGTGCGCACGCAGATCAAGCGCGCGCTCGAGCTGCTGCGCGAGGTCTTGCCGCGCGCACTCGTGGTGCCGGTGGGTTTGCTCGCCGTCGAAGGGCGCGGCCTCGCCGCGGTGCGCGCCAGTGTGCTCGAGCAAGCGACCGTAGGAACAGGCGCGGTAGCCGCGAGCGGCGCGGCCGCTTCGGGCGCGACACTCGTTGCTGCAACCGCTGGAGGCATCCTCGCCATGAAACACGTCATCTTGGGCGTGCTCGCCCTCGCCGTTGGGGTCTTGCTTTGGCTCGAGATCGTTCCACGTCCAGCCCCGACACCGACGCTTGCGACGGTCGAGGAAGCGACCGGTCCGACGCTGTCAGCGCCGGTGGCCAGCGCGGTGGCGGTCCCCAGCGATCAAACCGAGGCGCGGCGTGAACTTCTCACCCAACCGGTGGCACCTGCGAATGTCGCGACCGTGCGCGGCCGCTTGATCGCCGCGTGGAACGACGCGCCACAGACCGCGCACGCGATCTGGGTCACAGCCACGCCGCAGGAGCGAGGCGGGGGAAACTCCTCCAAAAGACTCTGCGAGGCGCCGAGCGGCAGCGACGGGCGCTTTGAGCTGTCGTTCCCCTTCGCGCAAGGAGTGCGGCACGACATCGAGATCTACGGCAAGGAGTTCGTCGCGGTCACCGGCACGATCGAGGTGAACGGGCCGGGGCTGCTCGACTTGGGCGACATCCGCGTGCTGCGTGGGGCCCGCATCGGCGCGCGCGTCGTGGATGACGCGGGCCTTCCCGTGCCTGACGTGTGGTTCGTGATCGAGTACCCCGTCGTGACTCTCGGCGCAATCAGCGTCGCTTGGACCGGCATCGGCACCGATGCCTACGGTCTGCTGGCCATGCGTGAGGACAGTCGGGTGCATCCGGGCGAAGTGATCCTGGAGGCACCGCAGGGCTACGAGATCTTGGCATCGGCCCGCTTCCGCGTGCCCGACGACGCCGACGTTGCGGCGCCGACCATCGTGGTGCGCAAGCTCGGCGCCGATCGCGCGATCGCCGGGCGCGTCGTCGACGAGCGCGGAGTCGGCATCGCCAACGTGCGGGTGCTGGCAAGGTCGGACGATCGCGGGTTCACGCGGGCAGAAGGGAGCTTCCGGGTGTTCCGCAAGCCCGAGGACGGCGACCACCTCACCATGAGCTTTGTCGGTTCCGACACGAAGGTCGGCGTCGCCGTCCTGCACGCCGTGTGGGGCGCCGCGGACCTGGTCGTCGTGCAGCGCGACGCACACACGCTGCCGCTCCGCGTCGTGGCCAGCGACACCGGCACCTCAGTCACTCGGTTCAAGGTGCACTTCGGCGGCTCCGAGGATCCGATGTTCCAGCGCTCCGATCTGGGGAAGCACTGGCGGCTCGGACCTCATGCCGACGGCCGCACCGACCTCGCGGGGCTGCCAGCCACGGGCCGCCTGTCGCTGATCGTCGCCCCCGACGGTGACGAGTACGAGATGAGCCCGCAGTTGAGCTTCGACCTGCCCCGGCCGCCGGGCGAGCCGTTGGTCGTGCGACTCCCGCCGCGCCGGCCTGTGTCGGTGCGCGTCGTCGCAACCAACGGCGCGCGCGTGCGGGGCAGCATCGTGCGCCTGGTGCAGATGAACCATGGCGAGGAGATGGCGGAGAACGTGTTCGCACGGTCGCGCGATGACGCCTGGGACGCGATGCAGTTGCGCTCGTCGAAACGGTGGCCCACGGCCTTCGTGGTCGACACCGCGACGACGAACGCGGACGGCGAGGCTCAACTCCGCTGCGCGTTGCCCGCCACCGACCTCGGCATCCTCGTCACCGGCGCGAGCCATCGACCGTTCCGGGCCAGCGCGATAGCGTTCAGCGACGCGCCCTTCGAAGTGGTGGTCGAACATGGCGCCGGCCTCCGGGGTCGCTTGCGGCCATCGGATCTGATCGCGCGCTTCAGTCGTTCCCCGGCCGTGCCCCACGCCACCTGCGTGCGGCTGGCGGTCCGTCGTCCTGGCCAACCGATCACGCGCTCCCCTGGCGCGCGCGACACTGGCTACCCGATCGCCGCCGACGGCCGCTTCGCGATCACCGGCCTCGATCCCGGACGCTGGGAGTTGGTGTTGCAGTGGGATCGACCGCTGCAGGCATCGACCTCGACCGAGTTGCTGATCGAGACCCCCGTGGCCGCCGTCGACCTCGAGGCCGGTGCGACCCGCGAGCTCGGCGACCTCGACGTCAGCCAACTTGCGCCGGCCACCATCCAAGGCGTTGCCTTTCATCGTGGAACTCCGGTGGCCGACGGCCTGGTGACGTTGACCCTGCGGCGAGTCGACGCGTCGGGCGGCGAGGAGACCGAGTCGAACCTCGGCGGCGTCCGTACCGACCGCGACGGCCACTTCTCGCTCGGCGGGTTACTGGCCGGTACCTACACGATCCACGTCGAGCAGATTGCCGCCGACGGGACCAAGCTCGTGGTGCGGTCCGAGGATGTGGTCGTTGGACGTGGTGTGTCGATCGAGCGCGGGTTCGATCTGCGATAGGCCGAGCCCACGCGCGCACGGCGCTGCCGACGAAGATCGTGAACCATCCCGCGCGCCTCGGGACTCGTGTCGGCAGACTCCAATCCCACCGTGCCGCCCGACTCCCACGACGACCCACTCGATGACCTCGGCACCGACCTCGGCCGCCTGCGCCGACTGGCGCATTGTCTGGTGAGCGATGCGGCGCTGGCTGACGACGCGGTGCAGGACGCGATGCTGATGGCGATGACGCGGCGGCCGTCGCGGCTGGCGAACGTGCGCGCGTGGGTCGACACCGTGTTGCGCCATCGCGTGCGCCGGCTTGGGCGACGGCAGGCGCAGCGCGCGAAGGTCGAGGGCGCCGCCGCGCGCCCGGAGGCCGTGCCGGGGAGCGACGAGATCGCCGCGACCGCCGAGCTGCATCAGCGCCTGGCCGCCGAGGTGTCGGCGCTGTCCGAGCCGTACCGCGCCGCGATCGTGTTGCGCTTCCTGCACGGGCTGTCCGCCGATGAGGTCGCGCGGCGCACGCGCGTGCCGCTGGAGACCGCGCGCACGCGCGTGAAGCGCGGGCTTGTTCTCTTGCGCCAACGGCTCGACGGGCAGTACGGCCAACGCGCGGCGTGGGCCGGGCTCGTGAGTCTCGGCATTCGCCCAACGTCAGCCATCGCCGCCACGACCATCGTCATGAGCCTCAAGCCGATTGCCATCGCCGCCGCCGCCATCGCGGCCGCGGGTCTCTTCTTCGTGCTGTCGCGCGGGGCGAACACGCCGGCAGCGTCCGGCACGCCGAGCCCTGAGGTGGCCGAGGTCGCCGTCGCGTCGGCGGCTGCGCCGCCGCCGACACTGCTGAACGCGGTGCGCGCCGCGGTCGAGCCGCCGGCGATCGCCGCGGCCGCGTGCGACCCGGAGGTACTGTCTGGTCGCGTCGTCGCCGCCGATGGCGGTGCCCCGATCGCGGGCGCGACGGTCGCGCTGTCGCACAGCGACGCCGACGAGTTCGGTTGTCTCGATGTCGAGTACAGCGCGCGCGTCGAGGAGCTGGGCACGGCGCTGACCGATGCCGACGGTGGGTTCCGCTTTGCGGTACGCCGCGCGCGTCTGCATCGGTTGGCGGTGCAGAGTGCGGGGTTCGCGCCGCGCCAGCTACTGAAGTGCACGGGCGGCGCGCAGGTGAGCGTGACGCTCTCGCGTGGAGTCACCTTGCGTGGTGTGGTGCGGGCGAAGAGCACGCCGCTCGAGGGCATCCCCTTGGAAATCGCGGAGCGCCGCGGGTCGTTGCTGGCGACGACGACGACCGCGAAGGCGGGCGCGTTCGAGTGCAACGACCTTCCCGCTGTCCCGGTGTTCGTGCAGATCCGATCGCCTCGGCACACCGAGCAATGGCGTGAGGTCGATCTCGTCGTCGGACAACTCACGCACGTGGAGATCGATCTCGAACCCGGCCGCGCGGCGACCGGCCGGATCACCGATGCCGTCACCGGACTGCCGATCGCTGGCGCCGAAGTCAGCGACGACTGGACCTTCGCGTCGGCGCGGACCGCGCGCAGCGCCGTCGACGGTCGATTCGTGTTGGCTGGCATCGCGCGCACCGGCGCGGAGCTGCACGTGCGCGCGCCGGGATACGCAGCCGACTTGCAGCAGGTGCCGAGCGACGTGTCCGAGCCGATGGTCGAGATCGCCCTGCGGCGCGGTGCCTCCGTGCGCGGCCGCCTGCTCGGTGCCGACGGTCAGCCTCCGTCCGGGGCCTACGTGGCCGCGGCGGCGAGCTGGCTCACCAACAACCGCATGCACACCCACTGGTGCCGTGGTGACATCCAGCCGAGCGGTCACTTCGAAGTGAACGGGCTGCGCGGCGCCTGCCAACTCATGCTGCGTGCGCCGGGCGCTGGCATGCGGGTCTACGACTTGCCGCGCGGATCGACCGATGGTGCTGTTCTCCACCTTGGCGACATCACGTTGCTGCCCGGCGCAGGCGTCGAGGGCCGCGTTCGCGACGAGCGTGGCGCGTGGGTAGCCAACGCTCAGGTGACGATCCAGGGCGCCAACACCGACTGTGCCACGGCGTTCGCTCACTTGGCCGCACCGGTCACCCTGGATGTCGGCCCGTCGTCGCTGCAGATCAGGAACTTCGCGCCCGTGGAGCGGCAGACGGCAACCGACGGAGCGTTCCGGTTCGCGGGCCTCGCCGGAGGGACGTACGAGATCACCGTTGTGGCGTCGGGCTGCTTGCCGGTGAAGACCGGGCCGTTGGTCATCGTGGATGGCGAAGTCCTCGCGGACGTCGAGGCAACCGTCAAGCGGGCGCAGGCCATCGCCGGCCGCGTGGAGCTGCCGCCCGATCTGCCGGCCGACGCGGTGCGCAAGCTGAGGCTGACGGCGTGCGACACCAAGTCGCATGCGCACGAGACGGTGAGGGCAGCGGCCGACGGCTCGTTCCGCATCGACGGCTTGGGCGGCGACCGCTACATCGTTTCGGCCTTCGAGTGTCCGCCCGGCTATGCGCTGTCGCCGGTGTACGACGTCGCCGCCGGGACCGAGGACCTCGCGCTGCGGCTGGTGCCTGCGCTCACGATCTCAGGGCGCGTCGTCGACGCCAAGGGCACGCCGGTCCGGACGCGCGTGCGCGCGCAGTTGACGCGCGAGACCGCGTTCATGTCGAAGAACCACGCGACCGACGACGAGGGCCGCTTCGAGCTGTTCGTCGCCCCTGACTTCGTGGGCAGCGTCCACACCAGCCATCCCGACAAACAGTTCGTGCAAGCCACGATCGAAGGGGTCATCGCCGGAGCGCGCGATCTGGTCTTGCAGCTCGAGCGCTGAGCCGACGAGGTGCTCGGCACCACGGGGCGACGGAGCAGTCCGCCGCCCCAGCCATCACTGCGGGCCGAGGACCATCACCAAGCCGTTTGCCGCGATCAACCCGAGCGGGGTGAGCGGCGGGCTGTAGGTGAACGACTGCGCGATCACGCGCAGACCGGTGAGGGTCTGCTGGCTGGGGATCGCCAGCTGCATCGGGAACGACGCGGACGACGGCACGAACAAGAGATTGACGCCGTCGAGCACGTGCGCCTCGCACCCGGGCATGCCGATCGATGTGAGGTTGACCGGCGGGATCGCCTGCGTGAAGCCGAGCAACATCAGGCCGAGCGACGAGCCGGCTGGGATGCTCGAGGTGGTGAGCGTGACGGTGGTGCCGAGCACCGGCCGCGCGCTGGCGGTCAGGCTGAGGCCAACGAAGTTGCCGGCGCACAGGCTGAACCCGTTGGCCAGGGTCGCCGACAGGTCACGGCCGCCCGGATCGGTGGAGTTCGCGCCTGGCGTCCAACCGACGACATAGTCGTTGCCGGCCGGGTTCATCGCTTGCCAGAGGATGTGCACGGTGCCGTTCGGCAGGAACTGGTACTGGAACGTGGCCATGCCGCCGCCGCTGAAGTTGTTGACGTTGAGCCAGGTGACGCGCACCACGCCGGCGCTCGCATCGACCAGCACCTGGCCACCGGTAGCCGGATTGAGATCGTGCCACGCCGCCGCCCAGCGCGGCTGCCCGGACAGGAACTCGGCGACCGTCGGCGTGAACGTGGTGCCGTTGCTGGCCGCGGGCGAGATGAAGCCGTTCGAGCACACGCGAATCTGCGTGGTCGAGCCGCCGGGGTACGCCAGCGCGAACGGCAGCGTCACCACGGCTTCCGCGTCGTCGCCGAGCACGAGCGGCGTGCCCGTCGGCGGCACATAGGCGCTGGTTGCGTTGCCGACCGTGTACGCGTTGTTGTTCAGCGACAACGTCATGCCTCGGTTCGACAGGTCGAACGCCGTGGCCGGCGTGAAGAACTCGTAGAACGAACTGGCGCAGTTGCCGCACCCCTGGCCGACGCTGGTCACGGTGGCGGTGGGGATGCCGCTCGGCACCTGGCTGGTGACGCTGACCGCGGCCATGCCCGGGCCGGCGCGCGATTGATCGACCAGCACGGTTCCGAGCGACGGGCCGATCGTGCAATCGAACCAGAAGTTGTAGAGCGTGTTCCAATCGAGCGGGTTGTTGGCCGGCCCGGTGAACGTGATCTCCGTGGCGGTGCGCGCGAAGGCCCAGTCGTTGCCGGCGGTGGCATCGATGTCGCGGAAGCCGGCGTTGGTCACCACGGCCGAGGCTGCGACTGGCAGCCGCAGCGTCGCGCCGCCGCGCGCGTTGTCGAGGTTGTGCACCGCGAACTCGTAGTGCCACACGCCGCTGACCGGCCCGGTGACCTTGACCGCCACCATGAACCGGCCGTCGTCATTGCCATTGCCACCGAGATCGGAGGTCGCGCCCGGCCAGCGCGTCAGCACCGCGCCGTTGGTCGAGCTGCCGCTCGCCGATGCGCTCCAGGCAGAGCCGTTCCAGCTGAAGCTCATCGGGCGCGACTGCTGGTTGTTGCCGCGGTTGGCCACCGGCTCGCCCTGGATCACCAACTGCACCTGGCCAAAGAAGCTGCCGGGCACCGTGAGCTCGCTCTCGCGCACTTCGAGGCGGTTCTTCACGGTGTCGAAGGCCGACACCATGCTCGAGTTGAGCGACTTGACGCGGTCCGTCGCTGCCCCGCCGCCGACCGACGGGTCGCCGCGGTCGAAGTAGGTGCCCTGCGAGTTCCACGTGCCGAGCCACGGATCAACCTCGGTGGTGGGCGCGAGGCTCAACTGGTTGCTGTTGATGCCGCTGCTGTAGGTGTCGGAGCAGCCGATGAACATGAACTGCCCGCCGGTGTTGTTGCACGGCGCGCACGGGCCGCTGCTGAAGTTGTACGGTGTCGTCGAGTGCTTGAGGAAGCTCTTGCCCGAGACCTGCACCATGCGCCCACCGCTCTCGCGCGCTAGCAGGAACGCGATCTTGGGGTAGGTGTCGATCATGACGCCGCCTGAGCTGGCGACCCACGGGATGTTGACCGTGCCGGCGTTGCAAAACGAGTGGCCGAGCACGAAGCCGGCTTCGCCGTTGGGGTACGCCGCGCCGCGCCGACCGTAGGCGGCGAGGTCGGTCACCTCGTAGACCCGAACATCCATGCCGGGCACGGCGTTGCTTTGGGCGAGCAGGGGAGGACAGAGAAGGAGCGCGAGGGTGGCGAGAGTGGGCCGCATGGCGAAGTCATCCCACGCGCGACGCGGCGCGTCAACGACTGGAGTGCCCACGAACACGAGGGAACGGCTTGCGGTCGCGAGTGGCGAGCACAGCACGCGCTGACGCCGTGGGCTTTGCATGGGGGTTGACGCCTGACCGCCCGCAGCTGACCATCCCCTGGTCTTTGACTTAGAGGGGGTGTGGATCCCGTATTGAGCAAGCCGGATGAGCCCGCACGCGGCATACGGTAATATCGTACTGTACAAAACAGGCGCCCCTCTCTATCGGATGCTGGGTGCAAAACACAGATCCCGAGAAGGGCGCCCCACGAGGCT
>JANPER010000175.1:0-3513 GCA_031423015.1 Planctomycetota bacterium | reverse complement strand
CGTCGGTGGGCGGGATGCGCACAAGCTCGGTGGTGCGCGGCGGCAGCTCGCGCATCACCATCGCCCGCGTGCGCCGCAGCAGCACCGGCGCGACGTTCACGCGCAGCTCGTCGAGGTTGGTGTAGCCGAGCACGCGGCCGTTGTCGTCGACCAGACGATGGCGATGGAAGAAGCGGAACATCGGCGCCAAGCGCCGGTCGTCGACGAACTCGACCACCGAGTACAGCTCTTCGAGCCGGTTCTCGAGCGGCGTGCCCGACAGCGCCAGCGCAAACGGCGAGCGCAGGCCCTTCAGCACACGGCTGGTCTGTGCCTCCCAGTTCTTGATGCGCTGCGCTTCGTCGAGCACGATGAGGTCCCAGTTCACTTGCTCGATCGGCAGCACGTCGCGCAGCACTTGCTCGTAGTTGCACACCGTGAAGAACGCGGCGTGCCGGTAGCGCTCGGCGCGCTCGCGCGCGCTTCCCATGACGAGCTGCACCGAGCGATCACAGAAGCGCTCGATCTCGGCACGCCACTGCGCCTTGACCGAGGCGGGACAGATCACCAGCACGCGGCGGATGCCAGCCTCGCGCGCCAGCAGCTCGGCGGCGCCGATCGCTTGGATCGTCTTGCCGAGCCCCATCTCGTCGGCCAGGATCGCGCGCCCGGCGCTGACGGCGAAGGCGACGCCAGCAAGTTGGTACGGCAGCAGCTCGACCTTGAGAAGTTCGCGGCGCAGCGGGTGGGTCTCAGGCTGAGCGCGGATGCGTTTGGCGACGCGCGTGAGGCGGTCTTGCAGCAGGCGCTGGTGCAGGTACTCCTCGGCGTCGGGGTAGACCTTGACCGGATGGCCGAGATCGTCGGCAGCGGCCAGCGCCGCGAGCAACGCGCGCGGCTTGGTGATCTTGCGCGCGGTGAAGGGCGCGAGGACGCGCGCCAGCGCGGGAGCGGGTTTGTCGGGTAGCGAGAGGCGCAGCTCCGTGTCCGCCCCGTGCTGCAGCGCAAGTGAGGCGCGCGTGCGCACGTACGGCTTCGCCAGCGTCTTCGCATCGAAACGCCGCTGCACGTGCGCCAGCACGCGCATGAGATGCTTGCAGGTGCCGAGCGTGTTCTTCTTGAAGTCCGGGCAGGTGCAGAACGAGACCCCGAACTCGCGACCGCGCAACGCCACGCGGTAGCTCTTGCCCGACGCCGCGTTGCGCACCTCGTAGTCGACCCACGGCGTCGAGGGATCCTGCGACCGCACCTGCATGCGCTCTTGCCGCGCCCGCTCGGCGCGCTCGCCGAGCGCCCGCTCGATGAGCTGCGCCTGGCTCAGTCGCTCGAGCGGCAGATGCTCGGGCGGCGGCGCGGCGAGTCCGAGCGCGGTCTTCTCTTCGAGTACGAACGCGACCGCGGCGCCCGCATGCACGCACGGGTCGGTGCAGGTCGAGCAGCGCACGCGCAACTTCTTGCGCGCGTCGTCGGCCAGGTCGATCGTCACCTGGGCGCCGCCGACGGTCGCCACGAAGCGCGTGTCGTCGATCGCAATCTCTTCGTCGAGGTCGATGTCGAAGGTGCCGCCTTCGCGCAGCAGTTCCTTGCTGCGCGGACCGAGCAGCAATTGGGCTTCGTTGGGCGAGAGCTGTGAAAGGCGATCGGCGAGCGTCAGGTCGCGCGAGGGCTTGGTGCGCATGGGGGTGCGAATATGCAGCGGCGGGCGAGGCGGCGCGACGATTCTCTGGTGCTGAGTGTTCTGACTTCACGCGTGGCGGAAGATCACTCGGCAGATCGCGCGCGCTCGGGCATGGGAACTCGACGTCGATATGATCCAGTCCTCGTCGCGAACCAAACCGGGGTCGCTCTCGGACCGGAGCCCAACCATGAAACGCTCGCTCGCCGTTTCCATCGCCGCACTCGGCGCGACCACTTTTCTCTTCTCTACGCCCGAGCGCTCGTGCCGCGTCGCGCCCGCAGAGCCCATCCATGCCGCCAACGCGCAAGGTACGGCCATGCTCGGTCGCCTGCCGGTCGCGTTCGTGCCGAACGTCGGACAGTGGGAGAACGCCGCACGCTTCGTGGCGCGGATCGGGGCGATGACCGTGTTCTTGGAAGAGAAGGGCTGGACGTTCACGCTCGTGGAGCGGACAGCGGGGAAGGAGAAGGAGGATGCGACCGCGCGCGGCGTCGCGGTGCGGATGACGTTCGCCCGAGCGAGCGCTCCCGATCTCGTCGCGGAGGAGCAGCTGCCCGGCCGCCACAACTACTTCCTCGGCAACGACCCGACCAAGTGGCGCAGCGACGTGCCGCTCTACCGCGCGGTGCGCTATCGCGAGGTGCATGCCGGCGTAGACGTGCGCGCGCGTGAGCAGGATGGGCACTTCGAGTACGACCTGTTGTTGCAGCCGGGTGCGGAGCTCGAGCCCGTCGAGATCGCCGTCGCGGGCATCGAGCGGATGCACATCGACGATGAGAACACGCTCGTGCTCGAGACGCGACTCGGCCCCGTGCGCATGCCAGCGCCGTTGAGTTGGGAGGAGGGGCCGTCAGGTGAGAGAAGCCTGGTCACCTGCCGCTACGTGTTGCGCGGCGACGACCGCTTCGGCTTCGCGGTAAAGGACCGCCGCCCAGGCTGGTCGCTGACCGTGGACCCGGGCCTCGTGTGGTCGACGTACCTCGGGGGGACGGGTGGCGACGAGGCTTCTGCCCTCGCGCTCGGCTGGCAGGGCGCGGTCGCCGTTGCGGGGAGGACCAACTCCCTCTTCTTTCCGACGACGCCTGGCGCGTTCGACACGACCTTCTTCGGTAGCCCCCTCGACGGCTTCGTCACCCGACTCACGTCGTCGGTCTCGAGCCTCGTGTACTCGACGTACCTCGGGGGGACGAACTATGACATCGCCCAGGCCCTCGCCATCGACGCGCAGGGCGCGGCCACTGTCGCGGGGTTCACCTTCTCCTCTGGCTTCCCGACTACGCCCGGCGCCTTCGACACGAGCTACAACGGCAACGGCGACTCCTTTGTCACCCGGCTCTCGCCGACGGGCTCGAGCCTCGTCTACTCGACGTTCCTCGGCGGGACGACCTATGACATTGCCCAGGCCCTCGCCCTCGACGTGCAGGGCGCGGCCACTGTCGCGGGCACGACCAGCTCCACCGACTTCCCGACCACGCCCGGCGCCTTCGATGTGACCTACAACGGCGGCCCCCCCCTCGCGGGCGACGCCTTCGTCACCCGGCTCTCGCGAACGGGTTCGAGCCTCGTCTACTCGACGTTTCTCGGCGGGACGGACGGCGAAGGGGCCTCTGCCCTCGCCCTCGACGTGCAGGGTGCGGCCACTGTTGCGGGGTCGACCAACTCCATCAACTTCCCGACCACGCCTGGCGCGTTCGACGCGAGCTTCAACGGTGGAAGCGACGATGCCTTCGACACCCAGCTCACGCCGACGGGGTCGCACCTCGTCTACTCGACGTTCCTCGGCGGGACGGACGGCGAAGGGGCCTCTGCCCTCGCCCTCGACGTGCAGGGTGCGGCCACTGTTGCGGGGTCGACCA
>JANPER010000174.1:0-17369 GCA_031423015.1 Planctomycetota bacterium | reverse complement strand
TCGACGCCGCAGCGCGCCGCAAGTACGGGCAGGGCTGCCCGCGCTGCAAGCAGACGCCGTGCGGATGTCCGTGACCGTTTCCGATGGTGGGGGAGGCGGACCCTCCCCCACGCCGGCCGCGACACGCGGCCTCCCCCTCCTCGGCGCCGGATGGGCGCCGGGCGTCTATGGCTGGTTCTGCTCACGCTCTCAGTTCTCGGTGATCATGGCCGTATCCGCATTGCGTCGCGTATCGCTCGTTCTCCTGTTCGCCATCGCATCGGTCGCACCGCGGGCGCAGGTGGAGATCGTGAGCGGTCTGCCGGCAGCGGAGGCCAAGTGGGCTGCTGGAGAAAGCGCACGGGCGGCCAGCGCGCGCGCTGCGGTGTTGATCGCCGCCGACACCTTCGAACGCCATCCCACGTGGGCGCTGCCGACCGCGGCGACGAACGTCGAGTCGCTGCGCCACGCGTTGGCGCTGCACTCAGGCATCGCGCAATCGCAGAGCGCGCTGTTGCGCGGCCGCGACGTGCACCACGAAGCCGTGCGCAGCGCGATCGCCGGTGCCGGCGAGCGCCTGGCCGGTGCGGCGGCTTTGTTGTACGTCCACTTCGTGGGGCACGGCTGGGTCGAGGCTGGCGAGCAGCAGTTGTTCGGCTACTACACCGACGAGGTGGCGGGCGCGTTCACGCCGGCCATCGAGCGCCGGCAGCTCGTGGCCTGGCTGGGCGACGCGCAGCACAAGGCGAGCGCGCGCGGTTGTCGGTTGGAGATCGTGCTGGTGATCGATGCGTGCCGCGTCGCGCGCGGCGCGCCGCCGCCGAAGGCCAAGCTGGTGCAGACCACGCTGTTCGAGGTGTACGGCAGCAAAGACGGCGAGCTGGTCGCCGCCGGCGACGGCGGTGAGGGCTTTGCCTTCACCTCGGCGTGGGTGAACGCGCTGACGGCGCTGGCCGAGCGCGGCGCCGAGACGCTGTTGGACGTGGTGTTTCGCGAGGCGCGCGACCGGACGCTGCGCGCCACCACGCAGCGCCAAGAGCCGGTGCTGCTGGCTCCGGCTGGCGCAGCGTTGCCGCGCCTCGTCGTGCGTCCGCGCGTGAGCCTGGCGGTGCGCACGGTCGACGCGCTCAACGGGGCGCGGGTCGAGGCCGTGCGCCTCACGTTCGACGCGACCGCACACGAGCTGCAAGACGCGACCCTGTTGTTGCATGCGTCGCCCGGTGAACACGTGTTGACCGCCGCGGCCGAGGGTTTCTTGCCGCGGGCCGACTCGCTCTCGCTCACGCGCGAGCACACCGGCGCCGAGCTGACCATTCCCTTGCTGCCCTGCCTCACCGTGGTGCGCGGGCGGCTGGTGCCGCCGGCGGTGCTCACGGTTCGCGCCCGCGTCGACACGCCGCCGCGCGACGGCTACCACGTGCATTCTGCGACCTCGTCGCCGGACGGCCGATTCGAACTGCGCTTGGCGGCGACGGCGGGCGCGCGGCTCGAGATCGTGCACAACGCTCAGGTGTTGCAGGCGCAGGCGTTGTCGCCGGCCACTGGCGTGGCGCGCCACGCGGGGGGCGCCTTCGACGCCATTCCACTCATCGAGTTGGTGGTGCCGCTCGCGGCGGCGGCGCTCGCGGCGGCGAGTGACGCTGCGGTCGTCGGGCCGCAGGAACCCGACGCGCCGGCGCGCGAGCCGACGCTGGACGGCGCCCTCGACCGCGCCGATTGGCAGCGCGCCAAGGCGGCGATCGCGCGCGGGCGCTTTGATCTCGCCCGCTCCGACCTGCGCGGCATCAGCAGCGACGACGCAGCGCTGCTGGCCTGGCGTGGCTTTGTCGACCAGCGCTGGGCGCGCGACGTGCTCGAGCGCGCGCTGCGCACCGGCGTCGCGAGCGGCGATTGGAGTGGGGTTCAGGAAGTGAATGCGTGGCTCGCGGCGGCCGACGACTCGCCGGTGTCGAAGGCTCAACTCGCCGCGCTGCGCCAACTGAGCCAAGCCGTCGAGCGCGAGTTCATGCCGTTGGCGACCCGCGTGGCCTGGAACACCGCCAACGCCGCGCTGGCCGCTTCTGAACTCGAGTTGGCGTTGCAGAACTTCGCCGAGGCTCGGCCAGGTGCCAACGCGCACTACGGCGCGTTGATCGACCAGCAGGTCGAGCAGCTCGAAGCGCGCCTGTATGCACGCCACATGAGCGCGGCGGCGCAGCACGAGCTGCAGGGCGACCTCGCCGCTGCGTTCCTGTCGTACGCCGACGCGCGGCGCTACGACGCGCGCGCGCAGCTCGCGTTGACGCGGCTCGAAGCGGATGCGCGTCTGCCGGACACAGAACCCGTGCGGGCCGTGCGCGCGGAATTGGCCAAGCTGCGTGCCGCATCCGCATCCGCCCCCGACGCTGGCGACCGACGTTCGATCTACGACTCGCTGTCGTTTCGTCCCCAGACCAGCGACGAGTGGTTGGCCAAGGCGCAAGCGACGCGCGCGCGCGATCCGTCCGGCACCGACCTGTTCAACTCGCTCGCCTTGTCCACCGGCAAGTCGCGCGATCGTCTGATGCGCCGGTTGACCAGCCTGCAGCAGGCGCAGTCCGACGCCGGCGCGGCGCTGGTGGCCATCGCCAGCGCACTCGATCGTTTGCTGGCGGCCGATGCTGCGGGCTCTGCCGCGAGCCAAGTCGATCTGGCCGCCAGGGTCGCGAGTTGTCGGGCGCAGGCAGCACAAGCCGTGCTAGCCATCGATTCTGCGACGGTCGCAGCCGCGGGCTACTTCGACCAGTGGCGCGACGAGGTGGTCGGCCGCACCACGGTGCGCGCGCTGCGCGGCGTCGTGGTGGACATCGTGGCGGGCCGCAGAGCGACCGTCGACGCCGCCTTGCGGGCCTTGGCCGCCGCTGATGCTGAGCTTGGCCGCGCGCTCGACGCGATCGAGGCGCAGGTGACGTTCGCGGCCACGCACCCTGCCGAGGAGTCACAAGCCATGCTGCGCCGCCGCCGCGCCGCGTTCGCCGCCGCCGTGGCCGCCGTCGGGGCGCAGATCGAGAATGCCACCACGGCGGTGGCCGCGGCCACGGCCGCGCTGCGCAAGACCCAGCACTGATCTTCGGCTGCGCGGGTCGCAGCGAGACTCTTGGCGAGACACAGACACTGCCTCCGAGGGCCGATCCGTGGGAAGAACCACGCGTCCGTCCCGTCTGGATGCGCCAGCCATGCGCCGCGTCGCCGCGGGGAGGGCGACTGCACCGGCGCGATGGTGCGCGCGAGATGCAGTGCATCTTCTTGGAGTCTGCGCGGCGCGAGGCGCTACCGTTTCGAGGCCCGCATGCGATTCCGAAAACTGCTCAAGGTCGTCTCGATCGTCGCCGTCGTGTTGGCGTTGATCGGTTTGTTGTTCGTGGTGGCGTTCATCTTCAACCCGTTCGCGGGCAAGGTGAGCGACCTGCGCGACGTGGTGCCGCGTGCCGTCGATTTCTTCGTGCGCAAGCAGTACCTCGCCGACGACTTCACGCGCTTTCCGACGCCCCGGTTCTGGGCCGAGTTCGAGCGCAGCTCGGCGTGGGAGAAGATCCGGCGCGGACCCACATACCAGGGGATCGAGCGCGGCAACAACCTCGAACGGTTGCTCGCCGACGTGCGCGAAAACGTGGAGCGCGTCGCCAAGGACTCGCCCATCGATGTGTTGCGCGATTTGCTCGGCCAGGAGGTCGAGATCGCGGGCAACCTCAAGTCGCCGATCGAGGCGTCGACGTGGTGCCTGTATGCGCGCGTCGGCTGGCGGATGAAGGTCGCGTTCGGCCTGTCGGGCTACGAGTACGCGCGCGACCAGGCGCGGGCGAATGGCATCGCCATCGAAACCGACGGCGACCTGCTCAAGGTCACGCCTCAGGGTGCACAACGGCCGCTGTTTGCCGCCTGTCACCTCGACTGCGCGCTGTTCGGCAACGATCGCGACCTGGTGGACAAGTCTCTTCGGCTAGCGCGCGGCGAGTCGAATCTCGACGCGCTCGGCGGTTCGAGTGACTACCGCGACGGCGTTGAAGCGCGCCTGCGTTCCTTCGAGTCGTCGGCCAACATGACGGGCATGGCCAACGCGCTCGAGTTCTACCTGCGGCCCGAACAGCTGTTTGCCGTCACCGGCTGGAACAAGAACTGGCCGAACAGCAATCACCCCGACAGCATGAACGAGCGCGTCATGGCGTCGTTCGTCAACCTCGCGGGGTGGCGATTTGCGAGCGGCGCCCTGGTGTTCGAGCAGGAGAGTTTGGCGGTGTTGGCGCGGGTGATGCTCAATCAGAACGAGCACACTCAGTTTCAGTCCGAGTTCTTCCGCACTGAGGCGCAGCGCCGACAAGACTGGCTCGACCCGTTCCTGGCCATGGTGCCCGACGACGCGTGCGCGTTCGCCGCGATGCGCATGCCGGCGGGGCCGTTCTTGCGCCAGATGCACCGCGCTCTCGAGAGCGACCTGCGCGGCATGTTCGAAGATCACATCAAGCGCATCGGCGTCTACAAGAGCGTCGATGAGCTGCTCGGTCAGCTCGAACTGGCGTTCATGCCGCGCACCGGGTTCGTGTTCCGCCGGAACACACCCGACCTGGCGATTCCCGTCAACGATCCGACGCCGCTGCCGCAGATCGCGTGGGTGTTCTGGCTGCGACCGACGGGCGGCCGCGAGATCGTTGCCAAGTTCTTGAAGACGATCCTCGATCATCACCGCGTGCTGTTCGCCGGCGGCACGGCATACAACCTCGACCTCGATGGCCGCGCCGACAAGATCCTCGAGTGCACGAACCCGAACATCCCAGCCACCGGCTCGATGGCGTTCCTGCACTTCGATCAGTTCTTGATCGTCAGCAACTCGGGGCCTTTGGTGCGCAGCATGATCGCGTCGCGCGACGGGCGGGCCAGCTCGGTGCTCAGCGACCGCGAGATGCGGACCTGTCTCGATGAGCTGGCGCCTTCGATCAACGCCTTCGTCTACCTGCAAGGGCTCGAACTGGAGAAGGTGATCACGGGGATGGACGAGTATGTGCAGCGCGCCGACGAGACCATCGACATCGGCTGGAAGACGAGCAAGCGGGCGGAAGCCGAGGCCGCGGTGTTCCGCAGCAAGTACGCGCGCTTCGGCTCGCAGGCCGGTTTGCCGGCTGATCAGCGCAAGCTGTTCGACGTCGACGTCGACGAGCAACTCAAGGGCATGTGGTCGAAGGAGCGGGGCTCCTACTCCGCCGCCGACCGCGCCACCATCGCTGAGTCGATCGGTTGGTGCCGCACGTTCTCGGCCGCCTACTTGCAGGCGATTCTCGACCCGCAGAGCGTGCAGTTGCAGGGTCGAGCCAACCTGCGCTGGCGGTGATGTAAGGGCCGGATCAAAAACAAGTACGCAGTTTGGGCAGGCCCGCCGCGTCCATGGCGGCGTTGCGCGTCCTCGACGTAGTCCCTGGAATACGACTGCGGCGCGTGCCTTGCCATGAACGCTGCGGACTCTGCCGAAACTGCGTACTTGTTCTTGATCAGGCCCTAAGCGGCGACCGACGCGCGCTTGCAACCGCATCGAACGCGGGTAGGCTCCGCGCCCCCTCAGACGCTCGCCCAGGTGGCGGAATTGGCAGACGCGCTAGCTTGAGGGGCTAGTTCTCGCAAGAGAGTGCAGGTTCAAGTCCTGTCCTGGGCACCAGTCGCGGGGCGACGGCGCAAGTCGTCGTCCCGCACCTTTCCTGGCGCCCGCCTTGTCACGGGACGATCGATCAACCCGTCGAAGTGGCGCACGGGCGTGCGCGGTTCTGGTCGAGTCCCAGGCGGCGACTCTCCGGCCAGCCAGAGCCGACGGCGGCTGAGCGCGAGCTAACCTCCAGGAAGCGAAGCTGCTTGCCATCGCGGCCTCGTCTTCGTTCGCCTCTCTTCCTGCGCCTCGTTTCCGCCATCTTTCATGCACAAGTTCGCCACCCTCTTGGCGCTCGCTGTCACCGCCTCGCTGGCCGCGCAGTCGGCCGTCACCATCACCGACGCGAACACGACGTTCACGTATTCCAGCTACCCAACCGCCACCAACAGCACTGTGGGCTACTGCAACTTCGCGGCGGCCACCGCAGATCATGCCTACCAGAGCTGGTGGTACTACGCCTTGCAAGGTGATGCCAACGGCTCGGCCTTGAACACGGCCGGCGGTCAGATGACCGCCTCGCTCGCTGCCGACAATCGTTCGGTGTTGCTCGATTGGCCGAACGTCGATGCGCGCGGCTTCGCGGCTCAGCTGGTGAACTGCGTCTATTCCACCGGCGCGGCGTCGGGCGTCAGCGCCCAGGCGTTGACCATCACCAACAACACCGCCAGTCCGCTCGGCCTCAACCTGTACTTCTACACCGACCTCGACGTCGCTGGGGCGGCCGGCGATAGCGCCTCGCAGCACGCCGGGTGGCCGACTGGTAACCACATGGTGCAAGACTCAGCGGGCGTGCAGTGTTGGGTGATGGCCGACAGGTTCAACAGCTTTGACCTCACCACGTTTGCAGTCGCGCGCGGCGCGATCATCAATGGCGTCGGCGGCGCGCCTTACGCGCCACTCAACAATGGCCTGCCCTTCGGTCCTGGCGATTACACCGGCGTCTATCACTGGTTGGTGTCGATCGCGCCTGGCCAGTCGGTGACGCAGTCAGCGCTGCTGGCGATCACGCAGGCGCCAGCCTCGCAACGCATCGCGCGCGCTTCGACGCATTGCGTCGGCAAGCCGGGCACGCATGGAGTGCCGGTCTGGGCGCTGAATCGTCCGTTCACCGGTTCTGCGACGAGCCTGCGGATCGACAACGGTTTCCCCGGTGCGGCACCGATCCTGTTCCTGGGCGTCGCGCCGGTCGCCGTGCCGTACCCGCCCTTCGGTACCGTCTGCACTTTCCCCATCGCGACGCTGAACATGCCCGCCTTCAACGCGGCGCGAGTGTCTAGCCTGACCATCCAACTGCCCAACTTGGCCTCGCTCAGCGCCGCGCCACTCCATTGGCAGGCCTTGTTCTTGGACATGGGTGCAGCGTCGTTCCTGGCGCACACCGACGGCCTGGCCTGGTCGTTCGGCAGCTTCGGCAACTGAGTTCCACAGCCGAAACATCTTCGCGAAGCGCGAAGATGCTTCGGCTGTGGAAAGACGTAAGTTGTTAGACATAAGACGTAAGTCCAGAACGCGGACAGGCAGCGACGGTGAGGTGGTCAGACGGCGGTCTGGGACTTGTGGCTTACGTCTTACGGCTCATGACTCGCGGCAGAGCCGCCGGGTGGCTCGCTTCGCCTCTCGTTGGTTGCGGCTCTGCCGCGCTGAGCTTCTCCTTCCGCGGTTCTTCGCGTGGCGCGAAGACTCGGTTGACGGCAGCGGAAGGAGAAGCGACCCAGAAACAACAGCGTCGGCGGCCTCTTTTGGTCGGCGCTGCGCCGACATCAGCCTCGTTGGCTGTGGCCGCCGGCTACGCTGAGCCGGCCGCGCACGCGGCGCGATCGCGAGAAGTGTCTGGCACTTCCTTGCGCCAGGGCGACAAGATGCACGACCCGCGACCTTGACCCGCCTTCGACTCGCCAGCCTCAACCTGCAGAACCTGCAGCTCCCGCAGGAGGCGATGCATCCGCGCATGAAGCCGTACTCTGCCGCGGAGTACGACAAGAAGGTCGCGTGGCTCGCGTCGATGGTGCTGCGCCTTGATGCCGACGTGCTGGCGCTGCAGGAGCTGTGGGCGCCGCGCGCGCTGCTGCATGTGTTCGAGCGCGCCGGTCTGCGTGATGCCTACACCCTGGTGATGAACGGGCCCGCCACCGCCAAGGGCAACGAGCTGGCGGTCGCACTCGCGGTGCGCAAGGGTTGCACCGTGGGCGCGCACCAGTGGTTCTCGCAGTTCCCGCCGGAGTACGTGCTCCACAAGCGTCCGCCACCGGTGCCACCGACGGGAACATCAACGCCGGCCGGGCCGGAGTACACCATGCAGCTCGCGATCGACCGGTTCTCGCGGCCGCTGCTGCGCTGTGAAGTGCGGCCGCCGCAGGGCGATCCGCTGCTGGTGTTCGTCGTGCACCTGAAGTCGCGCTTGTCGATGGACCTCGACAGCGCGGAGTGGAACGACGCGGCGATCGCGCGGCACGCGCGCACGCTCGGCCTCGTGTTGTCGACCGCGCGCCGCACCGCCGAAGCGGGCGCGCTGCGCGTGTACTTGGAGCAGGCGACGCTGCCGGCGGCGCGCCCCCTGGTCGTGATGGGCGACATCAACGACTCGCTCGGCAGCGGCGTGCACGCGATCCTCACCGGTGACCCACCGCGGCAGCCCGACACCAAGGTGCCGCAGAGCGCGCGCCCCGAGGCAGCGCTCTACCCGGTGAGCGCGTTCGCTGATGCGCGCGGGCCAGCGAGTCTGCGTGCGACCTACGTGTTCGAGGGCCGCTACGACGCCCTCGACCACATCTTCGTGTCGACCCACTTTCACCCGCACGCGCGCGCGCGGCAGTGGGGGTTCCGCGACCTCCGTGTGCTGAACGACCACATCGACGAACGCGACGGCGACGAGGCCGCGCGCATCCTGTCCGATCACGGGGCGCTGGCGGCGACGTTCACTTGGGACCCGGCGTAGGCGTCGCCTGGATTGCGGTCGCGGCCGGCGGCCCCGGATACTCTGACTATCCTCCCCGGCCTGCTATCTGGAGCCTCCATGCGAATCGCCGTCCTCATACCGTTTGTCTTGCTTGGTGCGCTCGCCGCGCAGGTCGATCGCGTCCTCGTCATCTCGCGCACGACGACGCCCGCCCTCAGTGCCCTGTTCGACGTCGATCTGACCACCGGCGTCGTGCGGCCGATCGACCGCTTCTCGCTGGATCGCTTCCCGCCGCTGGCGCTGGCGATCGACGGGGTCAATGGTGACGTGGTCGCGGCGTTGCAAACGCCAGTGGGCTCGGTCCTCGCGCGGGTGCAGGTGATCGGCACGCGCGTCGGCGCGCAGGCGTCGCTGGGCGACGTGCCCGGCTCCGCCACCGCCGTGGCGCAGGCGTTGGACGGCAACTGGATCACGACGACTGACCAAGGCGTGTTCGTCACTGCGCGGAACGGTGGCGTCGCCCGCCGGATCGTCACGCTGAATCAAGCGAGCGCGATCGAGACGTTCGGCCTCGGCTCGGCGCAGGCCTTGGTGGCGCAATCGGGCTCTGCCAGCAGCGAACCGCAGCTGCGCTGGCTCGATCTGATCACTGGCCAGACCATCGCTGGCCCCTGGGTCTACGTCGGACACACGCCGCGCGGCATCACCGGCGTGGGTGATCTGCCGACCGGCCTGTCGCGCCAAGTGCTCAGCCAGGACGACGGCACGATCGCGATCAGCGTCAACTTCGCCAACCCCACGACCGTGGCGTTGACGCCGGTATTGCCGGCGGGGGCGACCGCGGCGATGCACGTGCGCGGGCTCGAAGGCGTCGTGCTCGGCGGCAGCGCGCATCCGTTCCTCAAGTCGTTTCAGGCGCTCGGCGGCACGCAGTGGACGATCCTGGCCGGGCCGTTGCCTGGTGACCCGGTCGACTTCGCGTTCCGGCCGTCGGGCGCGGCGGCGGTGAGCTTCGGCGGCGCGTGCAGCAGCATGTCCTTGTCGGAGGTGTCGGCGGGCGGCCCGCCGCGCGTCGGCAACGCGACCTACGCGCTGCAGCTCACGAGCGGCTTGCCGTCGTCGGCGGCGTTCTTCGCGTTGGGTGCCAGCGATCAGCGGCTGTTGGCGTTGCGCTTGCCGGCCGTGTTGCCGGGTGGGTGCTTGGCGCACGTCAGCAGCGAGATCGTGCTGGCGACCAGCACGTCAAGCTTCGGCGCGGCGACGCTGACGATCGGCGTGCCGAGCAGTCAGGCGCTGGTCGGCGCGATCGCCTTCGCGCAATGGTTGCAGGTGCGCGGCGGTGCGCTCGACACCAGCAACGCCGCCGCGATCTGGATCGGCCTGTGAGCCGGCAGCCGGGCGTGCGTCACGGCGCAGTCGCTGAACAGGATGACCCGCCGCGCCCTCTCGGCGTCACTTCAGGGCGCGTGCGCGCGTTCGCACGCGCGCCTTGCCCGGGATCTTGCTGGCCGTCTTCATCCGCGCCGTCGCCGCGGTGCGCCTTGCAACCTTGGCTGCCGGCGCCTGCACGATGCCCGCCAAGTAGCCATCGAGCACCAGCCGACCGACGCGTTCCAGATCGAAGCGGCGCGGGTCGAGCAGCCAGTGATAGGCGAGGCCGTCGACCAGCGCGTGCAGACCGATCGCGGCGTGTTCGACGTCGATCTTGGCCTTGATCTGGCCAAGCGCGACCGCCTGCGTGAACTCGCTGCGCATCTTGCCGAGGCACTCCTCGCGGCAGCCGAGGATGTGCTCGCGCGCCGCGGCGACCTCGTCGACCATCTCGCAGCGCAGCAACAGGATGCTCAGCAGATTGCGCGTGCGCGCGTCGTGCACGATGCGGTGCAGCACGCGGGTGCCTTTCTGCCGAATGCGCGCCAACGGGTCGTCGGCGAACTCGGTGTCGATCTCGTCGAACGCGCGGTCGATCGGCAGCATGGCGCGCTCCCACAGCGCGAGCAGCAAGTCGTACTTGTCGCGGAAGTGCCAGTACACGGCGCCGCGCGTCAACTCGATGCGGTCGGCGATCTCGTGCAGCGAGGTGCGGGCGACCCCGCGCGCGCAGAACATCGCCTCGGCGGCATCGAGGATGTGGTTGCGGGTTTCTTGTGCCTCAGCCTTGGTCTTGCGGGCCATCCATCTCTCCAGGCAGGTAGGCGTTCAGGAGAAGTGCGTGGGCCATCGGCGGCAAATCCTAGCGCCGTCGCTTGCATACATACATGCATGTATGTAAAAACTTGCCCCTCCATGGCTGCCCCGTCGACCCGACGCTGCCCGCACCAGCGCCTCCTTGGCCCCATCCTCGCCATTCTCCTCGCCGTGCTGCCGGCCTGCCGTCGCAGCGCGCCGCCTTCAGCAACCCCGTTTGCGCCGCTGCCGGTCACGGTCGTGGTGGTTGCCCCGCGCGACATCGCGGTCACGTTCGACTACCTGGGCAAGACGGCTGGCTCACGCGAAGTTGAAGTGCGCGCGCGCGTCAGCGGCTTTCTCGACCGTCGTCACTTCGTCGAGGGCGCGATGGTGGCGGCGGGCGAGCCGCTGTTCGAGATCGACCCCAAGCCGCTGCAAGCCCAGGCTACGGCAGCGGCGGCCGAGGTCGCGGTCGCCGATGCGCGGTGGCAGCAGGGCACGCGCGAGGCGAAGCGACTCGAGGGGCTCGTCGCCGACCAAGCGGCGAGCCAGAAGGAACTCGACGACGCGGTGTCGGCCACGCTCGTGGCCAAGGCGCAGCTCGCCTCGGCGCAGGCGAGGCTCGAACAGATTGAACTGGACTTGAAGTACACGCACGTCACGGCGCCGATCGCCGGCAAGATCGGCCGCGCGCTGCAACCCGAGGGCAGCCTCGTCGATCAGGGGCCCAGCGGGTTGCTGACGACGCTGCTGCAGCTCGACCCCATCTACGTCGACTTCCATCGCACCGAGAACCAGCAGTTCGCCTTCGACGGCGACCTCGCGAGTGGGCGCCTGTCGTTGCCGGCGAGCGGCCAGCTCGCGGTCGAGGTGCAGCACCGTGACGGCACCGTGCTCGCTTCCGGCGGCACGATCGATTTCACCGCCGGGCGCCTCGAGCCGACCACCGGCACGATCCCGATGCGCGCTACGCTGCCCAACCCCGAGCAGCGACTTCGCGCCGGCCAAGCCGTCAAGGTGGTGCTGCGCGGCGCGGTGTTGCGCGCTGCGCTGACGGTGCCACAGCGCGCGGTGGTGGAGTCGCCGCGGGGCAAAGCCGTGATGGTGGCCGTCGACAAGGACGGCGGCACGGTGTTCGAGCCGCGCGTGGTCGAGGTGGGCGAGTGGGTTCTGCTGCCTGAGGAAGGCCCGGCCGCGCGCGCGTGGGTGATTCGCAAGGGGCTCGCCGCCGGCGACCGCGTCATCCTCGACAACCTCGTCAAGTTGACGCGCATGCCGCCCGGCCTGCCGGTCGCGATCGTGCCCCCTAACGTCAAGGTCCAAGGCGGCAAGGCCAACTGACATGATCTCCCGCGTCTTCATCGACCGGCCGATCACGGCCACCGTGCTGTCGTTGGTGCTGGTGCTGGCCGGCCTCGCGGCGATGCGCATCCTGCCGATCGCGCAGTACCCCGAGATCGCGCCGCCGCAGGTCATCGTGCGCGCGCTCTACCCCGGGGCCTCGGCGCAAGTGCTGGAACAAACCGTCGCCGCGCCGTTGGAGAATCAGATCAGCGGCATCGAGAACCTGCTCTACATGAACTCGACGTCGGGCAGCAACGGCGCCCTCGAGTTGCAGGTGACCTTCGAGATCGGCACCGACATCGACCAAGCCGCGCTCGAGGTGAACAACCGCGTCAAGCAAGTCGAGGCGCGACTGCCCGAGGACGTGCGCCGCCAGGGCGTGACCGTCGAGAAGGGCTCGTCGTCGTTCCTGCAGGTCATCGCGTTCACCGCACCCGACGGTCGCTACGACGACCTGTTCACCAGCAACTACGTCACGCTGTACGTGCTCGACGAACTGAAGCGCCTGTCGGGCACGACCAACGTGCAGATCTTCGGCGCCAAGGACTACGCGATGCGCGTCTGGCTGCAGCCCGACCGCATGGCACAGCTCGGCATCACTGCGGGCGACGTGCGGCGCGCGATCGCGGGCCAGAACGCGCAGTTCGCGCCGGGCAAGATCGGCCAGCCGCCGAACGACGACGGCCAAGAACTGGTCTACACGTTGACCACGCGCGGCCGCTTCGACGACCCGCGCCAGTTCGAGTCGATCGTGGTGCGCGCCACACCCGACTTCGGCATGGTGCGGCTCTCGGACATCGCCAGGGTCGAGCTGGGCGCCAAGGACTACGAGTTCGTCGGCCGCGTCGACAACGTGCCCGCGACCCTCATCGGCGTCTTTTTGGCGTCGGGGGCCAACGCACTCGACGTCGGCCAATCGGTGCGCGACAAGCTGACGCAGCTGTCGGCGAACTACCCGCCGGGCCTGCAGTCGGAGGTGACCTACGACACCACCAGCTTCGTCGAGGTATCGATCCGCGAGGTTCTCAAGACGCTCGCCGAGGCGATGTTGTTGGTGTTCCTCGTCGTGTTCCTGTTCTTGCAGAGCTGGCGCGCGACGCTGATTCCGACGCTGGCGGTGCCGGTGTCGCTGATCGGCACGTTCGCCGGCCTGCACTTGCTGGGCTACTCGATCAACACGCTGACCCTGTTCGGCATGGTGCTGGCGATCGGCATCGTGGTCGACGACGCGATCGTCGTGCTCGAGAACGTCGAGCGTTTGATGCACGAGAAGAAGCTGTCGCCGCGCGATGCGGCGGTGCAGGCGATGCGCGAGGTCACTGGCCCGGTGATCGCGATCGTGCTCGTACTCATCGCCGCGTTCATCCCGATCGCGTTCCTCGGCGGCCTCAGCGGCGTGCTCTACCGACAGTTCGCGGTCACCATCTCCATCGCGGTGGCGATCTCCGGCTTCGTCGCGCTCACGCTCACGCCGGCGCTGTGCGCCGTGCTGCTCAAGCCGCAGCGCCGCGGGCGCAACTGGTTCTTCCGCGCGTTCGACTGGGCGTTCGACCACACCGGCAACGCCTACGCTGGTGCGGTGCGTTGGCTGGCGCGCCACGCCGTCGTCGGCATCGCCTTGTTCCTGGCGATGGTCGTCGGCACCGGCGTGCTCTGGCAGCGGACGCCGGGGTCGCTGGTGCCCGACGAGGATCAGGGCTTCTACATCGCCGCGATCTATCTGCCCGACGGCAGCTCGCTGCAACGCACCGACGCGATCGTCAAGGAAGTCACCAAGATCGTGCTCAGTAACCCGGCGAACGACAAGGTCACGGCGTTCGCGGGGTTCGACTTCCTGGGTGGCGGCTACAAGAACAGCGCGGCGACGATGTTCATCACCCAGAAGCATTGGGACGAACGGCCGGGCGTCGACGCCAAGCAGCTCGTGGGCGAGCTGTTCATGCAGACCGCGGCGATGCGCGAGGCGCTGGTGCTGGCGTTCAACCCGCCGGCGATCTTCGGCCTGGGCACGTCGGGCGGCTTCGAGCTGTGGTTGCAGAACCAGGGCGAGGGTGGCCCGGCGCGCACCGCCGAGGTGATGGGCGCGTTCCTCGCTGCCGCGGCGACCAACCCGCAGCTGGACCGCGTCGACACGCTGTGGCGCGCGCAGGCACCGCAGCTGCACATCGATGTCGACCGCGATCGCGCCGCCGCCCTTGGCATCAGCATCGATGAGGCGTTCGAGACGCTGCAAGGCTCGCTCGGCACCACCTACGTCAACGACTTCACCAAGTACGGCCGCAACTGGCAGGTGCTGCTCTCGGCCGAGTCGAAGCAGCGCGAACGACCTGCCGACGTCGAAGCGCTCTACGTGCGCGCGCGCAGCGGCGCGATGGTGCCCGCGAGCGCCTTCGTGTCGGTGCGCTACACGTCGGGGCCCGAGACGCTCGATCGCTTCAACAACAAGCCGGCGGTCAAGCTGCTCGGCCAGGGCGCGCCCGGCAGTAGCTCCGGTCAGGCGATCGCCGCCGTCGAAGCCATCGCGCGCGACGTGCTGCCGCCGGACTTCACGTACGACTGGAGCGGCGCGTCGTTCCAGGAGAAGCGCAGCGGCGGCACCAGCAGCATCGCTTTGCTGCTGGCGGCGTTGATGGTGTTCTTGATCTTGGCGGCGCAGTACGAACGTTGGTCGCTGCCGCTGGCAGTGTTGTTGGCGCTGCCGTTCGGCACGTTCGGCGCGCTGCTGGCGGTGAACCTGCGCGGACTCAACAACGACGTCTACTTCCAGATCGGCCTCGTGACCCTGCTCGGCTTGGCGGCGAAGAACGCGATCCTCATCGTCGAGTTCGCCGTGCAGCGCATGCACGCGGGTGTGCCGGTGCTGGAGGCGGTGGTGGAGGCGGCGCGCCTGCGCTTTCGACCCATCTTGATGACGTCGCTGGCTTTCATTCTGGGCGTGATGCCGCTGGCGTTCTCGCACGGTGCCGGCGCCGGTGCGCGAGTGTCGGTCGGCACCGGCGTGATGGGCGGCATGATGTCGGCCACCTTCTTGGCGATCTTCTTCGTGCCGTTGTTCTTGCGCTTGCTGGCGCGCGGCGGCGTCGCCCCGACCAAGGCGCCCGCGGTGGAGGTCGACCATGTGTGATCGTCACGCCCTTGCGAGGGCATCGCTGCTGTGTGTGCTGCTCGTCATCGCCGCCTGCGGTACGGCCAAGTACGAGCCGCCGCCCTCGTTGGAGCTGCCACCGACCGACGTTGCGGCCGAGGACCTTGCGGCCTGGTGGTCGCGCTTTGGTGATGGCGACCTCGACGCGCTGATCGCCCGCGTGCTGGAGCACAACCGCGATCTCGCGTCGGCGTCGGCGCGCGTGCTCGAGGCCGCGGCGTTGGTGCGCAACGCCGACGATCTGCTGCCGGTCGCCAACTTGAGCGCGAGCGCTGGTCGCAATCAGTCGAGCGATCGCAACGCGTTCCCGCGCTTTGCCGGCATCGACCGTCGCAACTCGGCGCACTCGATCGGCCTCGACGTGACCTGGGAACTCGACCTGTGGGGGCGCATCCGCGCCGGCAGCGACGCGGCGACCGCCGACCTGTTGGCGACGCGCGAGAACCTGCACGGCGTGCGCGCGGCGTTGGCGGCGCAGGCGGCGCAGTCGTACTTCCGGCTGGTGGCGATCGATCGTCAGCTGCACCTCGCGCAGGAGACGGTGGCGAACCGTGCCGACGCGCTGCGCATCCAGCAGCGCCGGCAGCAGTCTGGCAGCGGCACGCCGCTCGAAGTGCACCAAGCCGAGGCCGAGGTCGAGGCGGTGACCGCGACGTTGCCGCGCTTGCGGCAGGCGCAAGCGAGCGCGGAGCGAGCGCTGCTGGTGTTGGCTGGCGCGTCGCCGCAGGCGATCGCCACGCCGCTCGTCGTGCGCCGCGCCGACCTGCCGGCGCCGCCGCAGGTGCCGCCCGGCTTGCCCTCGGATCTGTTGGCGCGGCGTCCCGACGTGCGCGCCGCCGAGGCCGCGTTGGCCGCCGCCAGCGCGCGCGTGGCCGAGGCGCGCACGCGCTACTTCCCGACGATCCGCTTGACCGGCAGTGTCGGTCAGGAGAGCGAGTCGCTCGCCAATCTGTTCACCGGCCCGGCTGCGGTGTGGTCGTTCGCCGGCTCGCTCGTGCAACCGCTGCTTGGCCTGCGCAAGATCGACGCGCAAGTCGACTCCGCGCAGGCGCGCCGCCTGCAGGCCGAAGCCGACTACGTGCGCACCGTGCAGACCGCGTTCGCCGAGACCTACGACGCGCTCGGCGCACGCACCGCGAGCCACGACACGCTCACTGCGCAAGCGCGCCGCGTCGCCGCGCTGCAGAACGCGGAGCGCATCGCCGCTTCGCGCCACGAAGCGGGCGCCGGCGCGTTCCTCGATCTGCTCGACGCGCGCCGCGCGTTGTTGGCCGTGCGCCAGGAGCGAATTGATACTGCTGCCGACGAACTGGCGGCGACGGTCGACGTGTACCGCGCCTTGGGTGGCGGCTGGCGCGTCGGGGTGGAGCGGTAGGTCAGTCGCGCGATCGGTCGGCGTTGAACGCGATCAAAGCTTGGCCGCGTTCATTCCACGCCAGCTTCCTTAAGGATCTTGCGAGCGAGATACTCCTTGATCTCAGTGTGACGCGGCACTGCGATGCGGACTTGGCCTTTGCCAAACACGTCGTGGGGCCCACGTGAACGAATGAGGACGAAGCCGGCGGCGTGGAGTCGGCGAATCAGGTCACGACGCTTCACGCGGGCAGGACGACGAAGAGTCTTTCCAACAACGCTCCTGGCGGTGAGCTCACCTTGCGCATGGCAAACTGCTTAGGTGCTTCCTCGAGCATCAAGGCGACCACCTCGTGTAGGTTCGCTCGTGCCTCGTCGAAGGTTTCGCCCTGCGAATGGACGCCGACGGCCTCGAGGATCTCGGCGGTGTACCCCCCCTCCTCTGCAGGAAGGTAGGCCGCCGTCAGGACCATGGTGTGGGGCTTCTTGCGTCCTCGATGCCCGCGGCCTTTTGAATGTGTCGTGGTCATGAGCACGCGAGGCTACTGCTGACGGCCATCCAATGCCAACCGGAGGCTCGAACGCGCCGACAGCGTCCGTGACGTTGATGACGTGTATCGGCGCATGTCCATCCAGCGCATCGATACTGCCGCCGACGAGCTGGCGGCGACGGTCGGCGTGTACCGCGCGTTGGGCTGCAAGGGCCGCGAATCCTTGCGGGGCGCGCGAAATCTACGGCGGTCGTAATTCGCCATGACGCCCAATTCGCCACTACTCAGCGGCTCTGGAAGCCCCAGCAATAAAGCGGCCGGGGGCCCTGCTGGTCGGCGCTG
>JANPER010000173.1:0-23455 GCA_031423015.1 Planctomycetota bacterium | reverse complement strand
CAGCGCCGACCAGCAGGGCCCCCGGCCGCTTTATTGCTGGGGCTTCCAGAGCCGCTGAGTAGTGGCGAATTGGGCGTCATGGCGAATTACGACCGCCGTAGATTTCGCGCGCCCCGCAAGGATTCGCGGCCCTTGCAGCCCGGGTCGGGCAAGGGAGTGCCGGGCCGCGTGGGGTTGCAGTTGGTCCACCCCCAATCAACCACCCAGCCGAGCCGTCTCAATGCCGGTCCCCCGCGCGGAGATCTCGTCAGACAAGAACGTCGGCGACCGGCCACCACACCCACCTGCTATCGTGCCGCGCCCGCGATGACTGACATCCCGCAAGCACTCACCCCCAAAGAGATCGTCGCCCGCCTCGACCAGTACGTCGTCGGTCAGCACAAGGCCAAGCGCGCAGTCGCCGTCGCGCTGCGCAACCGGTGGCGGCGGCGGCAACTGCCGCGCGACCTGGCGGCGGACGTGTACCCCAAGAACATCCTGCTCATCGGCCCCACCGGTGTGGGCAAGACCGAGATCGCGCGGCGCCTCGCCACGTTGGCGCGGTCGCCGTTCGTGAAGGTCGAGGCCAGCAAGTACAGCGAGGTTGGCTACCACGGGCGCGATGTCGAGTCGATGGTGCGCGACCTCGCCGAGTCAGCGGTGGCGTTGGTGCGGCAAGAGCACGCCGACCGCGTGCGCGACAAGGCGGCCGAGGCCGCCGAGGAGCGCATCTTCGAGACCATCTGCGCCCACGAGGGCCTCAGCCCGCCGAGCGACCCGCTGCGCAGTTTCGTCACCGGCCAGCTCGGCGCTGGCGCGATCTGGCGTCCCGCGCCGGTGACCGACGAGACGAACGAGAGCAGCTCCGCGACTACGCAGGCCCAAGCGCAGGCGAAGGCGCGGCACGACCTGCGTGAGCAACTTCGCGCGCGCGCGATCGAGGAACGCGGCCTCGAGATCGAAGTGAACGACACCTCGACGCCGACGCTGTCGATCACCGGGCCGCAGGGCAGCGAGGCGATGGGCATCGACGCGCGCGCGTTGCAGGAGATGTGGGGTCGCAGCCCGGGTCGGCGCACCAAAATCCGCCGCCTGTCGATAGCGGAGGCGCGCGACATCCTGGCCGAGGAAGAGGCCGACAAGCTGCTCGACCAAGACGCGATCGCGCGCGAGGCAGTCGAGCGGGCGCAGAACGACGGCATCATCTTCGTCGACGAGATCGACAAGATCGTCGGCGGCGGCGGCGGCAACGATGGCCCCGACGTGTCGCGCGAGGGCGTGCAGCGCGATCTGCTGCCGATCGTCGAGGGCTCCGCGGTCTACACCCGCTACGGCCACATCCGCACCGACCACGTGCTGTTCATCGCCGCGGGCGCCTTCCACTTTCACAAGCCGAGCGAACTGATCCCCGAGCTGCAGGGCCGCTTTCCGGTGCGCGTGGCGCTGCAACCACTCACCGAGGCCGACTTCGTGCGCATCCTCACCGAGCCGCGCAACAGCCTCACCAAGCAGTATCAAGCGCTGTTCGGCGCCGAGAACGTGCGCCTGTCGTTCGCGCCCGACGGCGTGGCACGGCTGGCCAAGCTGGCGTTCGAGGCCAACAAGACGACGCAGAACATCGGCGCGCGCCGCTTGATGACGATCCTGGAACGCTGCCTCGAAGAGCTGTCGTTCGTCGCCTCCGACTGGAGCGGCCGCGAACTCGTGGTCGACGAAAAGATGGTGCGCGAGCGTCTCGGCGAGACCGGCGACGACGAAGATCTCATGCGCTACAACCTGTAGCGCGGGGAACCCGACCTACGCCTGGATCGTGACCTGCCAGGCCCCCGACACACAGAAGCAGAAGTTGATCGGGTCGAGGCACGCGTTCTGGATGCAGAACTGATAGCCGACCAGGAACCGGTTGTTCGGGATCGGGACGATCGTCGTGCGCGGCGGCCAGGTCCACTGCAGCATGAAGTCGATCGGCAACACGTTCAGCTCGCAGCCACCGCACCTGATGCAGGCGAGCGGTGGATTCAGGGCGATCCCTGGCACCTGGCACGTGCCGAACACGGTGAGGATCGGCACCGAGGTGGCTACCGAACCGCCGCAGGCCCCGGCGTTCTGCTCACCGATCACCCAATTGGTGCCGATGCGCGGCGCACCGCAGGCCAGGTTCATCCCACTGACGGCGCAGCCGGGGCCGATCGCGACGCACTGCGCGCGCGTCGTGGAAGCGAGGAAAACGCCGGCGAGGAGCGCGACGGCGAGCGAGCGAAGGAAGTTCATGGAAGACTCCGGGATGTGGTCTCTGCGAGACCTTGACGGGGCGGGCACACGGTCGCCGCACACGGCGCGTCGACCGGACCAGCTTAGGGCAGCGCCCGCTCGGCGACGTGGACGTCGACCAAGTTGGGGTGGCCGGAGCCGCCTCACGCTGCGCCGCAATCCACGCGCGCAAGGTCATGCCGTTGCCACCGCTCGCACAGGAACCCCGGTGCAAAGCCCGGAAAATGCGAGCCACTCGCCCGTGCGCATCGGTATCGGTAGCGATCGCAATCGATCTTCATGCCGATCGAGCCTGCACACCACCTCCGAAGGAACCCGTCTCCGCCTCATGTCCGCTCGCTTCCTCACCCGTGTCATGGCCCTGTGCGGCCTGCTCACCGCCATTCCTGGCCTCGGCGCGCAAGCCGCCGTCGCCCCCGCCCCCACCATCCCTGGCGCACCCCTCGGCATCAACCTGAGCGAGTGGACCTCCTACCACCCCGAATGGGTGTTCGTCGACGCCTTCAAGGGCGCCTCGGAGTGGGTCTCGCAGCGTGTGCCGCTCGGCGGACCGTGGAACACCGGCGAGACGATCAACCTCGGCGCCGACGGCTACCCCGCGTGGCTCAACCAGAACCAGGCCGTCGCCGTGGTGATGTTGAAGGCGCTGAGCGGGCGCTACCCCGGCGGCCGCTACGTCGCGCTGTGGGACGGCGACGGCGACCTGCAGCTCACGCAAGACGCGGTGCAGGTCAGCCGCAACGGCAACCGCATCGAGGCCGACGTGGTCCCCGACGATGGCATCGTGCTGCGCATCGTACGCACCAACTCGAACAACCCGGTGCGCAACATCCGCGTGATCATGCCGGGCTTCGAGTCGACCTATCAAACGCAGCCGTTCCACCCGCGCTTCCTCACCAACTGGCGCGGGTTCAAGCAGATTCGCTTCATGAACTGGGCGCGCACCGGCAACCTCGAGTCGGCCTGGTCCAACCGCACGACGCCGAGCTACTACAGCCAGGCGACGGCGCGCGGGGTCGCGCTCGAGTACATGATCGATCTGGCCAACGAGCTGGACGCGGATCCGTGGCTCTGCTTGCCGCACCTCGCCACCGACGACTACGCGCGGCAGCTCGCGCGCTTGGTGGCCGCGCGCCTCGAACCCGGCCGCCGCGTGGTGCTCGAGTACAGCAATGAGTGCTGGAACAGCGCATTCGAACAGGCGCGCTACTGCCGCAGCGAGGGCGCGCGCTTGCAGCTCAGCAACGACCCGTTCGAAGCGCAGCTTCGCTTCTACTCGCAGCGCGCCATCGAGCTGTTCCGCGTCGCGCGCCAAGAGCTGACGACGACGCATCAGGTCACGCGCGTGCTGTGTGGACAGAACGTCAACTCGTGGGTGGCGACCACGATGATGGACTGGCGCAACGCGTGGCAAGAACTCGAAGCGTTCGCCGTGGCGCCCTACTTCGCGTACGACCTCGGCGACCCCAGCCGGCAGTGGGACGTCAGCCAATGGAGCGTCGAGCGCGTGCTCGACGAGTGCTGGCGCGACTTGGGCCCGATGCTGCGCGGCACCGCCGCCAACGCGGTCGCGGCGCGGCAGCGCGGCCTCGATCTGGTGGGTTACGAGGGCGGCCAGCATCTGGTTGGCTACGGCGGCGCCGAGAACAACACCGCGCTCACCAACCTGTTCATCGCCGCCAACCGCCACCCGTCGATGTTCTTCATCTACTGGAGCTACATGCAGGGTTGGACTGCCGCCGGCGGCAAGACGATGGTCGCGTACAACGCGACCGGCAAGCCGACCAAGTGGGGCTCTTGGGGTGCCCTGGAGTGGGGCGGCCAGGATCCGTTCACCGCGCCGAAGTACCTCGCGTTGCGCATGTGGGCCGACAGCAGCGGCGGCCTCTAAACGAGGCTTCGTCTGGACCAGAGAAGGACCACCGAGCACACAGAGCCCACAGAGCCCCGATCAGCACTCGGCACGACAAACTCGGCACGGTCCCTGGACACGCACTTTGCTCGCCTTTCCATGAGAAGGCCCCCCGGTGGGGTGGTTCACCAACGTGCACGCTTTGAAGCTGTAACGACGGTCGCGCTACCGCTGTTGCAGGATCGCCTCAACGGCCGCCGGGCGTCTTCGCGCCCGACGCCTCGAGGGCCCGCAGCTTCTCCTGCCATGGCGCCACCTGCTCGAGCCGGCCCGCACGCTCGTAGCCATCGATCAGGCAGGCGAGCGCCTCGCGCAGGAGGTGGCTGGCCGCCGCCGGTGGTTGCGCCTTCGTGCAGGCCTCCACGAGCAGGGGCTCCGCCTCGGCGAACCTGCCCATGCCGGCGAGCGCCCGACCGAGCAGCGCCATGGCGCTGTGGTGTTGCCAGGAGTCCGGGTGTTCGGCCGCGCGGCTGGCGAGCGAAGCCCGCGCCAGCGGCTCGGCTTCGGCATGGTTGCCAAGGCTCAGCAGGCAGCGCGCCAGCGCCGCCTGACAGTCCGCGACGTCGGCGTGGTGGTCGCCCAGGAGCCTCCTGAACGAGGCCATGGCCTCGATGTAGCACTGCCCGGCGCCCGTCACGTCGCCGCGCTTGGCCAGCACCGCGCCCAGGTTGAACAGGGTCCTCGCGACCTGCTCGTGCTCGGCGCCCAACAACTTCCGACGCATGGCGAGGGCGTCGCGCAGAAACCGCTCGGCCCCGTCCAGGTCGCCACGCTGGCGCAGCACACCGCCGACGTTCGCCAGGCAGTTCGCGACGTCGGTGTGCTCGGCGCCGCGCGCCTTCACCCAGAGCGGCAGCGCCGCGCGGTGCAGGCGTTCAGCCTCTTCGAGATCCCCGCGCGCGCTGCGCACCACGCCGAGTTCGCTGAGGCTCACGGCGACGTTCACATGGTCCTCGCCGAGCAGCTTCCTGCGCATGGTGAGCGCCTTGCGGGTGAGGTCCTCGGCACCGGCAAGGTCGCCGCGCGTCCGCAGGACGCCCGCCAGCGCGTGCGCACAGTCTGCAACCCTGACGTGCTCTTCGCCGTGAGCGGTCCGTGCCGCGTCGAGGGCTTCGCGGTACAGCGCTTCCGCTCCGGCCGCGTCGCCGCGGTCCACCAGCACAACGGCGAGGTTGTAGAAGGCCGCCCCCGCCGCGTCCGCGTCTCGCCGGTCGGGCGACCCACGGTCGATGGCCACGGCCTCGCGCACCAGCGTCTCGGCACCGGCGAGATCGCCGCGGTCGCGGCGGAGCATCCCGAGGTTGGTCAAGCTCTTCGCCAGGCCGCGGTCCAGGCTGCCCAGCAACCTCCGCCGCAGGTCCACGGCTTCGCGGTACAAGGGCTCGGCGCCGTCCAGGTTGCCGAGTTCATGCAGAACGAAGCCGAGCTCGTGCAGACTGGCGGCGACCAGGCTGTGCTCATCGTCTGGCAGCTTCCTGCGTATGGCGAGCGCCTCGCGCAGCATCGGTTCGGCGCTCGCCAAGTCACCGCGCTCACGCAGGATGGCGCCGAGGTCGTGCAGCACCGCCGCCACCGCGGGATCGTCGTCAGGGAGGACGCGGCGCTGGATCGCGAGCAGTTCACGCATCAGCGGTTCCGCCGCCGTGAGGTTGCCGCAGCGCAGGAGGACCCCGACGAGGTTGCTCCAGAAGGACGCCACCAGGGGATGCTCGTCGCCAACAGCCGCGCGCCCCAACGCGAGCGCCTCCCGATGCGCGCTCTCGGCCCCGGCCAGATCGCCGCGATCGTTGAGGATCAGCCCCAAGTGGTTCAGAGCGATCGCCACCTCTGGGTGCGCGGCGCCCTGGAGCCTGCGACGCATCGCGAGCGACTCGCGGCTCATAGCCTCGGCGCCGGGATCCCCGCGTGCCTGCAAGACGCGCGCGAAGTGGCCGAGGACGCTCGCGACCTCGACATGCTCGTCGCCGTGGTGCTGCTTCGCCAGCGCGAGGCAGGTCCTGGCGACATCCGCCGCCTCGGCGAGTCGATCCAGATGCCGGAGCAGGTCGATGCGGTAGGCAAGCAGTTCGATCCGCTGCTCGGTCTCCGCCGCGCTGCCGTCGCCGGGCAACGCCGCATCGCCGGCATCAAGGGCCGCCAGCGCCGCTGCGTACTGCACGCGCTCGTGCTGAAAGTAGGCCTCGAGCAGGTAGGAGTCAGCGACCTCGAGGTGGCGCGGACCGTGCGCACCACGCCGCAGTTCGAGCGCCCGGCGCACGTGCGGCTCCGCCGCGTCCACCATGCCGAGGCCGAGGAAGCTCTCGCCGACGACGGCCCGAAGTGCGGCCTCGACTTCCGGCTCCGGCTTCGCCTGAGCCTGCAGGGCGCGTTCGAAGTCTGCCAGCACGAGCCGCACCGGGTAGTTGCGGCCCTTGTTCTCGTGCGGGTTGCTGCTCGCCAGCGTGGAGGTCAACAGGTCCACGACGCTCTTCGCCTTGGCCGCTGCCCGTTGCGCCTCGGCCGAGCGCCGCTCGGCCAGCCGCCGCTGCTCCTGCTCGGCATCCCGAGCCAGCAGCGCCGCCGTCTTTTCCTCCCCGGCCCGCCGCTCCGCCGCGCGGGCCAGTTCCGACTGCTCCTTCGCTTCGAGGTACCCCAACCCGGACAACAACGCGCCCACCGCCAGCGACGCCGCGATCGCCGTGCCGGCGGCCACCCCCACGCGATGCCGGCGCACGTACTTCCGCAGCCGATAGGCGACGCTCGGCGGGCTCGCGAGCACGGGGTCGTGCCGCAGGTGCCGCAGCACGTCCTCGGCCAACGCCGAGGCCGTGTCGTAGCGACGGCTGCGTTCCTTCTCGAGGGCCTTCATCACGATCCAATCGAGATCGCCCCGCATCAGCGATCCGAGGCTCCGCGGGTGCACCCGGCGTTGCCTGGCGATCGCCGTGATCTGCTCGCCAAGCGTGCTCACCCGCGTGCTCGGCTTGGGCGGATCGACCTCCTTGATGGTCTGCAGCATGGCGTCGTACCCAGCCTGCAGCATGGTCTTCAGCTCGAAGGGCCGCGTGCCGGTCAGCAGCTCGTAGAGCAGCACGCCGAGACTGTAGATGTCGGCGCGCGTGTCGACGTCGAGACCCGACAGCGCGGCCTGTTCGGGCGCCATGTACTCGGGCGTGCCGAGCATCTGCCGGAACTCGGTGAACACCGTGCGGTCGGTGAGCTGGCCCTGGATGGCCTTGGCGATGCCGAAGTCGATCACCTTCGGCACCGGGTGGCCGTCGTGCAGGGTGACCAGCACGTTGGAGGGCTTGAGGTCGCGGTGGATGATGCCCTTCTGGTGGGCGTGCTGCACGGCCTGGCACACCGCCACGAACAGCGACAGCCGTTCGCTCGTGCTCATGCCGGCTTCGTCGCAGTAGCGATGGATCGGTATACCCTTGACCAACTCCATGACGAAGTAGGGCCGACCCTGCGCCGTGGCCCCACCGTCGAAGACCTTGGCGATGTAGGGATGGTCCATCAGCGCCAGCGCTTGCCGCTCGGCCTCGAAGCGACCGATCACCAGCGCGGTGTCCATGCCCGGCTTGAGCACCTTCAGCGCCACCTTGCGGCGCACGGGCTGTTCCTGCTCGGCCATCCAGACGGTGCCGAAGCCACCCTCACCGATCTTCTGGAGCAGCTTGAAGTGGCCGATGCGATCGCCGGGCTTCTCGCCCGCGCCGGGGGCGGGTTCCTTCAGGACGTCGCGCGCCTCGGCGTGCAGGTGCAGCAGCGACTCGAGTTCGTGGCGCAGGAACTCGTCCTGCCCGCATTCCCCGACCAGGAACGCAGCCTGCGCGGCAGGTTCGAGTTCCATGGCGCGGTCGAAGATCTCACGGACCCGGTCCATCTTGTGCGGCATGGCAGTCATCGGCGGTAGCTCCTCGCGGGGGCCTCTCACGATCAGAACGCCGTCCGCCCGCGGTCGCTGCCATGAAAGTCGGCGGCGGCGCGCAGTTCACCGGTTCAGCCTTCCTCCGCCCGCAGCTCGCGCAGCAGCAGGGCCTTGGCGAAGTCCCAGTCGCGGTAGGCCGAGCGCTCGGACTGGCCGAGCGCGCGGGCGGCTTCTTCCACGGTGAGGCCCGCGAAGAATCGGAGCTGCACCAGCTCGGCCAGGGCCGGGCTGCGCTCCCGCAGACGCTCGATCGCGGCGTCCACCGCGAGGATGTCGTCGGTGTGACCTTCGCTGGCGAGTTCCACCGCATCCATGGCGATCTGCTGGCGGCGGCCGGTCCGCTTCTGTCGGTTGGCGGCGCGCGCGTGGTCGATCAGGATGTGGCGCATCGCGGTGGCCGCGAGCCGGTGGAAGTGGCCCGGGCCGGCCGGCGTGGACTGACCGCTGCGCAGCAGACGGATCCAGGCCTCATGCACGAGCGCGGTGGCCTGCAGCGTGTGTCCGGGCCTCTGCCCGACCAGCATCTGCTTCGCCACGGCGCGCAGTTGCTCGTAGACCTTGGGGAACTCGCCGTCTGCGGATGGCGGACGTCGGGGAGGCGTCTCTGTTTCTTCGGGCTCGAGCACGCGTGATCACTCTAGCCACCGCGCGCTGCGAATGGTGGCAGTCGGCGCGGCCAACCGACGTTCAGGCTCGCAGTGATGGCGATCCGGCGACGGACCGCCCGTTCCCTGTCCCTAGACCCGAGCATCGAACCATGACCCGACTCCGTCTCATCACCTTCTCGCTGCTTGCCCTGGCCTCTGCCGCCCCCGCCCAGTTCCTGGTCGCGATCGACACCAGCCTGGCGATATCCACCATCGATCCCGCGACCGGCGCCAAGACCCTGTTCGCGACCGCCAGTTCGAACGTGAGCATCGTCGGCGGCCTCGCCTACGACGCGGCGACGCGCACGATGTACCTGACCTCGACCGCCCTGAACTCGCTCTACCGGCTTGACCTCAGCACGGGGACCGCGACCCGCATCGGTGCGTATGGCCCCGGCGCGGGTCTGATGCACGGCCTCGAGTTCGACTCGAGCGCCGGCCGGTTGTACGGCGCTTCGTACTTCGGCGGCCTCTACGCCATCGACCAATCGACGGGCCTCGCCACTCTCATCGGCGCCACCGGTCTGACTGGCTTCACGAACCTCGGCTACGACTCGCGGAACAACGTGATGTACGCGACCAACAGCACCACATGGACCTCACCCACGGCCAGCCTGTACCGCATGGACCTCACCACCGGCACCGCGAGCTTGATCGGGCCGCTGAACGGACCCACGGGCCCCCAAGGTCTCGCGTACGCCGCCGATACCAGCACGATGTACCTGGTCGACGCCGCGACCGACAACCTCTACACGATCGACCTGAGCACCGGCGCGGCGACGCTGATCGGCACGACTGGCAGTGGCGACCTGCTCGGCCTCGCCTACCTGCCTCGATCGCAGGGCGGCTTCACGCGCATCGCGCACGCCTGCGGGCCGACGACGATCTCCACGGTAGGCCTGCCCCGGCTCGGGCACACCTTCAGCCTGGCCATCGGCGGCGTCACCGGCGCGCCGGTGGTGGGCGTCGGGATGAACATCGCGCCGGTGGCGTTCTGCGCCTGCACGATCGGCCACGACTGGACCCTGGCGTTCTTCGCGAGCCAGCTCCCGATCCCTGTGCCCAGCCGGGCTTCGCTCATCGGCCTGCGACTCGGCATCCAGGGTCTCGACTACCTGGGCACCGGCGGCTGCCCGTCGCCGCAGCTCACGCTCACCGACACGATCGTCGTCACGATCGGCTGAGGCGAAGGCTCGCGGCCGCGTAGGCCGCCAGGGCTCCGACGCCTCGCGCCGCGGCGCCCGCTGCGATTGCTGGCAGTCGGCACGACCAGCCGACGTTCAAGCTCGCAGTGCGATGGCGGTCCAACGAGGAACGCCGCTGCACGATCCGGACGGGAAGGGCTCCCGCCGGCAACCCACTGGAGCAAGTCATGAATCTCAGGATCACTTCTTCCTCGGCAATCACGGCGCTGGCGCTCGTCACCGGCGGTGCCACGGCCCAGACCATCGTCCGGGCCAGCGTGTCGTCGGCCGGTGCCGAGGCGAATGCCCACACACCCATGCGCAGCACCGCCCTTGGCGTGAGCGGCGATGGCCGCTTCGTCGCCTTCCTTTCCGGAGCTTCCAACCTGGTGCCCGGCGACACCAACGGCGTCGAGGATGCGTTCGTGCACGAGCTCGCCACCGGCATCACCGAGCGGGTCAGCGTGTCCACGGCGGGCGCGCAGGCGCTCGCCGACAGCTACGGGCGCGGCTGCTTCGACGTCGCGATCAGCGGCGACGGCCGCTACGTGTCGTTCTCGACCGCTGGCACCAAGCTGATCGCCGGCGAGAAGGGTGGCGGCAGGCGCATCGACGTGTACGTGCGCGATCGCGTCGCGGGCACCACCGAGCGCGTGAGCCTGTCCACGTCCGGCGGCGCACCAAACGGCGACAGTTCCTACGCATCCATCAGCGGCGACGGCCGCTACGTGGCCTTCTACTCGCATGCCTCCAACCTGGTCGCCAACGACGGCAACCGGAAGACCGACGTCTTCGTGCGCGACCGGGCGGCGCGGACGACCGTGCGCGCCAGCGTGGGCTCGGCCGGCGGCGAGGCCAACGGCGGTTCGCTCACCACGCTCAGTGCACTGAGCGCCGATGGCCAATGCGTCGTGTTCTGGTCGGCCGCGACCAACCTGGTGTCCGGCGACACCAACGGCACAAGCGACGTGTTCGTGCGCGACCTGGTGGCGGGCACGACCGAGCGTGTGAACCTGACCGCGGCCGGTGGGCAGCTCGCGGGCGACGTGAACTTGGGGGCGCAGTCGATCAGCGGCAACGGCCGCTTCGCGACCTACGTCTACCGTTCCACGGATCCGAGCGAACTGCCACCTGACGTGCCCGTGGGTCGCAATCACGCCTACCAGTTCGACCGCGTGGCGCGCACCACCGCGTGCGTGAGCCGCGGGCCGAGCGGCGAGCCGGCGGACGCGGGCATCGGCATCGGTGTCGGCTCCAGCGCCGACGGCCGCTACCTGGCGTTCGTCAGCAGTTCGACGAATCTGGTGCCGGGCTTCCCGGGCACCGTCAGCGGCGTGTTCCTGCGCGACAGCGTCACCGGCCTGGTGGGCCTGGTCAGCCAGGGCCTGGGCGGCAGCCTGCCCAACGGCAGTTCCTGGGCCATGCAGGTCGCGCTGGATGCGACCGGGACCACAGTGGTGTTCGGCTCCGAGGCCACCAATCTCGTCGCCGGCGACAGCAACGGATTGCGCGATGTGTTCGTGGCCAGGTGAAACGCGGCCGGCCGGTGCCCGGGCGTGCACCCCCGCGCGGTCCACTCTTCACCCCCTGCCGGTACCGCGCCAACGTCTCGGCCGCCTTCGCCAACACCTCGCCCGCCGGAGTCCCCGCCATCAGCGTCAACGCCTCGAACATGTCGTCCACCGCACAGATGTGGAACGTACGAGTCAGTGCCGGCGCAACCGATCGCTAGGAGAGGCTCTGCCGCGATGCCGCTCGCCCTCCCGTCGTCGAAGAGCGTCTGTCGCTGACGGCAAACGGCAAAGACCCGCCAAGTGTCTATTCAACCAACGCCGCCAAGGTCCGGGGTCCGAAGTTCGCTGCCGGTGATTGCCCGCGGCTTTCGGCCGCGAGGCCGCTATCCTGGCGCGCTTTGTTGCCGTCCATGGAAACCACTCTCATCTTGCTGAAGCCTGACTGCGTGCAGCGCGGTTTGGCAGGTCGTGTCCTCTCCCGCTTCGAAGAGAAGGGGCTCAAGCTCGTCGGTCTGAAGCTGATGAAGATCAGCCCCGAGCTGGCAGCCAAGCACTACGCCGCGCACAAGGAGAAGGGCTTCTACGCCGGCCTCGTGCGCTTCATGACCAGTTCGCCGGTGGTGGCCATCGCGCTGGCCGGCAACGACGCGGTGGCGATCGCGCGCAAGATGATGGGCGCCACGTTTGGCTTCAGCGCTGAGCCAGGCACCATCCGCGGCGACTTCGGGGTCAGCCGATCGTTCAACCTGATTCACGGCTCCGACAGTCGCGAGGCCGCTGAGACGGAACTGGCGCTGTTCTTCCCCGAGGGCGTGCAGAACTACAACTACGACGCGTTCCGCTGGATCTACGACGCCAGCGAAGAGCTGAAGGCCTGACGCGCGCGTGCCGCCGGCGCACCAGCCGAGCGGGTTGACGGCGAGCGAGCTGCAGCTCGCGGCCGCGGCGCTGCGCGCGACGTGCCCGGCGGTGGTGGTCGACGTGGCCGCGCTGCGCGGCGGCGACGACCTCGTGCTCTGGCTGCGCACGGCGACCGAGCCCGACCGCAAGATGGCGTTGCACATCGTGCCCGGCGGCAGCCGCGGCCGGGTGACCTTCACGCGGCGGCGCTTCGTGAAGCTCGACTTTGCCACCGGCCCTCACTTCGACGCGCTGCGCACGCAGCTGGTCGGCGGCACGCTCACCGACGTGAGCGCGCTGTCCGGCGAACGCATCGCGCGCCTGGACCTGACGCTGGCAGCCGGCGCGCGCGCCGCGCTGGTCGCCGAGTTGTTCGGCAATCGCGGCCTGTGGTTCGTGCTCGACGCCGAGGGTCGCGTGAGCGCCCAGTCACGCCTGCCGCAAGGCAAAGGGCGCGAGTTGCGCCCCGGCGCGGTGTGGCAGGCGCCCGCGGCGCGCCCGGTCACCGGCACTGAGACCGAGGCGGCGGTGCGCTTCGTGCCTCCGGTGCTCGACGCGATCGACGCGCACTTCACGCACAGCGATCAGCACACCGAAGCCGTCGATCTGCGTGAACAATGCACGCAGGCGCTCACGCGCGCGCGCAAGGTGGTCGAGCACAAGCTCGCCGGCCTGCAGCAGCAGTTGACGCAAGTCGACACCGCGCCGGCGCTGCGCGCGCGGGCCGACCTGATGCTCGCGTACGCGCACAGCGTGCGGCGCGGCGCCGACCACATGCGGGTCCCCGATCCCGAGCGCGATGGCGAGCACCTCGACCTGCCGCTCGCGCCCGACAAGCCGGTCGTCGCGCAGGCGCAGGCGCTGTACGAACGCGCGCGTCGCCTGGAAGACGCGGTGGCCGTGACGCAGAGCCGCTTGCAGGAAACCGAGCAACAGCGCGCGAAGCTCGACGGCTTGGCGCAGCAACTCGCCGAGGCGAGCGACTTCGCGGCGCTGCTCTTGCTGCGCGACGCGCTCGCCGAGCGGAAGCTCGTCAAGGCCAGCCCGGCGGTCACGGCGCGCAAGAAGGCCAAGGTCCCGCCGCAGCAGGCCTATCGCCGCTTCGTGTCACTCGAGGGCTATGAGATCCTGTGCGGCAAGACCAACGAACAGAACGATCGCCTCAGCTTGCGCACGGCGCGCGGCAACGACGTGTGGCTGCACATCGGCCGCGGCTATGCCGGAAGTCACGTCGTGATCCGCGTGCCCAAGGGCAAGACGGCGAGCCTCGACACTCTGCTGGACGCGGCGACGATCGCGGTGCACTTCAGCAAGGCGCGCGGCGCCGAGAAGAGCGAGGTGATCTACACGCAGGCGAAGTACGTGCGCAAGCCGAAGGGCGCGCCGGCCGGCGCCGTGGTGCCGCACCAAACCAAGACTCTGCTGGTGCGCCTGGAGGAGGAGCGCTTGCGACGGCTGCTGGCCACCAGCCAAGGTGAGCCGTGAGGACTCTGGCATGACCGAGGTCGCGCTGACCTGTCGTCACTTCGGACGCTGCGGCGGCTGCACCGCGCTGCCGGTACCGATCGCCACGCAGTTGGCCAGCAAGCGCGCGCACGCCCAGGCGCTGCTCCGGCCGTACCTCGGGGACCTCGAGATCGCCGTCGACCTGCCGCCGCGCGCCCCGAGTCTCGACCGCATGAAGCTCCTCTACCCAGCGCGGCCCGACGCGCAAGGCGAGCTACAGACCGGGCTCTATGTCGCGGGCACGCACGACCTGCTGCCCATCGAGGAGTGCCAGGTGCAAGCGCACGCGCTCACCGCGCTAGCCAAGCGCGTGACCACCCTGCTGCGCGCGCACGGCGTGAGCGCGTACGACGAGCGCACGCACCTCGGTTGCGTGCGCGCGCTGCACGCCCGCATCGCGCCCGGCACCGGCGAACTGCTCGTGGGGCTGGTCACCCACACCGCGGAACTGCCGCACGCCGCGGCCCTGACCGCGGAGATCGTCGCCCTGTGCGCCGATCTCCCCCGCGCCACTCGCGTGCCGTTGCGCCTCGTGGGCCTCGTGCACAACGTGAACGGCGCCGCTGGCAACGTGCTCCTCGGCCCGATCACCCACCCCTTGTGGGGCCGCGACCACCTCGTCGATCGCGCCGACGGGCTCACCTTCCGCATCAGCTTCGCCAGCTTCTACCAGGTGCATCGGCACGCCGCGGCCGTGCTGTATCGGCCAGCGCTGCGCATGCTGGGCGACGTCACCGGGCAACGCGCAGTCGACGGCTACGGCGGCGTCGGCACGTTTGCGCTGCGCCTCGCCAAGGCCGGGGCGGCACGCGTCGATCTGGTGGAAGCGAACCCCACCGCGTGCGCCGATGCGCGCGCCGCCGCGATCACCAACGCGCTGGCCGACAAAATCTGCGTGCACGAGGTCCCGTTCGCCGACGCCGACCTCGAACCCGGCGCCGACGTCGCGATCGTCGACCCACCGCGCGCCGGCCTCCTGCCCCAGGGCGTTGCGCGCTTGCTCCAACTCGACGCCGCGCGCGTGCTCTACGTGTCTTGCTCGGCTGAGTCGCTCGCGCGTGACATGGCGGCGCTGACCCTGACCTATCGGGTGCATGCGGCCCGGCTCTGCGACCTCTTCCCCCACACCGACCACAGCGAGTTGCTGGTGTTGTTGGTGCGGGATCCGGGTTGGTCCTGAGCCCCGCCCGCGGCGCATGACTTTTGGCGCAGAGCCTCGGGCGTGGGTGATTACCCTCACCGCCGCGGCAGGGGTGCCGTTTCCATGATGCTCGCACTGCAACGCTACGTGCGCTGGCTGCACACGCGCTGGCCGGCTGGACAAGTCGAGAAGCTGCCCGACGTGCGCGACGACGGCTCGACCAACGTGCCGGGTCTGTATGTGGTCGGCGACCTCACGGGGATCCCGCTGCTGAAGTTCTCGGCGCACACCGGCGCCAACGCGGTGAAGCAGATCCAAGCCGACGCCGCTTTCCACGCCGAGCGGCAGAGCAAGCCGGCCGGCGTCGTCGACCTGGCGATCATCGGCGGCGGCGTGTCGGGCATGTCGGCGGCGCTGGAGGCCAAGAAGCTGCGCCTTGACTGTGTGCTGATCGAGGCCAGCGAGCCGTTCTCGACGATCGTCAACTTTCCCAAGGGCAAGCCGATCTACACCTACCCCACCGACATGACGCCGGCGGGCGACTTGCAGTTTGCGGCGCAGGTGAAGGAGCCGCTGCTCGACGAGCTACGGGCGCAGACTTCGAGCAAGGGCATCGCGCCGCGCATGGCGCGCGTGGAGCGGGTGCTGCGCCGCGGCGGCGGATTCGAGTGCGAGATCCCCGAGCAACAGCCAGTGAAGGCGCTGCGGGTGATCGTGGCGATCGGCCGGTCGGGCAACTTCCGCAAGCTTGGCGTGCCGGGGCAAGAACTCGACAAGGTGAGCAATCGCCTGCACGACCCCAAGGACTTCGCCGGCAAGGACGTGCTCGTGGTCGGCGGCGGCGACTCGGCGCTGGAGACGGCGATCGCGATCGCGCAGTGCGGCGGGCGCGTGACGCTGTCGTATCGCAAGCCCGAGCTGTCGCGCCCCAAGCCCGACAACGTCGCCAACCTGGAGCGGCTGCGCGACGACCCGATGGCCGAGGTGACCGCCACCGAGCCGCGCGGCGACCGCGTGACCACGCCGGCCGGGCCGTTCCTCGACGCGCATCGCAAGGCGGGCAGCGTGCGCTTGGAACTTGGGAGCCAGGTGCAGAAGGTCGAAGCGGCGGCGGTGACACTCAAGGTGCAGAGCGGTGAGAGCGTCACGCTGAAGAACGACGCGGTGTTCGCGATGATCGGCCGCGAGGCGCCGCTCGACTTCTTCCGGCGCAGCGGCGTGCGCATCCGCGGCGAATGGCGTTGGCAGACCTGGGCCACGTTCCTGGTGTTCTTCGCGTTCTGCGCCTTCGTCTACAACTGGAAGGCGGGCGGCGCGGTCAACAAGGTGTTCAAGGACGGCAACCTGCTGACCTACGCGCTCGCGCCGGCCGAGCCCGGCACGCGCGACGCCGCGCGCGGCGCGCAGGTGGACGCCAGCGGTCTCTTGGGCACGCTGCAGTTGTCGGCGACATCGCCGGGTTTCTGGTACACGCTCGCATACTCGCTGCTGATCCTGATCTTTGGCCTGCGGCGCATCACGCGCCGCAAGACGCCGTACGTCAAGGTGCAGACCTTCACGCTGATGGCGTTCCAGTGGTTGCCGCTGTTTCTGCTGCAGTACGTGCTGCTGCCCTGGCTCGGCCACAACGGCGCGTTCGATGGCGGCGCCGGCGCGTGGCTCGGCGATCAGCTGTTCCCCAAGACCGACTGGGACATCCACGGCCGCGAGTACTGGCGCGCGTTCGGCATCATCCTGGCGTGGCCGCTGTTCATCTGGAACGTGTTCACCACCCAACCGATGGGTCTGTGGCTGACCATCAGCTTGGTGCAGACGTTCGTGCTGATCCCGTGGCTCATCTGGCGCTACGGCAAGGGCGCTTACTGTGGTTGGATCTGCTCGTGCGGCGCGCTCGCCGAGACGTTGGGCGACGCGCATCGCCACAAGATGCCGCACGGCAAAGGCTGGAACCGACTCAACCTGCTGGGCCAAGTCATCCTCGCCGCGGCAGTCTTGCTGTTCGTGCTGCGCGTGGTGAGCTGGGTGACGCCAGGCTCGTGGGTCGGCAGCCACGCCGCCTCGTTCTTCCACGGCATGCTGAACGGCTGGGCGCCGCTCGGCGTGCAGCTCAACTACTACTGGCTGGTCGACGTGGGGCTCGCCGGCATCCTCGGGGTTGGCCTGTACTTTCACTTCAGCGGCCGCATGTGGTGCCGCTTCGCCTGTCCGCTGGCCGCGTTGATGCACATCTACGCGCGGTTCTCCAAGTTCCGCATCCTGGCCGACAAGAAGAAGTGCATCTCGTGCAACGTGTGCACGTCGGTGTGCCACCAGGGCATCGACATCATGAACTTCGCCAACAAGGGCATGCCGATGGAAGACCCTGAGTGCGTGCGCTGCAGCGCGTGCGTCGCGTCGTGCCCCACTGGCGTGCTGGAGTTCGGCACCATCGATCGCCAGACCGGCAGCGTGCTGTCGCGCGACCGCCTGCCCGCTTCCTTGGTGCAGATGGCCGAGCGGAACAAACGTGTCTGACCCGGTACTACGTTCCCCTGTCTACGACAAACGTGTCTGACACGATCGTTCCGATCGATGCCGGAGCTGCCTGACGTCACGGTGTATCAGGAACGGCTGGTCGCCAAGCTGCGCGGCGAAGCGCTCGCGGGCACGCGCTTGTTCTCGCTGTTCGTGCTGCGCAGCGTCGAACCGCCGATCGACGCGCTGCACGGGCGCGCGCTGCGCGACGTGGAACGTCTCGGCAAGCGGCTGGTCTTGGACTTCGGCGACGATCTGTTCTTGGTGTGTCACCTGATGATCGCTGGACGCTTGCGCTGGCGGAAGGTCGGCGCCAAGCCGCCCGGCAAGATGGGGCTCGCCGCGTTCGACTTTGCGCACGGCACGCTGCTGCTCACCGAGGCGGCCAGCAAGAAGCGCGCGTCGCTGCACGTGGTGCGCGGCCGCGCCGCACTGCGCGAGTTCGACCGCGGCGGGCTGGAGGTGATGGCGAGTTCAGCGCCCGAGTTTGCCGCCGCGCTGCGCCGCGAGAACCGCACGCTGAAGCGCGCGCTCACCGACCCGACGATTTTGTCGGGCATCGGCAACGCCTACTCCGACGAGATCTTGCACGCCGCGCGCCTGTCGCCGCTGCAGCTCACCAGCCGGCTCGACGACGAATCGATGGCGCGGCTGCACCGCGCAACCCTCGCGACGCTCGCCCATTGGACCACGCGCTTGCGCACCGAGGTCGGCGACGGCTTTCCCGAGGAAGTCACCGCGTTTCGCACCGGCATGGCGGTGCATGGTCGCTACAAGCAGCCGTGCCCCGCGTGCCAGACCCCGGTGCAGCACATCCTGTACGCGAGCAACGAGTGCAACTACTGCCCTGGCTGCCAGACCGACGGTCGGCTCCTGGCCGATCGCGGCCTGTCGCAACTCATGCGCAAGGACTGGCCGAAGACGTTGGATGAACTCGAAGAGCGCAAGAAGGGCGGCTGACCGGGGCGCAGCCCTCAGCCACCTGCCAGCGCCTGAAGCGCACGAGCCATGCCGACGCCTACTGCTTCGCCTCGACCTTCAACACCCACCGCTCCGGGTCGACATCGACGCGCTGCGTCTTGCCGGCCAGCACGCGGGCGTGCCCCTCCAGCATCTCGACGCGCTGCACCTTGCCATCGATGGCGACCTCCACCGGCATCGGGAACGGCAGGCCCGCGGGCGCATTCCAGCGCAACTCCACCGCCTCGTCGCCGCGCTCCACCACCAACTCCGGCAGCGCCGGCTGCCGCAAATACACTTCGAAGAACCAACCCAACTCGTGGCCGGTGTGCTGCTCCAGGATCTTCTGCACGCCGTCGGTGTCCTCGAAGCGCACGCACGAGCCGTCGGTGACCTTCTCCATCGCGAGATCGGGATACGCCAGGCGGCGCAGCGCGATGAAGAACTTCTCGTCGCCGACCACGAAACGCAGCGTGTGCATGATGCACGCACCCTTGTAGTACAGGTCATTGCCGCCGCCCTGACCGAAGTAGATCTGCTTGCTGTCCATGATCTCGCGCGGCGCCACCGGCCGCGCATTCACCACCGTGCGCCGCCAGGTCTGCGCCTGCACCAGATACTGCGCGCGCCCGCGCCGACTCTCGATGTAGAGCCCCTGCATGTAGGTGCCGATGCCCTCGTGGATCCACATGTCCTTCCAGTCGCGGCAGGTCACCAGGTTGGCCCACCACTCGTGGCACATCTCGTGGTGGTGCAGCCAGTCGTAGTCGAAGGTCGGCTTACGGAACTTGTTGCCGTAGGCGATGATCGTCTGGTGCTCCATGCCGAGGTGCGGGGTCTCGGCGATGCCGTACTTCTCGGCGCGGAACGGGTATGGCCCGCATACCTCCTCCATGTGGCGCACGTGGTCGAGGAACTCGGGCAGCTCCTGCGCGGCGCGCGCCTGGCTCTCGGGCAGCACGTAGAACGCGACGGGCACCGACTCGCCGGCCACGCTGTCGAACGTGGTCTCGATCACCTCGTACGGCGCGATGTTGAGCGCGACGCAGTAGTTGGCGATCGGCACGCTGACGCGCCAATGGAACGTGGTCCACGCCGCGTCGGTCTCGTCGACGCCGAGCAGCCGACCGTTCGACGCGCACACGAGCCCCTTCGGCACGCTGATGCGCAGGTCCATGCGCGACGGCTTGTCGGACGGATGATCCTTGCACGGCCACCACAGGTCGGCGCCTTCGCCTTGGCACGTGGTCGCGATCCACGGCCTGCCGTCCTTGGTCTTCGACCAGGTGAAGCCGCCGGTCCACGGCGCGTTCGGTGCCTCGCGCGGCACACCGTCGTAGGCGACGCGCACGCTGAACGTGGCGTCGGGCGCAAGCTTGACCGGGATGTCGATGCGGCCGGCGCGATGCTTCGCGGCGACGCGCGCGTCGTCAACCTGCACCGACCGCATGCGCAGCGCATCATCGAGCTGCAGCACGATCGCATCGGTCGCGACCAGGGCCGTGGCGACCATGGTGAGCACGCCGGCGATGTGCTTGCGCGCCGGATCGACGCGCAGCGTCAAGTCGTAGCTCTGCACGTCGTAGCACGCCTGCTCGGCGAGTAGCACGCCGCCAGAGGCTTGGCGGACCTCGGCCTGCTTTGCCTTCTGCGCCAGCGCCGCACACGAAAGAGCCACAGACGCTGCGAGTGACCACCAGTTGCGCATCGGGGAGACGATACAACAGAGGCCGCCCGGCGCCGCGCGCGATCAGTTCAGCAGCGCCGCCGCCACGCGATCCACGAACGCCTGGTCGACGACCTTCAGCAACGTCTCGTCGTTCATACCAGAAGCGTTGACGTCGATGAGATCCTTGGCGCCCAACAGAATCTGCAGAGTGATGCGGTCGCCCTCCTTGCGCAGCAGCCCTTTGTTGGTGCCATACGTCACCACCTCGGCCGTCTTGTCCATGGCGGCCATGTTGAACGCCATGGTGAGCATGCCGGCCATCGGCGCCTCGGGCATGATCGAGATCTTCAGCTCGCCGTCGCCATCCTCCTTGCGGTAGGTGCGCTCGGCCGGCGTCATCGTCAAGCCCATGAGCCCCGCGAACGGGTTGTTGGCGTCCTCGACGTTGTTGTTGTTGTCCTCGACCGCAGCAAAGCCCGCCGGTGCCGCCGGCATCGTCGCCAGCATCTGCTGGCGCACGAGGCCCGACAGCAAACCGAGGGCACTCTTGAGTTCGCGCGCGCAACCGGCGTAGCGCTTGGCCTCGAATGCCTTGGTCGCATTCTGCAGCACCTTGGGCACGTCGTCGGCGGAGAGCTTCTTGGCGCGGTCCTGCACGACGGCGCCGCCTGCGAACACGAGAGATAGAGTGAGGAGAGCGATCTTCATGGCGTTGCCTTTCTGTGAACGGAAGAACCGACTCTAGCGCCAGCCGGTCACCGGCGTTGCACTCTTTGTCAGCCGCGTACGTCGTCCCAGCCCATCCCGCTACGCTGCGCCCCTGATGTCCGCGCCGTCCGCCAGTGCCGCCGCAACCACCATCGAGGCCTGGGCCGAGCGCTACGTGACCAGTACGGATCTCGCGCACAAGATCGACCCCGGCGAACCACCCACCGTCTTCGCCGACTCGGCGCCGGCGCTGCGCCTCGTCGCGCCGGGGCGCCCGCCTGCGCTGACCGTGGTCAGCAAGAGCAAGCGCTCCATCGGCCGTGAGCAGCTCCGTCTCCCGCGCTGGCGCGCACAGCTCCTGCACACCTTCTGGCATCACGAGCTGCAGGCCGCCGAGCTGATGTGCTGGGCGTTGCTGGCGTTCGCCGACGCGCCGCGCGCGTTCCGCCGCGGCTTGCTGAAGGTGTGCCGCGACGAGATCCGGCACATGCAGCTCTACCAGGCGCAGGTCGAACGCCTCGGGCACCGCCTCGGCGAGTTCCCGGTGCGCGACTGGTTCTGGCAGCGCGTGACGACGTGCAGCTCACCGACCCAGTTCGTGGCGCTGCTCGGCCTGGGCTTCGAGGGCGGCAACCTCGACCACGCTGATCGCTTCGCCGCGTGGTTCACCGAGGCTGGCGACCATGAGGCCGCGCGCGTGCAGACCCTCGTCGGCCGCGAAGAGATCGGTCACGTGCGCTTCGCCGTCGCGTGGTTTCGTCGCTTCACCGGCGGACTCGAGTTCACCCGCTGGGTGGCCGAACTCCCGGCGCCCATGTCGCCCAAGCTCCTGCACGGCCAGCCACTCAACCGGCACGCGCGCGCGCGCGCCGGCCTGCCGGAGTCGTTCCTCGACGCGCTCGCCGCCACGTGAGAGTCGCCTTCGTCGCCAACCTCGACGCCGAGCTCGAATTGATGGCGCCCGATGCGTACCGCCCGTCGTCGCGCATGGTGGCCGGCATGGCGACGCGCGCGGCCTACGTGCAGCAACAACTGGCACACGCGCTCGGTGCGACCGTCGAGCTGTTGGTGCCCGGGGAGAGAACGCGCCCGCGCGACGGCTTCGACGCGAGCCTGTGCTGGTGTCCCACCCCCAACGCCCAGCAAACGCTGCGCGAAGCCTCGGCGCCGCCGACCGCCGCGCCGCCGTTGTCGGTGTTGCAGCACGTGAATCACCGCGCCTTCTGCGCCGCGCTGTCGCCGCAGCTGCCCGGGGCACGCTTCGTACGCACGCTGGCCGAACTGGAGGCCGTGCTCGCCGCGCCGCGACCGAAGCGCGGCTCGTTGTTGAAGCGACCGTTCGGCTTCGCGGGCCGGGCGCGCAAGTTCGTCGCCGCCGACACACTGCTGGACGGTGCCTTGCGCACCTGGGCCGCGGCGTCGATGCAGGCATACGGCGTGGGGTTGCAGGTCGAGCCGTGGGTGGAGATCGAAGTCGACTTCGCACTGCACGGCCTGATCGCGCCCGACGGTCGCGTGCAGCTAGGCACGCCCACGCGCCAACGCATCGACACCGACGGGGCATGGCTCGAAAGCGTGCGCGCCGCGGATGCCGACCTCCCCCCCGTCGAGCGGCAACTCCTGCACGCCACCGCCGAGCGCGTTGCGCACGCGCTCATCGGCGCGGGCTACTTCGGCCCCTTCGGCATCGACGCGTACCGCTATCACACCGCCGACGGCGCGATCGCGTTCCATCCCCTGAGCGAGATCAACGCGCGCCTGAGCATGGGCTACGTCACCGGCATGGGGGAAGCGACGCGCCGGCTGCTCATCGAGAACGCCTAACGAGGCTTCGTCGCAGACCAGAGAAGAACCAGTAGGGTAGCGGGGGCCGGCGCTGTCGCCGGTGACCCCGCCCCCGTCACACCGGACGTGCGGATCTCCCGCATCCGGCGTTCCCGGACACGTCGCCAGGGGCATGCACAGTCAGCCACGGCGGGTCTCTTGCAGCGCGAGCAGACCGAGGTCGCGCACGTGCTGATAGAGACTCACCCCCTCGGGAGGCCGATAGGGGCGTTGGCTGCGCCGCCGGAGATGCCGGACTAGGCGCTCTTCAGCAAAGCGAACGAGGTCCCAGCGCGCTTGGACCGGATGGCCCTGGGAGAAGTACTGAAGCCAACCACGAAGCATCGTGTTGACATTGCAGATCACGGCGTCGACCGGCATGAAGCAGAACTTCGCGCTAGTCAGGTCGTGGATCTTCTCACGTGCACGCTTGAGCGCCTTCGGTGACGCCTCGACCCGCCAATACCGAGACCCGCCACCAGGTCGGTGGCTGCGGCTGTGTCGGAATCGGTAGCCGAGGAAGTCGAGGGAGGCGCCCTCGCTCTGGACCTGCACGACTCGCGTCTTCTCGCGGTTGATGACCAACCCGAGTCGGCGCTCGATCTTCTCTTCGATAAACCCCGTGATGCGACCGCCTATGTACTTCGCCATCACGACGAAGTCGTCGGCGTATCCCTCTGTGCCAACGTGAGTGAGACACGCCCCAGGTTAAGTTTAGTGTAGAGGGCGTAGGCAGACCGAGATGACCAAGCAGACCAAGATCGCAAACAAGCAGCGCCCGTTGTCGGGCACCGCACCGCTACGCGCGGACGA
>JANPER010000172.1:0-52416 GCA_031423015.1 Planctomycetota bacterium | reverse complement strand
GCTGGCCGAGTATCTGTCGACCTGCGTCCCGGCGAACCGCTTCTTGGCCGGCGTGATCGCCGCCGGGTTCGTTGCCAGCGTCTTTGCCCTCTTGTGGTGGCTGCGGCGATGGCGTGGGCATGCGGTGACCGGTTGGATGCTCGTGGCGATCACCCTGTTCCACTTCCACGGCAACATGTGGTGCTTCAGCACGCCAATCGCGCAGTTCGACAGCTCGATGCGCAAGGTGCAGGACGTAGGTGACAGACTCTTGCACCACGCGGGCTCGGCAGGCGGGACGGACGCGGGTCCGCAACGCGAGCGGGAAGGGCTTGGCAACGAACGCGTGGTGTCGACGATGCTGCACTGGCCCAAGGTTGAGAAGCGTGTCGGCAAGAGTGGGCCCTGGCGTGAGACATACATCTCCTGCCTCGGACCCGTGACGAACCTCTACTGCGGCCAGCCGAGCGTGGGAGGATGGGGCCGGCTGACCCGACTCAACTACGCGAAACTGGTCGGCATCGATCTTGCGGGCATCGTGCGGGATGCAGCCGTCTTCGGTGCCGATCATCGCGCTCTGGATCTGCTCAATGTGCGCTACTTGACCGCCTGGGACCACGGCGAGTTCAACGCGTTTTCCGACGCGAGCCGCTATCGCCTGCTGAGTCGAAGTGCAGAGCTAGAGACCTCGCTGTACGAGCGCCTGACCCCGTTCGGGGCGTTCTGGTTTGCGCAAGAGGTGCGGTTCTTGCCGGCCGACGAGATCATCGCCATCGTTCGAACTGGCCGGGGAGCCGACGGTCAACCGGTCGATCTGCACCGAGTCGCCCTCCTCGAAGACACGGTCGCGCGCGACGGCATCCCGGTCGGCCCGGGCAGTGATGCAGCGCAAGTCACCGACGTGCGCCAAGAAGGCCAGAGTGGGTGGCGAATGCGCGTTTCGGCAGCCGCGCCCCGCTTGCTGGTCTTCAGCGAAGTCTTCGATCCAGGTTGGGAGGCAACGATCGACGGGCGACCCGTCGCGATCCAGCAGACGGACGCTCTGTTGCGCGGCATCGTCGTGCCCGCAGGGACGTCGGAACTCATGCTTCGCTACCGCCCGGCGTCGTTCGCATGGGGCGCGGGCTTGTCGCTGCTCGGTTGCTTGTTGTGGCTTCTTCCCTTGTTGTGGCGAGGCTGGCCGTGGCGGCTTGCTGGCGCGGCGAGCGCGGGTGCGACGCGATGAGTCTGGCTCGCTAGGGGCGCGCGAGCTGCGCAATGTCATCCCGCAGCCGTTGGCGGAAGCAATCGAGCTCCCTGGCGTCGGCGTCACTCATGCCCAACGTTCGCGCGCGCGCCAGCACGTCGAAACTCTGCAACGACCAGCCCACGGTGAGGGGCGAGAATCCGCCGTCTTTGCGCGCTGCATCGCCGAGCGCGCGACTGAGATCACCACCTCGCCCGAGCAACTCGCGTAGATCGATCAAGTCGCGCGGCTCAGCGCGATGCAGCAGCGTGCCGAGTTTGTTGGTGAGGATCTCGTGCGGCGTGTCGACCAGGATCCGACTGTTACCCACGGTCGCTTCCCGTGGTGGGTCAGCCACCGCCACCGGTTCGGCGACGAGATCAACGATCACCGTCTCGCCATTGCCAGTGGCCCGCAGGCGCACGAAGGTATCGCTGCGCTGCAGCGCCGCCACTTCGAGTCCCGCGCTGCCAAGCAGTTGCTCCGCGCGGCGAGCGAAGTCGGCAATCGTGCGCGTGGCATGCCAGAACAGGTCGAGGTCGCGTGTCGTGCGGTGCTGCAGATGAAAGCCGGCGAGCGCCGCACCACCCGTCAACGTCCATCGCGGCGACATCGGCGCCAAGACCTCGAGAACCCGCAACTGCAACGGCGAGAGTCGACTCATGTCACGACGGCCCACTGGCGCAGCAACCACTCCCAGAACGCGCGCGTCTTGCCGAGGTCGCGCCGTAGATCAGGCCAGAGTTCGCGGATCTGCGCGAGCGAGACGAACTCGAACACGTCGTCGGGCTTGGCTTGGCGCATGAGCTTGCCAAGCAAGTACAGGCGCGTCGCACGATCGCCGCTGCGCAGGAGCTCTTCGAAGCGCGCGAGGGTCATATCCGCATCCCAAAGGAAGTACGGTCGGCCGGCGGCATCGCACAGGCGGTCGCGGGGTGTAGGGGCGAGTACGGACACCGCGCGGAGGATAGCACGGCGATACGCCTCGGAGTCACTTCACGGCGAGCCGCAGACTGGTCTTCACCCGCCGTCAGGCACCATCGGTGTTGCGGCACGGTCGCCGCGTCGGCTCAGCGTGAGTTGCATGGGAGTGACGAGAGTCGGCGGCACAAACCTGAGCAAGTTCGCGAGCCGCAGCGCGCGCAGCGCGCGGAACGTCCCGGCGAGCACGTAGTGCTTCGCACGAAACAGGGGTTCGCCCTCGAGACGCAAGAACGTCCGGTAGAGGTGATCGCGATCGAAGTAGATGCGCAACGCGTGACGATTGGCCAAGCGGACCAGCTGGCGCGCGCTCACGAAGTTGAGGCCCTGCCACAGCTCATCACGTCTGAGGCGCGTATGCCACAGCGCAGTCATGCGGGGAAAGAAGGGCAGGAGCGGGATGCAGAAATGCGGCTCGTAAGGAAATCCGTAGTTGGGGCAGTTGTGCCGCATGATTCCGTCTTCTGCTAGCGCGTCGCGCATGGCCGCGATGGCGCCGTCCAAGTCGGCGATGTGCTCGAGCACGTTGTTGGAGAAGATCAGGTCGAAACGCGCGCCGAGCTGCGCCACCTCGTTGGCGGCGAGGCCCAGCCAGCGAGAAGTGTCGCCACCCAGACGTTGCATGATGAGCAGCCCGATCTCGTGGTAGTTGCCATGGCCCGCGTTGGACGGCTCGAGCGAGATCACGTCGAAGCCGCGACGCTGTAGCCAGATGGCGGCAAGACCGACTCCGCCGCCGATCTCCAACAGCCGCTGACCCGGCTGCGCCCACCCCTCGATCAAGAGCAGCGTCGTGCGGGCGTCCTGGATCAGATGCTCCAGGGCCTTGTCGGCGCGGGCGTGCGCCGTGGCCTCGGACGCCCCGAGCGCCAGCGCCGCGAGGCGTTCCTCGATGTTCGCGTCCGCCAGCAGCGTTTGGCGTGCGCTCGTCATGAAGAGCTGGAAGTCCGTGGCGCTCACTGGCTCGCCCGCGACGTATGTGATGGCGCGCGTGCGATCGACGATGTTGCCGACGTCGATCCCTGTGGCCAAGATGGTGCCGTGCCCATGCGCCCCGACTGGAACACCTACAACCAATGGAATCAACGCCACCGTGGCATGAGCGAGCTGTGGGTGCGCGACATCGTGGCGTGGCTCGTGCGGGAGAAGCTCGTCGGACCGCAAAGCGCCGTGCTGGACTACGGCTGCAGCTGGTTCGATGTCGGCGTCGCGCTCGCTTCTTTGGTGCGGCGCATGGACGGATTCGACATCGATGCGCGCGCGATCGACGTCTCGCGGCAGCGAACGGCAGATTCCGGCCATGTGACTCTGTACGAGGCGGTCACGCAGATTCCGGCGAGCACCTACGACGTGATCATCGTCAACAGCGTGCTCCAATACATGCAGGACGAGGCTCAGGTCGCGTCGTTCTTGCAGCGGGCGCGCGAGTGGCTGGTGCCGTCCGCGGACGCGCTCATCGTCGTGTCGGACCTGATTCCGCCCGCGTACAGTCCGGCTCGAGATGCCGTCGATTCCCTCTGCTTCGCGACGCGGCACGGGCTGTTCTGGCCGATGGTGACCCACCTGTGGAAGGCGGCCAGGAAGCCCGAGGGACATGTCTACTTACGTTTGGCGCCTGACTCGATCACGCGCCTCGCGCACGCCGCGGGCCTGACGTGTCGAGTGCTGGAACGGAATCTGACTCCCTCCAGGCGACGCTATTCGTGTTGCCTCAGTCCGGTTTGATGGCGTTTGCGCGGGTGCCGATGTTCACGGTGCGGCGCACGAAGTACAGCGGCCGTCGCTTGATCTCGATGAAGAGCTTGCCCAGGTAGAGGCCAAACATCCCCAAGAACGTCATCTCGAGACCCATGCCCAGCAACAGCAGAGCCACCATCGAAGTCCAGCCCCTTTCGATCGGGACGACGCCGAATGCCAGGAGGAGCGTGGCGACGACCAGGTAGACGAAGGTGATGGCGAGAATCAAGAGTCCGAGCAGGAACGGCAGCTTGAGCCCGATCGTCGAGAACGACAGGATCCCGTTGGACGCAAGGCGTAGCGATTGACGCAGGGTGTAGCTCCGCTCGCCCGTCGTCCGAGGTGGGCAGTCGAAAGTCAATGTCGTCTGGCTGAACCCTATGTAGGGCACCATGCCGCGGAAGAACTTGAGCCTCTCAGGCATCGAGTTCAGTGCGTCGACGCACGCGCGGTCCAGAAGGCGGAAGTCAGCGCTGTCCGGTATGAGGCGTACTTCGGAAACGCGGTTGAAGACCACGTAGAACAGGCGCGAGAGTAGGCCCTCGACGAGGGGGACCGGCGCTGTCCGCTGGCGAACGGTGTTGACGATGTCGAAGCCCTTGTGCCACTCCGCCACCATCGCCGGGATGAGCGCCGGCGGGTGCTGGAGATCCGCGTCCATCGTGACCACGATGTCACCCGTAGCGGACTCGAGCCCGCACGCGAGCGCCACCTGATGGCCCGTGTTGCGCGACAGGCTGAGCCCTTTGATCTGTGGATGCTGGGCGGCCAGTGCCTCGATGACGGTGAAGGATTGATCCCGGCTGCCATCGTCCACCAGCACGATCTCGTAGTCGTGCGTGATGGAGCCGACGTGCTGGTCGATCGCTGCGATCAGCGGTGGGAGGGTGGCTTCCTCGTTGAAGACCGGCACCACGATGGAAAGGCGGTAGTCCGCCTTACGCGTCACTGCCGAAAGCTGGCCTACGCTGGTCTGGTTGTTCATGGCGATTCCTCCCCTTGTTGCGGCGTGGCTGATCGCGGTCCATCGATCAACACCCTGCCATTCTCCAGGTCCTGAAACCGGATCAGGTCGATCCCGGCGCTCACCAGTTGCCCCTTGATCGCCGTCGAGGTCAGGGCGTGCAACTCCTGCTCCCACTCGAATCCTCGATATCCCCACGGCAACCCGATTCGTAGTTGCGAGCACTCGCGCCCGGGATGCGTCATGATCTCCGTCGTCCCGGCGGGAACGCGCGCCAGGAGGGCGCTCAACCTTGGCTCGGTCATCTGCCCGCACACATCGAAGCCGCCGAAGTGATCCGCGACGTGGATGCGGGAGTCGCGGAGCTTGCGCAGAGCGCGACGGGCCAACCAGGTCATGGCCAAGCGATAGAGCCAGCGCGATCGCGAGGCCGCGATGCTCCGAGCCGGGATGCGGAGCGCGCCGATGCGGTGCTTGCGTGCGAGCCGGACCACGATGTCTTGGATGCCCGGCAACAGGTGCAAGTGCTGCGTGGCGTTGGCGAACGGCACGCTGCCGAAGTGTCGGCGGAAGTGCTCGATCTGCAGTTCGAGCTCCTCTTCGAGTTCACCACGATCGATGCGGCCGGTGAGATAGCGGCCGAGAAAGGGGCGCCAGTGCCGATGCAAGCAGAGGTGGTCGCCGAAGTAGCGCTTGCGGTCAGTGATCGTTCCGGGCCGCCCACGCAGCGAGATGCCTTCGACGATGCTCAGGTGCAGACCGACCTCGAGCTCAGGGTGCGAGCGTGCGAGAGCGACGGCGTGCTCGGTGGCCGGGCCGTTGATCAGGAGGCTAGCGGACGTCACGATTCCGTTGCGGAACGCTTCGACAATGCCGTGGTTGATCTCCTCGGCGATGCCAAAATCGTCCGCGGTGACGATGAGCCGTCGCGGCTGTCGAACGAACTGAGACAATGGGGGCAGGCTGCAACGATCCCGCAATGACGACGTCGTTCTCTTGCGACGCCCACTGGGAGAAGCCAGCGCGCGTCGCGCGAGCTGGCTCCCTTCCGAGGAGCCCGCTCGTCGAGAGCATGCTGGCCATCTAGAAGTTTGCCGCGGTTGCGCGGAACGTCCAGCGGTGGCTCGAAGAACGTGAGCGACGCGCGAGGTGTCCGCGACGTCGTCTTCGCGCGGTGTGATCATCCGCAGCGCCGACACACCGCGCGCCACGCGGTTGCCTGGTTTCTAGCGTCCGATGTCAACGGACTTGACGCGGTTCTCGATCATCGGCCTTGCCGATGTCGTGGCGATCAGGGCAACAGACCAGTGTGCACCAGGAACTCCTCGACCTTGGCTGCCCATACCTCCTGGGCCGGTGCTGCCATGTGGCCGTCCCATCCCAAGCTCCATTTCTCCAACAGTTCTTTCCAGCTATCAGCACCTTCGAGGAGCGGCGCGAGTTCGATCAGTGGCACGCCTTTCTCCTGTGCCACTGCATTCAGCGTGGTGCGCCAGTTCATCAGCGAAGTAAATGTCAGGATCCCGATCCGTGCCCGGTGTGCCCGACAGATATCGACCATGGTCGACAAGGGTGCACTCACATAGGGAACCAGGTCTTTGTCGACCGGCCCGATCCCGGCCGGCGGTAGCCATCCAGCTACGTGTTGAACTTCCTGCGCCACTTCGCGAGCGTGTGCGGCGCGGGCCAGCGAGTAGCGATACCACTGCAAATGGAGCCAGAGCAAGAAGCGACTGACGGTGTAAGCGCGCTTCTGCACAGCAGCAAAACTCTCTTCGTGCGGATGATAAGAGATATCGCGCGCGCCGGTGTTCTCCGTGTTGATGCCCCAATGCATGAAGCCGTCCTCGTCGACCCACAGCTGCCGTTCGGCTTCGGTGTTGCCTACCAGAACAAGGACGAGATCGGGCGCGAACTGCAGAGCTCGCTGTTCGACCACGGCCAGTTGTTGCCGCGTGTTGTGGCCGTTGACCCCGAAGTTCAAGACCTCCACGGGGCGACCCAGGCGAGCTCGCAGACGCTTCGCCAGCAACTCCCCCATCGTCTGCTCGAACTCCACGCCGAACCCGAACGCGTGTGAGTCGCCGATCAAAGCGATGCGCAGCGACAAAGGGGGCTTGGTGACCGACCACTCCGGCCCACGAAAGCCGAGCGAGTTCGTCACCAAGTCGACCCCGAACGCGGAACCGGTGTAGCTGCGCTTCAGCGTGTAACCGACTCGCGGTTGCGGATCGCGAACGAAGATGTTCGAGTACACCCGGAACGCGGACTCTGGCACCAGCAGGCGCGTACCGAGCTCGAGAACGACGGCGAGCACCACCAGTGACAGCAGCACCGCGCCGATGCGGAACAGGATTCGGCGGCCAAGGGAGTGCCGCGGGCGCGCTAGGTCGTTGGGGGTCACGCGGGGATCCTACGTCGGGGGCTGGCGCAGATCGACGGGCACTGGTAGCCGGGGAGTTCGCCCAGGATCCTGGGGCGCATGCCTACCTGCGCGAGATCGAAGTCGGCGACCGCTGAGCGAACGCACTAGAACGGCTACAAGCATCTCTCGTCTAACATCTCGTGTCCCCGGTCTGCCCCGATCGTCACGGAACCTGCCATGCGCCACGCTCTTCTCGCCTTGTCGCTCGCTGCGACATCTCTCGTCACCCCGGTGTCTGCGGGCGAGATCGATCCCGCCCTGCGAGCGGTGCTCGACCGCATGCTCGCGGACCAGCACACGACGGTGTTCGTGTACTTGCAGCGGCAGGTACCGCTCGCTGACTTGGTCGCCCGTCTCGACGCGATGCAGGCGACGCGACAGTTCCGCCACGAACTCGTGGTGCGGTCGCTGCGTGAACTTGCGCAGCGCACGCAGCCGCCGGTCGTCAACGCCCTGACCGAGCTGCGCGGCATCGATCAAGTGACGCAGGTGGTGCCGTTCTGGATCTTCAACGGCTTCGCGGTGCGCGGCTCCAAGGCGGCGATCGAACGCCTCGCCGTGATGCCCGAGGTGGGTCTGATCCAGTGGGCTGGTTCGGATGCGCCTGGCACCAGCGACTTGATCGAGCCAGTCGCGGTTGCGCCGACGCTGCCAGCGCCCGCGTTCGTGCCGGAGGGCGGCTTGCTCGAGTGCCGCGCCGACTACGTGTGGGGCCGCGGCTTTACCGGTCGCAACGCTGTGGTCGCCAACATCGACACCGGCGTCGACGGCAACCACCCGGCGCTGTCGGCGCGCTGGCGCGGGCGCCAACCCAACGTGCCGGCGCGCGCGGCCTGGTTCGACCCGATCGCCAACACGACGACGCCGACCGGGCGCAGTGACCACGGCACGCACACCATGGGCACGATCTGCGGCGATGACGGCGCCGGGAATCAGATCGGCATGGCGCCGGGCGCGCTGTGGATCGCCAGCAACCCGATCGACGCCAGCGGCACGCGGGCGCAGAAGAACATCTGGTACAACCAAGGCATCCAGTGGATGGCGGATCCCGACGGTGATCCGACGACCGTGACCGACGTGCCCGACGTGTGTTCCAACAGTTGGGGCGTGCGCGACGCGGCCAACGGCGTCGGGCCGTGCTCGACCGTGTTCAACGCCGCCCTCGACGCCGCCGAGGCCAGCACCGTGGCGTTCGTGTGGGCCGCCGGCAACGAGGGCGCAACCGGCCCGCGCGTACCGGCCGACCGCCTGGCGTCGGCGACCAATTCCTTCACGGTCGGTGCGCTCGATGTCGGCAGCACCGCGATCGCCAGCTTCAGCAGCCGTGGCCCGAGCACGTGCAGCGCCAGCAACAACATCAAGCCGGAAGTGTCGGCGCGCGGCGTCAACGTGCGCAGCGCCTTGCGCGGGACCGGCTTTGGCCTGATGTCGGGTACGTCGATGGCCTGCCCGCACGTCGCCGGCGCGATCGCGCTGCTGCGCGACGTGTGGTCGGAGATCACCGTGGTGCGGGCCAAGGAGTTGCTGATGGCGAGCGCCGACGACCTCGGCACCACCGGCGAGGACAACACCTTTGGTTGGGGCCGCATCAACTTGCAGCGCGCCTACGACCAGCTGGTGACCGAGCGCCCGAAGGTCGCGATCTCGGTGATGGGCACCAAGCAGAGCGTACGCTTAGGGCAGATCGCGTGGTCGCACGTCGTGCTGTCGAGCTACAGCTCGATCGACGAGCCGATCATCGCGTCGATCGAACTCTGGTTCGACGGCCAAGCCACCGGCTACTACTTCGTGCCGCCCGTGCTGCTCACCTGGCCCGCCGGTGCCAGCAATCGCAGCCAACCGATCGCGCTGGCGTTCCCGATCCCCGCTGGCCTCGGCAGCGAGTTCTTGAATCGGCCGGTCGAAGTGCGCGGGGAGATCCGGCAGGGTGCCAACCTCGTCAGCCAGGCCGGCTACGTGTTCACGTTGGTGCCGTAGCCGCAGGCCACGATCTCCGTCGTCGTTCGCACAGCGCCCGCAACTCGCTGCTCGACCGTAATGACGGCGAGGCGCTGCGTCGAACCGTCGCCGCCAGCGGACTCCTAGACCGGGCTGCCCGGCCGTAGGTCGCTCGCCGATGTTTCGGTCCTTGACAGAAGCCGGCCGCGATGTTCCTTTCCGCAACCCGGTTCGAGCGTATCGGCGCGCATTGCGCCGTAGCCAAGACCGGGAACCTCTCTCCCCTGTCCCACACACTCCATGTCCCTTCGCAACTTGATCGTCGGTCTGCTGCTTGCATCGTCCGCAATGGCGGGTGATCGGGCCTCCCTGGTCAACCTCTTTCACAGCAACCTGCCCAGATACGTCAACCCCAACTCAGCGATGACGACGGCCGATATGGTCGACACGTTCATCGGCGACGCGATCACGCGTGGTCTGCTCAAGACCCAGAGCGAGATCATCGAAGCCAAGCTCATCTACGCCGAGATCGTGGCGGCCTACGAGGCCACGAGCGGCAGCAACGCCGGCGGCGGCATCGTCCTCAACCCGTTGTCGGTCACTGAGATCGAGAACAACGACACCATGGGGCTGGCGGATGCCGATGCCCCGGGCAGCTTCCCGTCAACGATGACGGGCACGGTCGGCCCGACCACCGCGGGCGTCACCTTCGACCCGCGCGACGCCTACTCGGTGACGCTGCCGCAGGGCGCCTACAACATCTCGGTGAGCTACACCAATGTTGCGCTCACCGTGCCGCCGGCCCTTCAGGTGTCCGACACCTGTGGCCGCTTCTTCCTGCAGGCGGTGCAGTTCGTCGCCGGCGCACTGTCGCGGCAGATCGTCGTGGAGCTGCCGGCCGGCACCTACACGTTCACCGTGTTGCCAGGCGTGGCCGGGGCGAATGCCTACACGGTGACCATCAGCCAGATCACCATGGCGCACCTCGCGACGGGCAACCCGTTCGCTGACCTGTGCACGTCGGGCCCCGTCGTCGACGCGATCGGCCTGGCGCGCGACATTCACTGCTACCGCTTGAACGTGACCGCGGATTCCCTGGTGAACGTGCGCGTCACCGGCGCCGTGGGAAGCAACTTCGCGTTCGTGTTTGCGAACCCCAAGAGCGGTCGCATCTTCGTGATGGACAACGTGGGCACGGTGACCGACCCGAGCCTCATCATGCCGTTGCCGACCGGCAACTACATCATCTACCTCTTGGAGGCTCTCAACGCGGCGCTGGGCTACACCATCTCGGCTACGTGCACCGCGCAGACGATCACGCCGCTGCCGTGCGGCACTGCGGTTGCTGGCAACCTGACGACGCTGGATCAGCGCGATCTCTTCTCGGTGGCGACCACCGCCCTCGCTAGCGTCGCGGTGCAGACGACGCTCGGCACGCTGACCGACACCATCATCGAGTACTACGACCGCAACATGAGCCCGTTGGCGGAGAACGATGACGCTAGTGGCTTCGGCTTTGCCAGCTTCATCAAGCTGCCCCTGCCCACCGGCACCTACTACGTGTCGTGCCGGCCGTTCTCGGGAAGTGGCGCGATCGGTGCCTACGGCATCACCGCGACCTGCGGCCCGCTGCAAACCATCACCGCGCTGAACAACGAGCAGACCACGGTGACCAACAGCATCGCCTTGCTCGACTCCACGGCGTTCAGCTACGTGGAGTGCACGCCGACGCACCTCGAGATCACCGCGAGTTCGATTTCGGCGCGTCTGTCGGTCTACGGCAGCGACGGTCTGTGCCGCGGTTGGTATGGCATCGGCGGCGCGCCCGGTTCGACCGCGATCGTCGGCACCTCGGTGCGCGCCAACGAGACGATCTACATCGTCGCCCGCACCACGAGCGCTACCGCGTTCACTCCCTTCGCGATGTACGTGCAAGGCGGCATCGGTCTGACCAACGGTTGGGTCACCACCACCGGCACGCTGCAAGTGCTCGATAAGGTCGGCGGCAACCACATCGTGTTCCTCGGCAACGCCACGCCGGCGTTCACCTTCCCGCCGATCGCCGGCTTCATTTGCCAGGATCTGTCGGTGCTGAACCTCTGGTTGCCGACTGTCACCGGCAACGGCCGCAACAACTACCCCGGCCTGACCGGCAATCTGCCAAGCGTCGCCCCGTTCGTGTGGCAGGCTGTGTGGTTCCAGGGCCTCCTCAGCCCGGCCAAGATGACCAACACGATCCAGTGACATGAGCTGACTTGCCGAATGGCAAGCCGAGGAAGGCCGGGTGCGCGTGCACCCGGCCTTCTGCGTTCTTGGCGATGCATCCGCGTCGCCGGTGCCCGGCTAGCTGTCCGGATCGAAGCGCAGACCGACCGCGCGCACGGTGTGCAAGTGCGCCGGCTGCTTACTGTCGCGCTCGAACAGGCGACGCAACCGCAGCACCAGGTTGTCGACCGTGCGGTGCTTCACCGGGGTGCTGCGGCCGAACACCGAGTCGACGATCTGGCGCCGGTCCACGACCTCGCCGGGTTGCTCGGCCAGCAGGCGCAGCAGCGCGACCTCGGCGGGCGTGAGCGCGACGTCTTCACCGCGCCAGGTCGTGGCGCGGCGGCCGCTGAAGTCGACGCGGTTGCCGCCGAAAGTCAGGACTTCGGTGCGGCGCGCTCGGCCGCGGCGCAGCAAGGCTTGGCAACGAAGCAGCAGTTCCTGCAGGTTGAATGGCTTGGTGAGGTAGTCGTCGGCCTGCAGGGCCAGGCCCTTGATGCGATCGGCGTCGGCGGCGCGCGCCGACAGAACGAGCACCGGCGTGTGGTCGTTGCGCGCGCGCAGCGTCTGCAACACGTCGAAGCCGTCGCGCAAGGGCAGCATGACGTCGAGGATGACCAGGTCGAAGGTCTGCGTCGCCAGGTCGCTGAGCGCGCGTTCGCCGTCTTTGGCTCGTGCCGGCGCGAAGCCAACCTGCCGCAGGTTGTCGACCAACAGGTCGGCGAGCAGGTCCTCGTCTTCGACGACGAGACAGCGGGGCGCCGTCATGCGCCCTCGTTGCCGGCGCAGGGCAGGCGCAACTCGACCCGGCAGCCGCGTCCTTCGCCCGCGCTGTGCACGGCCAGTTGGCCGCCGCTCTGGCGCACCAGGGCGCGCGCCAGATACAGACCGAGGCCGGTGCCGCCGCGGTGCGCGGCGTTGCGGCCGCGATAGAAGCGCTCGCCTAGGTGCGGCAAGTCATCGGCGGTGATGCCGATCCCTTCGTCGATGACGGTCACCACCGCGTCGCGTGCCTCGCGACGCAGCGAGATTCGCACCTTGCCGCGCGCGGCCGAGTACTTGATGGCGTTGTCGAGCACGGCACCGAGCGCACGCCGCAAGCCATCGGCGTCGCGCACCACGTCGGCCCGGGACAACCCATCGGCACAGAGTTCGACCTGCGCCGTGGCCGCGCGTTCGCGCAAAGCATCGACACATTGCCGCACATCGACCGCCAGATCGCCCTGGTGCAGAGCGGCGGCGCTGGGCGTCGTGCGCAAGCCAGCCACCTCCAGCAGGTTCGACAGGCCGAGTTCCAGTCGATCGACCTCGCGCAGCATCGCCTCCAGGTAGGTCGCGTGCTTGTCGCGCGGCAACGAGTCGGCTTGCAGCGACTGCAGACCGAGACGCACGCTGGCGAGCGGTGTCTTCAGCTCGTGCGTCGCGCCGGTCAAGAAGCGTTCCTGCGCCGCGTGCAGACGGTGTTCGCGCACGATCGCCAAGTAGAAGAACACCACGCCGGCGAGCACCATGAGGCTGAGGGCGATGCCCTCGCTGAGGAACATCAGGCGGCGCCGCCGCGCCGTATCTCTGAGATCGAGGTCGGCGCCAGCACCGAGTTCTTGGGCTGCGGCACCGATCTGCCCTTGCGTCAACAACTCGCCGGCGCGTTCCAGCCGACCAGCCTCGCCGAGTTGGAAGTAGATCCACCAGCCGACCTGCGTCAGGCAGAGCGCGACGACGACGGCAAACAGGATGGTGTTCGTGCGAGTGCCAAAGCGGGGAGCGGAAGACAATGACGACCCGTGAACGGTCACGGGCGGGCGACCTCGGCCGTCGCGATCCACAGCGTGGTGCCAGGCGGCGCCCGCAGGGTGATCGAGAGCGTGCCGACGAATGCGGTTTCGACGTTCGGGATGGCCAGCAGCGCCGTGAGCAAAGGCTGTGTGCCTTCCCCGCGGGTGAGGGGCTCACCTTCGAGCAGGGGATAGCTGACCTTGCCGTCGAGACTGTCCACGCGCACGTCCACGGTGGCGGTCGTCGCGGCGGGCGCGTCGGCCGCGAAACCGCAGCGCAGGCGCAGCATCGTGCGGTGAGCGCGGATCAACACCGGTTCGTGGACCACGGCGCGAGCGTCGCTGCCCGTCGTCAGCGGCAAGAGGGGGGCGTGCGTAAAGCCGTCGGAGAGGCGCGCCGTCTTGGTTTTGATCGCCCGCAACGGTGCATGGTCGGCCCGCACGCGCGGTACCGCAATCAAGTCGGTGAGCGTCACCACGCAGCTCGCGTCACCTTTGGCCTCGACCTCGAACCACAAGTTGTGTTCCTGCGGAACCGCCGGCAAGTCGAAGGCCAGCGCATGGGTGACGGTGGTCTCGGTCAGGACCGTGTCCAGCACCGGGGTGTCGGCGTAGCCGATGCGCAGGTGCGCCGGTCCGCCTTCGACGCGGCCGTTGGCGAACAACCGCTGCCCGCGCCCCGCGACGCTGGCCGACGCGAGATTGGCGCGCAGCGCGAGACGACCAGCGGTGAAGCGCAGGCGGCTGGCGTCGGCAACGACTGCGCCGAGACCACGATCCACACCGTCGAGCGCCAACGCGGTCCACGTGGTGGGGTTGACGCGTATCTGCGCGGTCGCCGTTGCTTCGAGTACGTTGCGCGCCAGACGCCTCACCGTGAAGCCGATGCGCTCACCGACGTTTCGCTCGCCGCTGATGGCCACGGGTCCGACGGATTCGAGCAGGAAGCACAGCTCACCCTGCGGCGTCGCCAGGGATGGCGAAGAAACGTCGTCGAGCACACTTGCGCGTCGCACCAAGTCGGCGGCCGTGCCCGGCACGAACGGCGTTTCGGTGACGCCAACACTTCGCGCCAGGCGCAGCACGGTTGGTCGTTCGGTTGCCCCGCCCGAGCCTCGCACCAGCGGCGGCTCTGGCAAGTGCCAGTAGCCGAGCAGGCCGCTCTCCGGCAAGAGTGGTTCTTCGGGCAGGCCACCGCGGACCTCCAAGAAGAGATCGCCGCGGCAGGGCAGCTCGCTGGCCAGGCGATGCACACGCCGTTCGCGCAGCATCGGTGCGGCGGCGATCTCGCCGCCTTCCGGGTGCACGGCGACCACGTCGACCCAGCCCGCAGCGGCCAGGTCGAAGCCGATCGGCGCGGCGGGCAGGTGATCGTCGGTATGGCCGTTCAGCGCCAGGGCGCCGAAGTTGCCCGCCGCTTGCGATGATCGCCGAGCCAGCTTGTGGTGCGCGGCGAGCAGCGCGGCGAGCGCGTCACCCACGGCCAGAGCGGATCGATCGGGCCCGCGTTCCGCGATCAGCGCGATCGGTGGCAGCCCAGGAATGTGCTCGATGTCTGGTGCCACGGCGGGAGCCGGCCCGCTGTGCACCAACAGGATGACATCGAACGTGCCGCCGGCCGCGCGCAGAGCAGATGTCACCAGCGCGTTGAGCGGAGTGGGACCGCGGCCTCCCAACAGGTCGCTGGCTGCGCCGATGGTTGGCGGCGGTGCGTCGGCGACCTCGCCAACCAGTCTGGTTCGCCCGCCCGACACGGCGAGCAGCACGTTGCGCACCGAGCCGGTGGTGTGGCGCGGCTGCGGCGCGGGCGTGCGCTGGTAGTCGTCGCCGAAGAACAGCGTCGCGATCTGATCGTTCGACAAGGTGAGTGGCTGTTCGGTGAACGCCACCGGCACAACCAACACCCTGAGCTGCGAGTCTGGCTTCCGCCCGGGATCAGGCCGAGTCACGACCTCGAAAGGTTCGATCGGTTGGTCGGCCGGCGTGCCGGTGTCGACCACCACGCGCGTGCGCAGTTCGGCAACTTGCAAGTTGGCCGCATCACTCTGCACGGCCTGCGTGAAGGTCAGCTTCAACTTGGCGGCTTCCCACAGCCTGCGGTCGGCGATCTTGACGCGCACCCAGCGCGGCACGAGGGGCGTGTCGGCGGTGTCTTCGTGCACGATGTTGCCTTGTGCTTGGAGCCGGAGTTGACCGGCAAGCAAGATCTCGAGTTCGAGCGCGAGTGCAGTCGCGGGGATGTTGAGCTGCCACTCCAGCGCGCACCCGTGGCTGCCGACCGCGCGCGCCAGCCGGCTGCCATCGGCGAACAGGACGCGTGGGCAGGTCGAGGCCGACAGGCAGTCGGTGTCGTCGGTTCCCGCAAGATCGATGGTGGTCTGCTCGTCGATCCGCGTCGGTTCCTGCGGTACGACGACCACACGCTGTCCCTGTGGACCAAGCAGCTCGACGCGGGCGCGGAGCACCGCGCCGCGACCTGGCGTAGCCGAGGGCTTGTCTGGTGGGTCGGCCCATATCAGTGCGCTGAACGGGTACAGGGGGAGCCAGGTGCGTGGGTCCGTGCTGCCCACGAGTGTGATCGCTGTCTCACCCGCGCGGCCGTCGATGGTGAGTTTCACCCCGCCGGTGAAGCCAGCGGGCGGCGTGGCGGCGAAGCGCACGCGCGGGCTGAACGGCTGGTTGGCCTGGATCGTGGTTGGCGGTGCAAAGATCACGGAAGGCACCGCGAGCGGAGTGATGCTCACACCCGCGGCGAGTTCATCGATCGAGAACAAGCTGCGTGCGCCATCGTTGACGCCGAGCGAGTAGTGCTCCGGCGGCTTGCCGAGGCCGCGGAACGTGGCCCTCGTACGTTCCACCAACTCTGGCGCGCACCGCGCCAACAGCGTGATCTCGGTGAGCGCGATGCTGCCCAGCGATGCTTGTACGGCGTCGAGCGACTCGGCGTAGCCGCCAGCCGCATCCACGATGACGCTGCCCCAACGTGCGTACGCCAGCTGGGCGACGGCCGCTGCGGTGCCGAGTGGCGAGCGTGCGTCGAGATCCTTGTCGTCCGTGTCGGGCGCGGTGGCGAGCGCGGCGCGCAGGGCCCATGCGCCGCGTTGCAGTAGGTCGCGCCGACCGAACCGTTCATAGCCCAGCAAGAACGCGAGCGCGGACAGCGCTTGCGTCGGGTCGCTCCACTGGGGATCGCCATCGTGCTGCCCGAGGCCGCCGATCAAGCGCGTAGAGCTCGGATCCAGGGCGAGCCACCGCGGACTCCACACCTGCTGCTGCAAGGCGAGCGAATCGATGAAAGCGGCGGTAGCGGCGTGCAACCCCGCGTGGCCGACCGTCTCGCTCAACTTCAGCCCGGCGAGTGCCGCAAAGGTGAGGCTCAGGTTGCCGCGGCCGCGCGGCGGTGCGCCGGCGATCAGCGTCGCTCGGTCGTGCCAGGCGCCCTCGGGTTGCACTTCACGCTGGAGGTAGAGCACCGCGGCAAGCGCAGCGTCACGCATCGCCTTGGCGTCGGTCGTGCCGAGCCCGGCGCACTCGGCGAGCAACAGCGCCGCGGCGCCCGACTCGGCGGCGGGCTCGTACAGCGCTTGCTGCACCGGTGCCAAGTACTGCGTTTCGTACAGCGCCGGGATCGCGCCGCTGCTGAGCTGATTCGCCAGCAAGAACTTGGCGGTCGTGAGAGCGACGCGCTCGGCGGCGACACGCACTTCGTCATCGGCAGCCAGCCGACGAGTGGCGAGCAAGCCGCACACGCGCGTCCATGCCACCGCGGTGGCGTCGTAGTTGATCGTGGTGAGCGCGGCGTCGAGGGCGAGAGTTTCGTCGTGTGACCACGTGACTCGACCACTGGTCCATTGCGCGCGATCAGGCGATAGCCCGCTACGCAAGGGTGCGCTGACCGCGAGCTGCACCAATCGTCGCGCGTCGGCGCGCGCCGCTCCATCGTCACGCGTGGCGAGCGCAGCTGCCAGCAACAGCGCGTTCTGGCGCGCCGAGAACGCGACGGTCGTCGACCCCGAGTCGCTCTCGCCACCCTCGGCACTGCGTGGTTTGGCAAGCGCTGTGCGGTCGCCGCCCATGGCCGGGCTTGGCTCGAGACGGCGCATGAACGCGCGAGCGTTCAGCAGCCGATCGACCTGCGGGCCGAGCGCGGTTTCGGCGCGTGGCGCAGTCGGCACCGCCAGGCGCTGCCACACGTCGCGCGCTAGCTCGGCGAGCGTGTGCCCCGATTGGGCATCGCCGAACAGGCGCACCTCCTGCGCGAAACCGACCGATTGACCGGCCACGCGTCGCGCCATCGTCGGGTCGCGTCGACACACGACGCTGCCCGCTTTGTGGTCGATCCGCTGCCCCACCAACCCGTGGCGGATGCACGCTTGCGATCCGCTGACGTTGAGTTCGAGAGCACCCGGCAGCACCCGCGCGCGGGCGGTGGTGACATCGGGGAGCACCGCGATCGCCTGCCTTCCCAAGCGCGCAAACGCCAACGGCGTGCGCCAGAGCAGGTCGCCTGCGACCTCGTCGGCCGCCGCCGGCTCTTGCGGCAGAAAGCTCTCGACGGTGGCGATGCCCTCGACGTGGAGCGCCAGCTCGAGGCTCAGCTCTGCCAGTTGGCTTGCCAACTCGACGTTGTCTTCGACCTCGATCCGGAGGATGTCGCCACTCTGGATGACGGCGACCGTGACCGCATGGTCCGGCAACACGCTCGCGCACCGGATACGCAGCGTGTTGTCCTCGATCGCGTGCGTCTCGAACGGCAGTTCGTGCACGACCCCATCTTTCAGCACTAGGCGCACACCGTTGGCCGTGGCCGCGACGTCGCCGGCGGCCGTCCGCCGCCGAATCGTGAGCCGGGGCCGTTCCCCCGACTCGTCCAGCGCTGTACTCCAGCTCGCCGCCGCCGCCGCCCCGGGCTGCTGCTCGATGAGTTCACTCAGCCCGCACGCGCAGCACAGCGCAACGACGGCGACGACGAGCCATAGCGTTGACCAGCGCATCCCTACCAGCGTACAGAACGAAAGAGGCATCCCCTACCGAGGATGCCTCTTCTTGTTGTCGCGTCATCGCGCCGGCGGCGCGTGAGACATCGATTCAACGTCGAGCGAGCTAGCTCAAAAGACGATCTGCGACTGCAACTCGATGACGTGGTTGGTCACGCTGGTGCCGACGTCTGGATCGACGTCTTGGAACGTGTAACCGAACTGCGTCTTCAGGTTGTGGCCGACGTAGTAGGCCGACGCCACGAGTTGGAACTCGAGGATGTCACCCTCGCCACCGGTGCCTGGGTTGAAGATCAGGACCGGGCCGGTGCCGGCGACATCGGTCACGTGCACACCCGACAGACGCGCGCCGTACGCCCACTGGATGGTCTGGCCGGGATCCATGGTGTAGGTGCCTTGGGCCTGCCAGCCAAAGGCCTCCGACTCCATCGCCGCCGCGGGGCGGTCGGCGCTCTCGTCGCGGTAGAAGACCTCGGCGAGGGCGTGCACGTGGCCGGTCCAGTAGGCGCCGCCACCGTTGATGGTGAAGGCGTCGTATTCCGCGCCGGTGTCCTGCACGTCGTTCTGGCCGTAGGCGATCGCCGCGTTGGCGACCCACATCGGCTCGTCGGCGATCTTCAGCGCGCCCTGCTTGCGGCCTTCGCCGTAGATCTCGTCTTGGCCGGTGCCGTACGACGCGCCGGCGATGAAGTTGAGTTCGTTGCTGGCGTTGTTGCTGTCTTCGCCGGTGAAGCCGATCGCGGCGGCCGACACGTCGTTGTTGAGCATGCCAGCATTCCAGCGCAGCTCACCGTTGCCGACCTTGCCGACGACCTGAGCCTGGCGGCTGCGGACGTTGCTGAAGGCCATCGTCGCGCGGGCGCGGTCGATGAACTCGAGACCGCCCGAGGTGCCGGTGGCCTCCGTGCCAAACAAGGTCTTGCCCTGGCCGAAGCGCAGCGACATGGAGTTGTCGTCGGTCTTGTAGAAGTCCCACATCATCAACGCATCGTTGATGTCGCTGGTTTGGCCGTCCGCCCACTCGAACTGCATCACGAAGTGGACGGTGTCCTTGTAGGCGTCGCCTGAGAGCTTGGTGCGAGCCCGGCGGACACGGACGCCGAGGGTGTCCTCCGCATTCTCGTTGTTGGTGTAGCCGAGGTTGACCTGGATGCGGTTCACCAGGTTCAACTTGAAGCCTTCACCGGCGAAGGTGATGCCTTTGCCGGCGGCGGCGCTGACCGTTACGCCGTCTTGGACTGGCTTCGGCTCTTCGCCGTTACCGTTCGATTTGTTGTTCTTGCCGTCGTTGCCACTAGCCAATGCGACCGACGTCATGGCGAGAGCAGCGACGATGCCGAGCCCGAATGGGTTGCTCATGTTGGAGTTCCTCCCTAGGTGGGGTTTGAGTGCTTCGAGACAAAGAGCTGCAGTTGCCGTGGCAATGACACTTGCCGCAGCCAGTGCGAGGGCGGAGCTTCCCTGAAGAGTTGACGCCGGCCAAACTCTTTCTCGCTATTTTTTGTGGGTAACTCCTTCTGAGAAGGGGACTTGCTGCGCAGATTCCACAGACTCTCCACAGTTCATAAACAGCAACATCATGGGGTCCGAGTCGTGGGCGATATCCACCTATTGTGTTCTCAGTTCGTGGCCAGAAGGTGTCTGACACGCGCCGGCGAACCTCCGATACTCTGCGCATGGCGATCGACCTGCGACGCACGACCTGCAACCGCGACTGCCCGGATGCCTGCGGCATCGTCGCCACCGTCGAGGACGGCCGCGTCACCGCGCTGCGCGGCGACCCGGCGCATCCGGTGACCCGTGGTTTCTTGTGCTTCCGCACGAGCCGCTTCTTGGAGCGCCAGTACAGCGCCGAGCGGGTCACGCGACCCCTGCTCCGCAAGGCCGGCGAACTCGTGCCGGTGTCAATGGACGAGGCGCTCGACGTCGTGGCCGAGCGCTTGCTGCGCATTCGCGCCGAGTCGGGCCCGGCGGCGATCTTGCACTACCGCTCGGGCGGCAGCCTCGGGTTGCTGAAGGCGATGGCTGATCGTTTCTTCGAGCACTTTGGTCCGTGCACGACGAAGGTTGGCGACATCTGCAGCGGTGCCGGGGAAGCGGCGCAGGAGACGGACTTTGGCGTCAGCGACAGCAACGACCTGTTCGACCTGCTCCACAGCAAGCACATCGTGTTGTGGGGCAAGAACCCGTTTGCCAGCAACATCCATCTCGTGCCGGTGCTGAAGGAAGCGCAGGCCAAGGGCTGTCGCCTCTGGCTGATCGACCCGGTGCATCACAAGGGGGCCGCGCTGGCGGATCGCTTCATCCAACCGCGGCCGGGCGCCGACCTCGATCTGGCGCTGGCGGTGGCAAGCGTGTTGTTCGATGGCGGCACGGTCGACCCGCAAGCCGCGGCACAGTGCGACGGGCTCGAGGCGTTCGCCGAGCTTTGCCGGCAGAAGACGCTGCGCGAGCGCGCGCGTGCGGCCGGCATCAGCGAGGCGGAGATCGAGTCGCTCGCGGCCGCGTTTGCCGCCGGGCCAACCGCGATTTTGGTGGGGTGGGGCATGCAGCGGCGACGGCACGGCGGCGCCATCGTGCGCGCGCTCGATGCGTTGTCGGCGGTGAGTGGCAATCTGTGGCGTAGCGGCGGCGGTTGCTCCTTCTACTTCAAGCGGCGCAAGGCGTTCGCCAACCAGGCGCTGTCGACGGGCGCCGCCGTGCGTTCCGTGCGCGAACCGATGTTGGGCGCCGACATCTTGGCGGCCAAGGATCCGCCGATCCGTGCGGTGTGGGTTACCGCGGGTAACCCGGTGAGCATGCTGCCCGACAGCGCGCGCGTGGCGGAAGCCCTCGAGCGCACCGAGTTCGTCGTCGTCGTCGACTCGTTCCTCACCGACACCGCGCGGCGCGCCAGCGTGGTGCTGCCCTGCCCGACCCTGCTCGAAGACGACGACCTCGTCGGTGCCTACGGCCATCACTGGCTGGCGGAAGCGCGACCCGTCGTGCCGCCACCGCCGGGAGTACTGCAGGAGGTGGAGTTGCTGCAGGCGTTGGCGCGGCGCGTGGGTCTCGAGGCGGCGCTCGCTGGCAGCTTGGACGATTGGAAGCGTCGCCTGCTGGCGCCGGTTGCCGACCAGGGCGCGAGCCTCGACGATCTGCGCGCGCACGGCCAGGTACGCAACCCGTTGGCGCCGAGTGTGCTGTTTGCCGAGGGCAAGGTGGCGACGCCGGGTCGCCGCGTGCAGCTCCTGCACGAACTGCCCAAGCGCTACCGTCTGCCGAGCGGTTACCCGCTGTGGTTGTTCTCGAACTCCACCGAGAAGAGCCAAGCGTCGCAATGGGCCGGCAAGGGGCTCGGCGAGCACACCTTCGTGCGCGTGCATCCCGACGCAGCGGTGGGGCGGCGCGAGGGCGAAATCGTGACCGTCGAGAGTCGGCAGGGGGCGGTGCGCGCGCGGCTCGAGTTCGACTCGATGCAGCGCCGTGACGTCGCGATCATGCCCAAGGGCGGTCACTACGATCTTGGCCAGTCGGCCAACGCACTGATCGAAGCCGTCCCGACCGACCTTGGTCTCGGCGCCGCGTATCTCGACTGCGGCGTGCGCATCGTCGGGCCATAAGGGGATGAGTCCAGTCTGGACGTCAGCTCCAGAGCAGAGAAGAACCACAGAGCACACGGAGGCCACAGAGAGCAGATCGAAGCCCACATCCTCCTCTGTGTTCTCCGTGCTCTCCGTGGTTCTTTTCTGGTCTGCGGCGAAGCCTCGCTACTCTTCCGCCCCCTTGTCAGACACGCCCCCGCAGAAGATGCCATCGCAGCTGCTGCTCGGCCTTGCTCTTGCGGTCATGAGCGTGGTGTGGGGCAGCACGTGGATCGTGATCAAGGAAGGGGCCAGCGTCTTGCCGCCCTTCACCGGGGCCGCCGCACGCTTCGTCGTCGCGTGGCTGATCATGGCCATCGTGGCGCGTCCACTGGCGCGGATGGAGGGCGGCAAGCGGCCGGGTCGCGATCTGGTCGTGGTCACCGGCGTCATGCAGTTCTTTCTCTCGTACGCCATCGTCTACAGCGTGGCGGTCGTGCTGCCGTCGGGCTTGACCGCGGTGCTGTGGTCCGTCTACCCCTTGCTGCTCGGCGTGGTGTCGCTGGTGATGCTGCCGGGCGAGCGACTGACGGCTCGCCAGTGGTGCGGCTTGTCGTTGGGCTTCCTCGGCATCGCCAGCCTGTTCTTCGCCGACTTGCGAGTTGCCGGCAGCGAGCACGTGCGCGCCGGGCTCCTTTTGCTGTTGTCGCCGCTGGCGGTGGCGATCGCCAACGCCTACCTGCGTCCGCGCGCGCAAGGCGTGAGCGCGGTTCTCCTCAATCGCGATGGACTTCTGCTCGGCGCCATTCTGTTGACCGTGCTCGCGGTGGCAACGGAGCACGACGTGCAGCCGCAGTGGACCGGCGCGGCGGTGTTCACCGTGTGCTACCTGGCGGCGGCCGGAACCTGCCTGACCTTCACGCTCTACTTCTGGACCCTGCGTCACCTGCCGGTGAACACCGTGGCGCTGGTGTCCTACATCACCCCGCTGATCGCGCTGACGCTGGGGGTGTTGGTGGGGGGTGAGGGCTATTCGCTGGGCACGGGCATCGGCACCGCGGTCGTGCTCGCCGGCATCGTGCTCGCTCGCCGCACGGGCAAGCGGGCCTCGGCGCGCGCCTGAGGCCAAGGCTGCGGCAGGCCGCGAATCACTCTGATCGCCCTTTCTCGCTTGGTCGGCTCCCGTCGCGGATCTACCGTCCGGCCTTCCAATTCGCAAACTCGCTGAAAAAGGCAAACTCCATGGCCGTCCTCGTTGGCAAGCCCGCTCCTGATTTCTCCGCCACCGCCGTCATGCCGGACAACAGCTTCAAGGATCTGAAGTTGTCTGACTTCCGCGGCAAGATGGTGATGCTGTTCTTCTATCCGCTCGACTTCACGTTCGTGTGTCCGTCAGAGATCATCGCCTTCGACAATCGCATCGCGCAGTTCAAGGAACGCGGCTGCGAAGTGTTGGGCGTGTCGGTGGACTCGCAGTTCACCCACCTGGCGTGGAAGAACACACCGCTCGACAAAGGTGGCATTGGCCAGATCCAGTTCCCCCTCATCGCCGACCTCACCAAACAGATCGGCCGTGACTACGACGTGCTCACCGGCAACGGCGCCGTCGAGTTCCGCGGCACCTTCCTCATCGATCAGAAGGGCATCGTCCGCCACCAGGTGGTGAATGATCTGCCGCTCGGTCGCAACGTCGACGAGGCGCTGCGGATGGTCGACGCGTTGCAGTTCCACGAGAAGAACGGCGAGGTCTGTCCCGCCGGCTGGAACAAGGGCAAGGAAGGCATGAAGGCGAACAGCGCCGGCGTCGCGTCGTACCTGGCGAAGAACGCAAAGGCGCTCTGAGTGCGCCGTGCCGTCCGCGGCTACCGCGCGAGCCGCAGCCCAGTGCACTGGAAGCGCGTGTCGGCTGGCCAGAAGTTGCGGTAGCTGGCGCGAATGTGCTCGCGCGGCGTGGCGAACGAGCCGCCGCGCAGCACGCGTTGGTTGTCCATGAACTTGCCGTTGTACTCCATCAGTGCGCCGTCGAACGGGCGGTAGCCTGGGTAGGGCTCATAGTGGCTGCTGGTCCACTCCCACACGTCGCCGGCGAGTTGCTGCAGGCCGGCGACATCGTGCTGCGCGGGACGCGTGAGCATGCGGCCATCGTCGATGAGGTTGCCGGCCTGCGCATCGAACCCGGCAACTTGCGCGGCGTGTTCCCATTCGCGCTCGGTGGGCAAGCGCGCGCCCGACCAGCGGGCGAACGCGTCGGCCTCATAGAAGCTCACGTGACACACCGGCGCGTGCGGTTCGACGGGGCGCCAGCCGCGCAGTGTCCACTGTTGCCACGCGTCGCCGCGCAGTTCCCAATAGTGCGGCGCCTGCCAGGCGTTCTCCAGCGTGGCGGACCAACCGTTCGACAGCCATAGCAAGGCGCTGCGATAGCCGCCGTCAGCCATGAACATGAGCCATTCGCCGCAGGTGACCAAGCGGTTGGCGAGCGCGAAGTCGGCGACGAACGCGCGATGCCGGGGTAGCTCATTGTCCCACGCGAATCCGTCACCCTGGTGGCCGATCTCGACGACCCCGCCGCTGATCGACACGAAGCTCAGCGCCGGGGTTGCCGCCGAGCGCGACGGTGTCCCCGATGGACGCAGCGGTGGGGCATCGCCGTACGCCAGTTGGGACTCAGCAACGTCGCAGTAGCGGTTGTGCAGAATCTCGGTCAACAGCAGCTCCTGATGCTGTTGCTCGTGTTGCAAACCGATCGTCGTCAGTTCCGCGAGGCGATGCCAGGCGCTCGGATCGGCGTTGGCCAGCAGCATCAACATGCGCTCGTCGACGCGGCTGCGATACGTCAGCACCTCCTCGGTCGACGGCCGCGCCACGTTGCCGCGTTGCGTCCGCGGCAAGTGCGGCCCCAACCCTTCGTAGTACGAGTTGAGCGCGTATTCGAAGTGCGCGAACTCATCGTCGTAACCGCCGAACTCGTGCAACACATTGCGCGCGAAGAACCAGCTCGTGTGCCCCATATTCCACCACGGCGGACTCACATCGGGCATCGATTGCACGCGCCACTCTTGCGGCCGCAGCGGCGCGCACAACGCGAGGCTCTTGGCGCGGATGCGACGGAAGTCGGCGGCGAGGCGTTCGCGCGCGAGGTCGAGCATCGGTGGAGTCTAGTCGCTCGGTGGTAACCGTTCAGGGGTCGGCCCGCTCCCGCTCCCGACAACGTTCCAGCCGGTTCCTACGCCTCTCGTCATCACAGCACGAGATCGTGTCCACGTTCTACGACGCAGGCGAGAGATCGGGAGCGGGAGCGGGAGCGGGAGCGGGCCGACCACGACCCGTGAACGGCTGCACGGCGCTGCGTCCACGATTCAGCTCGACAGCTCAACCTTCTGTGTGGACGGTGTTGACCGTGCCGCGCGGGCCTGCTAGCGTGCCGCGCTGTGTTCCGGGTACGGAAGTGAGGTGCAAATCCTCCGCGGACCCGCCGCTGTAAGCGCTGACGAAAGCCATTACCTGCCACTGGCGGCCGTGCCGCTGGGAAGGCTTGGCGAGTAGGACGACGCGTGAGCCAGAAGACGGCCCGGGACTTGTCGTTCGTTTTCCCCTCTCGTGGACTGGAGGTTGGAATGCGCCACTCGCGCTTTCCGTTCGTTCCTGCACTCTGTGCACTCTCGGCCGTCATCGGCCCCATCGTTTCCCAAGCCCCGAACGCGACCCATGTGGTGGCGTTCGACACCAACAACAACGCTGGTGGTGGCGTCTTCAACCCGGGCAACGCGTTAGGCGCGGCTTCGGGTCTAGGCAGCAGCAATGGCAGCTCGCACGTGCACTCGCTCGGCGTCAGCGGCTACTTGGCGCTCGGCTTCGGCGTCACCCTCGTGGATGGACCCGGCGCGGACTTCATCGTGGCGGAGAATCCCTTCACCATCTCGGTGGGGCAGGTCTACGCCGAGCTGATGTTCGTCGAGGTCAGCTCGAACGGCGCCGACTTCGCACGCTTCCCCAGCAAGTTCTTCGTGGGGAACGGCAGTTCGTTTGCCATCAACACCGTCGGCTACGTCAGCGGCCTCGCTGGCCAGACTCCGGTGTTCGCCAACCCGACCAACGTCAACGTCGATCCGCAAGACTTGGTCGAGGCGGGCGGCGACGCGTTCGATTTGGCCGACCTGCGCACGCACCCGCTGGTCATCAGCGGCGCTGTCGTGTTGAACGGCATCGCGCAGGTCAGGCTGGTCGATGTGGTGTCGGGGCAGAGCGTCGATAGCCGCGGTCGGGTGATCCTCGACCCGAGTTCGGGCTCGGCCGACGTCGACGCGGTGACGGTCATCCATCACAGCGGCAACGTTGCCGGTCGCGGACCCGAGGTCGCGCTCGACATCCCCGCCGATGGCAATTTCCGGCTCACGATCAGCGATCCTGACGGCATCGCCGACCTCGATCCCGCGAGCTTGCGCCTGTCGCTCTACGGCGAGTCGATCGATCCCTCGCCAATCCTGTCGATCATGACGCTGGCGCAGGTGTCGGCGACGAGCCTCACGCTCGACCTCGGCGGGCCGTTGCCGCCCGGCTGGCTCTTGCAGCTCGGCGTGTCGATCAAGGATCGCGCCGGCGCGCGCAGCGGTCAGTTGCGGCAGCGGCCGCTGAACTGAGACGCGTGATGGGGGGTGGAGTTCGCGGCATGCGCGGGCGCCGCCCATCCGCGCTCGATGGCGGCGAGAATGCGCTCAGCGTCGCGTTCGCGTTCCGCCCGCCGCGCCAAGTTGCGTTCGTCGCGGGCCAACGCTGTTGCCGCGTTCAGCAGGCCCCACCCAGTCGAGTCGCCTGCTCGCGCGAACTCGTCGACAAGATCGTGCGGCGGCGTCGCGAGGCGAAGGCGCTCGAGCAGCCCACGTAGGTCGACGATGGTGGTCGTCGCCGCGCGCCGGAAGCGATCCGCGGCTCGCGCGAGCACTTCGCCGGACAAGCAGACGCGCAGGGCCTCGTCTACTTGGTAGGCGTCGACCGACTGCGCCGTGCCGGAGTCGTCCGCGAGGACTGCGCCGTTCTGGCAAATCTTGCGCACGGGACGTGGCGCAACGGTGGGTAGCTCGTCACCACGGCGCTCGATCATCGCGCCGGCCGCGACCTGGTCGCCGACTGCGACGTTCCGCACCTTGGCCAGATCGACCAAGAAGAGCGCGCACTGGCTCCGACTCTGCCCGAAGTCGGTGACGGTGACCCGACCGCCGTGGTGCTCGAGATCAACGATCGTCGCGGCAGCGGCTTGCAGCCACGGCCGATCGGCCTCGAACGCCGCGTCGAGGAGTCGATGGAAGGAGAGGGAAGCGCGAGTGTGATGCATGGCAGCTGCGAAGAAGAAGGCGATCCCTGACGATCGCGTCGGGATTGTAGCGGCGGTGGCAGCGGCGTGTGGGCGCGTCGACGTGCCCTGCTGATCGGGCGGCAAGCGTCGCCACCCGGTTTTTCTCAACAACCAACGCGCGCTGGTCGACGAACATGGGGTGAGTCGGGATGTAGAGAGTTGTCCGCGCGCGCCCGTGGACCAAGTGCCCGGCGCGTTGAGTGACGCGCTGCTCGATCGGCTGCACAGCGGCAAGCTCGACTTGCCGTTGCTGCCCACCGTGGCGACGCAGATCCTCAGCCTGGCGCGCGCGCCGGATGTCGATGGCGCCAAGCTCGCCGACGTGCTGCAACGCGATCAGTCGCTCGCCGGCCAAGTGCTGCGCCTGGCGAACTCGGCGGCGCAGGGCGCGCGCGTGCAGATCGTGTCGCTGCAGCAGGCGATCAGCCGCCTCGGCATGCTGGCCTTGCGCGACATGGTGGTGACCGTTGCGGTGCGGGGCAAAGTGTTCAACGTGCAGGGCTACGGCGACATGGTGCGCCCGATGTGGGCGCACGCGCTCGCCACCGGCTACTGGGCGCGCGAGATCGCGCGCGCGCGCCGCAGCAACGTCGAGTCGGCGTTCTTGTGCGGCCTGCTGCACGACATCGGTCACCCCGTGGTGTTGCAAGCGATCCTCGACATCCAGCGCGACAGTGGCGTCACCTACCCGCGACAAGTGCTCGTGAACGCGATCGAGCACTACCACTGCGTGGTCGGCGGCGTGCTCGTGAACGACTGGAAGCTGCCCGAAGTCGTCGCCAACACGATCGTGCACCACCACGACTACAAGGCGCAGGAGCATCCAACCGAGAGCGCGATGATCACCCACCTGGCCGACCTGATGGCAACGTGGATGGGCGCCGGCCACGGCGAGCCGTGTGCGATCGAGACCATCGCCGCCTCGCCTGTGCTCGACGACCTGAACATCTATCCTGACGAGTTCCAGCAACTGGTCGCGCTGCGCGACAAGACCGCGCAACTCGTAGCCGAAGTGGAGGCATAGCCGATGCACGTCGACGTGCTGGTGATCGGCAGCGGCCCTGCCGGACAGCAGGCCGCGATCTTTGCGCGCCGCGCGGGCCGCAGCGTGGTGGTGGTGGAGAAAGACTCCACCGTGGGTGGCGCCTGCGTGCACAGTGGCACCATTCCGAGCAAGACGCTGCGCGAGACCGCGGTGTATCTCGCGGGGTTGCCACGCCGCACCGGCGGCAAGATCGAGGTGCCGCGCGACACGCGGACTTGCCTGCAAAGCCTGATGAGCCGGCTCGAGCAGGTGGTGGCGTCGCACACCGACTCGATCGCCGCCACGCTCGCGCGCAACAACATCGAGGTCATGCGCGGTCGCGCGCGCTTCACCTCGCCGCACAGCGTGCAGGTGTTGCAGGTGCGCGGCCGCACGCAGGACATCACCGCCGACTTCGTGGTGATCGCCAGCGGCTCGCGGCCACGCGCGCCCGGCAACGTGCCAGTCGACCACGACAACGTGCTCGACAGCGACTCGCTGCTCGCCATGGTCTACCTGCCGCAGTCGCTCACGGTGCTGGGCGGCGGCGTGATCGCCAGCGAGTACGCCTCGATCTTTGCCAGCCTCGGCGTGACGGTGACGATGGTCGACAAGGCACCGCGACCGCTGATGTTTCTCGACGCTGAGCTGTCGGAGTTGTTCGTGCAGCGCTTCAACGCGTATCCAAACTGTCGCTACCTCGGCAGTCAGGAGATCGTCGAAGTGAAGTGGGACGGCCTCGCGGCGGTCGAAACGCGGCTCAAGACCGGCGAGGTCGTGCGCAGCGAGAAGGTGCTGTGCGCGCTCGGCCGCGTGGCCAACCTCGAACACCTGCGCGTCGACGCGGCCGGCCTGGCCGCCAACGCGCGCGGCGTGCTCGACGTCGACGCGCACGGCCGCACTGCGGTGCCGCACATCTACGCCGCCGGTGACGTGGCCGGGCCGCCTTCGTTGGCGTCGTCGGCGTTCGCGCAGGGGCGGCGCGCCGTGTGTCACGCGTTCGGCTTGCCCGAAGGCGCCAGCGCGGCGCTCATTCCCACCGGCATCTACACGGTGCCGGAGATGGCGTCGGTTGGCCTCACTGAAGTGCAGGCCCGCGAGAAGCACGGCGAGATCCGCATCGGCCGCGCGTCGTTCGGCGAGATCGCGCGCGGGCACATCTCGGCCGGCACCGACGGCATGCTCAAGCTGATCAGCGATGCGGATGGTCGTGTGCTCGGGGTGCACGTGCTCGGCGAGGGCGCCACGGAGTTGGTGCATCTGGCGCAGATGGCCATGGTCAACAACTCCACCATCGACGTGTTCATCGACAACGTCTTCAACTTCCCGACGCTGGCCGAGGCGTATCGGGTCGCCGCCGAACGGATCGCGGCGGACATCCGCGTCGCGGCAGTCGCTGTCTGAAGGCGACGGGTCGGCGCGGCGCGCGCAGTGACGTGGTTCGGCCGCGACGACCAAGCGCGCCTGGCCTCGATGTCTTGCATGCCGAACCACTTGCCGATGTCGGCGAAGATGTTGCTGCGGTAGATCTTCAACCGCAGGTGTTGGGTGTTGAGGAACGGCGCGCGCAACCGCGTGAAGGGCACGTGTGCCTTGCCCGCGTGCACCATGAACGTGTCGAGCGTGGTCGTCCAGGGTCCGTGCTCCACGTCGATGCGGTCGCTCTGCCGCCACGTGCCCGCCTTGTAGCGCGCGCCGAGCTCGGCGCTCAGCTTGGGCCAGATCTTGCTGCGGCTCGGTCCGAACTATTTCTCGAGGATGCCCATGCAGCAATCGAACCGCTTGACGTGGCGAGGGGAAAGGGCGCAGCGCGGAGAACTCGAAGCGCCGTGCAATCCACAACGTCAAGCGCGCGTGCAGCAAGCCGAGCGTTGGCTTCGACCAAGGTCGCTCCGAGATGCTTCACCGCGGCGAGCCTTCGGCTCTTTGGCGCCAGGCCGCGGCGTCCATCGTTCTCTGTCTTGCGTCGCACAGGCAAGCCATCCGCTCGCACGCCTCGCGGAACGCGGTTCGGCTGTTGCGCGAGAGCGCCAAAGCCGCCAAGCGGTCGGCGCTCTCGCGCAGGAGCGGCTCCGCGTCTTCGAGCCTGCCCTGCGCCAGCCGGCACGCGCCCAAACGACTCATGCTGTCGAAGCGCTGCCACCCGTCGGGTGTCAGGTCGGTGCGCAACCTGAGGCATTCGGTGAGAAGCTCCGCGGCCTCGGCGTTGGCGGCATCGCGCGTGGACAGGGCGCGCGCGAGCAAGGCGATCGCCGTGGCCAAGTTCGAGTCCGGCTTCGATGCGCGCCCGCGGCGGCGCGTGAGTCGTGCTCGCGCCAGCGGCTCGGCTTCGTCCAGGCTGCCGCGCTCGATGAGCCCCGAGATCAACTCGGCCTCGAGGCGTTCGGCTGGCTCGCTGTCCACACCGCCGAGCTCGCACGCGATCTTCCAGGCTTGCCGCTGGATGGCCTCCGCCTCGCCCCCGCGGTCGAGCCCGATCAGCGCCTTGGCGCGGTTGCCCAGGCTCTGCGCGAACTGCATGCTCGCGTCGCCACTCGCAGTGCGCCAGACCTCGGTGTCCTCGCGCAGTACGGGCTCGGCTTCGGCGAAGCGCTGCTGCGCGAGCAGCACGACACCAAGTCGGCTCAGTTCCGTGGCCAGGCGTCCTGGTCGCTTGGCGTCGAACTGGCGCACCAGGTCGATGGCCTCGCGCGCGCAGGCCTCGGCCTCAGGCAATCGATCGAGACGCAGCAGCACTTCGCCGAGCCGACCAGCGGTCTCGGCGACGTTCCGCTGTCGGTCTGGCGCGCGCCGGAGCCGTTCGAGCGCGGCGCGCAGGTGTGGCTCGGCGCCGGCGTGTCGATCGAGGTCGAAGAGGAGTCCGCCGAGCTGCGCCTGGCAGGTTGCCTCCTCGAGGGAGTCGTGGCCGTGCAAGTCGCGGTGGATCGCGAGCGACTCCTGAAGGTGCGGCACGGCGTCCGCCGCCCGACCCTGCGCGGCCAGCGACCGCGCGAGGTCGCGGAGGTTGCTCCCCAGGGCGCCGCGGTGGTCGCCGGCCATGCCTCGGAGCGTCGCGATGGCCGACCGCAGCACGATCTCTGCCTCGGCGTGCCGGTTGAGGTCCGCGAGGACCAATGCCAGATTGCTGCGCCAAAGGCGGACATGCTCGTCGTCGGCACCCTTCACTGCCTCCCGGCTTGCGATCATCTCGCGCAGGAGCTCCACGGCCTCGGCGTTCTTGGCCGTGCCGCGTTGGCCGCGAAGGATGAGGAACAGGCTCATGACCGCTTTGGCGCCGTTCTCGTCGCCATCGCCGTGCAGCGCGCGCAGCATGGCCAGGAACTCGCGCTCGAAGAGTTCGGCCTCGGCCAGCTTCTGTTGGCGCACCAGGGTGGTGCCGAGGTTGTTCAAGGCCTGGACCAACCGCTCGTGGTTTCCGACGAACCGCTTCCGCAACACCGCGAGGGCCTCCCGGAACAACGGTTCGGCTTCGGCGAAGCGGTCGCCGGCGTAGATGACATCGCCGAGGCCGGTGAGACTCTTGGCCAGGTCTTCGTGCTCGCCGGGCAGCAGCCTGCGGCGCAGCTCGAGACATTCACGGAAGACGTGCTCCGCCGCGGCGAGATTGCCCCGCTGTTGGTGCAGATGCCCGAGGTTCTCCAGGACATTGACCTCCGCGGCCGCGATGCCGCCAGGACGACTCCGCACGAGGGCGTCGGCGCGGCGGTACTGCGCCTCGGCGGCGTCCAGCTCCTCGCGATGACTGAGGGAGGCGCCGAGGCCGTTGTGGATCAAGACCCACTGCGTGCGATGGTCTCCCTGCGCCTTGCCGAGGATCGTGGTGGCCTCTGCAAACGTCGCGACTGCCGCATCGTGCGCCCCGAGTTCGACCTGAAGCAGGCCGATCTCGACCAGATCGCGGCCGACAAAGACATGCTCCGCGCCGAGGCGTTCCCGGTCGAGGGCCCGCTTCTGTTCTCTGGCCGCGAGCGCACCGGCGAGATCGCCACAGGCGTGGCGCGCGATCGCGAGGATCGCGCAGCAATCTGCCCTCCGCTCGCGCTGTTCGAGCGGAATCGCGTCCAGGATGTCCTGCGCCTGCCGGAGTGATGCGTCGGCGCCGGTGCAGTCGCCGTGCAGCGCACGGAACCGACCGAGATGCAGCAGGTTCATGCCGACCTCGAGGTGCGTGGGGCCGAGCTGGCTTCGCCGGATCGAGAGCGCCCGCTCGCAGGCCTCGATCGCGCCTCGGTGGTTGCCCTGCGCCGAGCGGACCTCACTCAGGTTGGCGAGGACGCTCGCGACGTCGGCATGGTCGTCCCCGTGGCGTGCGCGGAAGATGCGCAGCGCCTCGACCAGCGCCTGCTCCGCACCGGCGAGGTCGCGCGCGTCGTAGCGCACCACCCCCAAGTGCTCGTGGGTACGCGCGACCCGCGGATCCATGTCGCCCAGGACATCGCGCCGAACGGCGAGCGCGCGTTGCACCTCGCGCTCGGCGCCTGCGTGGTCGCCCCGGTCACTCAGGATGGCGCCTAGGTCGTACCGGCACGCTGCCGTCGCGAGCGACTCCTCGCCAAAGACGTCCACGTAGATTGCCAGGGCGCGCCGCTGTTCGGCCTCTGCCGCGTCGAGCGCGCTCAGCTTCCGTAGCACTTCCGCGACGGATCGGAGTGCCGTCGCGATTTCGGGATCAGTCTCGGCGAAGTTGTCGCGGGCGATTGCGAGCGCCTGTCGAGCCAGCTCCTCTGCCGCTCTCAGGTCGCCGACTTCGCCGCGGACTGTGCCCAAGTGGCGCAGGATGCTCGCAACGAGCGGAGTGTGTTCGCCCGACGCAGTACGCCCTCGGCGGTGGCATGGTCCTTGGCATCCAGCGCGAGGAGGGCAAGATCCACATGCGCGTAGGCCACTGCCGGATGATCCTCACCGCAAGCGCGCTGCGCGATGGCGAGAGCCTCTTCCGCGAGCTTCTGCGCCTCCTCCCGCTTGCCTACGTCCCGTAGTCCACGGCTGAGGTGCAGCAGCGCGGTCTGCAGATCCAGATCGTCGCCCTTGCCTGCCCGGCGCCGACGGGCGACGACATCGCGCTTCACCGTCTCGGCCGACGCCCCGTCGCGTTCGTCGAGCACCAGCGCGAGGTGGGCCAGGGCAACGGCGACCGACATCCCGTCTTCGCCCTCTGCCCGCCGCGCAACCTCGACGGCCTCGCGGCAAGTGGCCTCGGCTTCGGCGAACCTGCCCCGGTGGCGCAGCAAGTCGCCAAGGGTCGACAACACGTCGGCCGTCTCCTTGGTCTCGATGCGGCCCGGAGCGCGGTAGATCGCGAGGCTGCGGCGGGCGACCGCTTCGGCCTCCTCGAAATGAGACCGATCGTGCAAGAGATTGGCCTGGTCGTGGAGGGCTGCGGCGAACTCGAGACTGTTCGCGCCGTGCGCCTGCCCGTGCAGGGCGACCGCCCGCTCCAGATGTCGCGCCGCGCGCTCGTGCATGCCGAGCCCGAGAAAGCTGCGGCCGAGCGTGCCGCTCAGGACGGCTTCGACCTCGGGCTCGCCGGTGAGCTGGCCCGCTAGTTTGCGGTCGAAGTCCTCCAGCAGGTCGCGCACTCGGTAGTCGCGCCCCTTCTTCTCGTGCGGGTCGGCGCTGGTCAGTAGCTCGTCGAGGAGCGCGACGACGTGCTGCGCCTTGGCTGCCTGCCGCTTGCTGTCCGCGGCTGACGTGGTCGCCGCGTGCTCCTGCGCCTTGGCCGCGGCATAGCCGAGCCACGCCAGCACCAGCCCCGTGGCCAGGGACAGCACGATCGCCGCGCCCGCGGCGACGCCTAGCCGATGCCGCCGTACGTACTTCCGCCAGCGATAGGCGCGACTCGGCGGGCCGGCCAACACCGGCTCGTCGCGCAGGTGTCGCTCCAGGTCCTGTGCCAACGCGTGCGCCGTCTCGTAGCGACGGCCGCGCTCCTTCTCCATCGCCTTCAGCACGATCCAGTCGAGGTCGCCGCGGAACGCGCTCGACAGGCCCTTCGGCAGCATCTGTCGCTGGGTCGCGATCTGGGTCACGCGCTTGCCCAGCGTGCTCACCCGGGTGGAGGGCTTGTCGGGATCCACCTCCTTGATGTGCCGCAGCAGTTCCTCGTAGCCGGCGCCCAGCACGTCCTTCAGCTCGAACGGCTTCGTCCCGGTCAGTAGCTCGTACAGGAGCACACCCAGGCTGTACACGTCGGCGCGCGTGTCGACGTCGAGCCCCGACATCTCCGCCTGCTCCGGTGCCATGTATTCCGGCGTCCCCAGCATCTGCCGGAACCCGGTGAACACCGTCTTGTCGGTCAACTGCCCGTGCGTCGCCTTGGCGACCCCGAAGTCGATCACCTTCGGCACCGGCTTGCCGTCGTGCAGCGTCACCAGCACGTTGCCGGGCTTGAGGTCGCGGTGGATCACGCCCTTCTGGTGCGCATGCTGTACCGCTTCGCACACCGGCACGAACAGCGCCAGGCGCTCGCGCAGCGAGAGCTTCGCCTCGTCGCAGTACTTCGTGATCGACACGCCCCGCACCAGTTCCATCGCGAAGTACGGCCGGCCCGTGTCGGTCGCCCCGCCGTCGAACACGCGCGCGATGTTCGGATGGTCCCTCAACGCCAGCGCCTGGCGTTCGGCCTCGAACCGCGCGATGACCTGCCGCGTGTCCATGCCCCACTTCAGGATCTTGAGCGCCACCTTGCGCCGGATCGGTCGCTGCTGCTCCGCCATCCACACGACCCCGAAGCCGCCCTCGCCGATCGACTCCAACAGCCGGTAGGGCCCGATCTGGTCGCCGGCGCACTCGTGGCCTGTCGGCGCGTCGGGCAGGGCGGCCTCCACCATCGCGTTGTCGGTGAGCAGGCGCTCGACCGCGCGCCGCAGCGCATGGTCGTCACCGCACATTGCCGCCAGGAACGCCGCTCGCTCCGGCTCAGGGCGGTCGATCACTCCGTGGAACAGCTCGCGCACGCGCTCAGGTTGGATGGGCATGACGGTCTCGGCGTCCGAGTTTGGAAACGATCAGTACACTCCCTCAGCACTGCTGCCAGCACTGGGTAACTGCCGGGAGTCCCCGCGTTCCAGGAACTCCCTCACGTCAGTCGCCCAGGACCAGCCGCCGGCCCGCGCTGAACGCGAGCCCGAGCGCGGCACCTTGCGGGTCGAGCACGATCGCCTGCGCGAACAGGGTCAGTCCGCGCAACGACCGTTCGGTTGGAACGGGGAAAGCGACGCTGGCAAAACCGACCACCGTCGTCACCGCGAAGACCGGCAGGATGGGATCTTGCAGGTAGAGCGAGCAACCGCCGCCGACGGCGAGGTTCTGGCTTGTGGCGGCGAGACCGAAGACGCAAGGAGCGTTCGGCCGCGCTGCGTGCAGATCGAGGGCGAGTGCAGGGCTGCCGAGGGTGGGCACGTTGCTCAGCAGCGTGAGCGGACCGGCGACACCGGCACAGGCCGCCCCGAAGGTCTGCGCAGACGCCGGTTGCAGCAGGCCGTAGCGCCACAAGCCAGGGCCGCCGCCGACGCTGACGATCTGCCGACGCGGAGCGTCGTAGGCCATGCCGTGCGAATTGCGCGCCGATGGCCCCGTGTTCGGCGTGACCTGCGTCCACAACGTCCCGTCCCATTCCCAGGTATCCGCGCTCACGCGACAGGTCCCGCCGTGCAGCACCATCCTGCGGCGCGAGTCGTCATAGGCCATCGCCGCATTCGATCTTGCCGGCGGGCTGGCTGCTGGCTGGAGCTGAATCCAGTCCATCCCCGTCCACTCCCACGTGTCGGCGAGGCAGTTTGTCCCGTCGTACCCGCCGAACAACAGCACGCGTTGGCGTGTGCTATCGAAGGCCATCGCGTGGTTGTCGCGCGGGGATGGACTCGTCGACGATGCGTGCAGCGTCCACGTGCTGCCGTCCCACGTCCACGTATCGGCCAGATTCCCCGTGCTGCCGTTTCCTCCAAACAAGACCACGCGCTGACGCGCTGCGTCGAACGCAACGGCATGCCGGCTTCGGGCAGACGGGCGGATCGCGAGCGCCCGCGTCGACCACGCCGCCCCATCCCATTCCCAGGTGTCGTCCAGTTCCGAAAGCGTGTCGTTATACCCCCCAAACAGCACGGCGCGGCCACGGGTGGTGTCGAAGGCGAGGGCGAACCTGATTCGCTCCGACGGCGCGACCGCCGCGGCACGCAGCGCGAACGCCGCCCCGTCCCACTCCCACACGTCGACTCGACCCATTTGGTTCTGGTTGTAGCCGGGGCAGACGAGCACCCGATTCCTAGAGGTATCGAACACCATCGCGATTTGGGGGCCCGACGGAGTGCCGAAGGCTCTCTCCCGCCACGTTGCGCCGTTCCACGTCCACGTGTCGCTCCCGGCGCCACTGAGCTGGTCCGTACCGCCAACCAACATGACCTCGCCGCGCGCCGAGTCGTACGCCATCCCGTGCCTGATACGCGACGCCGGCTTGGTTGCCGGCGTGCGCTGAGCCCAGTTGCCTCCGTCCCATTCCCAGGTCTGGCCGTAGGTCCAGCGCTGCGTGCTCGGACTGTAGTAGTCACCGAACATCACCAGCCGCCGGCGGCCCTCGTCGTAGGCCATCGCGTGATCCACACGACCGCCGGGACTCATCGTCGGTGTTCGCAGAACCCAGGTCGCGCCGTCCCATTCCCAGGTCTCGGTGAGCGTGTTGAGGAAGTTGCACCCCCAGAAACCGCCGAACAGCACGACACGCTGACGCGTGGCGTCGTAGGCCATGGCATGGAAAGTACGACTGCGCGGGCTCACGGCGGGCGAAGCTCGCTGCCAATTGGCGCCGTCCCATTCCCAGGTGTCACCCAGGTCGCAGTTCGTCCCTCCCGAACCACCGAACAGCACCAGCCGGCTGCGCGCAACATCGAAGGCGATCGCGAAACCAGCGCGGGAGGGTGGCGGGTTGGCCGAGGCACGTCGTGCCCAGTCGATACCGTCCCACTCCCAGATCTCCATGGCGGCGGCACCGCCGCCGACCATCAGCGTGCGCTGGCGCGCCGGATCGTAGGCGAGGCGCGCCGCGGAAACTGTCGGACGAGTCGTTGGGCGCATCGGGATCCAATGGGAACCGTTCCACTCCCACGTCTCGCCGTCGAACAGCACGGTCCGGGCGCGAGCGATGTCGTGCGTGAGCGCGGCGCCGCCGCCACGCGTGGTCACCTCGAGCCAGACGGCTGGCGCCTGACCAACTGCCAGCGCTGCGAGGAGAGCTCCGCTGATGCAACCGTGCGCCACGGCGGAGGCTGGAATGGGATGTTTCTGGGTGAACATGTTCGTTTGCTCAGCACGATGAAGAGTTTGCGGATTGGACGGTGCCATGCCGGACTCGTGCACCACGCAACCGTTCGCGACCTGGTGGCCTCAGCGGCGCTTCCAGCAGGGGAAATTGCAGAACGCGTTGCTCACGGCGCGGATCAAGACCTCGCCGGTGCCGTCCGCCCGACTGGTGTAGATGTTGTTGCCGCGCCGATACGCGAGCCTGGTGTCGTCCGGAGAGAAGCTGCCCATCAGCTCGCCGCCGTTGGTGACCTGGACGGTGAGCGGTGGCGTGGTGGTCGGATCGAGGGTCTGCAACCCGTTGACCGACGGTGTGCCGAACCACATGAAATCGTAGATCACCAGATCGCGGGTGTTGGCGCTGCGCGGGAAGCCCTTGCCGCCACGGCGGTCACTGAGCGGGATCACGCCGTCGATGCTCACACCGCCGCCGAAGGCAGCCGCGAGGTGGACCAACGCGAAGGAGTTGGCGGGCTCCGCCGTCCCGAGGTAGAGACCGTCGGCCATGCGAGTCCAGCCGAATTGGGACTCCTCGTCCGTCGAGTTGGTGAGGTTCTGCAGACCGGTGCCGTCGGGATTGACGACGAACAGGTCGTTGGCGCCCGCGACCCCCGGCGATTGGAACGCAATTTTGTCGCGACCGTCGGGCGTCGCCGCGGGTGACCACTCGAGCCAGGGACCGTCGATGGTGTAGGTCGTCGCCGCGACGATCCGCTGCAGCCCGCTGCCGCTCAGGTTGACGACCCACACGCCCGAGTTGCCGCCGAGGCTGGCCTGGAAGGCGAGCCGGGTTCCGTCGGGCGACCAGCTCGGGTTGTAGATCGCGTCAGTGCGGCCGCCGGTCACCACGGTGCGGACGTTGCTCCCGTCCGCGTTCATCACCCGCACGAACACGTTGCGCGAGGTCGACTCGCGGAACACGATCGCGGGGTCGGGCGGCGGGGCGCTGCCACCGCCACCCCCCCTCTGGGCGGGGAGCGCATGGACGAACACGAACAGCGCGGCGACAGCGATGACGGACGAGAGCGTGGTTGGGGACGACATGCTTGGTTCCTGGTTCGACGGGGCGCGTGCTCCGCGCCCGTGCCCGGCTAGGTGCCAGGAGCCGCCGGCGACTGCCAAGAATCCCGCCGCGTCGTCCGGCTACTCGTCGCGCAGGAGCTGGCAGAGGCGCGTCTTCGCGTAGGTCCAGTCGCGCGCGACCGAGCGTTCCGATCGGTCGAGAGCGCGCGCGACTTCGGCGACCTCCAGGCCGGCGTAGAAGCGCAGGTGCACCAACTCGGCCAGTTCCGGGGCCTCGGCCCGCAACCGCTCGATCGCCTCGTCCACCGCGAGCACCTCGTCGAACGCCCCCGCCGACGCGAGTTCGACCGAGTCCAGCGACCGTGGCAGCCAGTCGCCACCACGCTTGACGCAGTGCTTGCCGCGCGCGTGGGCGATGAGGATTCGCCGCATCGCCACCGCCGCCGCCTGCCGGAAGCGGAGCGGATCCGCCGCGGTGGCGTCGCCGCAGGCGCGCAGCCGCAGGTAGGCCTCGTTCACGAGCGCCGTCGCCTGCATGGTGTGGCTCGGCCGTTCCTGGGCGAAGAGTGCGCTCGCCAGCCGACGCAGCTCCTGGTAGGCGCTCAGGAACTGAGCGTTGACGGCGTCGCAGGCGTGGTGGTCCGGTGGAGGTTCGTCAGCCATGCCGAGGTTTGTGCCAGCCACGATACACAGCGCTTTGGCCATGTGGCAGCGTCTGCAATACGGGGAGGGACTGCAGAGTTGACAGGCGCACCTTGACGACGATGCCAGTGAGCGTAACCAGGCTGAACATCGACATGATGCTGGTGTCCATGCCCATCAGCACGTGGCCGAACACGGCTCAACCCGTTCCAAGCCGGCACGCCGATCGGCGGCACGAGTCGCATGGCAAGTTGGGCGACATCAAGTAGGAGCACAGCAGCTCGCCGAGGCCTCAGGGGGATCCGAAGCGGACGAGGACGCGCATCACGCGAGCGTGATGCGGCGGGTATCGTGCCGCCGATGCTCCACGTGCAAGGTGTGTGGTGGCCGGCGCTCCGGGCGATCGCGCTGGCTGGCCTGTGCCTCGGCGTCGCGTCGCCGGGGTTTGCCCAGGCAGTCGCCGACCCCGCGACGGGCAGTGAGCTGCGCGAACTGATCGAAGGTTGGCGCGCCGACGAGGGCTGTGTCGAACGTCGGCACGCGGTGCCGATGTCGCAAGCGCGGCACGCGGCGCTGCAGCAAGTGCATACCGCGTGGCGCCAGCGCCTCGCGCAGGTTGAGTTCGCGAGGCTGAGCCGACCGGGGCAAGTCGACTGGGTGCTGTTCGACAGCCACCTGCGCCGGCAGTTGGCCGGCCTCGAATCGACGCACGAACGCGACGCGGCGGTCAGCCAACTGCTGCCGTGGACGCGGCCCGTCGTGGAATTGCTGCAAGCCCGCGAGCAAGTCGCTCCGGTGGATCCGGCTGACGTGGCGCACAACCTGGACGCGTGGACGCTGGCGGTCACGCAGTCGCTGTCGCCGATCAGCAGCGCGCCGCCCAGCGCAACGCGGGCGCTGCAGGCGAGTCAGCGCGTCCGTGACCTGCGACATGGCTTGGAGGCGTGGTTCAGCTTTCGTAACGGTTACGACCCGGTGTTCTCGTGGTGGGTTCGCAAGCCTTGCGAGGCGCTGAGCAAACAGATCGAGGCCTGCGAGCAAGCGTTGCGCAAGAGCATCGGCACAGCGCCTGACGGCGGCGAGCCGCTGGTGGGCGACCCGATTGGAGCGGCGGCGCTGGTCGCGGATCTCGCCTTCGAGTTCATCCCGTATTCGCCGGCCGAGCTGGTGCAGATCGCCGAACGCGAGTTCGCGTGGTGCGACGCCGAGTTCGACGAGGCGGCGGCCGAGTTGGGCTTCGCGGGCGACTGGCACAAAGCGCAAGAGCACGTCAAGACGCTGCATGTGGAGCCTGGCAAGCAACCGGCCTTGATCCTGCAGCTCGCCGCCGAGGCCGAGGCCTTCCTGCAAGAACACGACCTCATCACCGTGCCGCGGCTCGCGAGTTCGACCTGGCGCATGGAGATGATGTCGCCGGCGCGCCAACTGGTGAATCCGTTCTTCTTGGGCGGCGAGTGCATCATCGTGTCGTTCCCGACCGACACGATGGCGCACAAGGACAAGCTGCAGAGTCTGCGCGGCAACAACGTGCACTTCAGCCGCGCCACGGTGCAGCACGAGTTGATCCCCGGGCATCACCTGCAGCAGTTCATGCAGGCGCGGCATCGGCCGTATCGGCAGACCTTCGAGACGCCGTTCTGGGTCGAGGGATGGGCGCTCTATTGGGAGATGCTGCTTTACGACATGGGCTTTCCCAAGACGGCCGCCGATCGCGTCGGCATGCTGTTTTGGCGCAAGCACCGCTGCGCTCGCATCGTGTTCTCGCTGCGCTTCCACCTGGGTGAATGGGATGCACCGAAGTGCATCGACTACCTGGTCGAGCGCGTCGGCCACGAACGGCAGAACGCGACCGCCGAGGTGCGCCGCTCGATCGTCGGCGGTTACAGCCCGCTGTATCAGGCGGGCTACATGCTCGGTGGCTTGCAGATCCGAGCCTTGCGCCAGGAGCTGGTGGAGAGTGGGAAGATGTCGAACCGCGCGTTTCACGACGCCATCCTGCGTGAGAACAGCATGCCGATCGAACTGCTGCGCGCGGCGTTGACCGACGTGCAGCTGGCGGCTGACTATCGCGCGAGCTGGCGGTTCGCCGACGTCAAGTAGGCAGGTGCGCCGCGGCGTGCCGCACCGCGATGCCAGCAGGCCGCAAGCGCTTGCCGCACCGCGCGCGCGAGCGTGACGGCGCCCACCCGACGGCAGCGCCGCGGGGTCTTCGCCCTTCGTCACCGATCCGAACTCCATCCGCGCGATCCTCGCACAACTCGGCCTTCCCACCGACCCGCCGACCATCGCTCCACCACGGGCGCCGCCAACACCGACGCAAGACGCGGCGCAAGAAACCGCACTTCACGTGTCCCAGATGGAGCACTGCGCGCACTCCCCTCGGCATCTGGCGCAGCCTTCCTCGCGCCGGTCCGTGCAACCCCTGTCTCGGAGCGTCTCATGCGCTGTGCTGTCGCCTCTCTTCTGTCCGCCGCCCTGGTCACGATCTTGCCTGCGGCGCAACCTGCCTTTGGCTCACCCCACGACGTCGCGCTGACCGCCAGCGCAGTGGCGCAAGCCGGGCCGGCGGACGCGGTGGTGAAGTCGCCTGCGCCGCCGATCTCCTTCGTTGCGAACCTCGGCCAGTGGGACCGACGGGCGACCTTCGCCGCCCGCATGGGGCCGCTCACCGCCTACCTGGAGGATCGCGGCTGGACCTTCACGCTCGTGCAGCCAGTCTCGCAGGGCGACCCTGACACGAGCGGCCGGGCGGTCCGCCACCAGGCGCCGCCGGCGTTGCGCGGTGTTGCGGTGCGCATGCGCTTCTCCGGCGGCAGCGAACGCCCGACGCAGGAGCCGGAGCAGCGGCTGCCCGGCTGCCACAGCTACTTCCTCGGCAACGACCCGGCGCGGTGGCGGACGGGTGTGCCGCTGTACTCGTCGGTGCGCTACCACGACTTGTACCCCGGCATCGACCTGCGCCTGCGCGAGTCGGGCGCGACGCTGGAATACGACCTCCTGCTCGATCCGCGGGCCGACCTGTCGCGCGTGCAGGTCGTGGTGGAGGGTGTCGAAGGCCTGCGCCTGTGCGAGGACGGCGCCCTGGTGCTCGACACGGCACTCGGCCCCATCACGCAGCCGCCGCCGCAGACCTGGCAGGTCGACGGCGCTGGCCGCCAGCACGCGGTCGCCTGCCGCTACGTGCTGCTGGCCGAGGATCGCTTCGGCTTCGTCGCTCCCGAGCGCGATCTCGACTGGTCGCTGGTCGTGGATCCGAAGCTGGTGCACTCGACCTATCTGGGGGGCAACGATTTCGATTACGCCAGCGACATCGCCGTCGACCCGAGTGGACGGACCCTGGTCGTCGGTCGCACGCTGTCGCTCAACTACCCGACCACCACGGGCGCGTTCAGCACCACGTTCAACGGCGGTCCGTGGGACGGCTTCGTCACCCTGATGAACGCGACCGGCACCGGGCTCGTCTACTCGACGTTCCTGGGCGGCGACAACGCGGAGACGGTGTTCGCGGGCAAGCTGGACGCGAGCGGAGTCGCGCACGTGACGGGCGGCACCCGGTCGACCAACTTCCCGACCACGCCCGGGGCCTTCGACACCACGCACAACGGCACGCGCGACGCGTTCCATGCTCGCCTGAACCCGACCGGCAGCGCGCTGGTCTACTCGACCCTGCTGGGCGCTGCAGGGGACGACTACGCCTGGGCTATGCACGTGGACGCCGCCGGCCAGATCACCACCATCTGCGGGACGGCCGGCGCCGCCTTCCCGACGACCCCGAACGCCTATGCCCCGACCTTCGTCGGCGGATCGAGCGATGCCTTCGTGGCGCGGATCGACCCGAGCCAGCCCACCGCCCAGCAACTCGTGTACTCGACCTATCTGGGCGGAAGCCTGGACGATTGGGCGTGGGCCGTCACCGAAGACAGCGCCGGCGTCCTCACGATCGCTGGCGACACGACCTCGCCGACGTTCCCGACCACCGCGGGCGCGCATCAGACGCAGATCGGCGGCGGCGGGGATGCCTTCGTGAGCCGGCTCGATCCCGCGCAGCCGCCCGCCCAGCAGCTCGTGTGGTCGACCTACCTGGGCGGCAACCTGAACGACTTCTTCTGGTCGCTTGGCGTCGGGACGCAGGGATGGACCGTGGGCGGCAACACGCAGGGCGGGACGTTCCCGACCACGCCCGGGGCCTACAGTCCGACCTTCAACGGGGGCGCGGACGACGGCTTCGTCGCCCGCCTGAGCCTCGACGGCACCCGCCTCGTGTGGTCGACCTTCCTCGGCGGTTCGGCAGGCGACGAGCTGTCCGACCTCTGGGTCGACAACCTCGGGCAAACGACGGTGGTCGGCTGGACGCAGAGCCCGGGCCTCTTCCCGACGACGCCCGGCGCGCTCAAGCGCGCGCGCGCCCTGAACGAGGGCTTCGTCACCCAGCTCGACCCAGCGGGCAGTCGGTTGCTGTACTCGACCTACCTCGGCGGCAGCGTTCACGATGGGGCATGGTTCCTGGTCGCCGACCAGGCCGGCGTCGCGACGATCACCGGCGCGACCACGAGCCCCGACTTCCCGACGACGCCGGGCGCCTACAACACGGTCCGAAACGACCCGCCGGGCAATGCCTACGACGCGTTCGTCACGCGCTTGCAGACGGTGCCCACCGGCGTGCGGCGCTACGGCGACGTGTCCGTGGACTGCGCCGGCCGCAAGCCGACGATCCACGCGCTCGACGACGCGCTGGCCGGGTCGGCGACCTTCGGCCTCGCCACCTCGCAGGGCGCGCCGGGCGCCACGGCGCTCCTGCTGATCTCGACCCGGCCGACCGCAGGCGTGCCCGTGCTCGGCGTGCAGATCTTCGTCGACCTCGCTGCGCCGATGCTCATGCTGCCGGTCAGCACGGACGGGGCGGGCGAAGTGCAGGTGCCCATCCCGATCCCGGGTCAAAGCAGGGGTACGCTGTACGTGCAGTTCGTGCTGTTTCATCCTCGGCTGTGCGCAGCCCCCTTCAGCGCGACCGACGCGCTCGAACTCGCCTGGTAGGACCGCGCGCCGTCGCGCTCGGTCGAGCGCTCGTCACCGATCGATGACGAGGCGCAGGGGAACCGAGGCGGTGGCTCGGCGAGCGGCGCATCGCTCCAGTCCAGGCCGACCTCGCGCAGGCCGGCGCGCGCCGCCCGCAGGTCCCACAGGTAGAGCCGGCGGTGCACCGACGCCATCGCGCACGGGCCGGGAGCATACCCTCGCCGGCAAGACGCGGATGCTGCACTTGGGCCAGCGACTCTCTTGCGGCCGCGCCAACTTGCGGTTCGCCGACGTCAAGTAGTCGGCGCGCGCGGCGCGGCGCGCTGCACCGCGATGCCAGCGGCCGCAAGCGCCTGCCGCACCGCGCGCGCCAGCGTGACCGCGCCCGGCGTGTCGCCGTGCAAGCACAGAGTGTCCGCACTCAATCGCACGACCGAGCCGTCGACCGTGAGCGCACCGTCGCCACGCGCCAGCCGTAGCGCCTGCGCGGCGACTTCCTCAGGGTCGGTGAGCACCGCGCCCGGCAAGCCACGCTGCCGCAGGCTGCCGTCATGCTCGTAGCGACGGTCGGCGAACGCCTCCGCCAACGTGTTGCAGCCGGACTCTCGCCAGCGCGTGACGGCGACGGAACCCACTTGGCCGACCAACACCAGATTGGTGCTGAACTGCCGCGCCGCGCGCGCGATGGCGTCGGCGACATCGAGACGCGTGCTGGCTACGTGATACAGCGCGCCGTGCGGCTTGACGTGGCTCAGTTCACCGCCGAGCGCGCGGACGATACCGCGCAGGCGCTCGATCTGCCCCGCGACCGTGGCGGCGATGGCGTCGGCGGTCATCGGTAACGCGACGCGGCCGAAGTGATCGCGATCGGGGAACGACGGGTGCGCGCCGATCGCGACCCCCTGCGCGCGGCACATCTCGACCACGGCGCGCATGCTCTCGTCGTCGCCCGCATGCCCGCCGCACGCGATGTTGGCCGACGTGATCTGCGCGATCAACGCGGCCTCCGCACCCGACGCCAGCGCCGCGGGGTCTTCGCCCACGTCAGCGTTGAGGTCGATGGTCGGCGCAGTCATAGCCGGAGGCCGTCATGTTCGATCTCGCGTGCGATCAAGCGTTCGCGGTCGATCAAAGACTGCCAATGCTCGGTCGCCAGCAGGAATGGCGAGACGCGCACGTCGAGGTCGGTCATGATGTCGCCGGTGCAGGCGTCGACGTCGCGACCTTCCTGGAAAGCCAGCGCGTCGATTACCACCAGCACGCTACTCGGCGTCGGCGCTGGCGGCAACGCAGGAGCTTGTTGTGCCGGCAGACACACCACACCTGCGTGGATTTTTGGACTCAGCGCAGGCCCTTGAGCATGGCCAACTAGATAGCTATATTCACGGCCATGAAGCGAGCCATCAACGTCGCTGAGCTGAAGAATCGGTTGAGCGAGTACTTGGACGCTGTGGAGAACGGTGTGGAGATCACGATCTGCCGCCGCAACGTGCCCTTTGCGAAGATCACGGCGATGCCGCTGCGGCCCAACCAGACCAAGCTCGGGTTCGACCGCGGCAAGATCAAGATTCGCGGCGACATCACCGGGCCAGCGGTCCCCGAGAGCGACTGGAATGCGATGACTGATGCGCGGGACGGGGCACCATGAACTTGCTGCTCGATACTTGCGCGGTGATCTTCGTCGCGCAGAGCCCGACGCGCCTCTCTGCCGAGACGCGGCGTATGGTCACCGATCCAAGCAATGTCGTGTTCGTCTGTGTCGCGACGGTCGGGGAGTTGGCGTGCCTGAGCGCGCGCAAGAGAATCTCGTTGCCGGCGCACTGGAAGGTTTGGTTTCGCGACCGCGCAAGCGCGCAAGGCTGGAACGTCATGCCGCTGACCGTCGAGATCATGGAAGAGGCGTATTCGCTCCCGGAGCCGATCCATCGCGATCCGGTCGACCGCGTGCTCATCGCGGTGGCGCGTTTGGAGCAGATGACCTTGGTGACGACGGACCGCTTGATCCTCGACTACCCGCATGTGACTGCCAAGGCTTGAGCGTCGTCACGCCGGGTCGCTCGGCGCTCACGGTGGGGGCACCGCCCGGCCGAGCCACGCTTCACGTACGGCGAACAGCGACCGCGCTTCGTCGAGGCTCACGCGCTGAAGATCGATCGTCTCGCGCGGGCGAAGCTGGCCCAGACGCGGGTGATCGACGCTCGCGACGCACGCCAACGTCGGATAGCCGCCGGTGGGTGGTCCATCGCTCAGCAGCACGATCGCTTCGCCGTCGCCAGAGATTTCGATGGCGCCGCGCGGGAGACCTTCGCTGGGCATCACACCCTGGCTGGGTGAAGCGAGCCGCGGACCATGCAGGCGAATGCCGGCGCGATCGCAACGATCGGTGACGGTGAACTGACCGCGCCAGAACTCCGCCCGCGTGTCGTCGGTGAACGCGGCCGCGTGTGCGGCGTCGGTGGCGCGCAGCGTCGGTTGCCGCAGCATGCCGTCGAGTTCGGCGGCAATCCTGGGCGTCAGCGAGCGCGCGTGCGCGCGTCCGCGTGCCTCCGCGACGCGCACGCGATCGCCGACGCGCAGGGCGCGTCCTGCATGGCCGCCGAGCTGACTGGCCACATGCGTCGCGCGGCTGCCGAGTACGAGCGGCACGTCGATGCCGCCCCGCACGCACAGGTAGGCGCGCACCCCCCAGGCGGTGCCGCGCAGGCGCAGCGTGCAGCCGGCGCTCAGGGCGGTTGCGACGTAGCGGGGCAACGCGCGCTCGCTGCCGTCACGTTCCTCGATCGTCGCCGCGAGCGGCGCGCCGGCGAGGGCCACGATCACGTCGTCGTCTTCGCAGCGCAGCGCGCCACCGAGCAGGGTGAACTCCAGCGCCGCGGCGCCGTCGTCGTTGCCCACCAAGCGATTGCCGACGCGCAACGACAGCGCGTCCGCGGCGCCCGCACGGGCCACGCCGAGCGCCGTGTGGCCCACGCGGCCGAGGTCTTGCACCGTCGTCAGCATGCCGGCCTGCAGCACGGTGAACTCGCTCAACTCACAAGGCCCCCGCCGCGCGCGATAGGTGCTCGGCGTGCTCGATCGGCACGAAGTGAACGACGTCGCCGGGCTGCAACAGCGCCGGCGCCTCGCGCTCGGCGTCGAACAGCTGGATCGGCGTGCGTCCCAGGATGCGCCAGCCGCCGGCGGTGGCGTGGGGGTAGACGCCGGCCTGGCGACCAGCGATCGCGACGCTGCCCCACGGCACGCGCGGGCGCGGCTGCGTGAGGCGCGGCGTGGCCAGCGCGGCGGGCAGGCCTTCGAGGTACGGAAAGCCCGGCGAGAAGCCGAGGAACGCGACCGTGTAGCGCGCGCCGCTGTGCAAGGCGATCACTTGCTCGCGCGACAGACCGCGCGCGGTGGCGACGGCGTCGAGGTCGAGCCCGCATGGGGCTGCGTAGCACACCGGAATCTCGCGCACCCGGGGCGTCGCCGCGAGCGCGTCGGGCGCATGCAGCAACGCCGCGCGCACCTGCCGCTCGGCTTGCGCCGCGTCCAGGCGCGCGAGATCGAAGGTCAACAGCGCCGTCGCGTAGGCCGGCGTGATGTCGACCAGGCCGTCGATCGTCGCGCGCCGCACCGCGTGCACCGCCGCGTGCACGCGCGACAGCGTGTCGTGGGCAGACGGCTCGCCGAGGCTGATGCGCAGGCAGCAATCCGCGACCCAGGCCAGATCGGCGGCGTCGCGTCCCGCGCCGCTCATTTCCACGCCACGGCCACCATCGTGTCGCTGCTTGGCGTCAGCGGTCCGCGCGCGAAGTCGCCGTAGATGGTGAAGCGCGCAAACCCGGCGCGCTCGAGGAGCAGCTCCAGCTCGTTCTTGTAGATCCAGCGCACGTCGGTGCGCGAGCGGAACGTCGCGCGCAGGGTGCCGTCGGGATTCACCTCTTCGATGTCCATGTCGGACACCTGCGTCTGCTGGACCGGGTCGAGGCCGCGCGTGTCGAAGATGCGCAGCGTGCCGCTGCCGCTCGGATGCGGCATCTCGCGTTCGAGCACGCGCTCGCACGGACCGGTCCACAGTTCGGGGCGGGGAAACGACAAGTGCAGGCCGAACGCGCCGCCGTCTTCGAGGTGGTCGCGGCAACGCCGCAGCGTCTCGACCTGGTCGTTCGTCGTCATGTTGTGTGCGAACGAGTTGAACGCGCACACGATGCGGCGATAGCGCCGCGGCAGCGCGAAGTCCGTCATCGAGGCGAGCGTGAGGGTCGAACGGAAGCCGAGCAGCGCCACCTTGCCGCGCGCGTGGTGCAGCATGGGCGCCGACGAGTCGAGACCATCGACATCGAGGCCAGCCTCCAACATGCGAATCAGGATTCGACCGCTGCCGCACGCGACTTCGAGCACGGGGCCCTTGCCCTCACGCGCGAACTCGATCCAGAACGGCACGTCGAACGCGAGGTCGTCGAGCAGCGCGTCGTACAGGTCTGGCCGATCGAATGGCGAAGCCGTCGAGGCGGTCATGCGCCGCAGCCTACCCGTGCCGTGACGCTTTCCCTACTCGATGTGCACGTGTCGCCCGCCGTTCTCCTCGGCGAGCTTCTTCAAGAACTCGGTCTCGTTCTTGTCGCCGAAGGTGACACAGTTGATCGTGATGCGGCGCAGTCCGTTCACCTCGCGCACGCGGCGCCTGATCTCATCGCGGTCGGTGACCTCGCCGCAGCTCGGCGCGCCGTCCGACAGCACGTAGAGCGTGTCGAAGCCGACGTCGTAGTTCTTGTCGGTCAGCCCGCCGCCGGCGAAGTCGAGCCCGGCGTTGAGCGCCGCGTACAGGTTGGTGGGGCCGTTGGGGTGCAGGCTGTCGAGGAACGTGCCGAGCAGTTCATCGCGCGCGTGGTCGTCGAGCTTCACCAACATCGGCTTGCCAAGCTCGCTGGCGCGCCAGATCTGCACCGCATCGCTGAACGCGATCAGGTTGAAGCCGCTGCCGTCGGGCATCGACATCACGATCTTCTTCAGCTCTTCCATCACCAGCTTGTGCTTGGTGGTGGTGACCTTGCCGGCCGCCGTGTCGCTCGACGAGGCCGGCTCCAGCATCGAACCCGAGAGGTCGACCACGAACAGGATGCGGTCGCTGTCCATGCTGAGCTTGAAGAAGCTGCCGTAGCGCACGTTCTGCTGCGCCCGTTTCACCTGCTCGGCCTGCCGCTTGTCCTGCGCGCGCACGTACTCGAAGGTGCTGGCCTCCTTCTTCCAGAACTCGCGCCACGGCTCCACTTTGCCGGGCGGGATGTCGAGGCCGGTCAGGCGTTCAAGGGCGTCGTGCAGGCGCACGTCGAGCGACCATGGGTCCTTGGTGCGCTTGAGTTCCTGTTCGAGCGCGTCGATCAGCGGCGGGATCGAGTACTTGCAGCGCAGACCCACGAGCGCCTCGCGCGCCGCGGCGCGCACCTGCCACACCTTGTCGTTGGTGGCCAGAGGCTTGATGGCGGCGATCACCGCGTCGCGCAGCTTGGCCGTGTCGCCGGCGATGGACTGATGCACCGTCTCATCGGTGTGCGGTTGCAGCGCGCTCGACACGCCGTTGAGCGCGGCGATGCGCGCATTGGGTTCCTTGTCGTCCAGCAACGACAAGAAGCTCGGCGCCGTCTCCAGCGTGGCGTACTGGCTGAGCACGTTGATGGCCCGCACGCGATCGGGGCCGGGGAACTTCTTGGCGGCCTGCAGAATGGTGAGCAAGCCGCGCAGGCTCTGGCGCTCGCCGAGCGTGCGCATCGCCGCCGTGCGCTCGTCGATCGACTGCTGCGCGAACTCTTTGCCGGCGAGGTTGACCTTGTCGATGAGGAATGCGTCGGTCGCCGGATCGGTGATCGACTTGAGGTGCTTGCGGGCCAAGTCGTGGATTCGCCACGGCTGGGTCTCGCGATAGAACTCCATGCGCTCCGTGGCGGTCGCCTTGCCGGGCTGTTGCGGCGACACCCACGCCGCCTCGAACAGTTTGCGCACGGCCGTGAGGTTTTGGAACCTGGCGATGTTGGCCATCGCCTTCTCCACCGCGGCGACCGCATCGAGGTCGGTCTCGCCGCCCTTCATCATGCGGAAGGTGCCCGAGCGGTAGCTCTGCAGCCACGACTCGAAGGCCGCCAGGTCGGCCAGCGCCGCGGCCTCCGCCTCGGTCGGCGCTTTGGTTGTCGGCTTTTGCGACAGGCAGGGCGCGCCGAGCGCGGCGAGCGTCAGGCAGAGGAGAGCGCGCATGCCAGGGTCTTAGCGTGGGCGTGGCGCCGATGCCATCGGGGTCCGCGACTCAAGGAAGGGCCGGGCGGTGGCCGAAACGGCGGGTAGGTGACCGCAATGACCTCTCCTGTGACCTCGGCCGTTTCCCAGTTTGCGTCCTTCGTGCGCGGCGTGACCCTCGTGTGCGGCGACGCGGACACGCCACTGCCACCGGGCGCGACGAGCATCAGCCATGACCCCGGCGCGGTGTCGGCGTGGGGCGACGCGAGCGTCGACAGCGTGGTGGCGTTGTCGGGATTGGACGAGGCGCGCGACCCCATCCAGACGCTGCGCGCGTGGCGGCGCGTGCTCAAGGAAGATGGCTCGCTGGTGCTGGGGCACGTCAGTGCGGCGGGTGGTCTGTCGCCGTCGTTCGTGTTGTCCATCGTGCAGTCGGTCGGTGGGTTCGAGTGCGTCGCCGAGGGCAGCACGCCGCTCGTGCTGGTGCGAAGGCGCGTCGCCGAGATCCGCGTTCCGTTGGCCGTGCTCGGCCCCGCCCTGGCCGCGGCGGCGAGCGACAGTGTGAGCTGCCGCATCGAGTTGTTGTTCCAGATGGGCACCGTGTTGTTGCAGTGCGGCGAGTCCGGATTGGCGCGCAACTGCTTCGAGCAGGTGCTGCGCCAAGAGCCCGGCAGCGCCGAGGGCCACTTCGGCCTCGGCATGGCGCACGGCTCCGAGCAGCGTTGGCGCGACGCGCTGTGCGAACTCGAGTGCGCGCGTCGCCTCGATCCTGACAACGCCGAAGTGCACCGCTGGCTCGGGCTGGCGCGCGGGCATGTCGGTGTGGGTGTGGGTGCGGTGGTGACGTTGCCGGCGGCGGTGCCGGCCAAGTGGTCGCCGGCCCCAACGCCGACGCCGACGCCGACGTCTGCGTCGGCGGCGTTCAGCACCTCGCTCGGCCGATCACTGCGCCTGTAGTCCCCGCGTCGTTGAATGACCGCGGCCGAGCGACGTCGTCAGCCGGTCGCCGGCATGTCGTACACGCTGACCAAACCGTGACGGCGCCAACCGACGGCGAGCAGCCATGTCCTCGCGTCGCTGATTGGGCGGATGTGTGCCTCGAGGCCCGCGAAGCGGACAGTCTCTTTCCAGCCGTCGAACCAAGGACCCGACGTAAACGTGTCGACGAGCGCGGCGACGTGCACATGCCGTCCGTCGCGCTGGTGCTTCTTGCCGTTGCCGAGCACATACACGAGGCAGTTCTTCACCTCGCGCGGGGTCTTGAGGACGCGGTCGTGGTAGCGATCGGCGAAGACTCTCCCGCCACGCTGCCACAGCTTGTTGAGCGCCTTGGCGATGCGGATCAGGAGGCCTTGCAGCCCGCGCGTCATCGACGCGCGATCCTCCGCTTCGACGAGCATGTGCAGGTGATCGTTGAGTACTGCGTAGTGCACCAGGCGGAAGCCGAAGCGGTCGCAGCCCGCGGCAAACGCTGCCCGCAACGCGGCGTATTCGCGCCCCTTCCGAAGCAGCGGTAATCCCGCCGCGACCTTCACCGTCACATGCGCCGGGAACCTCCCCGCGATCTCGCCACGTGGCCGATGCGACACCAGAGCCACCTCGCCCTTCGGCTTCCGCCCCGCCCCAGGCCGCCATCCGCCCCGCTGCTTGAACGGCAGCATGCCCTTCGCCACCCGCATCCGCCGCGACGTCTTCGACCGCACCCTAAGTTTTGGACTCATGTCGTAACCCACGATGGTCGTTACCCTAAGTGATTGAGCACAGGTTAAGACATCGACATCCACACGTCCACGAACTTCCCTACAATCCCCTGGCCACTCCAACAAATACAGACGTATGTCCCTCATGCGACACTCGTGCTCGCCCGCTCCCGCTCCCGCTCCCGCTCTCCGCCGTACCGGATTGTCCACCCGTGCCCCGAGCCCCCAGCCTGCCCGTCGCCCCGGTCGGTCGCTCGCACGGGCGCGGCGGCTTCCTTCAAGCTGACGCGTTCCCTTCGCTATTGATG
>JANPER010000171.1:0-55435 GCA_031423015.1 Planctomycetota bacterium | reverse complement strand
TCATCCCATAGCTGGCTGAGCGGCCGGTTTATTCCTACCGTCTGTCGATCGTCCACTTTTGGGCGCTGATCTTCGTCTACATCTGGGCTGGGCCGCACCACCTTCTGTACACGGCTCTGCCCGACTGGGCGCAGTCGTTGGGGATGATGTTCAGCCTCATTCTGTGGGCACCATCGTGGGGCGGCATGCTCAACGGCCTGCTGACGCTGCGCGGCGCCTGGCACAAGGTGCGCACCGACCCGGTTCTGAAGTTCTTTGTCGCCGGGGTCACCTTCTACGGCATGGTGACGTTCGAGGGGCCACTCCTGTCGATCAAGAGCGTGTCGGCGCTGGGTCATTACACCGACTGGATCATTGCGCACGTGCACAACGGTGCGCTCGGCTGGAACGGCTTCATGGCCGCGGGCATGTTCTATTACCTGGTGCCACGGCTCTACGGCACCAAGTTGTGGTCCACGAAGCTGGCGGATTGGCACTTCTGGATCGGCACCTTCGGGATCCTGCTCTACGTCGTCGCCATGTGGGTGGCCGGCGTCACCCAGGGCCTCATGTCGCGCGCTGAGACCGCGGATGGAGGCCTCGAGTACCCGCACTGGGTCGAGATCCTCAAAGAAGTCATGCCGATGTACGCGGTGCGCAGCGTAGGTGGCGGTCTGTTCATCGTGGGTTGGGTCATGATGGCCATCAACCTGATCCTTACGGCCCGGTCTGGCAAGGCCGTCGACGGCGAGGCGATGGTGGTGCCGATGCTCCGTGACGTCGCGCTCGCTCGTTCGGAACCGAGCAACTGGCGATTGGTGTTCGGTGCCCCGCTGATCGTGAGCTGCCTGGGCATGGGCGCACTTCTGTTGATGGGGGCGAACTTGTGGCTCGCGGTCGTCGGCGTCGCTGTGCTGTTTGCCGTGGTGCTGACGTCAGGCGTCTTGCTGTCGCGCGCAGCCGCGGGCGGTCGCTTCTCATGGCATAACCTGGTCGAGCAACGACCGCTGGCGTTCACCGCGCTGGTCGTCTTGGGTGTGGCCGCGGGTGGTGTCGTCGAACTGCTGCCAGGCATCATGCTCCACAAAGAGGTGCCGGTGGCGATGGACGGATCTCTTGCCGTGAAGCCATACACCGCCCTCGAGCTGGAGGGGCGTGACGTCTATGTCAGCGAGGGATGCTATGTCTGTCACTCGCAGATGATCCGGCCGTTCCGCTCGGAGAAGCTGCGCTACGGCGAACCGAGCCGTATCGAAGAGTCGATGTGGGACCATCCGTTTCAATGGGGTAGCAAACGCACGGGGCCAGATTTGGCCCGTGAAGGTGTGACCCGGGCCGACGTGCTATGGCACTACCGTCACATGCTCGATCCACGGGCGACATCCCCAGGGTCGAACATGCCGGCGTATCCGTGGCTCCTCGCGACGTCGATTGATACCGACAGCACGGGCAAGAAGCTCCAAGTCATGCAGCGACTCGGCGTTCCGTACTCCGATGCTGAGATTCAGGGTGCCAAGGCCGCGTATCGCGCGCAGGCCGACGTGATCGTGGCAGGCCTTGCAACGCAGGGCGCGAACGCGGGCGCCGAAAGCAAACTCGTCGCCCTCATCGGCTACCTCATGCGCCTCGGCAAGAACCAAGTGCCGGTGGGCACGGCCTCGTCCAAGTAGACACAAAAATGTGGAGAGACCTCTTCAGTGGCAATCCGGTCACGGTGCTCGGCGTCACCGCCCTGATGTTCTTCATCGGCGTGTTCATGGGTGTTCTTGTGTGGGTCATGCGTCGCAAGCGTAGCCCGCACTATGAGCACATGGCCAACATGCCCAACGACTCATGTCCCGTGGAGCGAGAGTCATGACGGCGACGCAAGATACGCTACGAGGACACGTCTTCGACGACATCGTCGAGTTCGACAACCGTCTGCCAAACTGGTGGCTGTGGAGCCTCTATCTGGCGTGCATCTTCTCGTTTGGATACTGGATCCATTACCACCTCCTGGGGACCGGCCCATCTTCGCAGCAAGAGTTCATGGCGGAGATGGCGGCGCTCGACAAACAGATGGCGGCCGTAGTCGTGACCGACGACATGTTGTTGGCGAAGGCAACCGATGCGATCGCGCTCGCATCGGGTCAGGCTGTATTTCAAGCCAGTTGCTTTGCTTGTCACGGTGCGACGGGTGGCGGCACGATGCTCTTGGAGGGGCAGGTGGCGCAGCTACCTGGCCCAAACCTGACCGACCGATTCTGGTTGCATGGCGGTGATGCCACTGCGATCTACCGCACCATCGCCCAGGGTGTGCCCAACACCGCGATGGTGCCGTGGGGCCCGGTGCTGGGTACGACCAAGTGTCAGGATGTCGCGGCGTATGTGGTCAGCTTGCGGAACACCAACGCGAATGGTGGCAAAGAGCCGCAAGGGCAGGAGTACTCCGGCCGGTGAGTCAACGCACCGGCAGCACGGTTGACCAGGGGGTGCAGGGTTCGGGCCATGGAACCAAGCGTCGGCCCGACCTCGATAGTCTTTACTGCATCAACGCGGATGGGTCGCGGAACAAGATCCACACCGCTGACGTGCGCGGCCGCTATCAGCGGCGCAAGAAGATCCTCTGGTCGGTGCTGATCGCGCTGTATGTGGGGTTGCCGTGGATCGAGATCAAAGGTCACCCAGCGGTGCTGCTCGACATCCCAAGGCGCCACTTCTATCTCTTGGGCAACACGTTCAACGCGCAGGACTTCTGGCTCGCGTTCTTCGTGATCAGTGGCGTCGGGTTCGCGTTGTTGGTGGTGAGCGCCCTTTGGGGGAGAGTGTGGTGCGGCTATGCGTGCCCACAGACGGTCTTCTTGGAGGGGGTTTTTCGTCGCGTCGAGCGCTTCTTCGAGGGAAACGCTGCCAAGCGAACACAGTTGGATGCGCGCGGCATTTCGTTGCAGAAGGTGCTGCGCCGCGTCGGCAAGTACACGGCCTACCTGGCGCTTTCTGTTGTGCTTTCGCACACCTTTCTCGGCTACTTCATGCCCGTGCGCGATGTCGTGCATGCGGTTGTCAGCCCGCCGAGTGCGCATCCCACGGCGTTCGCGTTCGTGGTGGGGTTCACGGCGATCATCTACCTCAACTTCGCTTGGTTTCGCGAGCAGCTGTGCATCGTGATCTGCCCGTACGGCCGTCTGCAAGGCGTGCTGTTCGACAAGGACACGGTGAACGTCGGCTACGACAAGGAACGTGGCGAGCCGCGCGGGAAGCACTCAGCGTGGCCGGCGGCCACAGCCAACGAGGCTGATGTCGGCGCAGGCCGACCAGATGGGGCCGCCGACGCTGTTGTTTCTGGGTCGCTTCTCCTGCCGCTGCCGTCAACCGAATCTTCGCGCCACGCCAAGGACCGCGGCAAGAGAAGCTCCGTGCCGGGGCGCGGCCATTGCATCGACTGCTTCCGCTGTGTCGCCGTGTGCCCGACCGGCATTGACATCCGCGATGGTACTCAACTCGAGTGCGTGGGCTGTGCCAACTGCATCGACGCGTGCGACGAGGTGATGGACAAGGTGGGTCAGCCGCGCGGTCTCGTGCGGTACGACAGCCAGCGTGGCTTCGAGCAGCAGCAGCGGCGGTTCTGGCGCGGCCGGGTGGCGCTGTATGCCGTGCTCTTCGCGATCGGTGTCGTGGTGTTCGTTCTCGCTGCGAGCCGACGGACGGCGTTCGAAGCCAATCTTGTGCGCGTGCCGGGGTCTGCCTACACGCTGGACGGCGACATGGTGACCAACGCGTTCACTGTGCACCTGGTGAACAAGACCCCCGAACCGTTGACCTTCACCATCGACCCAGTGCCTGACAACCGACTGCAGTGGACGATTCCGGTGCGCTCGCTCACGCTGGCGTCGCTGGCCGATCAACGCCTGCCGATCGTGGCGAGGTTTGCCCGCGGTGCTGTCCACGGCGACGCTGAGTCGGAACTGATGGTGAGTTGCGCGTCGGGCCAGCGCCGCGTGAAGGTCCGACTCCTGGCACCGTGATTTGCACAAAGGAGAAACGAGCATGTCGGAACCTTCGAGATCGTTGAGTCAACGCGCGCTGTCGAGAGGCTCCGCGCCCGAAGGCCGGCCGTGGCTGTTGGTCGTCGTCGCCCTCGCCGTGTTCGTGCTCGGTTGCTTGGCCACGCTCGCCATCGCCTTGGCGCATCCCCCGGCGATCATCCGCTGACCGATGGGACTCGCATGGATGCGAGTCGCTAGTCGGAGACTCTCAGAAGCGAGAGTCGTTTTGGGGATTCGAGGCGTGGCGCCTGAGTGATTTTCAAAGTTCTTAAACCGCATGCCGACAGATGTTTGTGTGACCCTCTTGGGTCCATTTCGGCCAGGCCAGGCGCCTTTGGCACTGGGCTTGTCAAGGCGTTGGCATGAACGCCTCGCACGCTCCCACCTGTTTGCTGGACTCCGCGGATGACGACCTGATGACGATGATCCGCGAAGGTAAGGCTGACCTCGCGCTGCCGGTACTGGAGCGGCGGTACGGCCGCGAGCTTCGCCGCGTGGTGCAAGGCATCGTGCGCGAGCCGAGCTTGGCGGCCGATGTGGCGACCGAGGCGATCGAGAAGATCTGGCTCGAACGCGCGCGCTACCAGCCCGGCACCAACTTCCGCGCGTGGTTGATCGGTGTGACCCGGAACCACGCGCTCACCGCGCTGCGTCGCCTTCGGCGTGCGGCACGGGTGGGCGGTACCGCTTGGGGAACCGAGGATGCGACTGACCTGCTCGCGCATGTGCCCAGCGCCGCCACCGAGACGGCCGAGGCGAGCGAGTTGAGCCATGTTCTGTCGGCGGCCGTTGCCGACTTGCCCGAGCGCTACCGGACCGTGTTTCATCTGTGCGTACAGCAGCAGCGTCCGTACTCCGAGGTGTCGCGTGCCCTGCGCCTGCCCAAGGGCACCATCGCGATTCGGATTCGCCGAGCCCGTCAACGCCTGCTCGGCACCCTGGCGCCGCACTTGGATCGCGGGCACGTCCAGGCGCTCGCGAATCGGTACTCGACCTGTGCATAGCCACGGGCGCTACCTGCTCCTCGCTTATTCCGTCGCATCGCTGGCATCGGCCCAGGTCGAAGGGCCTGCCAAGGCGGCCACGATCAAGTACCAGCCGCTGCGCCAAGACGAGGACTGGTCGGCGCTGGCGACCACAGCCGCGTCGGGCGACCTGTTCGATCCGATCAAATACATCGCCCTGCGCGACGACGGCTCCATGGGTTTGAGCTTCGGTGGCGAGGGTCGCCTGCGCCTGGAGGCTTGGGATGGCTTTCGCTTCGGTGCGCCGGCGACCGCCGACAATCGCGACGTGTTTCTGCTGACGCGGGCACGTTTGCATGGCGATCTGCACCTCGGGCCGCAAGTGCGTCTGTTTGCGGAGGGGATCAGCGCGTGGGCTACGGACCGCGACCTGGTCGGCGTGCGGCGTGCGAGCGATGTCGATAGCGTCGACCTGGCTCAGGGGTTTCTCGACGTCAAGACGCCGCTGCTGGATGGCTGGACGCTCACGCTGCGACCAGGTCGTCAGCAGTTCCTGTTCGGCCGCCAGCGGCTGGTGAGTCCGTTGCCGTGGCCCAACACATTGCGCGCCTGGGATGGCGGCTCGGCGATCATCGAGGGTGAATCGATCGCGGTCACCGCGTTCCTGACGCAGTTCGTTCAATCGCAGAAGTATCGGTTCAACGACGTGCAGCGCGGCGTCGACTTTGGTGGCGTGTATGCCACCCGCCGCGCGACCAAGGAACAGCTCGGCATCGACGTCTACGCACTCTGGCTCGATCGTCAGGCAAGTAGCTTCAACGGCACCGTGGGCGCAAATGAGCGCTGGACGCTGGGGACCCGCCTTTGGCAGCCGCCCGCGTCGAGTCGAGTCGATTTCGACATCGAAGCGGCGTGGCAGTTCGGCGAGATCGGCCAGGCCGACGTGAACGCGTACATGGTTGCGTTGCTCGCTGGTCACACCTTTGCTGGCGATCTGCAGCCGCGTGCGTGGTTGGGCTTCGACTACGCCAGCGGCGATCGGCGGCCAGGCGGGAGCGTGCAGACGTTCCAACAGCTGTTCCCGCTCGGGCACGCCTACTTTGGCGCGATCGACGCCATCGGCCGACAGAACATCATCGATGCCAGCGGCGGCGTGGAGGCGAAGCTGAGTCCTAGCCTCAAGACCGCGCTCGAAGCGCACGCGTTCTGGCTCGCCGACCGCAACGATGGGCTGTACGACGCGGCCGGTACCGTGCTGCGTCCGGGCGGCAGTGCGCGCGGGCGTCAGGTTGGGTTCGAAGTCGACTGGACGGCGCAATGGCAGGTGAACCGTCACCTGAGCGCGCTGCTCGGTGTGAGCTACTTCCTGGCCGGCGACGTGGTGGAGCAGTCGGGGCCGAGCGATGACATCTCGTTTGCGTACGCGCAGGCTACGTTCGTCTTTTGAACTCTTGAACTGCGGCGCGGCCGACAACGGGCATCACTGCTTCAGCGCCTCACTGATTGCGCGCTGAGCGGGTTCTGAGTCGGCGCCGAGGGTACGGATGCGCGTGAGCAGGCGGCCATGCGCGTCGACCACCACGTAGCCATTGCTGTGCGCGAAGTCGCCGTTGTCGAGGGCCTTGTAGGGAAGGTCGAGCGCCGCGGAGAGTTCGCGGACGTTGGTCTCGGGGCTGGTCAGCAGCAGGAACTCCGGGCCGAGGCCGCGCTCGGTGGCGAACTGCGCCAGGCGTGCGGGGGTGTCACGCGCGGGATCCATCGAACACAGGACGAAGCGCACGCGCTCGCGCGTCGCTCCGAGTTGCCGGCTGAGTTCCTGTAAGTCGGCGACGATGCGGGGACAGGCGTAGGTGCAGTGGGTGAAGATGAGGGTCACAATCGCCGGTCGGCCCGCGAGGCTCGCGAGCGTGATCGCCGCGCCGCGCTGGTCTTGCCACGTGCTCTCGAGGTTCCAGATGGACTCGGTCGGCAACGCCGAGGCGCCGCCTTCGGGGCTCTCGGCGCAGCAACTTGGCACACTCGGCCCGCAGGCAGATCCGAGCGCGAGGGCGAGCGCAGCGATCAAGGTTGCCGTGCCGCGGCCGGCGGCGCCGCGTAACAAGCTGGTAGGGGCGTTTGTGGGCATGAGTCAGTGGGTGCGAACCAGGTCGGCCGCGCAGCGGAAGCCGAGGTTGCGCACCGTGTAGCGCGCGCGGAGCCCGCTGCGGAAGGCCTGCCGCATGAACGTCGCGTAGTCGCTCGGGTTTGCGGCGCCGAGCGCGCCGCTGCCGCAGAACAAGCTGTTGTCCTTGCTGCCACCACCGCGGGAGTCATCGGTGAGCAGGGCGGAGTTGAAGTCCTCGACCCATTCCCATACCAGGCCGTGCAGGTCATACACACCCAGGCAATTGGGCGGTGTGCTGCGCACCGCTTGCAAGGGAGCGCCGCCCGGCCTGGAGTACCAATCGAGGATCCGCTTCATTGTTCCGAGCTCGGTGCTCCCGTCGAGCGCCAGCAGGCCGACGGCGGCCACGGCTTCCCACTCGGCTTGCGTCGGTAGGCGGCGGCCACGCCACGCGGCATACGCGCGCGCGCTGAACCACGACACGTTCACGACTGGAAGGTCGCGATCGCTGGTCGCGATCTCTAGGTCGCCTGGCCAGTGCTGCAGGTAACCGGCATCGGCGAACACCGCGCGCACGCGCTGTCGTTGCCACGCGGGTTCTGCGCCGACGAAGTCGAGGTATTGAGCGTTGGTCACCGCGTGCGCCTCCAACTGGAACGGCGCCAGAGTCACCGTCTTTTGGTCGTTCGGTCCTGGCGAGGGCGGGCGATACGTGAGCGCGGGCACGCTGACGAGCGGCGTGCTGACGCTGGGCTCACTGGGCGACGCGGTAGCGGGCGGCTTGCTCTGCACCGTCGCATGGCGCCGGCCGCAACCGATGGCGCCGCCGATCAGCATTGCACACACCAAGGTGCTCGTGCTGTTCCAGGCAGAGTGCGTCATGCTCCGGTTCCCTAGTTGCCCCCTCGCGCCGCCGCAACGTCTGCGCTCGTCACCATGTCGCCGGCGTTGCCCCACGAGTTGCGCACATACGTGAGGGTGTTGGCCACGTCGTCATCGCTCAGCGCGAGCGCCGGCATGACGCTATTGAAGGCCGTGCCGTTGACCGTGACCGGCCCTTGCAGGCCTTTCAGCACCACGTCGATCGAGCGTCGCGTGTCCGCCATCAAGTAGTCCGACTTGGCGAGTGGTGGGAACGCGGCGGGGATGCCCTTGCCATCTTGCTGGTGGCACGCCATGCACACCTGCGCGTAGACGCGGGCGCCATGCCCCATGCGTTCCTCTTTGCTCAGGTTGGCCGGCAGCGGCGTCGTCTTCGCAACCGACACGCTCTGGATGGCGCCACCCTCGGGTTGGTAGACGCGATCGTCCTGCTTGCCGGAGTAGACCAACGTGCTGGCCGGTCCGTCGACCTTGAGCATGCCGAGCGCCCCCTTGTTGAAGGCGCGGAAGATCGAGTGGTCCACGAGGATGAAGGTACCTGGTACGTCGACCTTGAACTGGGCCATCGACGAGCCGCCGGCGGGTACCAGCGTCGTCTGTACGTTGGTGTTGGCGATACCACCACCCTCGTCATAGACGAGGTCGAAGATCTCGCCGATGACGTGGAAGCTGGAAATCAGGTTTGGACCGCCGTTGCCGACGAACAAACGCACGGTTTCCCCGACATTGGCAGTGAGTGCTTTGTCGCCGTTGAGGGCGCCTACTGACCCATTGAAGACTACGTAGTCGGGCTCCTCACGGACGGCTTTCTCCATGCTGAAGCCTTGGATCCCGGTCTGGCCGTAAGACCCACCGGTATAGAAGTCACCCTGCATCACGTAGTACTCGCGATCGACTCGCGGCAGGCCTTCTTTCGGCTCGACCAAGATCAAGCCATACATGCCATTGGCAATGTGCATGCCCACGGGCGCCGTGGCGCAGTGATAGACATAGAGGCCGGGGTTCAATGCTGCGAACGAGAACTGCGAGGTGTGTCCTGGGGCGGTGAACGACGCCGCGGCGCCGCCGCCCGGTCCGGTGACCGCGTGCAGGTCGATGTTGTGCGGCATCTTGCTGTCCGGATGGTTGCTCAGGTGGAACTCGACCTGATCCCCCTCGCGCACGCGGATGAAGGAACCCGGCACGGTGCCGCCGAACGTCCAGAACGTGTATTCCACGCCCTCGGCGATGGGCATCAGCTTCTCCCTGACCTCGAGCTTGACGACGACGCGCGTAGGGTGCTTGCGCGTGATGGGCGGTGGCACCTTGGGCGGCGCCGTCAGGACGGCGTTCTCTTCGCCGCGGAGGGCGACTTCCAGCGCGGGCGTCGAAGCGCTGGCGCTTGTGCCGGTGGGGGCCGCCTGCGACGCTTTGTCACAGGCTGCGAGAGCCAGCATCGGCAGGATGGCCAGGGAGAGATTTGAAGTGCGTGCGGTCATCGGTGGTTTGTGTCCTCCTGTGGCCCAACGCTCCGCGTTCGGCGCCGTTTTCGTTCGTGTTGCCCACCATGAGCTCTGGCGTTGCAGTGCGTCGCCCGTGGCAGCCCAGGGCGTGACGCGGGCCGACTGTTTGCGCGCGAGATGGTGTTCGCTGGCACGGCCCTTAGACTTGGCCGGTGGATCTCCTCGCCGACCTGAATGACGCCCAGCGTCGCGCCGTGATGCACGGCAGCGGCCCGTTGCTGGTGGTCGCGGGCGCGGGCTCGGGCAAGACGCGTGTGGTCACCCGCCGCATCGCGCGCCTGCTCCTCGATGGCGAAGACCCGCGCTCGATGTTGGCCCTGACCTTCACCAACAAGGCCGCGGGCGAGATGGTGCGGCGCGTCAACCAGCTGGGCGGACGCCAGGTGCGCGTCGCGACGTTCCACTCGGCGTGCGCGCGCTTCCTGCGCGAGGACGCGCACCACCTCGGCTACCCCAAGAACTTCACGATCTACGACACCTACGATCGTGACGCTTGCCTCAAGACGCTCATTGCGGACCTCGGCGTGCAGACCAAGCTGTCGCCGGGTGAGGTCGGACGCCACATCTCGCGGTTGAAGAACGAGGGTGTGAAGCCCGGCGAATTCGCTGCGCGCGGCGAGATCGACGCCGTCGTCAAGCGGCTCTACACGGAGTATCAGCAGCGTCTACGCAACCACGGCGCGATGGACTTCGATGACCTGTTGCTGGTGTTCCTCGATCTCTTGCAGCAGCACCCGACCGTGGCCGAGGCGTACCAGCGGCACTATCGTTGGCTCCTGGTCGACGAGTTTCAGGACACCAACCGGGTGCAGTACGCGATCGCTCGCCTCCTGGCCGGCAACGGCGAGCGCAACCTGTGCGTGGTCGGCGATCCGGATCAGTCGATCTATCGCTTCCGCGGCGCGGAGCTGGGCAACTTGCTGGGCTTCGAGCGCGACTTTGCCGGCGCCACCGTCATTCGGTTGGAGGAGAACTACCGTTCGACTGCTTGCATCCTGCGGGCCGCGCAAGCCGTGATCGAGCGCAATGAGGGTCGGCTCGACAAGACCTTGCGGCCGACGCGCGATGAGGGCGACAAGATCTCGCTGTTCGTCGCCGAGTCCGCCGACGCCGAGGCACGCTTCGTGGTGCAGGCCGTGCAGGCCAGGCTGCGCGAGGGGGAGTCGGCCGATGCGATGGCGGTCTTCTACCGCGCGCATCACCTGAGCCGGCAGTTCGAGGAGCAGTTCCGACGGGCGGGCATCGACTATCGCTTGGTCGGCGGCATCACGTTCTACGAGCGGCGTGAGATCAAGGACCTGCTCGGCTACCTGCGTGTCGTGACGAATCCGCTCGACGACGTCAGCGCCGAACGCGTGATCAACGTGCCGCCGCGCGGCATCGGGGCCGCGACGCTGGCGAGCCTGCGGGCGCAGGCGGCAGCCGAGGGCCTATCGCTTGCCGAGGCGATGTGCGAGCCGAGCATTCAGCAGCGACACAAGCCCAAGGTTCGCGCCGGCCTGGTGCAACTCGCGGCGGCGATCGAGGCAGCCCGAGCGGCGACGTCGGCCAAAGCGGCTCTGCAAGCCGTGTTGGACCACACCGGCTACCTCGAGTTCGCGACGTCGCTGGGTGACCTCGCGGACTACAGCCGCAAGGAGAACGTCGAAGAGCTGTTGTCGGACGCCGCGACCTTCGACGTCAGCGAGCCGACCAGCGGCCTCGCTGGCTGGTTGCAGTTCGTGACCCTGCTCACCTCTGCCGACCTCGCGGACGACCAGCCCGCGGTGACGTTGATGACGGTGCACGCCGCCAAGGGACTCGAGTACGAACACGTGTGGCTGGCCGGCTTGGAAGACGGCGTGTTCCCCAACACGCGCTTCGTGGGCAGTCCCGAGGACATGGAAGAAGAGCGTCGCTTGATGTACGTGGCGATGACTCGGGCGAAGACCTCGCTCTGTCTGACGCGCGCGCGCAGCCGGATGCTCGCCGGCAAGTACGAGCGGCAGAGATCGTCGCCGTTCTTGATGGAAGTGCCGTCGGACTGCGTGCAGCAGGTCGGGAGCGGCGGGTTCGGGCTGCGCGGCGGCTTCTATGCGGAGGTGGCCAATGACCGGCCAGTCGACGACGAACCCGGCCAAGCGGCGGACACGTCGTTCGACTTTGGCCCGGCCGACGAAGTCGAGCGCGGCAACGACCGCAACATCAAGGTCGGCGTGCGCGTCGTGCATCCGACCTTTGGGCGCGGGGCGGTCGTGCGCACATCGGGCGCCGGCATCCAGGCCAAGGCGCTCGTGCGCTTTGCCGACGGCGTCGAACGCAACTTGCTGCTCGAGTACTCGAACCTGCGGATCGACCGCGGGCTCGACGGTGGGTGCGACGCGTGAGCGGCCGCGACGAACTCTTGCAGCGCGCGCGCGCGCTGGCGGCGGAGGCTCGGGCACTCGCTGACCCAGATCTCTTGAGCGAGTTGTGCGCCGTGTTCGCCGCGCCTGCTGACGTCGTGACCGACGCAGCTGCCGACGGTGCTGCCGACGCTCCCCGTCCCGCGGGTTTCGCTGGCATGCTGGGCTCCACTCGCGCGATGCAGGGGATGTTCGCTGACATCAAGAAGTTCGCGCCGACGCCCATGCCGGTGCTCGTTCTGGGCGAGAGCGGCACGGGCAAGGAGCTGGTGGCGCGCGCCTTGCACGACTTCAGCCTGCGCAAGGGCGGGCCGTTCGTGAGCGAGAACTGCGCGGCGATCCCGGAGACCTTGTTGGAGTCGGTGCTGTTTGGCCACGCCAAGGGCTCGTTCACCGGCGCCATCAAGGACCACGCCGGCCACTTTGTGGCGGCGCACGGCGGCACCTTGTTTCTCGACGAGATCGGCGACATGCCGCAGTCGATGCAGGCCAAGATGCTGCGCGCGCTGCAAGAGGGTGAGGTGCGACCGGTGGGTGGCAATCGCGCGCGCAAGGTCGACGTGCGAGTGGTCGCGGCAACGAACAAGGATCTCCAGGCGATGGTCGGGCAGGGCACGTTCCGCGAGGATCTGTTCTATCGCCTCAACGTGCTGCGCGTCACGCTGCCGCCGTTGCGCGAGCGCGGTGACGACATCGTCGTGCTCGCGCGGCACTTCTTGGCGAAGTCATGCGCGCATCGCGAGCGACCGCTGCGGCTGTCGGCGCCAGCGGAAGCGGCGATTGCAGCCGGACAGTGGCCGGGCAACGTGCGCCAGCTCATCAACGAGATGCAGCGCGTGGCGGCGCTCGCAGAAGGGCCCGAAGTGCGGCGGAAGGATCTGTCGAGCGATCTATGACGTGCGCCGTAGGAACCTGCTGGAGCGTTGTCGGAAACGGGAGCGGGAGCGGGAGCGGGCCGACCCCGACCCCTGAGCCGTTACGTCGGTCGTGTCGACTGCGATCGGGATCTTCCCGCGACGTGTGACCTTGCGAAACCGTCACCGACCGGGCGATGGGGACGGGGGTTCGCGGTCGCTTTCTGGTCGGCCCTGCTTGAAGGTGACAAGGGTTTTGCCGCCGGCACCCCGAGTGCTTACAGTCCGGCGGCCGCGGCGGACGCTGCGGTCACCTCCAGCCCCCGTACCTCGTTTCGTCCTGCCCTCCGACCGATCCTCGAGCGGAGCATGCTCAGTTTTCAAATCCTCGATGGCGGGGAAGTTCTGACGTTCGCGTTGGAATCCCGCGCCGTAGTCATCGGGACCGCTGCTGACTGCGACATTCGCCTGCGCACTGCCACGGCCGCCGCCCACCACGCACGCGTGGAGCCGCTGCGCCGCGACGGTGCGTTGGTCTACAAGCTCGTAGACCTCGGCAGCCCTGGTGGAACGCGCGTCAACGGTGAAGCCGTGGCGCAGATTGCGCTGGCAGTTGGCGACCGGATCGAGATTGCCGGTGCGACCCTCGTGCTGGGCAAGCGCGTGGTGCGCCGCACGACGGCGGATGAAGTTCTGGCCGATAGCCCGCGGCTGCGGCTGCGGCAACCACGCGCCATAGCCACCACGAAGCCGTGGCTTCCCTACGCCATCGCCGGTGGCGTGGTGGTGGTGTTGCTCGGCGTGTGGCTCTCGAGCAGCGATCGGCCACCTGCATCCCTGGTGTGCGTCTCTGAGGTGTTGGCGCACGGCGATCACGTGGAGGCCGATCGACTGGTGCAGCATGCGCGCCTCACCTGGGCGCGCAATGACGCGGCGCGGCTTGCCGTCGTGGATGGCTACGCCGGCGAAGTCAGCCGCTTGCGACGGCACATCGACACCCTGGAGAAGGAAGTCATGTCGACGACTGCGGCGCGGTCGATGGGCGAACAGATCGGCGAGTTGCGCCGGCGTGAGGCCTCGGCGCGCGACGCCATCGAACGCGCGGCTGCGCGGCGGGTGATCGGGCGGGTGCTCGAGCTGCGTCAGCTCAGGCCGCCGGGGGCGCCGCCCTCGGAGGATCAGGTGGCCCCGGCTACGCCACCGAAGACTTCGTCGTCGGGGTTGCAGGCGCCGCCGTCCGATCGCCGCGCTGAGGCTGACATGCTGAGTGACAGCAAGCCGGCGGTGCGCGACGCCAACGCACACCCCGGTGCAGCGCCGACTTCGCCCCCGGTGCCGTCGATCGACCTCGTGGCGCGTGCCGAGCAGGCTTTGACACGCGACGATCTGCGCGCGGCCGGTGGCTTCATCGGGCGGATTGCCGCCGACCCTGACTTCGCCGCCAGGGCAGAGCAGCTGCAGGCGCAATGGAAGGCGCGGTTGGAGTCGTTGCAGCGCGACGCGAAGACGCAAGCCGATGAGCTGGTGGCACTCGGCCGTGGGAACGATGCGAGTATCTACTTGCGTGACCTTGCGGTGCGGCTGCCCGACGCCGAGCGTGACCACATCGAGAGCTACGCCAAGGTGTGCGCGGCATCGCAGCCAGCGACTGCGCCGCCCGTGCCGGTCAAGTCGTTCGTCGACCCGCTCGGCGACCTGTTGCGCTTGGTCGAGGCCGGCGAGACCGCCTACCTGGCGGGTGATTATGGGCGCGCCCAACAACAGTTCACCGAGGCGGCGCGGCAGGCGGCACCGCGCGACGCGGCCTTCGCGGCCGAGCTGCGCGCGCGCGGCGACGACAGCAACTTGATCGCCGGCCTGCACGGCGCGGTCGCGCGTGGCCTACGCTCGGCGGCCAAGCCCGATGTCCGTCTTGCCGATGATCTGCAGGCGCGGCTGCTCGATTGCGATGGGGCTCGCCTGCGCTTTGCTGGCGAATCGGGTGAGATCTTGTTGACCTGGGCCGAACTGCCCGCGATGGCCGTCGATGTGATCCTCAGGGTAGTTGATCCTGCGGCCGAGGCGTTCCTGGGTGCTGCCGTGCTGGCGTTGAGTTCCGGCGACGAGGCGCTGGCCGAGCAGCGGTTGCTCGGCGCGCTGCGTAAGGATGCGACGGTCAAGCCGAGGGCCGACGTGCTGCTGGCGCGCGCGCGCGGCGAACGCGTCCCCGAGAGCGGCTACAAGGTCGATGGTGGGCGTTTCACCGACGCGGCCAAGTCGCCGCTCGTCAAGGAACTCGATGGCAAGCTAGGCAGTGCCCTCAAGGGCGACGCCAAGGCGCGCGAGCACGTGTTGTCCGATGTGCTTGGTCGCGGCCCAGACCAGCTCGATTCGGTGATTCAAGTGCTGCGGCGCCACCAGCGCCTGCTTGCGGAGCGGCTGCAGAATCATCCGTTCAAGAAGAACTGGGACCGATTGGCGGCGGAACGGCAGAAGCTGGATGCCGCGCGAGCGCACGCGCTTGCCTTGATCTTCGACGAGGACAGCTACTTCTACCCCTACTCGCCGCCCGCGGTGAGTAGCGAGAAAGCGGCGCAGTACCACGCGGTGCAGCGCGATGTCGACGAGCGCGTCGATGCAGTGCGCGCGCTGTGGGAGGGTGGCTCGCTTCGATTCAGCGTGCCCGAGAACATCGCGACGGACCTCGAGCGCTTTCGTTGGGTCTCCAAGGTTCTCGATGGCTTTGGCGAACGATCACCGGCGGTGACCGCGCGCATGCGGTGGTTGCTGGCGTTGCCGGACCAGCGCGAACTCGACATCAAGAGCTTCTGCAAGGATGTCGAAGAGGTCGAGCGTTCGCGCCTGGCCGTGCGCATCGCCAAGCTCAACAGCAAGCGCACGGCGTCGCTGAGCGCCGCCGAACGCGAAGAGCTGCAGATCACGAACACCTATCGCGCGATGCTGGGACGTGCCCCGTTGGTGGTCGACCTGCGGGTGCTCGCAGCGGCCCGCAAACACTGCGAAGAGATGGAGCGCATGGGTTACTTCGGTCACATCTCGCCGGTGGGAGAGAATCGCACTCCCTACGACCGGATGCGTTTGGCCGGCTACGGACACGGCGGCAGCGAGAACATCGCCACCAACGATTCGGCGGCGGGTGCGCACCTCGCCTGGCTGCATTCGTCCGGGCACCACCGCAACATCCTCGGCGTGGCCCACACCGAGTTCGCGTGCGGGCAACGGGGTCGTCTCTGGACGCAGAACTTCGGTGCGGGTCGTGACTTTGAGAGCGAGCTGCCGGAGTAGACTCGCGCCGCTCCGTTTGGCGCGTCAGACCGCAGACCGCGCCTGGCTGCAAGTGCCGTTAGTTGGCGAATTTGGCATCGTCGCCAAAAGGCGACTAGGGTAGATTCGCGCGCGCTGCGACATCCGCGGCTCTTGCAGCACGGGCTGCCAATCGTCCTCTACCAGTGGCTCGGTTCAAGATCATCGTCGGCGGGCAGTCGCGGCTGTACGACATCCTCGACGATTCGCTGACCGCCGGCTCGGCAGCCAGCAACGCGATCCGCATCGAGCAACCTGACGTGGCCGACGTGCACGTCATGGTGTGGCGCACCGATGATGGCGTGTGGGTGAGCCCGATCGCGGCTGCGCCGCTACGGGTGAATGGCGCATCGGCAACCCGGCATCGCTTGTGTCACGGCGATCGAGTTGAACTCGGCGCGGACTGTGCGCTGGAGTTTGTCGACCTAACTGCGCGGCCAGCACCGATCAGCAGGCCACCCACCGTGAATTCGACGCCGGTGGCATCGGCGAATTCGCCGCCTTCGCCGCGTCGCGACCAACCGGTGACGGGCGGCAGGCTGGTCGTCCCGAGCACGAAACGCGAAGCGAGCGACCGCCGCTCAGGGCGTGAGCAGCGCGAGGGCGCTCGGCGCAAGCGTGAATCGCCTCAGGGCCCGCGTTGGCACTTGTTCACCGGGTTGCTGTTGTTGGCCGCAGCAGTGGTCTGGATCGCTATTCGTTTGTTGTCGAATTCGGATGGCGTGAAGAGCGCCGATGACCTGTTCGCACTGGCGGAAACCCAGTTGGTGCGGGGCAATCCCGAGCAGGCACTGCGGACAGCACAAACCGCGGCAGAGCGCGTCGACGCCAACGACGACCTGCGGCGCCGCATCGCGGTTTTCGCGGCCAGCATCAAAGCGACCTCACTGGTCGCGGCGGATGCGTCCGTGTTGGATCTAGCGCGCCAAGGCCTCGAGAACTTGCGCGTCTTCGAGCGGTCGTACCTCGCGGCATCGCCCACGTTGCGGCCTGCTTGCCGCGAGTTCGTACGCGCGGCGGACACCTGGCGTGAGCGCTATGCCGCGATCTGCGAGCGCTACCCTGAGTCAGCGCACATGGTGCAAGAGGCAGCAACGCTGCGTGCGCGCTACGCAGCAGCCGCTCAGCTAGATCAGCCTAGCGATGTCGAGGACGTGTTGTTCGCCGCGCGGCGGGCGACACGGCTCAAGCGACCCCGCTACCGCGACGCGATTGCGACGCTCGACGAGTTCTCGGCTCGAGGTGGTGATCCGGCCGTCGTGGAGCGAGTGCGGGCTTATCGGGCGGAGCTTGTCAAGTCCGGTCGCACCTGGTTCGACCAAGAGCTGCGGCAGTTGAAGCGGGAATGGGATCGCGGTCGCAGGGAGGCGGTGCTTTCGGAAGTTGACAGTCTGCTGGCCGACAGCGTGCTCGACGAATGGCGCGCTGAGCTGGAGTCGCTCGTCAAGCGGTGGAAGCAGGAGTCAGGCCGCTAGCCCGGACTATTCACCAGCGAACGGCTGCAAGCACCGCTCTGCCGCTCGCTGCCGGCGTTGCGCGGCAGAACCTGTCCTCAACGTGGCAAACACCACGCCTCCGGGAGAACCGACTGGGCTGGCCCTCGGCATGCGGCAGAATGCCGAGGGCCGACACGAACCTGCCGCGCGCCTTGGCACCGTGCGGCATAGCGGGCTTTCGCTCGCTCCCTCGTGAATAGTCCGGGCTAGCTTGGCTTGCTATGCTGCGCCACGGTTGAAGCTGGTCAGTAGTCGCCGATGGTGACCAGCGCGCCAGCCGAGAACCCGATCCCGTTCAGATTGGACGGCGGATCCACGAACATGCACTGTGCATAGAACGAGGCGCCGAACAGGCTGGTCGACGGCGGCAGCGGTAGCGCCAGAGAAGCCAGCGTGTTGAGCTGCAAGCGGTAAGCCGTGAAGAACAGCGTGGCGGGATCGACGACCAATTGGCAGGTGCCGAAGCTCGACGTCCCTCGCGTAAGGGACAAGAAGTAGAACACCGGTGAGGCGTTGGTCGGCGGGTTGGCCGCGGTGAAGTCCAGCGCAAAGCTTCGGTTGCCGACCGTGGGGTTGCCGAACCCGGTCAACACCGGGGTAGCGCCGCCGCCGCAGTCGGGGCGGCGCGCATCAATCGGCGGTCCGACGGTGCCCTGCGGGTTCAGACTGAAGGTCCAGGTGTCGGCCCGGCGGAGGCTGCCGGATGATTCGCCACCGAAGATCAGCGTACGGCGCGCGGCGCCATCCCAGATCATCGAGTGCCCGCCCCGCGCAGCGGGAGGAATGCCAACGAAAGGCGCCGTCCAGCTAGAGCCATTCCAATCATGCACCGTCGCAACGAACGATGCGGCACTCACCTGGCCGCCGTACACGAACGACTTGTTCTGGCGGGGATCGAAAACGAAGCCGACATTGCCGCGGAGGCCCGGTTGTACGCCCGTCGTGGGAGTGAGATTGAACCAGGTGGTTCCGTCGTAGCTCCAGATTTCTTGGTTGTAGAGGGAGGGGGAGGTGCGCCCGCCGTACAGCAGAACCAGGCTGCGAGCAGAATCGTAAGTCATGGCGTGGTCGGTGCGCCCGAGTGGCATCGATGGTGTCGACACCTGCTGCCAATTGGAGCCGTCCCACTCCCATGTGTCGTTGAGCAACGCGGCCGTCGGCAGTGAGCCCCCGAACAAGACAACGCGGCCGCGCCCAACGTCGTACGCCATGCTATGCCCGTAGCGTGCCGTCGGGCGGGAGGCTGGCGAGGTAGGCGACCAGGTCGTGCCGTTCCATAGCCAGGTGTCGTTTTGCGCGACTCCTGAAGCAAGTCCGCCAAACAACACCACGTTGCTGTTTGCCAGATCGCTCACCATGAAGTGATCGAGTCGGCTGCTTGGCGCCGCTGCCGGGGTGACCTGTGTCCATCGCGAGATGTCCCAGATCCACGTGTCGCCGAGGGACTGCCCCAGGTGATCCCTGCCGCCGAAGAGAACGCTGTTTCCGCGCGCATTGTCGTACGCCATGGCGTGGTCCGAGCGCAGCGCGGGGGACTCGGAAGCCGTGGCAACCGACCAGTTGGTGCCGTTCCACTCCCAGGTGTCGCCCAGCAGATCATTCGATGTCTCACCACAGGTGATCACCACCCGACCACGACCCGCGTGGAAGGTGGCGCCGTGGCCGCAGCGTCCCGGAGGCGTAGTCGTGGGGGCGACCCGCACCCAATTCGTCCCGTCCCACTCCCAGGTGTCATCGAGCACCGTGCCAGGGACGCCCACGCCTCCGCCGAACATCACGACCCGTCGCCGTAGCGGATCCCATGTCATCGAGTGCTGGCTGCGGGCTGCAGGAACCGTGGCTGGCGTCAAACGCGTCCAGGCAGAGCCGTCCCAATCGAACATCTCCGCGATCGGCGTCGGCGTGGCCCCGATCGTGCGCCCGCCGAACAGGATGATCTTGCCGCGCACACCATCCCAGGCCAGCGTCGGATCGTTGCGGCCGGTCGGCCCCGGCGCGCTGACCGGGTTCCAATTGGTACCGTCATACTCCCACACATCGAGCTGCGCGCCGGTCGGGTCGGACCCTCCCCACAGCACGATGCGCCGGCGGAGTTCGTCGTAGGCGACGCTGTAATGCTGGCGAAAGCTCGGTCGGCTAGCCGTGTTGATGGGCTGCCACCGCAAGCCCTCCCAGCGCAGCATCTCGAACAGTTGGCCGTTGAAGTTGGCCAGCACGACCCTGCCAAGGACGGGGTCGTAGACCATTCCACGGGTGCTGTCGGAGGCGTTGGGCTCACCCGCCAAGCCGCTGCGCCGCGTCCAGGAAACCGCGTCCCACTCCCAGGTTTCGCGCAACCCGGCGACAAACGTCGTGCCGCGGTTCTGGGCGCCACCGAACATCACCATGCGGCTACGCGCTTGGTCGTAGGCGACGCCGGCTCGCCGCCGCTGCGATAGGGTCTGTCGTTCGGCGAACCGTTGCGCTGCTAGCTCAGGCGCGATCGCGCTGAACAACACGACGAGTGCAAACAGATGTGGGACCTGCCAACGCATGCGTTGAGCCAGAGCGGATGAAACAGCCGTCATTGCCAATAGTTACGGTTGAAGGTACAGGGGGCGGACGCTAGGTCCACTGGCGGTCGTCTGCCGCAACGGATGCCGAAGGCTACTTCACCGGTCGCAGCCCGGCAAGCGACGCGCGCGAGGATGGAACCAACCGAATAGCGCGCTACGCGTGCTCCGTAACGCGACGCTGCATCAATCCGGACCAAGCCGTCCTCAATCCTCCCATCGCATCGAGGCGCGCCGACTCGAGCCACGCGTTGTGCTGCGATCGACCCAGCGATGATCGCGGTCGCAGAAACCGCAAGCTCCCGTTCGGGCTGCGACGCTGCCCGCGCTCCGGAGATCGACAAGCCGGTGTTTGCCCCTGAGGTCGGGGTATGCTTCGCCCCCCTCGGTCCGCTTCGCCATCGTGTCCCTCCCCTACGCAGCCCAAAAAAGGCAGAACGACGCCAGCGTTCTCGCCGCCGAACTCGATGGCCATGGTGTGGTCAAGGGTTGGCCGATGCACGCGGTGTTCGAGTTCACTGGAGCGTGCAACTTGCATTGCTTCATGTGCGGCTTCGAGATGCTACGCGACGAAATGCGCGGCCAGGGACGCACCAAGTTCACGATGCCGATCGACATGTTTCGGTTGGTGGTGAAGGCCGCGTTCCCACACATACGCACGGTCAACCCGACGTTGGGTGGCGAGCCGTTCGTGTTGCCCTACTTCGACGAGTTCCTGCAAGAGGTCGAACGCCACGGCATCAAGGTCGAGATGTACACCAACGGCATGCTGATGCGAGGTGAACGGCTTGCGAAGCTGATGCCGCACTTGGCGCACCTGACGGTGTCGTTCGATGGCGCGACCAAGGCGACGTTCGAGCACGTGCGCGGTGGCGCCAACTTCGAGCAGATCTTGGAGAACGTTGCCGAGTTTGCTCGCCTGCGCCGCGAGCTTGGCCTGCGCAAGCAGGTGCGCTTTGGCTTCAACATCGTCATCATGCGCGAGAACATCGACGAGCTGGCGCAGATCATCGAGATCGCCGCCGCCAACGATGTCGACCTGGTGACTGGTTGCTTCGTGATCGTCACCAGCGAACGGATCCGCGCCTCGTCGCCGATGTCGTGCCCCGAGCGCACCAACGCGGCGCTGGCGAAGGCCCGCGAAGTAGCGGCACGACTCGGCATGCACACCGAGTTGCCGTTGCCTCTCCCGCTCGACGGCGCCGAGCCGTCGGAGGGGCCTGGCATCGGCGCGAACGTGGTCGGTGCAGCCGCGTCGGCCAAGCCGGCCATCGTGGTGGGCGAGGTCATGGCGCCGCCCCTCACCCTCGCTGTCGACGCGGCCGCGACGGCCGAGAGTTCTGCAACGGCCGATGCTCCCGCCTGTGGTGCCGCTTGTGTCGCAGAGCAACCCGCCGGCATTGGCCAAGCAGAGGGCCAAGCAGAGGGCCAATGGGCGACTGCAGACAGTGACGCACCGTCGCCGGTCTCCGGCAACGGACCACCGGCCGGTTACCGCGGCGCCTATTACTGCGACATGGCGTGGCGCAAGGTGTTCGTCGCGCTGCACGGCGAAGTGATGCCGTGCTGCTCGCCCACGCGGCCGATCTTCGGCAATGCCTTCGAGACGCCGTTCGAGGCGATCTGGAACGGACCCGACTACCGCCGGCTGCGCGAGGGGTTGTTCAGCGGTGATCTCACCGACTACTGCCGAAAGTGCCCGTACCTGCAACAAGCCGGGGTGGTGCCGTACTCGCGCAAGGAATGAACAAGCCCCTGCCGCTGCGGCCGTCTCTGCTGGAGCGCAAGATCGTCGCAAAGCCCTGGGGTGGTCGGGCGCTCGAGCGCGTTCTTGGCCTGACGCTCGATTCGGGCGAGCAAGTCGGTGAGACCTGGGAGGTCTTCGATCGCCCCGAGGGTAGCAGCCGCATGCAGGCCGACGGCCGCACGCTGGCAGAGTGGATGGCAACCGGCGGACCAAACCTGCTCGGGCATGGGATCAAGCCGGCACCGGGGAACCGCTTCCCACTGCTCTTGAAGTTCATCGACGCGCGCGAGGCGCTGTCGGTGCAGGTGCATCCTGACGATGAGTTGGCGCGGCCCGAAGGCGACTGCGGCAAGAACGAGGCGTGGGTCATCCTCGATGTCGGACCGCAGGCCCGCATCATCCGCGGCGTGCGGGTCGGTACCACGCGCGAGCGCTTCGCGGCTGTGGCGCATACCGCCGAGATCGAGTCGCTGCTGCTGTCGTTCACGCCGCGGGCCGGGGATGCGGTGCGCGTGCCGCCGGGCGTGGTGCACGCGATCGGCCCTGACGTCGTGCTGTTCGAGATCCAGCAGAACTCCGATATCACCTATCGCCTCTACGATTGGGGCCGGGAGCGCGAAGTTCACTTGGACAAGGGCGTGCGCGCCGCGCGCTTCGACCTGCCAAGCGAAACGACCGTGCAGCCGACGCCGGCAAACGACGGCTTCGAGTGGCTGTTTCGCAACGAGCACTTCACCCTGCGCCGGCAAACGCTCGATGCGCCGCTCAACGTGTCGACGGAAGGCAGCTTCAAGATCGCGACCGTGGTGCGCGGCGGCGGCACGATCGGTTGGCGCAGCAACGGACAGGACTTGCCCCTGCAGGTCGTGGCCGGCGACAGCGTGTTGGTGCCGGCGTGCACCAACACCGTCTTCTTCTCGCCGGTGGGCACCATGACCTTGTTGTGGTCGGGGCCGGGCGAGCGCGGCTAGCTGTCGCTCACGTTTACTGCTTGCTCCCGGCGTGCCCGATCCGTACGCCAACCCGACACGCGTTCTTCGCGCGCCCCTTTGTCCATGAAGGACCCTCGTCGATCCTCCGGCCGCCCGGCTCGCAAGCCAACGCGGCGCAAGCAGCCAACCGCGCGTCCGCCGCGGCCGGGCCGTGCCGTCCACCCCAAGTCACGTGCGCCTACCGGGTCGCAGCGCCGCCGCGCCGGCGTGACGGTTACGCCTGCCGCGCCGGCGGCTCCTTCGAAGGATGGGTTGGTCCGACTCAACCGTTTCCTGTCGCTGTCCGGGGTGACCAGCCGGCGCGACGCCGATGCGATGATCGTCGCCGGGCGCGTGGCGGTGAATGGCAAAGTGGAGCGAGAACTCGGCCAGCGCATCGATCCGCAGACGGACGAGATTCGGGTCGACGGCGAACGCGTGCAGGCCGATCGTCCGGTGTACATCCTGTTCAACAAGCCCACCGGGGTCGTGTGCACCAACGCCGCCAACGAAAAGCACACGCGCGTCATCGACATGCTGCCGCCGTTGCGCGGCCGGGTCTACACCGTGGGTCGCTTGGACCTCGAAGCCGAGGGACTGATCCTGGTGACCAACGATGGCATGTTCGCGCAAACGATGACGCATCCGCGCTACGGCGTACCCAAGACCTACGCGGCGCTGGTGAGCGGTCGGATCAGTGAGGCGGCGATCGAGAAGGCGCGCGGCGGCGTGTGGCTGTCGGAAGGGCGCTCTGGCCACGCGCGCATCCATCTCGATCGGATCGGCCGCGATCGCAGCTACCTGAAGATCACCGTACGCGAGAACAAGCACCACGAGCTGCGGCGTGTGTTCGCCAAGCTCGGGCATCCCGTCCTCGTGCTGAAGCGCGTCCGCATCGGCCAGTTGTCGCTGCATCGGCTATCGCGCGGTCAGAGTCGGTTCTTGTCACCGGCCGAGGTCCAAGAGCTGCTGCAAGTCGCTCGGCAAGAAGATTCATGAACGTCGACGCCATCAAGGAAGTCCGTTTCGATTCAGGCTTCCGCCTGTTCCTCCTGGAGCGCCGTGGCTTGCCCGTGGTGGCGAGCGTGCTGTGGTACCACGTCGGCGCCCGCGACGAATTGACGTCTGAGACCGGCGTGTCGCACTTCCTCGAACACATGATGTTCAAGGGCACGCATCGCATGGCCAAGGGCACCATCGACCTGCTCACCAGCAAGATGGGTGGGAGCAACAACGCGTTCACCGACAATGACGAGACGGTGTACCACTTCTCGATGGCGTCCGACCGCTGGGAGACTGCGCTGGAGATCGAGTCTGACCGCATGCGTGGTTGCCTGCTCGATCCGGCGGAGTTCAAGGCCGAGAAGTCGGTCGTGCTCGAAGAGCTGGCGATGGGCGAAGACGATCCGTGGCGCAGCGCGCTGCACGTCGCGGGCACGTTGGCGTTTCAGGTGCATCCGTATCGCCTGCCGGTGATCGGTTGGAAGGAAGACCTCGAGCGCCTGTCGCACGCAGGCATGCGGGCCTACTACGACAGGCACTACGGCCCCAACCGCGCGTTCATGGTCGTGGTCGGCGACATCGATGCGGCCCGCACCGAGCAGCGCGTGCGTGAGCTGTTCGGCAGCATCGCGCCGTCGGCGCAGGCGCGCGCCACCGCGCTGACCGAGCCCGAGCAGAAGGGCGAGCGTCGCGCCGTGCAGCGCTTCCCCGGCAACTTGTCGCGCTTGGTGGTGGGCGTGCGCACCTGTCGCATCGGCGAAGACGATGACCTCGCGCTCGACCTGCTGTCGCAGATCCTCAGCGGTGGGCGCACGTCGCGGCTTTACCGGCGACTGGTGCATGGCGATGAGCTGGCGACCATGGCGCAGGCGATGAACGAGACGCGGCAAGACCCCGGTGTGTTCTGGCTGCTGGTCGAGCTGAAGCCCGGCGCGTCGCGCGAAAAAGCCGAGGCAGCGGTGCGCGACGAGATCAGGACCTTCATCGCCCGCGGCCCGACCCCGGCCGAGATGAAGCGTGCCCGCACGCAGATCGAGGCGGCGCAGCAGTTCGAGCAGGAAGCGGTGATGGACGTGGCGCTCAAGATCGCCCGCTTCGAGTCGGGCGTGCCAGGTGGCTATCGCACGCTGGCGAACTTGGCGGCGCGCTACCGCGCGATCGATGCGCGCAAGGTGCGCGAGGTTGCCGCGCGCTACTTCGCGAGTGACCGCTGGAACGTGGTGTGGTCGCTGCCGACCGAGGAAGCCGCCGTCGGCCCGCGCGGCGCGGCGCCCAGCAAGCGCAGGGTCAGCAACAAGCGACCTGCGGCCAAGAAGACGTCGCGGAAGAAGACGGGGGCTCGGCTTGCCCAGAAGGCCAGCAACAAGAAGGCCAGCAAGAAGGCCGCCAAGCGCAAGGCATTGCGCGCATGAGCGCACGCATCCGATTGCAGTGTGCCGAGCGCGAGCTCGACACCGGCCTCACGTTGCTCGCCGTGCGCAACCCGGCGGTGCAGACGTTTGCGTGTGGCGTCGTGCTCCAGGTCGACGTGCGTAACCAGACGCCGACCGAAGACGGACTCGCCAACCTGGTTGGTGACTGCCTCGACGAGGGGTCACACAAGCGCAGCGGCCCGGCGCTGGCCGAGGCGATCGAGAACCTCGGCGGCGGCCTCGAAGGCAATACCAGTGGCGCCACCGTGTGGTGCCCCGCGGCGGTGGCCAAACAAGCCCTGCCGCTCCTCATGGAGACAGTGACGCAGCCGACGTTCCCCAAGGCCGAGTTCGCGCGCGTGCGCAGCGAGGTGTTGGCCGAAATCGAGTCCGACCTCGAAGAACCTGGCACGGTCGCCGCGCTGCGTTTTCGCGCCGAGGTCTACGGCGAGCATCCGTTCGCTCGCCCCATGAAGGGTGTACCGGCCCGCTTGGCGCGCTACGAGCGCACGCAGTTGGCGCGCTTTCATGCAACGTGGTTCGCGCCCAAGGGTGGCTACGTGGCCGCCGCGGGACCCGACGATCCGGAAGTCACCCTCGACCTGCTGGCGCGCACGTTCCGCGGCTTCAAACGCCCGTCGAGCGAGCGGCCAGCCTGTTCGCCGCCAGGGTTGCCCAAGAAGCGCCGCGACGTGCACCTGTCGATGCCGCGCGAGCAGGTGCACGTGTATGCGGGACACGTCGGCGTGCGGCGCACCCACCCCGATTACTACGCGCTGTCCGTGATGGACCACGTGCTTGGCACCGGCCCCGGCTTTACGTCGCGCGTGACCAAGCGGCTGCGCGATGAGATGGGCCTGTGCTACAGCACGTTTGCCGGCATCACCAACAGTGCGGGCGAGGAGCCCGGTACGTTCACCGCCTACATCGGCACCTCACCCGAGCATCGCGCGCAAGCGATCGAGGTGTTCTTCGCCGAGATCGAGCGACTGCGCCATGAGCCACCGACCGCCGACGAAGTGCGCGACGTGCAGGAGTACCTTACGGGCAGCTTCGCGCTCGGGCTCGAACGCAACGTCAACCTGATGCGCTATGCGATCCAGGCCAAGCGCTTTGGCCTCGGCTTCGACTACGTCGATCGCTATCCCGAGTTGATCCGGGCGGTGACCTGTGAGGACGTATTACGCGTTGCGCACACGCACTTGCACCCGGAGCGCATGGTGGTGGTGAGCGCCGGGGCTGGGTGAGCGAGCGCCGGGCACTTAGCGCAGGCCGTAGAGGTCCATCTTCTTGTAGAGATTGGAACGCTGGATGCCGATGCGCTCCGCGGTCCGCTTGATGTTGCCGCCGTTGCCGAGCAACTTGCGGCGGATGAACTCGCGCTCGGTCGCGGCACGAAAGGCCTCGATCGACTCGAGTTCGAACATGCCCTCGCCGCCCTTGCTGCTCGCGGCCGCGCGATCGGCGAGCATGCTGCCCAGGTGCTCGGCATCGATGGCGTCGCCGTCGACCAAGATCGCCGCCGCCTCCAGCAGGTTCTTCAGCTCGCGCACGTTGCCCGGCCAGGTTTGCGCGCGCAGGAGATCGAGGCCAGCCTTGGTCAGTTGACGCTTGGCCAGGCCGTTGCGGCGGCACGCCTCGCGCACGAAATGCTCCGCGAGCAGGCCGACGTCTTGGGGTCGCTCGCGCAACGGCGGCACATGGATGCGCACCACGTGCAAGCGGTAGAAGAGGTCTTCCCGGAAGTGCTTGTTCTGCACCATCGCCTCGAGGTCTTGGTTGGTGGCGGCGAGCACGCGCACGTCGACCGCGATCGGGCTGCGCCCGCCGATGCGGGTGACGGTGTTCTCCTGCAACGTGCGCAAGAGCTTGGCCTGCGCCGTCGCCGACAGCTCGCCGATCTCGTCGAGGAACAACGTGCCGCCGCGGGCCGCCTCGAAGTGGCCGACGCGCGCCTGGTTGGCGCCGGTGAACGCGCCACGCTCGTGCCCGAACAACTCGCTCTCGATCAGTTCCGCCGGGATCGCCGCGCAGTTGATGGCGACGAACGGCGCGCGTTGCCGCTTGCTCAGGGCGTGGACTTGGCGCGCGACCAGCTCCTTGCCAGTGCCGTTGTCGCCGGTGATCAGCACCTGCGCCTCGGTCGGCGCGACCTTGGCGATGAGCTTGCGCACGCCGTCGATCGCCGGACTGTCACCCAAGATCGTGTAGTCCTTCGACAGCTCGCTGCGCAGCGCCGTGTTCTCCGACTGCAGGCGACGCAAGTGCAAGGCGTTGCGCACGCTCACCAGCACGCGGTCGGTGTCGAAGGGCTTCTGCAGGAAGTCGTAGGCGCCCTTGCGCACCGCGAGCACGGCGGTGTCGATGTCGCCGTGGCCGGAGATCACGATCACCGGGACTTCAGAGGCGTCCGGACCCTTGCGCAGTTCGTCGAGCACCTGCAGGCCATCCATGCCGGGCAGCTTGATGTCCAGCAACATGACGTCGATGTCACCCTGTGCCAGGGTCTCGAGGGCCGCCTTGCCGTCTGGCGCCTGGGCGCTCCGGAAGCCGTTGAACTCGAGGGCGTAGGCCAGCTCATCGCGCACGGCGGCCTGGTCATCGACGATGAGGATGCGAGGCGGGGGGGCCGACATCGGGCGACGATCCTACGGGCGGCGAACGGTCGGGGCGCCGGCGCCGCACATTCGCCGGCGAAAACTACGACCACGCGGGGTGGCCGTCGCAACCGTTGCCAACGCGAGAATCGGCCAAGCCCACCCGTCCTGTCGCGCGGTGCGGCCGCTCGTCGACGTTGTCTGGCCGGCTCGGGGTATGCTTTCGCGCCTGCCTGTTCCGTTCGCGGGGTGTTGTGTGCGCCTTCTTGACCGGTGCAGGTTGGGCTCTAGGATTGGCCGCCCGTCGCTCGCCAACCTTGGCTCACTTTCTGATCTTGTCGACTGGCTCGTCCCCGCCATCGCCTCGACGCATCATCCTCGCACCGCCCGCTTAATCACGGAGACCTCTTTCACATGGCCAACGTCTTTGGGAAGACCCTGCTGGGGCTCGTAGTCGCGTCTATCGCGGCTGGCTCGCTCGCCGCTCAGGATCCTGAGTCCACCTTTGCGGAGGGCGTCAAGTCGCTCCGCCTGGGCAACCGCGAGGAAGCCCTCGCCAAGTTCCAACAGGTACTCGCTGCCGACCCGAGTCACGAGCAAGCGTTCGAGATCTGGCGCAAGACGGATCAAGACATGTGGCGCTGGCTCATGCTGGAGCAGGGCGACATTCAAAAGGTGGCGCAAGAGCTGCAGAGCCGCGCGCGCGTGCGTCGCAAGGACATGTCGCGCGATCAAGCCGCCATCGACAGCCTGGTCGAGATCGCTTGCTCCAGCGACAAGGACTTTGGCGAACGCCGCGGGGCGATCAGCCATTTGACGGCTGACCACGGCGAGTTCGCGGTGCCAGCTCTGGTCAAGAAGCTCGCCAACGCCGACGACTCCAAGGGCCAGGATCTCGCGATCGTCGCGCTCTACGGCCTGGGCACTTCGGCCACGTTGCCGCTGCTCGAAGCCATGGGCAGCGACAACCCGCTGGTGCGTCGCAATGTCGCCGCCACGCTGTCGCACATCGGCGATGCCCGCGCGCTGCCGGCTCTGCTCGCGGCCGCGAGCAACGACCAATCGGAAGAAGTTCGCTACGTCGCGGCGAAGGCCAGCAAGAGCATGAACGCGCGCGGCGGTAGCGCGGTCGACGGCTTCTTGGCCGAGGCCGAGAAGTGCCTGAGTGGTCGCGACGCCAGCGTTGGTTCTGACGTGGTGTGGAACCTGAAGGACGGCGCGCTCGAGGCCGTCGACATTCCGAGTGCCTTGTTCCCGCTGCGCGTGGCGCAGAAGTTCGCGCTCGCCGGGTGGCGCACCGATCCAGCTTCGTCGGCCGCGATGTCGGCGTATGCGCGCGGGCTGTTGGCGGAAGCCGCGGCGATCGACGCGGCCACTGCGGCCGCTGGCGAGGGCGCGCCCGAGAGCCTGAAGAACCTGGCCAACGCTTCCGCCGATCTCAGGATCAAGGCGCTCGCGCTCGGCCCGACCGTGCTGCGCACGGCGCTCAACGACTCGCGAGCCAAGGGGCTGCCCCAAGTCGCGGTCGAGACTGCGCACTTGTTGGCCAGTGTCGAGGGCCGCGCTGACCTTGCGGGCTCGGCATTGGTTCAAGGCCTCAAGGACGACGACAAGCGCGTCGCCTACGCGTGCGCGCTGGCGCTCGTCCAGGCTAGCGGCGGCGTCGATGTCCCCGCGGTCGATGAGGTCGTGCGCGTGCTCGGCAACGCCGCGACCGAAGAGTCGCTGCGAACCATCCTGGTGGTCGACGGTTCCGAAGTCGCGCGTAAGACAGCGATGGAAGCCTTCTCGCAGGGTCGCGGCACCGTCGTCGAGGCCGCTGCTGGCGGCACGCAGGCGGTCGGCTCCTTGATCACGTTCCCAGTCGTCGACGCAGTGGTGATCAACCAGGATCTGCCCGACGTCGTGCCTGAGCACGTCATCGGCTTGATCCGCAAGGACACTCGCCTGGCCAACACCAAGATCGTGGTGGTGGCGACCGACGTCGAGGCCGCCGCGACCCGGTTCGGCGATCGCATCAATGGCGTCATCAAGGGCCCGCTCACCGGCGCCGCGCTGACTGAGAAGGTCAACGAAGTGCTCGCCGATGTCGATCTCGGCGCCAAGCGCGCCTGGGCGGAGAACGTGGCTGCCTCAGCCACGACTGCGCTCGCCTCGCTGTCGCGCAATGGCGCGGACATCGGTTCGGCGACCAAGCGTCTCGCGGGTCAGCTCAACCGCGCCGACGCGGTGGCGATTCCCGCCGCGCACGCGCTCGCCACCAGTGGCACGAGCGCCGACCTGGACGCGCTGATCAGCGCGCTAAGCGGCAGTGGCAGCATCGACCTGAAGAAGGCTGCCGCCAGCGCCGTCGGCGCGGTGCTCCACCGCGCTGGCAAGGCTCCGGCCGATGTCGTCGCCAAGTTGACGGCCGCGATGGCCGGCGCCGACTCCTCGCTGCGCATGGCGATCGTCGGTGCGCTCGGCCGCGCCGGCCTCGCGTCCGGCGAGCAGCTGAAGCTGATGGACGCCATCAGCGCCGCGATGGGCACCCCCGCCGCGGCCCCCGAGGAAGTCAAGCCCGACGGTCAGTGAGGCCCGCGCGCTAGCGCGAAAGCCATCGACGGGGTCCATCTGGACCCCGTCTGCGTTTGTGGCCCGCGCTTGCCGCGCCCGCACGCGTTCGCTACGTTCGCCGCCCCTCAAGCCTGAGTAGCTCAGCGGTAGAGCAGCGCTTTCGTAAAGCGCAGGTCCTCGGTTCAAATCCGAGCTCAGGCTCCAATTGGACGGCCTCCGGCGTCCCGGCCTCCGCCCACCCCTTTCGTGCGGCGCAGCTCGATCCTAGACTGCCACCCTTGCGCCCGTTGCGCCTCCTCCTCCTGATCGCCATCCTGCCTGGGCTCCTGTTGCCCGGGGGCTTCGTATGGCGGCTGTGCCAGTGTGCGGCCATGGGTGCGCCGGCTGCGTGCTGCGTCGTCGAGCCGCGTGCCTGCTGCTGTCAGGCGTCGGGCACCTTGGACGACGGGTCGGCCGAGCCGACGGCGGAGTCGCGGCCGGAATGCACGTGTGGGGTGGTCGCCACTCCGGAGAAGGAGCCGGCGAACGAGGTTCTCGGAACCGGGGTGCTGCGCGTGATGGCGCCCGCGCAAGAGCCCGCGTTCGTGATGGCCCAGGTCAGCATCAGCGTTCATGGGGCCCGCGTCATCGCGCTGGCAAAACCGCCGCCGGACGCGACGCGCAATCTTCCGCTGCTGATCTGAGTCGAGCGAGCCAGGCGCTGGTGACGGCGCGTTCTCGTTGTGACTGGACTGTTGTGGAGACTGACTATGTTCCGATTCGCTTGTTTGCTGACACTGTTAGGCGCGTCCGCGGCCCTCGTGGCGCAGGAGAAGCCAGGCAAGTCTGAGTCCCTGGCGACCCCGGCGCTGCGCGTCGAGGTTCCGACCTTTGCCAACTCGACCTGCCCGATCATGGGCAAGAAGGTGTCGATGAAGCTCTTCACCGACACCGAGGTGGGGCGGATGTACATCTGCTGTAAGGGCTGCGACAAGAAGATCCAGAAGGACGTCCCGACCGCTTACAAAACCGCTTACCCGACGACCAAGCACCTCGACAACGCGACGTGTCCGGTGTCGGGTGAGAAGGTGGGGGACAAGCCGGTCGAGGTCACGCTGCAGGGGCACGCGTTCAAGGTGTGCTGCGCCGATTGCGTGCCGGAGACCAAGCGCAACGCGCAGGTGGTGTTGGCGCGCGTCACCGATGACAAGGTGACCGATCTGCGCAACGCCGAGTGTCCGATCACTTCGCAGCCGGTGGTCGACAATGCGTTCGTGTTGGTCGGCGACACGCTGCTTCGTCTGTCGTCACCACAGTGTGTCGACGAGGTGACGAAGGATCCGTCGGCGACTCTGGCCAAAGCCAAGGCCCTGGCGGCAAGCAAGCAGCTCGATGATCCGCGCAAGCGCGCGCCGGAGTCGGCGCCCGCCGCGCCAAAAGAAGCGAGTGGCCGCAAGAAGGAGTCAGGGAAGTGAGCCGCCGTCGACCCGCGGGCGTTGCGCGACGAGGTGCGCCTGGCTTGGTCGTCTTGGGGCTCCTTGCAGCATGCGCCACCGCACCGAAGATGCCGGACCCGCCGATTACGCATCCGGCAAACCCACACGCAGCGGAATCGCCGGTGCCGCAGCCGTCTCAGACCCTGGCGTTGCCCGATCCGGCCGACAAGCGATGAAGGCGCGGTTCGTCCTCGTCGGCGGGCTCGCCATGGCTGGGTGCGGGTCGATCGACGACGCCATCGACATCGAGGTGCGAACGCTTGCCGAAGAGACACGGGCGCGCGTCGGTGAGGAACCCGCGGCGTGGCAGCGTCAACCCGCTGATGAACCCGCAGCGCAGGCCGCGGTCGATGCGTTGCTCGCCGAGCCCCTCACCGAAGACTCTGCGGTCAAGATCGCGTTGCTCAACAACCGCGGTGTGCAAGCGATCTACGAGCGCTTGGGTGTCGCGCGCGCCGACCTCGTGCAGGCCGGCTTGCTGGCCAACCCGGTCGTCGACGTCGACGCCAAGTTTTTCTCCGGCGGCACAGAGATCGAACTCGGCCTGCTGCAACCCGTCCTCGACCTGTTCTTTCGTCCCCTGCGCCGCCGCGTTGCCGAGCACGAATTCGCCGCGACCAAGGCGATGCTCACGCGCGAACTCGTGCACCTCGCGTTCAACGTGCGCCGCGAGTTCGTGCGCGTGCGCGTCGCGCAACGCCTCGTCGCCCTGCAGTCGCAAGTGTGTGACCTCGCCCTTGCGACGCACGAGCTGATGCAGAAGCTGCACGCTGCCGGCAACGTCACCGACCCCGTAGTCACCGCCGAGCACGCCTCGGCAGCGCGCGCCCGGCTGGACTTGGCCGCCGCCGAGCAAGCCGAGCGCGAGGCGCGCGAGCCGTTGCACGTTCTGCTCGGCGTCTGGGGCACCGCGGTTGCTTGGCAAGTTGCTGGCGAGTTGTCCGACGCGCCCGAGGCCGGCCTGCACCTCGACCACGTCGAAGCGCGCTGCGTCGCGGCAAGTCTCGAGCTGGCCGAGAGTCGTGCGCGCATCGACGCCAGCGCCCAGCGCGCCGGCGTCGTGTCGTGGGAGGGTCTGCTGCCCGGCGCGTCGATCGGGGTGGCTGCCAAGCAGGAGGCAACCGACAGTTGGGGCGTTGGCCCGGCGCTGACGTTCCAGTTGCCGCTGTTCGACGCCGGTGGCGCGCGCGTGGCCGGGGCGCAGGCCAGCCTGCGCGCGGCGCTGCAGCACCACGTGCAACTGGCGGTCGAGACGCGGTCCGCCGCGCGGCTGCTGCGCGATCGTTGCACCTCGGCGTGTGCGCGCGCGGCTTTCCTCGCGGGTGAACTCATGCCCGTCACCGCACGCTTCGTGCGCGAGACGCTACGGAACTACAACGCCATGCAGATCGGCGCATTCGAAGTCTTGCGCGCACGCCGGCAGGAAGTCGAGGTCATGCGCGACCATCTCGAAGCGGTGCGCGACGCGTGGCTCGCGCGCCTGGATCTGGAAGAACTGCTCGCCGGCGTGATCGACCACGAAGCGCTGGCTCCACGTCGCGCCCGCTTGCTCGGCGGCGCCGCGGCTGCCGAACGAGGACACTGATATGCACACCGACCGCCGCCGCTTTCTGTTCGCCTCTGCTGCTGGCTTTGCTGCGCTGCCGCGCGCGCGCACGGTGCAGTTCGTTGCCGGTCAGTCGCTGCCGCCCGGCGTACCCGGCGTCGACTACCGCCCGGTCATCACCCCCAACGGCGCGACGTTGCCCTTCCGCCTTGTCGCGGGCGTGAAGGTTTTTCATCTGATCGCTGAGCCGGTCAAGCACGAGTTCGCGCCCGGCCTCGTGGCGGAGTGCTACGGCTACAACGGCCGCACGCATGGACCAACGATCGAGGCGGTGGAAGGCGACCGCGTGCGCATCTACGTCACCAACAAACTCGACACCTCGACCACCGTGCATTGGCACGGCCTCTATCTGCCGAGTGGGATGGACGGCGTGGGCGGCTTGTCGCAGCGCTCGATCGAACCGGGCGAGACCTTCAAGTACGAGTTCACCCTCGAGCAGCACGGCACCTGCATGTATCACTCGCACCACGACGAGATGGCACAGATGGCGCTTGGCCTCATGGGGCTGTTCGTGATCCATCCGCGGGTTGCGGAGGAACCGGCACCCGACCGCGACTTCGCGTTCCTGCTCAGCGAGTGGTCGATCACCCCCGGCACGGCGCGGCCCGATCCCAACGAGATGACCGACTTCAATGTGCTGACGTTGAACGGCAAGGTGTTCCCGGCCACCGCGCCGCTCCTGGTCAAGACCGGCGATCGCGTGCGGCTGCGCTTTGGCAACCTGAGCGCGATGGACCATCACCCGATGCATCTGCACGGCTACTCGTTCCAGGTGACGCAAACCGACGGTGGGGTGATTCCGCCGACCGCGCGATGGCCGGAGACCACGGTGTTGGTGCCGGTGGGCAGCACGCGCACGTGTGAGTTCGTGGCCGATCGTCCGGGCGACTGGGCGATGCACTGCCACATGACGCACCACGTGATGACGCAGATGGGGCACGGCATCCCCAACCTGGTGGGGGTCGAGCCGGGCGACTTCGACGAGAAGATCGCCCAACTCGTGCCGAACGACACGAGTCGGCCCATGCAGCATGGCGACCCGGCGGGCGACGACGACGACGACAGCATCCCCAAGAACAGCGTGCCGATGATGGGCGGTGCGGGGCCGCACGGCTACATCACCATGGGGGGCATGTTCACCGTGCTCAAGGTGCGCGACGACGTTGGCGAGGGCGCGGCGAGTTGGCACACGCCGCCGCCTGGCACGCTCGCCGATCTCGCGTCGGCCGCGGATCTCGCCGCCGATGGGATCGAGCCTTAGGGCCGGTCGACCCGCACGCCGCTGTGGAATGCCGCCGACGTGCGTAACAAGCCGCGTTCTCGCGTCGTAGCGAATAGCCGTCACGCAGCGTCGCAACCGCCTCCCCGTCTCGCCATGCGCCAATTCACCCTCGTTCCAGTGCTCTCGCTGTCCTCCTGCATCATGACGTTCAGCCCAAGGGCTTGGGTCACCGAGGAGGCGGCTTTCGAAGTCGACCGTGCAGCGCTGACGAAGGTGGCGTGCACGACGCACAATGGGTCGATCACGGTGGCTGGCGGCGAGCAGGCCAAGATCGTCGTGCGCGTGACCAAGAAGGCAGGCGGTCACGATGAGGCCGACGCCGAGGATGCGGCGCAGGCCATCGAGATCCTGCACAAGAACGTCGAGGGCGGGCTTGCCCTGGGTTGGCGCTGGCGCGAACCGCGGTCGTCGTCGTGGCACGCCGTGGTGTCGTTCGACGTGATGCAACCGCGCGACTTGCCACTCAGCGTCGTGACGCACAACGGCCACGTGCGCTTGACCGGCTTGCACGCGGCGGTCACTGCGCGGTCACACAATGGTGGTCTGACCTTGGAAGACTGTGACGGCACGGTGGACGGCGAGACGCACAATGGCCACATCACCGCCGATGTGCGTTCGGCTGAAGTTGGGCTGCGCACGCACAACGGGGGCGTGGATGTCGTGCTCAGCGGAGAAGGACCCGTGGCCGGCGCGATCCTGTCGCACAACGGCAACGTGCGCCTCGGCCTGCCCGGTCAGCGGGGGACCCGGTTGGTATGCACGACGCGAAACGGTCGCATCATCTGCGACCGCCCGCTCGAGCGCGCCGAGCGGGGCCGCAACTTCTTGGTGGCCGACCTCGGCGCCGCCACCAGCCGGCTCGAAGTCGAGACGCACAACGGGTCGATCCGCGTCGAATAGAGCGCTGCGCGGTCGACCGCCAGGCTCAGACCGAGGTCGTCTCCGGCAACTGCATCCCCTCAGGCCGGAACCGCTCCATCAGATCGCGCAGGTTCTCCGTCGCGCGGTGACACAGCGCGCGGGCCGCGGGTACCGAGTTGAGCTTCATCACCTGCGCGACTTCCTCGTACGACATCTCGCACAGGTGGCGCAGGATCACCGCTTCGCGGTGACGCTGGTTCAACAGCAACATCGCCCGCTCGCGGGCCTCTTCCAGTTCGTTGGCGTAGAGGATCACGCTCGGTGCCGCGTCGGGCGACGGGATGTTGATCGTCGATTCCTCGCGATCAGAGCCGGCCTCGCCCAACGGCTTGACCTTGCCCGAGCCGCGCTTCTTGGCGGAGCTGCGCCGACTGGCGTCGCGCACGTTGTTCACCACGATGGTCGCGATCCAGTTGCGGAACGACCCTTCCGAGGTTTGTTCGAACTTGTCGAGGTGCAAGAAGGCTTCGAGCAGGGACTCTTGCGCCAGGTCTTCGATGTCGTGGAAGCACTCGCGCAGCGGTCGATTGAGGCGCAGCGCCACGATCTGTTGCACGCGGGGCAAGTAGCGCGCGAACAACTCCTCGCGCGCGTGCACGTTGCCCGCCTTGGCGGCGTTGACCTGCAGGATGGTCTTGGGCGGGCCTGGGTCCGGCGTCTTGCGATCAGCCACGCGCGTATCTTGCCACAGATTCTGCCGAACGGGTGACTTGGATCTGTGGCCCGCACTGCGATCAACGTGCCAAGCGCCAAGTCCCGCTGGCGTCGACAGTCACGTTGCCATCCTCTCTGAGCTTCTCGAGCCCGGCTTCCAGGGAACGCGCGGCGATGGGCAGCATCTTGCGGTCGACGTCCCCATAGACCTTGGGCAGCAGGTCGGTGGCGGTCGCCGGTTGCTCACCCAACGCCGTCAACACCTGGTGTTCACGCTGCGCGCGGTGCCGCAGGTACTGGCGCACCACGCGATGTCCGTCGCGCACCGCCGGACCATGCGCCGGATACAGCGTCGTCATCGGTGTGGCTAGCAGCATGTCGAGACTCAGAAGGTAGGTGCGCAGGTGACCCTCCGGCGGATCGATCACGATGGTCGAGATGGTCGACATCATGTCGCCAACGATGACGGCGTTGTAACGCGACTCGCGGAAGCACAGGTGGCCGCGGTCGTGTCCTGGCGTGAACACCGCCTGCAGGAACCAACCGTAGGTGTCGTCGGGGGCACGGCCGAGCGCGATGCGATCGCCGTCGTGCAGTGGCTTCCCGCGCCGAAATCCGGGCGGTAAGCGATCGAGGGTCAACGGGTGCGCGCGCACCGGTAGGTCGTACCGCTGGCTGGTTGCAGTGACCGCGCCGACGTGGTCGACGTGATGGTGCGTGACGAGGATGCCCTGCAGGCGTGCGCCCTCGCCGCACAGCTCGTCGAGCAAAGCAAACAGACGCTCTTGCTCGCCGCGGTCGGGCGAGGCAGGATCGACGACCCATAAATCGTCGCGGCCGACGATGTAGCAGTTGGTCGTCGTCGCCGGCGGCAGCGTCGGGCTCTTCAGGCTGGCGAGCAGCACGCCAGGTGAGAACCGCACGCGGTGCAGCGCGCCTTCGTGGAAGTCAGCCGCTGTCTTGGCCATTGCACGGTGGAACGCGTCGAGACTCGGATTCGCCAACCAGTGCTCGAACAGGATGACGACCGGTGGGACGAGCAGGAGTTCGCCCGCGCGCCATGCCTGCAAGGCAGCAGCCGGCTGCACGAAACGCCCGCCGACCAGCTCGCCCGGCCATACCTCCGGGGCCTCGCCCGCTGGCAGCTCGGCGCGCACGAACAGGGTGTCGTAGCGCGTGGGGGCGAAGGGCGGGGTCAGGATGCGACACAGGTCGTACACCGCGCTTTCGCCGCGATGCTGTCCGCAGAGGCTCAGCCAGGCGCGCGCCGCAGCTGCGCCGTTCTTGTCCACGTCCGTCAGCATCGCTTGCCGCACGCGCTGGCGCTCTTCGGCAGTCCTCGCCGGCACGTCCGGGTCCAGCAAGACGCCCGTTTCCTCGAACAACTCGCGCACGGCGCAGCGCCGCAACGGCAGCCTGTCGTCGCCGTCTACATCGTCGCCGTCTTCTTTGTCGCGCACGCCGCCGGGCAGTGCCCAGTAGCCGCCAAAGAAGCGCAGCTCGGGCGAGCGCTCGACCAAGTAGATCTCGCTGCCGTCGCCGCGGCCCCGGGTGAGGAGGATGGCTGCCGCGTTGCGCGTCATCACCCGCGAACATACGCACGGCGCCCGCCGGCTCGGATCTCGTTCTGAGGCAACGCGTTGGTGGCGCGCTTCAGTCGCCCGTCGTGAATGCCGACACACGCCGCGCAGGCGGAGAGTCGATCTGTCGAGTTTGCAGCCACCGTGTGCCCAAGATCGCGGCCGAGTGCCGTCAGGACGGGTGGGCCGCATCGTCGCAGGCCGTCTCCGCATCAGGTGCGCTGCGTGCCGGGGTTCGGCCACGCGGCGAGCCGGCGCGCGACCCGAGCGGCTCACCCGTATGTTCATGCGGAACTGGTGCAGCCGGAGCGCATCGGTCGTCGATGAGAGGGGGAATTCGCGATGAACTGCAGCAATCGAGAACGCGGCGCGGTGATGGTGTGGGCCCTGATCTTCGTGATCGTGACCGCGGGCATGATCATCTCGCACAGCGCCTACATGGCGTCGCATCGCCAAACGATGGACGTGCATCTCAAGCGCAAGCCGCTTGCGGCGAACTTCGCGCGAGCGGCGCTCACCGACGCTTTGTCGTGGTTCCAGGCGCAAGCGACGCAACCCGTAGCCGAGTTCGCGCCGCAGAAGAACCTCATAGTCAATCCGCCGATCATCGACACGCTGGATCCGACGGTCGGCTTGGTGCGCGAGTTCGAGATCCGAGGCAACCTCTGGGGTCGCTACGAGGTTCGCAAGAACGAAGCGATGGATGCTTCCTTGCAGCACGGCATCGCATCGCCGGGCAGCGTGTGGGACGTGGCGGCGCGCGGCTACGTGTACCGCGTCGTTGATCCTGCCCAGCCGTTCGATCAGCCGCCGAACCGGATCGTGTCGATCTCGCGCGTCGAGACCAGCATCCGCTCGGTGCCGTTGAACCTGCCGACCTCGGCGGCGATCGGCATGGACAACGTCGGTGCGCTGACGCTCGGCCCAGGTGGCAAGGTGTCTGGCACCCCGAGCGTGCCGGGCGTCGCGGGTCCTCTGCTGGACCCGCTACCAGCGATGCCCATTGGGGTGACTGGCACGCCGAGCGTGGTCTGCCTGGCGGTCTACAACAGCACGCCCGCTGACGTGTTTCGCATGTCGCTGCCCGACCTGCGCGACATTGCCGATCGGTCGGTGGCGACTGGGTTGAGCAACTGGCTCGCGCGACCCCTGCCCCAAGATGGCCTGGTCTACCACGACGGCGACCTGAGCGTGCCGGCGACCCAGCGTCTGGCAGGGTCGATGCTGCTCGTGGTGTCTGGCAACCTCACGGTGCAACCTGGCACCAACAGCGCCGTCGAGGGCGTGATCTTCGTAACCGGCAACGTGACCCTGCGCGGTCCATTCCTCCTGAAGGGCATGTTGCTGGCCAAGGGTAGCGTGCACGTGGAAGGCAACGGCGGCGGTCAGGATGCCGTCGTACAGTACGACGCAGCGACCGTGCAGCGCTTGTTGCAGTCGCTGAGCCGCTACCGCGCGAGTCGCGTGGTGCGCAGCCTCGACGCGGAAGCGGGCAAACTCGAAGCCACCGTGGTGCCCACCACCGGCGCAAGCACCACGACGGACCCCAGCGCCTCGTTCGCCAGCGGCGTAGTGTTGGGCAACAACGTGGTCGTGGAGGCTGGGGTCAACATCAAGACGGACACCATCGTCGGTGACAGCAGCAGGTTGATGACCGCCACATCGGTTGGTCAGGATGTGCAGATTGGCACGAATGTGCAGATAGGCATCAAGAGTTCGATTGGCGACTTCGCCTTCATCGGCGACGGCGCCGTCATTGGCAACAACGTGACGATTGGTATGGGCGCCAAGATCGCGCCCGGGGCCACTGTCCCACCCGACACCATCGTGCGCGCGGGATCGACGTTCCCATGAGGTGGATGGTGCCCACGATCGGCCCTTTGCACGCGCGCGCTGCCTCGCGCGGGACGACCTTCGTGGAACTGATGGGGGCGATCACCATCATTTCGCTCGCCACGCTGGTGATGCTGCAACAGCTCACCATCAGCTATCGCGAGGGAACGATCCAGCACGAACGGCTGTGGGGCTACGACAAGTGCACGCAGATCCTGGCCGAGATTCAGAGTGCGGTCGAGCGCGGCACGATCCCCGACGCCGAGGCGCTGCACGCGCTCGCCGACACCGCCTACAACCCCGTCCTCACGACGGTTCCCGACCAGCTCGGCCAGCCGCTGCCACCCGATCACGCGATGTCGGGCAACTGGCAGCGCCTCAGTCGATGGGTCTGGGCGCGTCAGATCGAGGTGACCAGCCCACCGGGCCAGGACCGCATCCGCTACATCGCGCTGCGCTTGGCGAAGTACGCCGACAACGGCGTGCCCATTGTGATCTCGTCAATGACCACCGTGGTGACGTTGCCGCGTCGCACGTATCCATCGACGACGGTCTACGACGTCTACGCCCTGGCGTTGGCCGAGGTGCCGTCGCCGCTCGGTCCGCTGCCTGAAGTGCGCTCCTCGTTGCAGTCGACGCTGCGAGCCGCGTCGAGCGCGGCGTCCGGCGTCGACTTCCGCATCCATTGGATCACGCGCCTGGGCTACGGGCGTGAGCTTCTCTACGCGCCGCTCTTCAACACCGACCAGATCGCGAGCGAGGTCGATCCCAAGCTGTACTGGTATCCCGAACTGGTCACGAGTTCGGCACGCCTATTTGTCAGCGACTACTTCACTGGTCGCCACCGCAACGCGACCGGCATGGTCAACGACTACGACTCGTCGACGCGCCCGTACCCACACGCCATCGCCGATCAGTTCAACCACTGCATGCGGTTGCCAGCGGCACGGGATCTGTATCTGAACCGCGTCGACGCCGGCTCGGAGAACCCCTCGGAGCCGCCCTTGCAGATTCTGTTGGCGGACATGAACGACAATCCGGATCGCTACCGCAACGCGATCATGGTGAACCTGCACGGCGACGGGATTCCATTTCCACCCGTGCGCAACTACAGCGATCCGGCATCGGCGCCGGAGACCATTCTGTCGGCACGCGTGGTCACCCACCCCGCCAGATTGCAAACGCCGCGCGACGTGAACGGCGACGGCGACGACTCGGATACCGAGAACCTCGAGCTGCGGGTGTATGCGTTCAACCAGGACGTCGCGGCCGGAAGCGCGGTGCTCAGCGCCCCTATCACGGTGCAGGTCTTCGGTGGTGACTTTCGTTCGCATCTGACCATCCGCCGGTTGCAGGGTGGTCTCGACCTTGCGAGTGGCAGTGCCAGCGGTTCGGCGAGCTACTCGTCGTTCGATAGCGCAACGGGCAACCCGCCGACCTCGAGCCCGGGCAACTTCGCAATGTGGTGTGAGACGGGGTACTCGTCGACACCGACACCCCACACTTGGATTCGCCTGCACAACACGCCGCTGGTCTGCCCAGCCGTGTCAACCGAGGGTCTGCCCGCGAGCGAACGGCTCTACGGCATGGACTACATCCCGACGCCGCTCGGTAGCACCCCGTTTGACGAGGATCTCGATTCGTCTGGATCGTATCCCAAGAACACCGCGCGCTGGCGGCTGCGGATTGCCAAGACTGCGTTGGGTACGATCGTGCCGAACACCGACCAGATGCTCACGGTGAGCACGCGGATTGGGACCGATTTGTCGACGGGAACCCTATGGCCCGCGGCCAACCAGCCGCGCAACCTATCGACCACGTACGCCTGGTGGACGCGGAGCGCGACCGCGGTGCCGCCGCTCGAGCGCTATCAGCTCCTCGGTGACCCGCGCCACAATCCCTACTCCGACGTGGCCGCGAGCGGTGGTTACAACTGCTACTTCGCAGGTTCCGGGATTCCGTTGCGGGCGTTCGACTGGGAAGTCATCGACCCGCTGCGATTGCACGAGTCCGGGTTTGGCGACGGCGTCACCAGCGATGTTCCGCGCGCGCTGTCGGTTTGGCGCGATGCACTGCAGAGCGCCGGTGTCGTCTTCGTGAACGTCTCGCAGTTGGCCAACCGCTTGTACGTTGGCGGGGAGATCGGCGGACCGGCTAGCGGCACGAGCATGGCGCTGGGCAAGATTGCGCTGCCTGGCGCGTGGTTCGATGATCCGGACAGCACGTTGGTGGAGTCGGTCTCGCCTGGGCCGAGCACACCAGCGGCGCCTCCCGCCGAGCCGATGGCGAGCTTCGTCGGTGAACACGTCCTCGTTGGTCCGGGCTCGTTCTGGGTGAAGCCGTGGCTTGGCGAGCTGTTCGCCGACGCGGACTACGGCGAGTGGTTCTCCACCGGCAATCTCGCGGTCGTCAGCTACCACCGAGTCGTTCGGTCGCAGAGCACCTTGCCCGATCTGCCGAGCGGGGCCGTGTTCTATGGCATCCCGACCGGCGCGACCGCCGGCACGCTCGGTGCGACGTCCTTCGTGCAGGTCGGCGATGTGCTGGGGACCTTCGCCCACCAGTTCGTCAGTGGGGCAACGGGCACCGTGACGCGCGATGGTCGAATCGTGCCGAAGCTGTTCGGCTTCGAGTGGGCACCGACCCTGAGCGCGGTCTACCCGTTCTCCTTTGCGTTGCCCGGCAACCCTGCGGCGCCGCACTTCACGCATCCGACAGACTTCCCAGCGCAGGCCTGGCAGTTGATCGACACGCAGATCGCGTCGAGTGGGCCTGGTCTCACCGCGGGCGGCTTGTTCCGCGTGAGCAACGGCGGCGGCGCGACGACGTTCATCGACTTGATCGCTCTGTCGCCTTCCAGCACAGCGGAGACCGAGTCACTGCTCGACCTTGGTGCCGCCGAGAGCGTGCGTGCCCTGCAAGCAGCCGGCAGCCCTGGGCTCACTGGCCGTATCGAGCAGATCGGCCGCGTCGAGATCGTCGACCCACCCAAGGGTGGTTTGGCCCAGAACCCAGGTGGCGTGGTGGTCACTTGGCGCGTCAACTTCATGGGCTTCGACGGCCAACTGCCGGCATCGAGTTACCCGGTTGGCTTCACCGAGGCCGAGAGCACGCTGTGCTACTCGGTGCTCTACTCGCGCGATGCCGGCGACACGTGGCACTACGTGCTGAATGATGCCGTCGCCAAGCCGGGCGTGCGGCCGACGCCGACGCTGCTCATCCCCGATGCCGGGACGGGCAACGAGAGCCTCACGGTGCCAACTCCGTCTTCGACGTTTCCCGCCGGCGAGGTTCTGTGGCGTGTTGAGGCCTTCCATGCCACACGCGAGTGTCACTACGGTCATCACACGGTCTTGATGACGGTGACGCGATGAACAGGATGCATGGTACTTGCCGCGAGCGCGGCATGAACATGATCGAGACGATGCTCGTCCTGCTCACGTTGTCGATTCTGAGCTCGATGATCAGCAATTCGATCCACCGCTTCACCGCGGCACACGCCTACTCCCAGGGGCAGGCGCGCTTGCATGAAGTGGGTGATCGCACGTGTCGCGTCGTGTCCGACGATGCGTCGCTTGCGGTTCACGTTTTTACGGTGTTGGGCGACGCCGACGCCTACCTCGCCAAGTGCGATCTGGCGGGCCTCGCGACGTTTCATGCGACTCCGCCCACGGCGACCGAAGTCGGCTACTTCCAGAAGGACACCGCGGGTAGTCCGACCACGGGCAACTACCTGTTCTTGGCCAAGTCCACCGACGCCTTCCTTGCCGACCTGGTGGGCGACCGCTCTTTCATCAGCAGCGTCGCGACCTACCGCCTGGTGCTCTACGTACCGGTGACGACGCCATCGCAGAACCTCGACCTCGCGCGCTGGCTCAGTCAGCGCATCGGCCGCCTCAATGACGTCGAGAGCATCGTCGACCCGGTGCATCGCACCTTGATGGGGCAGAAGCTCTACGACGCCGGCTTTCGCTTTCTATGGGAGCCGGGCCGCGGAATCGCTTTGGGGCTGCGCGTGATCACGCCGTCTGGCACGCTCGTGATGCCAACCGGCGCTGACAAGATCGCCGTGGAACCAGTCGAACTACGAACGGCTCTTCTGCAGAGCAATCGCATGTCGATCGCCACGAACAACTCGCTGCCGAGCATCTCGGTGCCGGGCCTGGCGATCGCCAACGGTGAGTTCCCGGGCGGCTTCGAGGTGAAGGTCGATGGCACGGCGGCCGGGCGCATGATCCTCGTGCGCATGGTGGTGACCGGGACGATCTATGACGGTAGCCGCAACGCGCTGGCGTTCTCGCGCACGATGAACAACCGCTAGCAGCCAGCAGCTAGGCTTGCGGTGCCGTATCGCCGTTGGCGAATGCCGCGATCTTGTCGCGCGGTCCGAGCACGACCAGTTCACACGGCGTCGCGAGCACCGTGTTTGCCGCGGCGAGGCTGCGACTCTCGGTTTCATCCGGCAGTTTCTGCACCACGAAAAGTGGGATGAGGCCGTGGTTGTCCAGGTCGAGCGAGTCGAGCGCGCGCCCGTGCAGTTCGGTGCCGATCGGCACGCGCGCGATCTCGCAGTCGGGTGGCAACTCGATGTAGCTGGCGTCTCGCTGGCCGCCGGTGCGCACCTTGGCTCGGAGTTGCTGCGTGCGCAGAACTTCGTCGCTCAGGCAAGCGATCACGTCCCGGCGGGTCACCCGGCCGAGCAGGCGGCGGGTCGCGTGGGCGTCGACCACCGCGAGTTCGTCGAGTTCGGGATCGTCGAAGCGAGGCAGCACCTGGGCCAGCGATTCGTCGGGAGTCACGGTCGGCGTCGGCCGCGACAAGTCGCCGGCGATCACCAGTGATCCCAACGTCGGGTCGTTCATGTAGAACTTCACGTCGTGGATGTGAATGTGACCCAGCAACAGGCCGTGCTGGTCGACGACGAACACCGAGTCACGTCGGGCGCTGGTGAACTTCTCGAGCACGAGATCGAATGGATCGGTGTCGCACACCAGCGCCGGATCCTTCTGCAGCAGCTCGCGCACGAAGGTCTGGTGCAGGGTCAGCTCCTCGATCCCGGACGCGTCGGTGTGCCCCTTGGCGCGTAGGCGTGCCGTGTAGATCGAGTCGCGCGTCAACATCCGCGAGGTGACGCTGCCGACGATGCTGCACAGCATCAGCGGCAGCATCAGGCCGTAGTCGCGTGTCATCTCGAACACCAACAACACCGCCGCGATGGGTGCGTGGGTGGTTGCCGAGCAAAGGCCGGCCATGCCGACCAGTGCGAACGCTGCGCGATTGTCACCGGTGTCCGGGGCCAGCGTGTAGACCAGCGAGCCGAACACCGAGCCGAGCGCGGCGCCGACGACCAAGTTGGGCGTGAACACACCACCGAGACCGCCGGAGCCGGTGGAGATCGAGGTGCCGACCATTTTGAGCAGCAGCAGGGCAGCGACCCCGGCGGCGGGCAGGGCCAATCCTGGTTGGGTGAGGTTGGAGATGACGCCCAGGCCGTTGCCCCACACCTCCGGTCGCCATACGCCGATCACCCCGATCAGGAGGCCGCCGAGCGGCAGGGTCACGAGCAACGGCAGGCGGGTCTTGCGAAACAGAAGGCTTCCGAGGTTCAGCGAACGCTGGAACGCCACCGAACCGAGTCCGCACACCACGCCCAACAGGATCGCTGACAGCACCAGGCCGGGGTGGGCGAGCGAGATGTCACGCGGCAGCCACACCGAGCCAAAGAACGCTTGGTTCACCAGGATGGCACACACCGAAGACACGACGATGGGCGCGAAGATGTCCATCGCGAAGTTGCCGAGCACGACCTCCATCACGAAGAGGGCACAGGCGACCGGCGCGTTGTAGGCACACGACATGCCGGCGGCCACGCCGCAACCGAGCAGGACAGCGCGCGTGCGCGAGTCAGTCTTGAACAAGCGCGCGAAGATCGCGGCGACGGTGGCGGCGAGGTGCGAGTTGGGCCCCTCCTTGCCGATGCTGGCGCCGCTCGAGATCGAGCACGCCGACGACACGATCTGCACCAACGCGTGCGTCGGCCGGATCGTGCCCTTGCGGGTGGCGATCAGCTCGATGATGTCCGTGATGCCGAACGGCCAGCGTTGGTTGTTGATCAACCGCAAGAGCAGCGCCGCCAGCAGGCCGCCGAAGGTCGGGATGATCAGGCGTTCGATCGTGCCCAACGACGGCACGAGGTCGCTCATCAGGCCGTCCGAGCCCATCGCGATGACCTGAAAGGCCATGAGCAGCTTCTGGAAACCGACGCTCAGCAACCCGCCGAGTCCGCCGACCGACGCTGCTAGCAAGAAGATCCAGAACGCCTTGACGGGTAGGCCCCGCGCCTGCGCCATCGGCACACGTTATCAGGCGCCGAGGGCGGGTCCACTCTGCGAGTGAGGTTGCGCGAGAAGTCTTCCGCTGAGCCATCGCGGCCCTGGGCCGCAACCTGGTTGCACGTCGGCGCAACGCCGACCAGAAGGGCCCAAGGCCGCTTTATTGCTGGGGCTTCCAGAGCCGCTGAGTAGTGGCGAACTACGCGTCATGGCGAATTACGACTGCCGTAGATTTCGCGTGCCCTGCGAGCATTCGCGGCTCTTGCAGCCCAAGGCGCCCTTGGTGATCCCTTGCCCGTGTGTCGGCAAGCTCGGGCATCGCGAGTATGGTGATCGCCATGGAACGCGTCGGCGTGGTTGCCGCAGCTCGCACTCCCATCGGCAAGTTCATGGGTGCGCTGTCGGTCTTTTCGGCGGTCGAGTTGGGCGTCGTCGCGGTTCGCGGCGCCCTGCGCCGTTGCGCCGTCTCGGCGGGCGACGTCGAGGAGCTGATCTTCGGCCAGGCGCGACAGCTTGGCTCGGGTCCAAACCCAGCCCGGCAGGTCGCGCTGCGCGCGGGCTGTGCCGAGACCTCGCCAGCATTCACCGTCAACAAGGCGTGCGGCTCGAGTCTCAAGGCGCTCGACCTCGGCCGCGCCGCGGTGTTGCTCGAGGGTCGCTCTGTGGTGGTCGTCGGCGGCATGGAGAGCATGACCAACATCCCGTTCCTGCTGCCGCAGATGCGCCGGGGCTATCGGCTTGGGCACGCCGAGGTGCTGGATGGCAACTATCAGGATGGCTTTACCTGCGGCGTGCTGAAGGAACCCATGGGGATGACCGCCGAGTATCTGGCCGACGACTACAAGATCGCGCGTGGCGAGCAAGACGAGTACGCCGTGCTGTCGCACCAACGCGCTGAAGCGGCGCAGAAAGCGGGTCGCTTCGTCGACGAGATCGAGACCATCGAGATCGAAGGCAAGCGCGGCGAGAAGACCATGGTCGACACCGACGAGCACGTGCGCGCGGGCGTCACCCTGGAGGCCTTGACCAAGCTGCCGCCGGTGTTTCGCCCTGAGGGCGGCACGGTGCACGCGGGTAACTCGTCGGGCATCACCGACGGCGCCGCGGCGCTGGTGCTGATGAGCGAGCGCGAGATCGCGCGCCGCGGCGTGCCGGTGTTGGCCTGGCTCGGCGCGTCGGCGAGCGTCGGGGTGTCGCCGCGCATCATGGGGATCGGCCCGGTGCCCGCCGTGCGGCGCCTGTGTGAACGGTCAGGCAAGCGGCTGTCTGAGTTCGACCTGATCGAGTTGAACGAAGCATTTGCGGCGCAGGTGATCGCTGGCGAACGCGAACTCGAACTCGACCGCGCGCGCGTGAACTTGAACGGCGGCGCGATTGCGCTGGGGCACCCAATCGGCGCCACCGGCGCGCGCATCGTCGTGACTTTGCTGCACGAGATGCGGCGGCGCGACAGCAAGCTCGGCATGGCGACCCTGTGCATGAGCGGCGGCATGGGCATGGCCGTGGCGTTTTCGCGCTGATCGCTTTCTGTTTTCTGCGGCCGGGCCTCGGTCTGGTCCCGGCGACCGTTCGGCGCTACAACGCCGCGTCCCTCAGCCAATGAATTTCGCACCACACTTGTTCGTGGCCGCCGCGTTCGCCGCGGCCGTCTCCTGCCAGGACTACGAGCTACGCTTGGAACCCAAGGACCGCGTCGTTTCGGCTGGCGCCGACGTCAAGCTCACGCTCACCATCGACGTCAAGAAGGACGCCGCCGTGCCGACCGTGCTGCTCAGTGGCATGACCTTGGAGACCAAGATCGGCGACAAGGCCGGGCCGCGCATCGACGATGGCGCGAGCGGAAGCGTCAACCTGACGGCCGGCACAAAAGTGCAACGGTTGCTGACTGTCCCTGGGAGCCGCTTGGCGCTGCCGGTGAGCGCGGAACTCATCGACGTCACGCTGACCTGGAAGGACACGCCCAGCGCGACCGCCATGCTGAAGGTGGCGCCGGACACGTCGAGCATCGCGCTCGAGGATCTGGACCTCGGCAAGACCAAGGTCTTGTTGATCACCAACTACGGCCAAATGGCCGTGCGGTTCTTTCCCGACAAGGCACCGGGGCACGTCAAGAACTTCATCAAGCTCGCGAAGGAGCACTTCTACGACGGCACCAAGTTCCACCGCGTCATCAAGGGGTTCATGCTGCAGGGCGGTTGCCCCAACACCAAGGATGGCGCCAAGGGCATGCCGGGCGCGGGCGATCCGGGCTACACCGTCAAAGCCGAGTTCAACGACACGCGGCACGAGCGCGGGATCCTGTCGATGGCGCGCTCTGGGCATCCAGACTCCGCGGGTAGTCAGTTCTTCGTCCTGCACGGCACCGCGCCGCACCTCGACAATCAGTACTCGGCGTTTGGCATCCTCGAGTCCGGCTTCGACACACTCGACAAGATTGCCGACGCGCGGGTGCGGATGACCGAGAGCGGCGAGCCGTCGGCACCGGTCGAGCCCGTGCACCTCTACAGCGCCATCGTCCTCCCCGTACTCAAGAGCAAGTAGCCATGGCCATCGACTTCAACACGATCGACCTCTCCCGTCTCGAAGCCTCGCTCGCAACCGACAAGGGCACGCTCGTGGTGCGCTTCTACGCCGACGTCGCGCCAGGCCACGTGCGCAACTTCTGCGAGTTGGCGCAGAAGGGCTTCTACGACGACACCGCGTTCCACCGCGTGATCAAGAACTTCATGATCCAAGGTGGTTGCCCCAACACCAAGCTGGGCGCCAAGGGCGTCCCAGGCACCGGCGGGCCTGGGCACAAGGTGCGGGCCGAGTTCAACGACAAGCCGCACAAGCGCGGCGTGTTCTCGATGGCGCGCAGCCAGGATCCTGACTCGGCGGGCAGTCAGTTCTTCGTCGTGCACGCCGAGCACGCGCCACACCTCGACCGCAGCTACACCGCGTTCGGCGAGCTGAAGGAGGGGCTCGACGTGCTCGACGCGATCGCGACGGTGGAATGCGCGTTCTCGGGCAGCGGTGAGCGCAGCGAGCCCAAGCATCGCATCGGCCTCAAGAGCGTGAAGGTGTATCAAGTCGCGGCCGAGGCGAGTCAGGCATGAGCGCATACCAGACTCTGCTCGTCGCCAAGGAGAAAGGGATCGCGACGGTGACGGTCAATCGGCCCGACAAGCTGAACGCACTGAACGCGCAGACCATCGCCGATCTGACCGCGGTGGTGGCGGACCTGAGTGCCGACGACGCGACCGGCGTGGTGATTCTCACGGGAGCCGGCGAGAAGGCGTTCATCGCCGGGGCCGACATCGGCATGCTCGCCGACCAAGGCGTGCTCGACGGGCGCGCCAACGCGGCGCAGGGCCAAGCCCTGACGCTCGCGATCGAGCGCAGCAAGAAGCCGTTCTTGGCGGCGATCAACGGCTTCGCGCTCGGTGGCGGCCTGGAGATGGCGCTGGCGTGCGACATGCGCTTTGCGTCGCAGACCAGCAAGCTCGGCTTGCCCGAGGTCGGGCTCGGCATCATCCCGGGCTACGGCGGCACGCAGCGCCTGCCGCGCCTCATCGGCATGGGGCTGGCACTGGAGCTGATTCTCACCGGCGATCACGTCACCGCCGACGAGGCGTTGCGCATCGGCTTGGTCAACAAGGTGTTCCCGGCGGCGTCGCTGCAGCAAGACGTGCGCGCGATCGCGGGCAAGATCCTGTCGCGCGGCCAGAACGCTGTGGCGCTCGCCAAGGAATCCGCACGCCGCGGCTTCGCGGCGTCGCTGGAAGAAGGGCTCGCGATCGAGGCTGATCTGTTCGGCGTCATCAGCTCGACCGCGGAGATGAAAGAAGGCCTGCGCGCGTTCTTGGAGAAGCGCAAGCCAGCGTGGCTGCGCAGCTCTACTTGAGGCCGAGCCGCTTCACGAACGCCTCGACATCGAGTGGGTCGAAGATCTGCGTCGAGATCGACAGTTCCCCGAGCTTGAGGCTGCGCGCGATTTCGAGCGCGACGTAGACGTCGGCGCCGGGCACCGCCAGCGCCTCGCGGCGCATGCGTTCGGCCTCGGCTTCCGCCAGCTTCACCTCGAGTTCGCCCTGCGCGCGCATCTGCGCGCTGTAGAGATCGGCGCCGGAGCGGACCTCGACCTCTTGCTTGCCGGCGTCGGCACGCAGCTGCGTGATGGCCTTGTCGTTGTCGGCGCGCAGCGACACCAGCGTCTTCTCTTTCTCCTGGTCGATGACGACGACCCTGGCCTTGGTCTGCGCCATGATCTCGTTGGTCTTGCCGCGCTCCTTGGCGGTCTCGGTCTTGGCCTGGTTCAGCTCGACGTCCTGCTGCGCCAGCGTCTTGTCGCGGATGCGCGCCTCGAACGCCGCGTCGAACTTCAGGTCGCGAATCAAGATCTTGATCAGATCGATGTCGGCCAAGGTCAAGCGCTCGCGCAGGGCGGTCTCCATCTGTTCGAGCCGGCTCTGGCGCACGCGCGTGTCGTAGAACTCCTCGGTCGTGAGGCCGCCGAGCTGGGTCTGCAGCACGTTGCGCGCCTCGTTGCGTACCCGCGCCTTGTAGCCATCGCCGGCGCGGTTGTCCTGGTACACCTTCCACACGCGGCCGCGCTTGATCTGGTACTTCACCGTCACGTCGAGCGTTACCTTGGCGCCGTCGGAGCTCGTAATCATCAGCGGGCCCTCGGTCTCGCTCTTGGCGCTCATGTTGAAGGTCTGCACCGTCGAGTCGAACTTGTTCCAGGTGTGCAGGGGCCCGATGTCCCAGTGGTAGCCCGGGCCGAAGTCTTCATGCACGAAGCCGTGCGTCCACTCGGCAGTGAGGACGCCGATCTGGCCCGGCGGGATCTTGATCGTGAGCGAACGCATCCCGATGCCGAGTGCCGCCAAAACGAGGATGCCCAAGCTGATCGCGTTGAGTGCTCTCACTTGCTGCCTCCCCGCACGGCGCTGGCGCCGGAGTTGGTGACGTCGACCTTCTGCACCACGGGATCTCTGGCGTAGGGCACGCCGCTGATCTGCGCCTCGCTCAGAGCCTGCGCGTAGGCGAGCTTCACCAGGTTGAGCGCCCCCTCACCCGACAGCGAGGTCGCGAGCTGCCGCATGCCCTGCGCCGTGGCCTCGGCCTGCGCCAACACCGAACGCGCGTGATTCTTGGCGCGGAACAACTCGGCGTCGGCCTTGGTCCTGGCCTCGTAGAGGTACGCTTGCGCCGCGACCACTGTTTTCGTCGCCTGCGCCTCCGCCCCCAAGATCTCTTTGCGCAGCTCGCCCTTGGCGCCGGCGATCTCGACGTTGGCCTGCGCGCTCGCGTCCGCTTCCTGGCGCGCCTGGTCCTCGGTGGCGGCGCGCGCCTTCTCGCGCTGGCTTTGCGACTCCTGGTCGGCAGCCTTCTTCTCGGCGATCTTCTCCTCGTACTCGGCGTAGAAGTGGAACTTGTCGGGGATCACTTGATTGACCTCGATGCCGTGCGGGTTGAGCAGTCGGTTGAACTCCGCGACCGCCTCGACCGCCTTCTGCGCCCGCGCGCTCGCGTCGTAGAGGTGATCCGTCTTCAGCTCGCCGAATTTGTAGCGGATGATCGAGCGGGCGAAGTCGAGCATCCATTTGGCCTTGTACGCCTCGACCTCCTCGGTCCGCACGGCGCGCCGTCCGCGCGCATCCAGGCTGCCGATCTCCATCGTCACCTTGCCGATGCCGCACTCCGGCACGACGCGGTCGCGCAGGACTTCGGGGTCCTGGCGCAGCCGGTAGTTGATCTCGACGTCGAGTGTGACGTCGGCGCCGTCCACGGTCTTGATGTTGACCCCCTCATTGTCGACCATCTTGATCGTCTGCAGGCTGTTATCGATCGCCCAGAAGTCGGTGATCAGGCCGTTGTAGACCAGCGCGCCCGGCTCGGTGCGCACTTCGATGTTGCCCGTGAGATTGTTGATCAAGACGCCGACCTCGCTGCCTTGGATGCGGCCGATGCGCATGGTGACGAGTCCACCGATGACGAAGACCGCGAGCGCCGCGAGCGGGAGGACGGGGACCGAGACCGGTCGCCGACGAATGACTATGTCCATGAAGTGCGCCAGGCTACTCGGGTGCCGGGTACGGATTCACGATTGTCTCACTCGATGTGCAGATCATCGTGCGAGTCGCGATTTGGCAGCCGCATCGTGATGAACCCGTTGGAACGCCTTGCGCAGGCCCCGCGCGACCGCGCCTTGGCCCTGCTGCACTCGGGCGGCGGCGGGCCCACGCTTCTGCTGTCCGAGCCAATCGACGAACTGGTGCTGCGGGATGCCGACTGCAAAGGCGCCTTCGCGCGCATCGACGCGTTCTTGGGAAAGCACCGCGAGCGCCGCTGCGCTGGTTACTTGGGCTACGACCTGCGCGACGCCGTCGAGGCCTTGCCGCGCAAAATCGCCGCCGACCTCGATCTGCCCATCGCGCACTTGGTTGCCTTTGCACGGCAGGAGGCCTGGCAAGACTGCGAGGTGCCGCCAGCGCGTGGCGTTGCGGCGGCTTCGCTTGCGCGGGCGCACGTCGGTCGTGCCGACTTCGAGGCGCGCATCGCCGCCGTCGTCGAGCACGTGCACGCGGGCGACATCTTCCAGGCGAACCTGACGCAACCGTTCACCGCCGACTTCAGGGGCGACCCGCGCGCTCTGTTCTGGCGTGCGTGTGAAGTGAGCCCCGCGCCGTTCTCGGCGTACCTCGAACTCGACGATCGCGTGCGCATCCTGTCGGCGTCGCCCGAGGAGTTCCTGCGCGTCGATCAGCGCGACGTAGAGACGCGGCCGATCAAGGGCACGCGCCCGCGCGGCCAGACCGGCGAAGCAGATCGCGCGCTGCTCGCGGACTTGCTGGCGAGCGACAAGGATCGCGCCGAGCTGGCGATGATCGTCGACCTGATGCGCAACGATCTTGGCAAGGTCGCACAGATCGGCTCGGTGTCGGTTGGTCGGTTTCCCGAGCATGCGAGCTACGCGCAAGTACATCACACGTTGGCGTGCGTGCGCGCGCGGCTGCGCCGCGAGGTCTCTTTCGGCCAACTGCTTGCGGCGACGTTCCCACCAGGCAGCGTCACCGGCGCCCCCAAGCTGCGGGCGATGGAGATCTTGGAAGACCTCGAAGTCGTGCGCCGCGGCGCCTACACCGGCGCGGTCGGCTGGTTCGGGCCAGGTGATGCCTGTCACCTCAACGTGGCGATCCGCACGCTGACGTTGGTCGACGGCGTGGCGCGCTTCAACGCTGGCGGCGGCATCACCGCGGCGAGCGATCCACGCGCCGAGTACGACGAGACATTGGACAAGGCGAGCGGCTGGTTGCGGGCGTTGGACACGCGCCTCGAAGTTCCATGAGCGTTCGCAGCGTGAGCCTTGCCGCCAAGGTCGACATCGCCTGGGTCGACGGCGTGTGCTGCGCGGCCGCGTCGCTCGGCGCGCGCGACGTGGACGGTGTGTTCGAGACGATGGGTGTCGCCGCGCGCGCGTTGCCACTGTGGGAGCAGCACCTACGGCGCCTGCGCAGCGGCGCGCGCGCGCTCGGGTTGCGCTGGCGGCCACCCGCGCGCCTCCAGCGTGCGGCGCTCGACCTGCTGCGGAGCAACCAGCACGACGTGCTACGTCTGGCGCTCGAACGCGTTGGCCGCGGTGGTCGCTGGGTGATGGCCACGCGCGCGCGCGACGGCGACAGCGAGCCGCTTCGCGTCGTCCTCGCGCCGCAGGCGCGCGTGGCCAGCGACGGCGATGACGTCAAGCGTTGCCGCCGCGTCGCGTTGCAGGCGCAGCGCGAGCAAGCACGGGCGCTCGGTGCGCACGACGCTCTGCTTTGGCGCGATGGCCGCCTGCTGGAGTCGACCGCCTACAACGTGTTCGTCTTGGTCGACGATCGTCTGCGCACGCCGCCCGCCGACGGTTCGATCCTGCCCGGCATTGCACGGGCCGTGTTGCTGCGCGCCGGCCTGCCGATCGAGATCGCGCCGGTCAGCCTGAGTGCGTTGGCGCGCAGTCCGTTCATCGTGCTGACCAACGCGGTCTACGGGCCACGCTTGGCTCGCCTCGCCAGCGGTTCCGTTCCGCCACCCGGCGTGCTGCCGGAAACCGAGCCGCCCAAGGCCCTTCCAGCTGGTCTTGAGCTTGGCAATGAGGCTGTGGGTGGGGTTTCAAGTGGCGCCGGGGCAGAAGGTCGCTGGATGTCCGTGTTGCGTCGAGCCTGGGAAGCTGCCATCAGATTCTGAATCGCTCAATGCCGACCCTGGCTGCCGGCCGATAGACATCCCATGGCAACGAGTGGAAACGGAAGGGGTCGGCACCCTGAGTTGGTCGAGAGTCAGCGCGAACTGCGGCCGTTCACACAGCTGGAGCCCAGACGCGCCGACAGCATGCGCGGTTTGCCGGCGGAGGCGGCGCGTGGCCTACCCCGCTTGCGCCTGCGCGTCGAACCGCAGGTGCCGGCGCTGGTGCGCGGCCTGGTGACGATCGCGGCGCACCCGAGTTCGTTCGCCGACGACAGCGCGTCGCAGATCGGCGCGCTCAATCGTCGCCGTCGGGCGGCGACCGAGTGGGTGCGTGCCGTCCTCGACGGCGCGGTCGACGCGGCGACGCTGCGCAACGTCGCCGAGGTGTGGCTGCCGGCGGTGATCGGCGGCAGCCCTGAGATCGTGCGCGCGCGCGCGCAGACCTGTGTGGAGTATGTGCGCGGGGTCATGACCGGTCTGCTGCTCGTGCGCCCCGAGGACAACCTGGTGCCCGAGGCGCGCAGCCTGTTTGCGCTGGAGACCGTGCTCGCGCTGCACCTCGGCGCCGTCACCAATCGGTTGATCCAGGCTGCACCGCGGGTTGTGCGCACGCCGACCCCGACGGCGACAAAACTGAAGGTGTGAGTCTTGCACGCGGTTGCCCGCGTCCCTACCTTCCGCGCCACGATCCTGTAGCTCAATTGGATAGAGTGCCTGGCTACGGACCAGGAGGTTGCAGGTTCAAGTCCTGCCAGGATCGCCACGTCGCGCGTTGCGCGGCGCGCGATCCACAGCACGACTTGGGTCGACGCGGCCGCGCGCTGGCGCGCGCGGACGCGTAGCGACGGCAAGTCCTGTCAGCCAGGTCGCGCGTGGCGCGCGCGGGTGTGAGCGAAAGCGCGACCGGAAGTCGCCCAGCTGATGCCGCCGAAGCGGGCGTCTTCGAAGTGCAGGGCTTCGATGGCGCGGGCGTGGTTGGGGCGGTCGGCGGCGGCGACGAAGGCGTAGTGCAGGAAGTTGAGGTTGCCGCGGGGGGTGGCGAAGCCGAAGCCTAGGGCGATGCCGCGGCCGTCGACTCGGTTGAGGCGCCAATCGGCGCTGGCTGGCCACAGGGGCGGCGTGCCTTGCACTGAAGCGACGCTGTAGTCGTCGGCTTGGAGGAACCAGCCGGGTTGGAAGAGATGCTCCAGCGCGGCGTCACCGTCGA
>JANPER010000170.1:0-15320 GCA_031423015.1 Planctomycetota bacterium | reverse complement strand
ACTGGTCCTCGAACAGAACACACTGTTGGCTAGTCTTACTCATTCGAGAGGGGGCGCGTTGGTCCAGGTTGGTGTCAACAACCCCTGGTACGACGCTCCTCCTCTCGAACTTCACCCTCTTGATGAATAGTCCGGGCTAGGGCTACGCGTGCACGCCCGGCGCTTCCATGCCGGTCTTCTCGACCCACGCCGGGTATGACCCCTGGTAGATCTTCGGCTGGCCGCCGGTGGCGCAGTCGCTGACGTCGAGCACGCGGTTGGCGAGCCCGCGCAGGAAGGTTCGATCGTGCGACACGAACAGCATGGCGCCGTCGTAGTCCTCGAGCGCTCCCACCAGCATCTGCTTGGTCGCCAGGTCCAAGTGGTTGGTCGGCTCGTCGAGCACCAAGAAGTTGGGCGGGTCGAACAGCATCAGCGCGAGCACCAAGCGCGAGCGTTCGCCGCCCGACAGGATCTCCACGCGCTTGTCGATCTCGTCGCCGGAGAACTGAAAGCTGCCGAGCAGGCCGCGCTTGGTGCCGATCGGCTCCAGGTGAAAGCGCCGGTCGAGTTCTTGCCACACCGTCTGCGTCGAATCGAGGATGTCCAGCGACTGCTGCGCGAAGTAACCCATCTTGACGCTGGCGCCGAGCTTGACGTTGCCCGCGTCGGGGTCGAGGTCGCCAGCCACCATCTTGAGCAGCGTGCTCTTGCCGGAGCCGTTCTGGCCCATCACGCACCAGCGCTCGCCGCGCTTGATCTCGAAGTCGAAGCCGCGATACACCACGTGGTCGCCGTAGCGCTTGCTCACGCCCTGCAGCTTGACCACGTCTTCGCCGACGCGCGGCGGCGTCTTCCACTGGAACGGCACGATCTCGCGCCGCTTCGGCGGTTCCAGGCGCTCGATCTTGGCGATCGCCTTGGCGCGGCTCTGCGCCTGCGCCGCCTTGGCCACGTGCGTGCCGAAGCGGTCGATGAACTGCTGCATCTTGGCGATCTTCGCGGCCTGACGCTCGAACGCCGCTTGCTGCTGCGTCGCGCGCTCAGCCTGCATCTTCTCCATGAACGCGTAGTTGCCGGTGTACGAGAACATCTCGCCGCCGTCGATGTCGATGATGCGGTTGACGACGCGGTCCAAGAAGTCGCGGTCGTGGCAGGTCATCAAGACGGCCGCGCGCGAGCCCTGCAAGAACTGCTCGAGCCACAAGATCGACTCGATGTCCAAGTGGTTGGTGGGCTCGTCGAGCAGCAACACATCGAAGTTGCCGAGCAGCACCTTGGCCATGCCGACGCGCATCTTCCAGCCGCCCGACAACGCGCCGACGTCGGCCTCCATCTGATCTTGCCGGAAGCCGAGCCCAGCCAGGATCTCTTTGGCGCGCGCCTCCAGCTCGTAGCCGCCGAGGTGCGCGTACTCGTCCTGCACCTCGCCGTAGCGCGCGATCACGCGGTCGTAGTCGTCGGCCGCGTCGGGGTCGCCGAGCTGATGTTGCAGTTGCTCAAGCTCGTGATGCAGTTCACCGAGCTTGCCGCTGCCGGCGATCACTTCGTCGAGTACCGAGCGGCCCGACATCTCGCCGGTGTCTTGCCGGAAGTGACCCACCGTCGTGCGCTTGGGCACGGACACCTCGCCCTCGTCGGGATGTTCTTCGCCGGTGATGAGGCGGAACAGCGTCGACTTGCCGGCGCCGTTGGGACCCACGAGGCCCACCTTCTCGCCAGCGTTGAGCTGCAGCGACGTGTCGACGAACAGCACCTGGTTGCCGTGTCGCTTGCTGATGTTGGTGAGGGCGATCATCCTGGTTCTTGCGAGCGACGAGCGGGCCCGGTGCGGTGCGGGCTTCTCGCGGCGTTGTCTTCTTGCCGCGGTTGTCGACCATCCGCAGCGCGGTCGGCGGGCGGCCGCCGCCATCTTGTGGCGGCCGGGTGGCGGGGCTGCGACTACGGTAGGAAGCGTGAGGCGGCCATGTTCGTCGCATGGATAGTGCTCGAGAGCACGAACGCCTGGAACGGCAACGTGACGTTGCGCGGGAAGTAAGTGGGCCCGGGGACGATCAGGGTCGGGACGAGGGCGGTGCCGTTCGCGCCGAGGGCGCCGGTCGCGATGATCGGTAGGGCGCCAAGGAGACTCAGGTACAGGCTGCCGGTGATCAGTCCAGGAATCGGTTGACCGGGGCACACTGCGCCCGCAGCGCCGAGGAGCACCGCAAAGGGGGCACCCGCCGAAGCGACGTGTTGCACGCGGACCGCGAGGCCGTCGTGGCGAATACCAGCCGGGACTTCCGACTGTGGCCACAGCCCACCGGGGCCGGTATCCGTGTTGGTGAACGGCGGTGCGGCCAGGGAAAGGCAATGCCCCGTACCCGTGAGGCCTGGATCAATGTTGCACATGTTGAGCAGCGGCGCCGACGTGCTCAGGTAGAAGCGGTAGGTACGTGGGGTCGGTTGCGCACTGGCGCCGGCCGAGCAGTCCCAGGCGATGTTCGGTGCGCCCGGAGCGACGTTGCTCGCGGTGGAACCCTGGAGCTGGTAGTAGCTGCCCATGTGGATCGAGAGCCCGTCCCAGGTCGGCGCCGGAAGAATCCAGCCGGCGTTGGCCGGGATGTTGACGCCCATGAAGAAGGTGCCGCACGACGGCACGCAGGTCGTCGGGGGCGAGAAGGCGTTGGTCACGAAGAAGGCCGCGGGGCTGCCGCCGGGCGGCGACTGCAGGCCGACCAGGCCGCAGAGGACGCCAGCCGGCGAACAGTCAGGACCTGGAGGAGTAGGGGATTCTCGACGGATCTCGAAGTCGTAGATCTCGGCGGCGACGGCCGCGTTCTGGTCCTGCAGGAGGTACCTCACGCTCGAGAATTGCGTTCCGGTACCGTTGATGTCCTGGCCGATGCCACTGAAGTGGCTGCCGGGGACTTCGATGAGGATGCTGCCTGCGGCCACGCCGAGTGTGCCGCGCGAGGTGAAGTTGGTGCAGGTGCCGTTGAGGCCGCCACCTGGGCTGATCGCGACGAGGCCGAAGTCGTTCTGCGCCGCGAGTGCCGCACAGAAGAACAGCGGCAGAGAAGAAAGAAAGCGCATGTTGGGAAGAGGCTTGTAAGGTTGAAGAGGACTGACGCGGGCGACGCTCTACTCTAACCAGCGCACGATCCCAGTGCGGTTGCAGCGTCGCGAATTCTCTGCCGGGCATGCTCGTGGTTTGCTGTGCGCCGCGATGGGCCTGCCTTGGCGCGATGCTGACGATGGCGTGGTGGTAGCCAGGCGCTTGCGTGCCTCGCCAGCGCGCGGCACACTCTCTGGCCGACTCGTCCCTGCCGCCCTTGCACCGTTTGATCCGGTGGCGAGCCGAGGAGCATCACATGTCGCGTTCCCTCGTAGTTGCCTTGTTGTTGGTCCTCGGTGGGCTGGCTTGGTGGGCCACTTCATCGGACGAGCCTCCGACCCATCTGGATCAGCCGCCCGCCCCGGTCGCAGCGCCGACCGCGCCACCCGCCCGCCTGCAGTACACGGCTCCCGTCGCGACGCGGACCCCGGAGCCCGCGGCAAGAAAGCGGATGGTGTTGTTGCCCAACGGCGACTACGTGCCGACGCTGAACGGCGTGCTCGACGCGCCCGCGATGGACTGGCCAACCTCCATCCCGTACTCACCGATCATCGGTCGCGAGTCCACCGCCACGTTGGATTGGTACGTGCACGCCGACGGCAGCAAGTCGACGACGCAGATGGCCTTCCGGACTGACCTCGGGCGCATGGGGCCGGTCACGACAGTGGCAAACCCAGCGCCCGTCGGGCAACGACCGGCGGACGAACCTGGCCTCGAGCCCAAGCGCCAGGGCCCCAAGGCAGGCTCGTCTGCCCCCGGCGCCGGGCGCTGACGCGAGCGTGGGTCAGCTCTGCAAAGCGGCCGGCGCTGACAGCAGCGTTGACGGTGCGTCTACGACGAAGTCTTTGACCCCGGTGTGCCCCCGAACAGCATCCCCTGCGTGGGTCGCGGCGCGCGCGGCAGGATCCGGTCGACTTCGGTGTTCTTGATTCCCAGACGGCGGCACTGCAGCTGAAACAACTGCTCGGCGACGCGGGCGCGTTCGCCATGGCCGCGCATGTGATGGCCAAAGCGCGCATCGTTGAGGTTGCCATGGCGCTGCTCCAAGATCGCGCGCTCGACCCGTTCGGCGCGCAGCGGCAGGACTTCGCGCAGGCGCGGCAAGAACACGTCCTTCACCTCGGCGGGTAAGCGCAGCGTCACCGTGAACGCGCGGCAGGCGCCGGCGGCCTTGGCGCGCGTCAGCACGTCGGCGATTTGATCGTCGTTCAGGCCCGGGATGAGTGGCGCCAGCGATACGCCCACCTCGATGCCGGCGTCGGCGAGCACCTTCACTGTGCGCAGGCGGCGCTCGGGCGACGGTGCGAATGGCTCGATGGCGCGCGCCATGTCGGCGTCGGCGAAGGCCAGGCTAACGAACACACGCGCGTGGGCTTGCTTGCCGATCTGCGCCAAGAGGTCGACATCGCGCTCGACGAGCGCACCCTTGGCTGCAAGTGCCGCGAATCCTCGCGGGGCGCGCGAAATCTGCGGCCCGTGTTATTCGCTACTCCCTTCAAACTCGCCACGCCCTAGCGGCACTGGAAGCCTCAAGGAGTAAAGCGGCCTTGGGCCCCTCTGGTCGGCGCTGCGCCGACATGCAACCCGTTGCGGCCCAAGGCCGCGATGGGTGATGATGCCGACCGGTTGCTGATGGCGCAGGCAGACCGCGAGGCACGCGCGCGTGATGCCGTAGCTCGCCTCCAGCGGCTGATAGCAATCGGTGACACCCGAGAACGCCAGCAGATGACCGCGCAGCTTGGGCCGGCGCAACTCGCGGTCGAGCAGCGCCGCGGCGTTGGTCTTCACCACGATCTTGCGCTCGAAGTCGGTGCCGGCGCCGAAGCCCAGATACTGGTGCGTGGGTCGCGCGTAGCAGTAGGCGCAGGCGTGGAAGCAGCCGCGGTACGGGTTGAGGCTGAAGCGGAAGGAGAGGTCGGGGCTGTCGTTCTCGCTGACGATCGACTTGGCCTCTTCCTCGAACACCGTCAAGTCCGCCGCCGGCGCCTCACCCAGCAACTCGACGTGCTGCGACAACCACGGGTTGGGCGGGTTGCTGACCGGACGCGGACCCATGCTCTGAGCATCGCCCGTGAGTGAACGGAAAGCCAGACGGATGTCTTGTGGCCGAGTCGCGCTTGGCAGCGCACAGCGGTCCACGACGAGGACGCCGTCACAAGGTCGGTCGCCTGTGACTCGACGCACTCGCGGAGGCACGGGCGCCGCGCAGCGCTCAACGAAGTCTGGCGCGAGGAATGAGTCGGCGCTCGGCGTGCGCTACGCTCCTTGCATCGACGCTTCCCACGTAGTTCTCACCGACGTCCACAAGACGTACGGCCACGGCGCCGGCGCCGTGCACGCGCTGCGTGGGGTCTCGCTCGCGTTCGAGCCTGGTCGCTTTCACGCGATCCTCGGCCCATCGGGCAGCGGCAAGTCCACGCTGCTGCACCTGGCGGCCGGCCTCGATGGGCCGAGCGCGGGCACCGTCACGTTGCTCGGACGGCAGACCGGGCCGCTCGACGACGATGAACTCGCGCGCCTGCGCCGGCGGTCGGTGGGGTTCGTGTTCCAGTTCTTCAACCTGGTGCCCACTCTGACGGTGGCGGAGAACGCGCTCCTGCCGGTGCTGTTGGACCGGCGCGTCACACCCGCCGACCGCACCCGGCTCGACGAACTGCCGGCGGCGATGGAGCTGTCGCACAAGAAGGATCGCTTGCCGGAAGACCTCTCGGGCGGCGAGCGGCAGCGCGCCGCGATCGTGCGCGCGATGTTGCCCGCGCCGCCGCTGCTGCTCGCCGACGAGCCGACCGGCAGCCTGGATTCGGCGACCGGCGCGCTGATCACCTCTTTGCTGCGCGCGCAGGCGAGCGAGCACGGCGTGTGCCTGATCGTGGTGACGCACGACCCGCGCGTCGCCGAGCAGGCCGACGAGGTGATTCGGCTGCGCGACGGCGTCGTCGTGGCGCGCGAGTCCAACGGCAGCGCGCGTTGATGGCGCGCTACCTGCTGCTCCTGCGCTGGCTCTTGCTGCGCCCGTGGCGCCGCAACCCGGTGCGTCAGTGTTTGACGGTGCTGTCGATCGGGCTGGGGGTCGCGCTCTTCCTCGCTACCGAGCTGACGATGGGCGCGGTCGAAGAGGCGGTGCAAGCGGGGCAGAAGGCGCTCGCCGCCGGCGCCGACTTGACCGTGAGCTGTGGCAGCGCCGGGCTGACGGCGGAAGAGTTGGGCAAGCTGCGCCAGCGCCCCGAGTTTGCGGCGGTGGCGGGCAGCGTGCAGGCGCAGGCGCGGCGGACCGATGGCGATGGACAGTTGACCTTGCTCGGGGTCGAGCCAGCGCAGGTGGCGCGGATTCTCGGTCTCGATGCATCTGCTGGCGCCGGCAGCGACCTCGATCTCGGCCAACTCGCCCTCGATCCCCGCGCCCTCGTGCTGACGCGCGAGGGCCTGCTGGAGAATGGCGTGCAGCGCGGGGCCGAACTCACCTTGTTGACGGCGCGCGGCCGTCTCGTGTTCATCGTCGCCGGCGTGGTGGACGCGCCGCCAGCCGTACGCCAGGCGCTGAAGGCGTGCGCCTTCCTGCCGCTCGCCGCGGCACAGCGCCACTTCGGCCGGCAAGGCAAGGTCGACCGCGTCGACCTGAAGCTCGCGCTAGGGGTCGACCCCTCGGACGGCAAGGCTGCGGCGCGCGCGTGTGTCACCAGTGGCGCGTCGATCGCGACGCCGGCCGAGCGAACCGATGACCAGCTCGCCGCGCTCAGCGGCCTGCGCGCCATGCTGGTGCTCGAGAGCCTGCTGGCGTTGCTGGTGGCGCTGTTCTTCATCTACAACACGGTCGCCGCGGCCGTGGCCGACCGCACGCGCGACGCGGGCCTCTTGCGATGCCTCGGGCTGACGCGCGGTGGTCTGCGCGCGTTGTTGCTGGGCGAAGCGGCGTGCGCTGGCCTGTTGGGCCTTTGTGTGGGCACCGGGCTCGGCTTCGTGCTGGGCCGTGTCGCGCTGAAGATCATGGTGACCACGGTCGGCATCCTCTACCTCCAGCTGCCGCCGATCGACAGCGTGCGCTTCCATGGCGCCGAGCTGCTGGCGGCCGCCGCGATGTCGATCGGCCTGTCGGTGGTGGCCGCGACGCTCGCCAGTCGCTCGCTCACGCAGAAGGGAGCGCTGGAGTTCTTGCGTCCAGTGCTGACCGGCACGTTGCAGGTGCGCGGCCTGCGTCGAGCCGCGTGGCTCGGCGTCGCGCTGCTCGCCGTCGCGGTCGGCCTCGCCGCGCTGTGGCCCAGGCCATCGGCGCTGCCGATTGGCCGCGTCGTCGCGCTGACCCTGCCGGCCGGGATTGGACTCTTGGCGCCGTACTTGGTCGTGCAAGTCGTCGGCTGGCTGCGCTTCAGGCTTGGGCCGCGCGCCAGTGTGCCGTTGCTGATGGCGCTCGACGCCACGCGCACGCACCCGACGCGCACGGCGATGACGGTCACCGCCTTCGCGCTGTCGCTCGGTTTGGTGATCGGTCATGGCGGCGTCGGGAACTCCATGACGACGACGCTGCAGAGCTGGCTGCGGCGCGCGATCCCGGGCGACGTCATCTTGGGCGCGAGCTTCGCGTCGGCCGTGCCGACGTTCCCGATCGACAGCGCGGTGCTCGAGCCGTTGCGCGCCTTGCCCGGTGTCGTCGACATCGTGCGTTTGCGCGGCGTGCGCGTGGCGCTCGGCGATCGCTACGTCATGTGTCTCGCGATCGACTTGGCCGCGGCCAAGACGCGCAGCGACCACCACTATGTCGCCGGCGAGCGCGACGATGCCGTCCGCCGCTGCGTCGCCGGCGAAGCCGTGATCGTGGCCGAGAACCTCGCCTACAAGGTCGGGCTGCGCCTGGGCGACAAGATCCCGATTCCGGCCGCCGACGGCACCGTGCAGCTCGAAGTCGCGGGGATCATCCGCGACTACAACTCGCCGCTGGGGACTGTCTACATGGACTACGAGGTCTACCGCCGGCTGTTCCACGACTCGCTGATCGACTTTGGCGAGCTGTGCCTGACGGACGCGGCCAAGCAGGATCTTGCGGCCTTCTGGCCCCTGCTCGCCAAGGCCCTGCCGGAGCAATACCACGACATGCTCCACGCCAGTGCCAAGGAGGAGTTCATTAGCGGCGCGATCGCAGCGGTCGAGGACCTCAACAGCCTCAGCTTCGTGCAGATCGTGCTGGCGAGCCTCATCGGCTCGGTCGGCATCATGGTTACGGTGACGCTGTCGGTGCTGGCGCGTCGCCGCGAGCTGGCGTTGTTGCGCGCGGTGGGCATGGACGTCAGGGGGCTACGGCGGACGGTGCTGTTCGAGGTCGCGGGCCTCGCCGCGGCCGCGGCAATCGTCGGCCTCGTCATCGGCAACCTCGTGTTCGTGCCGGCGAACCTGGTGTTCCGCGAGTTCGCCGGCTTCCAGTTCGATTACGTGTTCCCGGCCTGGCACTGCGTTCTGGCGCTGGTCGTCGCCGGCCTGACTGCGGTCTTGTCGGCGGTCGTGCCGCTGCGCAGAGTGCAGCGGATGTCGGTGCTGGAGGCCGTCGAGGAGTAGCGAGCAGTACGAATGTGTCTGACACACTTGTACTGCTTAGATGATCGTCACCGCGCTCGCTTGCGACAACAGGAAGCACGGCACGGTCTGGTTCACGCAGGCGCTCTGGATGCAGAACACCGCGCCGATCAGCGAGCGCAGGTTGGGGATGGGGATCGACAGGCTCGGCGTCTGCGCGACGAAGAGGGGTTGACACCCGAGTCCGCACGGCGTGTTCGAGCACACGATGGGGGGCGTCAGCGCAAACGGCGGGTTGAGCACGGTGCCGAACACCAGGAGCGGTGGGACGGCGGTGATGCAAGGTGCGGCACGCCAGGTGAAGGTCGTGCCGATCTGCGGCGGCGTGACACAGACCGGTGCGATCTGACCCGAGCAGCCGGTGCCCGGAATCGGAGCACACTGCGCGCGAGGGGAAACGGCAAAGAACGCGAAGAGCGCGATGACGACAGACGAACGAGACAAGGAAAGCACGGGATCCTCCAGTGAGATTGTGGCAGGTTCGCGGGAGTGTATCCGTGACGACCCAACAGCGCCGCGCTGCGTTGCAGTGCGACTGGATTCGGCTCGGTTCGCCTGCCGCTCTACCGAAGGTGGCGAGGCACCTCCTTCTTCGCGCAGCGCGTGTGGGTCAATCCGGCGAACTGCACCGGGAACGGCCCACTCAGCTCCAGCAACGCACTCCAGGTCGTTGAGCGGTAGCTACGTCACCAAGCAAACCGAGTCACGGGTACCCTGACGACCGACACTCTACCAATGCTTGGCCACGGATCACTCGGCGAGAGCAACGTCGAGGTCACCACGGCGGCGTCCAGGATTGGCAACCGAGTCGCGAAGGTCAGATCGAGCGCGGGCGAGGTCGTGAGGCGTAGCGCTTGGCTTGGCTGATCGATCCAAACACTGATGCACTGCGCTGCGAGGCCGAATCCAAGGAGTTGCGGCTGAAGTGGAAGCTGGAGAACATGGTTCGCACTGCCCGCTGAGCCGTTCGTCCCCAGGGACAACGGTCGCGTCAGCATCACCTCTGGCGTGAGATGGAGAGTGCATCCTGGAAAACCCAGGAAACCAAGGTCGACTGGCGGCCTGCGCTGCGCTGCCAGAGCAAGGATGTTGTTGCCCGACGGGTGACCTCCAGCGACGAACCGCGCCGAAGAGCCGGGGATCAATTGCTCCTTCGCGACGAAGAGATCATTCTGACTGTCACACGCGGTGCCGACCAACGTCACCGTTCCCGACACGACTTCGGTGTAGTGGTCGACGGGCCACCACGGCGAACGGTTGCTGGCATCTGGTGTTCCGGAGATGTCAACGACGAGCTGCCCAGCTGCGTATGGAAAGGTCGTCGTCAGTGGGATCGCGACGGCATAGGGCGCGACCCAAGTCGGCTGGTGGGGGCTGCCAAGGCTTGGCGAGGTCGGCAAGTTCACGAAGCCTGAGAAAACGGATACCGGCGCCCCGTGGTTGCTCGCGAACATGGGCCCAGTTTCGAGAACCGGGCGAGTCGTCGTCGATAGGACCATATCGACCTGAGCGCGGCCTCCCACCAACGCTCCAAGAAACTGCCCATCACGCCTGAATCGAATCTCAGAGAGGGCCTGGCCCCGCAGTCCATTGAGGAGACCGTCGCCATAAACAATCTGCTGGCGAAACCTCTGTGAGAACCCAGGGATAGCGCCAACTCCCGCGGCGTCGAAACTGACAAACCCGCCCGGCACCACGGCACTCTGCGCGAGCAAACATGACACCCACAAGAAGCCCGAGCCGAGCTGGAAAAGATGATGCATAGTTAGTCCTCTTCAGTTGGTTCCGCTGATTGGCGTTGAAACCGAATCAGGCATTCCGTCGTCGCGGTTGCTGATGTCCAACGTCTGCGGCGGGCTACCGACGACATCGATCGTCGCAGTTCCCGTTTCAGGATCGATTGGCAAGACTTGCCAGTCGCCCGAGCTGCCGCCAGTGCGAACAAAATAGGGGCCCACGCCGTCGACGGTCACGGTCACGCGTCCACCCTCAGGCGCCGGGTTCGGATCGACGACGATCGTCACGACCTTACCGCCCGCGCGCCACAGCGACGAGGCGCGCGAACGCGCTCTCGAGACCAGCGGGGATCTGGACCGCGGATCGAGTCGCGATCAGGCGCGCGCGAAGAAGCTCGCGGTTGGCTTCGACGACGGCCCGGAGGGCAAGTCGCTCCACGCCAATCCACAACGCGGGAGTTGCACGGCCCATCTCGATTTCAGCCAACACATTCAAGGCCTGCGCTTCGAGCTTCTCGATCGGTCCGAGTGCCACGGCATCGAAAGACTGCGGTGCGCTCTCTGTAACCGTGCCCGTCGCAGGTGAATCACGCGATTGAAGGCCACGCCCCAAGAAGTAGGTCCCGACACTCACCGAGAGGCCGCCAAGGACCGCACCGACAAATGCGCGCCGTGTGCGCTGCCGGAAATGATCGAAGGCATCAGCCTTCTTGAACGCCCTCTGCAGGGCACGTTGCTGACTCGGAAACAGGCCTGGACGCACGGTAACCTCCGAGCCCGGACGCTAACTGGCGCTCACAACGATGTCAATGACACCACGGCTTCGGCGGGGGCGCCTCACGTGAGTGGTCTTGGTGACGGCGGACGGTATCACGGGCTTCGATGCTGATCTCGAAGCTAACGCGGAGGCTGAGGCGGCTACTACCTCACCGCGTGTTGTAGACCTGCTTCAGCCCGCCGGTCAGCGACAGGATGTTGGCGTAGCTGCCAGCCGGGTCGACGACGATGGCCATCGTGAAGCCCTGCGCGCCGGTGAGCGCGCGGTTGCCGGGGATGGGCAGCGGGAAGGTCGCGTTGCCGCGGTTGTCGGTCGACACGTTCAGCGTGAAGTACGGCTGGAACAGGTCGAGCCATACCGTGCACGCGCCGAGCGGCAACTGCGCCGGCGCGACGCCGTAGAACAACACCGCCGTCGAGTTGGGGAAGCCGTTGCTCACGATGTTGCTGTAGGTCGCGTTGCCGATCGTCGGCGTGCCGCCACCGAGCAGCGTGGGCGTGCCCGGCGTGCCGCGACAGCCCTGGCCGTACGGGATCGCGCACGCCATCGACACCATCGAATACAGCTCGGCGCCGCTGCCGATGTTGGCGCTGAGGAACAGGGATGAACCGGCCAGCGTCGGCACCTCGAGATCGGTGCTGCCGACGCCCGGATTGAGGTCGGTGTGGCGCACGGTGCCGGCGCTGGTGCCATCGGTGCGCCAGAGTTCGACGCCGCCGGTGCCGTCGGCGCCGGTGAACAGCGCGCTCTGCGCACCGGTGGGCGCGAAGATCCAGCCGAACATCTGGATGCCGCTCGCGGTGCCCGGATTGATGTCCTTCACCATGATCGTGCCGGCGTTGGTGCCGTCGGTCGTCCACAGCTCGTGGCCGGTGGCGTGGCTGCCCTCGGCAAAGAACAGGATCTCGTCCCCGAGCCGAGTGAGGTTCTGGATCCAGCTGCCGGTGCTGCCCGCGTAGACGTCCTTCACCAGCTGGGTGCCGGCGTTGGTGCCGTTCGACTTCCACAGCTCTTGGCCGTTGGTCGCGTCGTACGCGGTGAAGTAGAGCGTGCCGTTCATCTCCACGTAGTCCTGCGGCGAGCTGCCGCTGGTGCCGGGGTTGATGTCCTTGACGAGAATCGTGCCGGCGGCGGTGCCGTCGCTCATCCACAACTCGTAGCCGTTCACCGCATCGCGCAGCGGGCACACCAGCCGATTGCCCCAAGCCCACGGCAGATGGCGCACGAAGCAGGAGTCGCCCACGCCGGGATACACGTCACCCTTCAGCAACACGGTGCCGGCGGTGGTGCCGTCGCTCTTCCACAGTTCGCGGCCGATGCTCACTTCGGTGGCCGACAAGAACAACACGCCGTTGACCGCGATCAGCGACACTGGCGATGAACTCGCGGCGCCAACGCTGATGTCCTTCACCATGAACGTGCCGCCGGCCGTGCCATCGCTGCGCCACAGTTCGGCGCCGTTCACGCCGTCGTCGGCCGCAAAGTAGAGGATGCCGTTCAGCACCGCGCTCGACACGGTCACGCTCTGCGCGACCGCTTGCCCGGCGTTGGAACTCGCGCTGCCGGGCCGGATGTCCTTCACCATGAACGTGCCCGCCAGCGTGCCGTCGGTGCGCCACAGCTCGCGGCCATTGACGCCGTCGTCGGCGCCGCAGTATGCGATCCCGTTCAGCATCGCGAGCAGGGCGGGGGCCGAGTCGCCGCTGCCGGCGTTGATGTCCTTCACCAAGACCGTGCCGCCCGTGGTGCCGTCGCTCTTCCACAGCTCACGGCCGCGCACGCCGTCGGTCGCTGCGAACAGCACGCCTTGCAGTTGCCCCATGTCGAGGAACGAACCCGGCGTCGAGGCGCTGGTGCGCGGGAAGACGTCCTTCAGCATGAAGGTGCCCGCCGCGGTGCCGTTGGTGCGCCACACTTCTTGGCCGTGCACGCCGTCGTTGGCCAGACACAGCGCGTAGTTGCCTTGCACGCCGGTCATCACGAACGGGTTGGGGCTACCAGCGCCAGGGACGATGTCGGTGATCTGATACGTGCCCCTCGTCGTCAGGTCGGTGCGCCAAAACTCCTCGCCGTTCACGCCGTTGTCGGCGGTGAACACGGCGACGTTGCCGAGCGCCTCGAAGTTGCTCAGGCCCGACGGACCGGCGCCTGGCATGATGTCCTCGACGAGGACCGTGCCGACGGCGCTGCCATCGCTGCGCCACAGTTCGCGGCCGCTCGTGGTCGTGGTGGCCACGAGGCAGAGCTGGCTGCCCATCGCCAGTTGGATCACGGGCGAGGAGCCGACGTTGCCGGGATTGATGTCCTTCACCATCGTGGTGAACAACGCCGAGCCCAGCGTCGACCACAATTCGGCACCATTCGTGCCGTCGTTGGCGGCGAAGTAGAGCGCGTTGCCCAGCAGCGTGAGCCACGCGGGGCTGCTCGACTGCGGGCCCGGATTGATGTCCTTGACCATAGCGGTCGTGAACGACAGACCGGTCGTGTTCCAGAGCTCGCGGCCGCTGCTGCCGTTGTCGGCGGCGAAGTACACGATCAGGCTGCTGGGCATGAGGGCGTAGCCGGCTGGGTTGCTGCTCGCCGCGCCCGGGTTGATGTCGACCACCAGCGCTGTGCCGGCCGTAGTGCCGTCACTGCGCCACAGCTCGGTCCCTTGCACGCCGTTGTCGGCGGCGAAGAACAGGAAGTTGAAGGCGTTGGGCAGCCCGAACATCTGCAGTGACGTGGCGACGCCGCTGGCGGTGCCGGGGTTGATATCGCGCGTCATCATCGTGCCGGCGAGGGTCCCGTTGGAACGCCACAACTCGCGGCCGTGTACGCCGTCGTCGGCGGTGAACCACACCGCGCCGTTCCATGTGAACAGGCTGTATGGGCCTGACCCATCGGGTCCCGGGTTGATGTCGGCGACGCGATACGTGCCCGCGACCGTGCCGTCGCTGCGCCACAGCTCGGTGTTGCTGCCGTTGATGTCGTCGGTGGCGCGGAAGTAGAGGATGCCGTTGAGCGCGGCCATCGCGTCGATGCTCGGGCTGCCGTTGACGCTCAGCACCTTCACCATCTGCGTGCCGGCGGCGGTGCCGTCGGTCTTCCACAGTTGGCTGCCCGACACGCCGTCGGAGCCGGTGAAGTAGGTGGTGGCGCCGATCGTCAAGAATCGGTTGCCGCCGCCGCCCCCGCTGGTCGCGGAGAGCACGGGGTTGAGGTCGGCGAGGAGCGCGGCGCCGCCTTGGGCAGCGAGTCCGGTCGCACCGGTGAGCGAGAGAGAGAGGAGGCAAGACATTCGGAAGGGGTTCATGCCTGAAGAACCGCAGACCGTGTCACCTGTTGCAGTGGGATCGCAGATAACCCGCAGGCTCGCTTCGCGTGCGCTCGCGGGGCCATCGCCGACCTGGCTACGATTCGCCCATGCGCGCACCCTTGACGCTGGCTCTTTGCACACTGGTGACTGCCCAGCCGCCGCCACGGCTCGGCCCTACCGACCTCGAGAGGAACGGGCCGTCGGAGAACCGCGTCGACGTGATCGTCATGGGGGATGGCTACCGCGCCGACCAGCAGAACCAGTTCAACGACATCGCGAAGCACGTGCCCAAACTCTTCGAGCACGATCCCGCGCTCGGCGAGTACCAGCGCTACTTCAACTTCGCGCGCGTCAACCTGGTGTCGAAGGATGATGGGATCTCCGGCTACGGGCGCACATACGACACAGCGCTCGGCGGCTACATGACTGGCGACGTCAAAGGCCACGGCCAGGCTGGCGTCGATCACAGCAAGGTCGATGCGGTCCTCGCCGGGATCCCGCAGCAGGACGGGTTGGCGATCGTTTTCGTCAACAAGGGCAGTCTCGGCACGGGCGGCGGCGGCGTCGCGGTCATTGGTGGGCGCGAGGACGACACGGTGATCCACGAGTGGGGCCATGCGTTCGCCGGCCTCGGGGACGAGTACATCGACATGGTTCACCGCGGCGCGGCTGGCCAGTCGGCGAACGTCAGCAACTCGAGCGACCCCAAGAAAGTGCCTTGGTGCCATTGCAGGGCCCCGTCAGGACGCCTTGAAGTTGTGATCGCCAGCGGAGGTACGGATTCTTCTGGCTTTGGGAGAGGCTGTGGCTCTGATGGCCGGGCATGGCCGACATGTCGGTGGACCTGCGGCGGGTCATTGTGCGCCCGAT
>JANPER010000169.1:0-2168 GCA_031423015.1 Planctomycetota bacterium | reverse complement strand
GCGCGGGCGCCACGCGCGGGTGGTCAAGCCGGGCAGGCGCGCGGTGGCCGACGCGGCGGCGCCGCGGCCGCAGCGCCCGCTGACACGCTGGCCAACGGCCAGTTCGTGCTCGAGGTGACGCACGGCGAGGACAAGCAAGCGCACGCGTTCAACGTCCGGGTCGGACCCGGCTGGGCGCCCGGTGGCGGCTTTGGCGGCGAGGAAGATGAGGTCGCGCCCGTTCCGTCGCCATTCACTGCGCCCGCTTGGCAATAGCGCTCCGGTCGCGGCGAGCGCCCTGCGCAGCAAACTGATCTGTGGTTCGTTTCTCCTTCTGTGACGCCAGAATGCCCCATACTTGCAACGCACTACACTAGCGACGTGCGTCTGGCTGTTTCAGGAGCCACCGCCAGGCCGGGAGCACTTCGATCGCCACACCATCCTCGATCAACCGGTCGGTTTGGTCGAGCGTGAGTACGAGCGCTCGGCGCTTGCCGGGCAACTTGGCCGCGCCCACCGCGCCACGGAGTTCGCGCCCACGGTTCTCTGCCTCGAGGCGTGCACAGACCTGGATCGCCAGGGACGGCGTGACGAAATCGCAATCCCAGAGGCCACGCTCACCGGCGTAGTGGATGGACTCGCTGCGGCAGCGCAGGTCGAGATACACCGCGTTCTCCAAGCGGTGGCCGATGTCGGAATTTGGTTGCGGCGAGTTGGCGCGGCGCATGCCGTTGTCGATCGCGTAGTACTTCGCAGGACTGACCACGCGCTTCTTGAACGACGTGCTGTACTTCTGCACCGCGAACAGCAAGTAGGCGTCCTGCAGATAGTCGACGGAGCGTGAGGTCTGCGTCACGGTGGGGATGGCGAGAGCTTTGGTCAGGCCTTGCAGAGAGTGCGGCTGACCGGTGTTGGCGAACAGGAACAGCACCAGGTGCATCACGTGCCGGGTGGTGCGCAGGCCGTGCCTTGCCGCGACGTCACGCTGCACGATGTCGCGCAGCAGTTCGCGCAGGATCTGTGGGTCGCGCTCGCGCACCGCCAGCGGGAAGCCGCCGTCGTCGAGGTAGGCGAGCAGCGAGGGTGCGCCAGGCTGTTGGTCGGTGAACGCGAGATACTCGGCGTACGAGAACGGCAGAACTTCGAACGACAGATGTCTGCCCGTCAGTTTTCTGCCGAGTTCTCGACCGAGGAGCGACGCGTTCGAACCAGTGACGCACACCACGCGACCGTGGTCGAGCAGGGTGCGGACCAGACGCTGCCAGCCTTCGACTTCCTGCACTTCGTCGAGGAACACGGGTTCGCTGGGCGCGACGTGGTCGAGTACGGAGAGAAGTGAGGGAAAGTCGGCCGCGGAGAGTCCGAACAGACGCGTGTCCTCGAAGTTGAGGTAGGCGCAGCGAGGCAAACGCTGCATCAACTGCGCCTGCAGGGTGCTCTTGCCGCAGCGTCGCACCCCGGTGAGCACAATCGCTTGCGTGGGGCGCGCCGGCAAGCGGTCGCCCAGGGAGCGAGCAACCTGCGATGGCACTGCCGCGACACGAGCGTCGCGCAACACCTGAACGAGTGTATCTCGTAGTATCACAACAGTGGCATATCGTAGTAGTACAGTTTCGGGTGCGCAAGCCGCTCCCCTGAAGGTCGCGTCGTGGCTGAGCCTCATCTCGATCGAAGGCTGCTCAGGGGAGCACCGCTCGCCGCAGTCAACTGCCGACGCCAACCTGCCGCGCGTGTTCGATTCCGCGCCGGCGAAGAGTGGAAGCGGCGCTCGCGCTTCACTTCACAGTCGACGGGACTCGGACAGCACGACTCCGAGGGGGTTTACGCCCGGTGCCAACACTGCCCACTGCGTGAACATCGGCACCATGACCGGCGGCAGCGTGATCGAGATCGTCGGCGCGGGTCCGGCGACCGGGACGAAGATGTCGATGCTGGTGCCGAGCGCACAACCTGGAGCGCCAAGCAGCGTGAGGTCGAACGGTAGCGGCACGCCGCTCCAGCTCACATTGCTGCGCCCGATGAGCAGGAGCGTGTTGGCGCGCGAGGTCTCGAGAGTGAAGTTCACCAAACTGCCAGGCACCGGCCGGCGGTCGACATAGCTGCACGGCCACGATGCCAGATCGGCGCAGGCCGGCGCTGCATCCGGCAGATACTGCGGCGCTCCACGCACGTAGGCGAGCCCGCAGACC
>JANPER010000168.1:0-49024 GCA_031423015.1 Planctomycetota bacterium | reverse complement strand
ATCGGGCGCACAATGACCCGCCGCAGGTCCACCGACATGTCGGCCATGCCCGGCCATCAGAGCCACAGCCTCTCCCAAAGCCAGAAGAATCCGTACCTCCGCTGGCGATCACAACTTCAAGGCGTCCTGACGGGGCCCTGCGGGACTCCCCCCACTGCGGCAGCCTACACTACGACTCGCCCTCGGGCAGCGCTTCCCCGTCGCCGGGCACGACCGCGCCCCGCTCCAACGCGCGGCGTACGCGCAGCAACTCCTCGTGCCTGGGCTCGTGCACGTGCAACGGCACGCGCACCGGTTCGAGTCCAACCAAGTAGCGCGGCGCGGGCTCGGCGCGGCGTAGCTCCGGCTCGGTGCGCACCGGGCACGCGAGGTACACCGCGTCGAAGCCGCCCACAGAATCGAGCCACGCGTTGCCGCGCTCGTTCACCTCGGCCAGCAAGCGCCGCGCGTTCTGCAGGCGCAGGCGCGCCCCGTAGCGCGACTTCCCCTTGGTCTTGAGGTGCGTCGGCTGCGCTCGACCGTGGCCACGCACCACGTAGCGGGCAAACGTCTTGTGCTCGATCAACTCGCCATCGCGCCACAGACCCAGCGCTGCCGCGCCCGCCCGCAGCAGGAGCACGAACTCGCGACCCAGCGGGGCGGCCGCGCGGCGGATGAGCGCGTCCGCCGTCTCCCCCGGTCGCAGACGCAGCACGGCGGGGATGAACACCCGCGCGCGCGAGCTGCCGTCCGGTGCAAGGACCGCGAACCCACGCGGCGCCGCGAGCAGGCGCGTGCCGGGCTCCGCCTCAAGCTCGCGCAGCACGGCGGCGGTCTCGGTCCAAGGGAATCCACGCCGCCACGGCGACGCCGGATCGAGCGGTCCGTCACGCCTCAGGTCCATGCGGGAAAGATACTTACATCGTCAGGGCCAAGACCTGATCGGCGACTTTGGAGTTTTCTGCCGGCTGGTGAGTTCGCAGCCCCCTTGTCGCGCGGCCTGGTGTCGCGGGCACGTCTCCCTGCCTCTACACCTCATCGTTCGCCACGGCTCAACGCGTGTGGGCCGACGATGCGCCGGTGTCGGGCGCCTCAATCAGTTTCGCAAAAGCCCCGCACCGACGGTCGGGTTTCACACTCGCCCACGGGCACGCTCGTCTGCATCATGTTCCGCCCTTCGCATTCCCCCTCGTTCCAATGATCAAAGTCGACCAGCTCACCAAGTGCTTCGGATCGATCGTGGCCGTCGATCACATGTCGTTCCAAGTCAGCCGCGGCGAAGTGCTCGGCTTCCTCGGGCCAAACGGCGCCGGCAAGTCGACGACCATGAAGATACTCACCTGCTTCATGCGTCCCGACAGCGGCACCGCCGTGCTCGACGGCTGCGACATCCAAAAGGACCCCGTCGGCGTGCGTCGGCGCATCGGCTACGTGCCAGAGAACGCGCCCATCTACGACGAGATGACGGCCGGCAGCTTCCTGCAGTTCGTGTGCGACGCGCGCGGCATCAAGGGCAGCAAAGCCAAGGACGCCATCGATCGCGTCGTGCACGCCTGCAACATCGGCAGCGTGTTCCACCAAGTCGTCGAGACCCTGTCGAAGGGCTTCAAGCGGCGCGTCGGCCTGGCGCAAGCCTTCTTGCACGACCCTGACATCCTCCTCCTCGACGAACCGACGGACGGCCTCGACCCCAATCAGAAGCACGACGTGCGCGAGTTGATCCGCACGATGGGCAAGGACAAGTGCATCGTGGTGTCGACGCACATCTTGGAAGAGGTCGACGCCGTGTGCACGCGCGCGATCATCATCGCCCGCGGCAAGATCCTGGCCGACGGCAAGCCCGACGAGCTGCGCAAGCGCGGCGACGGCAAGATCGAGACCTACTTCCGCAAGATCACGCGTGAGATGAAGGAGAGCGTCGCATGAGTGCCACCACCGCTGTCTTCCGCCGCGAGCTGAAGGGCTACTTCGGCACGCCGGTCGCGTACGTGTTCTTGGTCGTGTTTCTCGTGCTGTCGGCGCACATGGCGTGGGCCAACAACCTGTTCGAGATGCGCGACGCCAGCCTGCGCGTGTTCTTCGCCAACCTGCCGTGGCTGTTTGCGCTGATGGCGCCAGCCATCGCGATGCGCATGTGGGCCGAAGAGCGCCGCTCCGGCACGATCGAGCTGCTCTTCACCCTGCCGATCACCACCCGGCAAGCCGTGCTCGGCAAGTTCGCCGCCGGCTGGGTCTTCTTCTTGATCGCGCTGCTGCTGAGCGCCGGCATGGTGCTGGCGATTGCCAACCTCGGCGACCCCGACAACGGTCCGATCTGGACCGGCTACTTCGGCGCCGCGCTGATGGCCGGCGCCTATCTGGCGATCGGCACGTTCTTCTCGGTGCTCACCAAGAACCAGGTGATCGCCTTCGTGCTCGGAGCCGTGGTGTGCGCCACCTTCGTCTACGCCGGCTCGCCGTCTTTCCTGGCCGCCCTCGACGGCGCCGGTTTCGGCTGGCTCGGCCAGGTGTGCCAGTCGTTGAGCTTCCTCGCCAACTACGACGTGCTGCAGCGCGGACTGATCGAATTCCGCAACGTGTTCTTCATGCTCGGGCTGACCGCGGCGTTCCTGATCGGAAGCTGCATCATGCTCGACGAACGAAAGGCTGATTGAGGAGAACTGTCATGAACAACAAGACCCGTTCCATCGTCGGCACGATCCTCGTCCTGATCATCGCCTTCTGCGCCATCTTTGTCGTCAGCAAGAAGACGCGCAGCCTCGGTTGGTTGGACACCACCGAGAACAAGCTCTACTCGCTGACCGACGGCACCAAGTCGATCCTCGACAAGCTCGACCAGAAGCTGACCGTCCGGCTGTTCTACGCCCACGAGGCCGCGAACCGCACCAACTACGACGCGCTGCTTCAGTACAACAACTACTACTTCTACGTGCGCGACGTGTTGCGCGCGTACGAGCGGCAGGCGAAGAACAAGCTCGTCGTCGTCGAACTCGACCCGCGCGCGTACTCCGACGCCGAGGACGAGGCAGACCGTCTGCAGATGCAGCGCTTCCCGATCACCGAGCGTGACGGCTTCTACTTTGGCTTGAGCGTCGCCAGCGAAAGCGGCGGCACGGCGCAGACCATCAAGTGGCTCGATCCGAGCGAGCAAGCGCTGCTCGAATACAAGCTGAGCGAAGCGATCGACCTGTCGACCAAGACCAAGAAGAACAAGCTCGGCGTGCTGGCCTCGGTGTCGGTCACCGGTGGCGGCCTGTCGGACTACATGCGGCAGATGATGGCGATGCAGGGCCGTCAGTCGGAGCAACCCTGGATGATCAGCGAGCACTTGCGCAAGCAGTACGAGCTGGTCGACGTGAAGGCCGACGCCGACTCGATCCCGGCCGACGTCGACTTCTTGCTGGTGATTCACCCCAAGGACCTCGGCGAGAAGACCCTCTTCGCCGTCGACCAGTTCGTGGTGAAGGGCGGCAAGGCGATGTTCTTCGTCGATCCGCACTGCATCTACGGCGACAAGCCCGAGCGCGACCAGAGCAACCCGTTCGGCGGCGGTGGCAGCAAGCAGTCGAGCAGCTTGGAGAAGCTGTTCAACGCGTGGGGTGTGTCGGTCGAGGAAGGCAAGTTCGCCGGCGACCTGAAGTACGCGCAGTCCATTCGCGCGAGCCAAACCGCGCGCGATGGCACGCTGTTCGTCGGGGTCATGAACTTCCCCGCCGAGGCGTGCAACGCCGAAGAAGTTGCGGTGCGTGGCCTGAAGCAAATCGCGATGGTGTTTGCGGGTGCGATCCGCAAGAAGGATGGCGCGGGCACCGAGGTGACGCCGCTCATCACCACGACGCAGGCCGGCAACATCTGGGAAGCGCAGAGCTTCGAGCTGGGCGGCCCGATGGGCATGGACGTGGCGCGCTTGGCCACCAAGTTCCAACCGGGCGTCGAGAAGATCTGCGTCGCGGCGCGGATCAGCGGCAAGTTCAAGAGCGCCTTCGACAAGAACCCGGGCGCCGATGGGGCCAAGCCGGCCAACGGCGACGACAAGGACGCCAAGCCCACGGACACCGAAGCTCCTAAGGACGGCGAGAAGGCAGCCATCGCGGATGCGAAGACCGACGACCACGTGAAGGAGGCACCCGCCTCGAACACGATCTTCGTGGTCGCCGACGTCGACATGATCACCGATCAAGGCGCTTACCAGCGCACCTTCATCGGCGCCACGCCGTCGAACTCGAACTCGGACTTCGTGTTCAACTGCATCGAGCAGCTCTCCGGCTCGACCGACCTGATCAGCATCCGCTCGCGCGGCGCATTCAACCGGCCGATGACGGCGGTGTTGGACATCGAGCGCGAAGCGGACGTGCGCACGCGCGAACAGGTGCTGCGCATCAACGCCGACATCGAGAAGGTCCGCACTGAGTTGTCGGATCTCGACAGCAAGGCCACCGAGAAGAACGTCGGCATGCTGCAGGCCGAAGCCATCGAGAAGCAGCGCAGCTTGCAGGCCGAGGTGCGCAAGAAAGAGCGTGAGGTGCGTGACGTGCAGGAAGCCAAGATCTCGGAGGTCGTGGCGCTGGGCTCGTGGTGGAAGAACATCACGCGCGTGTTGGTGCCCTTGATCGTGTTGGCGATCGGCGTCGTGTTGGGAGTGCGCCGCTTCAACGTGCGCAAAGTGACCGTCCTAGGAGGTGTGTCGTGAAGCAGGGAACGTTCAACGCGCTCGGCGTCGGTGCCGGCGTGATGGTGTTGTTGTCGGTGCTGGTCGCATTCGAGAAACCGACGGTCGACTTCGACTTTGCCAAGGGGCGTCCCCTGGTGCGCAACCTCGACCCCAAGCAGATCGCCACGATCAAGGTCAAGAGCAAGGCCGAGGAGGTCAAGCTGGATCGCATGAACGACGGCTTCGTCGTCAGCAGCAAGCTCAGCTACCCCGCGGCCAACAAGGAGATCAACAGCCTGATCCGCGACCTGGCCAAGATCACGCTCGCCTCCGAGGCGGCCGCCAACAAGGACGCGCACAAGGCACTTGGGGTGTCACTCGATGCCGACGACGCCAAGGTGGTGACCTTCCTCGACCGCGAGGGCAAGGAACTCGTGGGCGTGGTGGTGGGCAAGTCGGCCGAGGGTTCGGGCGGCTACAACGTGCGCCTCGTCAACGAGGACACCGTGTATCGCAGCGAGAGCTACGTGTCGGTGCGCGAGAAGGCGCTCGACTACATCGAGAAGGAGATCGTCAACAACGAGCGCAACCAGATCGAGAAGGTGGAGGTCAAGCCCGCCGCCGGTCAGGCTTACGTGATCAGTTCGCCCAAGGAAGGCGAGATCGCGCTCGAGGGCGTGCCCGCAGGCAAGCGCGTGAAGGCGTCGGCGCACGAGGGCATCTTCTCGGCGACGTCGTCGTTCTCGTTCGAGGACCTGGCGCCGGCGACCGAGAAGCAGGACCTGGAGTTCAAGGACACCCAGGTGGTGACGCGGCGCGATGGCGCCAAGTTCACCTTCGAGGTGGCCAAGAAAGACGACAAGTTCTGGGTGCGCGGCCGCGCCGACTACACCGGCCCAGCGGTCAACACGATCACGATCGCCAAGACCGACAAGGACGACGAACTCAAGAAGAAGGAAGCCTGGCTCAAGGCGAACGACGCGGTGAAGTTGTTCAACGCGCAACACCAGAGCTGGGTGTACCAGGTCGGCAGTTGGAAGGCCGAGAACCTGGCCAAGCCGTTCAATGATCTGGTCGAAGACATCCCCGTTGGCCCCGAGGAGATCAGTGCGCAGCACATCCTCCTCAGCTACGAGGGCGCGGAACGGAGCGAGGTGAAGGGTCGCACCAAGGACGAAGCCAAAGCGAAGGCCGAGGCCCTGTGGCCGCAGGTGATGGCCGCGCCGGACAAGTTCAACGACTTCGCGCGCGACAACACCGACGAGCCCGGCGGCAAGGAGAAGGGTGGCGACCTCGGCAGCTTCAAGCGCGAGGCGATGGCCAAGGCGTTCAGCGAGGCCGCGTTCAAACTGGAGGTGAACGCGGTGTCCGAGGTGGTCGAGTCCGAGTTCGGCTTCCACATCATCAAGCGCACCAAGTGACCAGGACGAATGTGTCTGACACATTCGTCCTGCTCGCCGCCCTAGGCTGCGCGCGCGCGCCAGACCCGCCGGGCATGGTCTTGGTGCCGGGCGGCGAGTTCACGATGGGTTCCGATGCAGCCGACGCGTTGGCCGACGAGCACCCGGCGCATCGCGTGCGCGTCGCGGCGTTCTTCATGGACGCCACCGAGGTCACCAAGGCGCAGTTCGCCGCGTTCGTGCAAGCGACCGGCTACGTCACCACCGCCGAACGCACGCCCGACCTCGCCGAGCTGATGCGCCAGGTGCCAGCTGGTACACCGGAGCCTCCCAAGGAGACGCTGGTACCCGGCGCACTCGTGTTCATCCCACCGCCTGACGCCACGCGCGATCAACACCCGCACACCTGGTGGCAGTTCATCGCCGGCGCGAACTGGCGGCACCCCGGCGGGCCGTCCAGCTCGATCGACCAAAAGCCGGATCACCCCGTGGTGCAGGTGTCGTTCGATGATGCGCAGGCGTACGCGAAGTGGGCCAACAAGCGCTTGCCGACCGAGGCCGAGTGGGAACGCGCGGCGCGCGGCGGCCTCGAGCGCAAACCCTATGTGTGGGGTGATGCGCGCGAACCGGATGCGCAGCGGCCGCCGGCCAACCTCTGGGACGGCGAGTTCCCGCGCGCGAACGAGCTGCGCGATGGCTACGCCACGACCGCGCCGGTGCGTTCCTACCCTGCCAATGCCTATGGCCTCTTCGACATGGCAGGCAACGTGTGGGAGTGGTGCGCCGATTGGTATCGCCCTGACTGTTACCCGGCGCGCGCGAGCAAGGGTGTGATCGTCGACCCGCGCGGGCCCACCGACAGCTTCGATCCGAGCGAGCCCACCGTGCCAAAGCGCGTCACGCGTGGCGGCTCCTTCCTGTGCAGCGACGTGTACTGCTGCGGCTTTCGTCCGAGCGCGCGGATGAAGACGAGCGCCGACACCGGCCTCGTGCACACCGGCTTCCGCTGCGTGGTGCCGGCACCCTGGTGACGGCATGACCAACCCGCCGCGAGTGCGCCTCTCCGGCTACGAGCTGCGGCAGAGCGACTGCGCGGCGCGGCTGCCGTTCCGCTTTGGCGCCGTCACCATGACGCGGGCGCCGCTGCTGTGCGCGCGCGCCGAGGTGGCGATCGAAGGTCGATCCCAGGGCGCAATCGGCTTCTCGAGCGACCTCTTGGTGCCGCGCTGGTTCGACAAAGACCAAGGCAAGACCATCGAGCAGAATCAGCGCGACCTGATCGCCGCCGCGCGCGTCGCCGGTGATGCCGCCACACGATTACGGCCATGCACGGTCAACGAGTGCGTCGAGGCGATGATCGCCGCCGTGTACGCCGGCACCAAGCCGCTGGCCCCCGAGCGCTTGCGCCTCGGCTTTGGCGCCGCCTTGCTCGAGCGCGCGCTCCTCGACGCCGTCGCCCGCGCCCACGACCTGAGCTTCTTTGCCGCGCTGCGGGCCAACCTGTTCGCGCTCGACCCGCACATCGTCGCCGCGCTGCCCGACCAGCCGCTCAGCCACATCGACGTCCGCCACACCATCGGCATGACCGATGCACTGTGGAGCCGCGACGTGCCGGCGCAGGCGCGCGTCGACGACCTGCCGTACGCGCTCGAAGACGATGTGCGCGCGCACGGCCTGCGCTACTTCAAGATCAAGATCGGCGGCGATCGACACGTCGATCACGCACGCCTGCTACGCATCCACAGCGTGCTCGCGGCCACCGCCGCCGATGACTGGCGCTGCAGCCTGGATGCCAACGAGCAGTACACCGATCTCGACCAACTCGAGGCGCTGCTCACCGACCTGCGCGCCAGCCCCGCAGGGTGCGATCTGCTGGCGCGTGTGCTCCACGTCGAGCAGCCGCTGCCGCGACAGGCGACGTTCGACCCAGGCACCAAGTCCGCCGTCACCCGCCTCGCCCGAGTCGTGCCGCTGCTGATCGACGAGGCCGACGTCGACGCCGGCGCGTTCACCGCGGCGCACGCCCTTGGCTACACCGGCGTCTCGATGAAGAACTGCAAGGGCGTCCTGCGCGCGGTCGCCCAGCACGCGGCATGCGCGTCGCTGCGGCGGCAAGGCCTCGCTGCTTTTCAGTCGGCTGAGGATCTCACCAACCTGCCCGTGTTGGCTCTGCAACAAGACCTTGCCACGGTGCAGGCGCTTGGCCTGACACACGCCGAGCGCAACGGCCATCACTACTTTGCGGGCCTCGATCACCTACCGCCAAGCGAAGCCGCCGGGGCAGCAGCGAGTCATGCGGATCTCTACCGCACGCGCGGCAGAAAGTACGCGCTGCGCATCGACGCCGGCTGCATCGCCGTCGACAGCTTGTTGTGCAAGGGCTATGGCTACGCCTGCGCCATCGATTTCGCCGCGCGGCAGCAAGCCTGACCCGGCCACACGACCGCTACGACGAACGAGGCGCCTCGTCAGCCGCCGACGACGTGCCCTGGTGACTGTCGGAGCCACCAAAGCGGCGCAACTCGACGACCATGTCGTCGCGGAGCGTCACCTCGCGCTGGTAACCCGCATGCACCTGCGCCAACTCGGCCTCGAGCCGCTTGTATTGCGCCTGGTAGCCCGCATGCACCGAGGCCAACTCTTGGGTGAGGCGCTGGATCTCGGCGATAGCAGACTGGCTCTGGCGTCGCGCCTCAGCCAACTGGTGCCTTAGTGCGTCCACGTGCTGCCGGTGGTGATCCGCCTCGACGCCGACGCTATCGAGTTTGCCCAGCAGGTCGAACACTTGCTGCTCGCCCTTACCGACCTCCACCTCGGCACGGCGCGCCCAAGTCTCGCGCTCGATGACCACGCGCCGGCCGACCAGCAGCAGGTGCGCCAGCTCGCGCTGGGTCTTCCCTGGCAACGCCCCGTGCAGCCACTTGCCGAGCACGAGGTCGAGCCCGCGTTCGAGGTCAGCCTCGGGCGACCCCAAGAAGAACCGCGACGTCATCAGCTCGGTCACAAAGGCCGGCCGATAGTGACGCGCCAACACCAGCAGTCGGTTGCGCTCGCCGAGTTGGTCCTTCAACCGGAAGCCCGCCGCGCTCCCCTCGGCCAGCTCGCGCTGCTGGATCGAGGCGTTGTAGCGGTGCGACACCTCCGCCTCGCGACAGTAGCGCAGGCGCCAACCGCCGGCCCGCGCGCGCAGGCTGGCGTCGACGTCCTCGTAGTACATCTCGAAGTCTTCGTCGAGGCCGGCCAGCTCGTCCCAACACTGGCGGCGCCACAAGACGGCGCAGCCCGATACGCCATCCACCTCGTCCGACGCGCGGGGCGCATCCGCGGCCGCACCGAAGTCGCGGTCGCGCCAATGGAAACCCGGCAGCGCCTCGATGCCAGTGGAGTTGATCCTGCCGTCGGGGAAGCGCACCAGCCCGGTGGCCGCGCCACAGCGCGGGTCGCTCCGCATGCACGCGACGAGACCTGACAGCCAGTCAGGCTCCGGCTCGGCATCGGTGTTGAGCAGCGCCACGAACTCGCTGGGTATCAGCGCCGCGCCTCGATTGTTGGCGCGGCAGTAGTTGTTGGCATCGTTGACCAACACGCGCACCGCAGGAAAGCGCTGCTGCACGAACGCCACCGAGTCGTCGGCGGACAAGTTATCGACCACCACGACCTCGAACGGCGCGTCGTAGCGCTGCGCCAGCGCCGTGCTCAGGCACGCCTCCAGCAGGTCGCGGCCGTTCCAGTTGACCACCACCACCACGACCGAGCCGTCGTCGCGCGTGCGCGCGGTCGAGCGCGCGGGGCTCACGAGCTGGCTCCCGCCGCCCCCTCGCGCCGCTGGTCGTTCCGCAGCAGATCGTCGCGTTGGCGGGTGACGCGCTCGAGTTCTGCCTGCAACGCGTCGCGGGCGCGTTCGGCCGCGACCCGCGCCGACTCAAAGGTGTCTGTTCTGCCGCGCAAAGCATCGCGCTCGCCACGCACCGCGCGCAGTTCCTTCGCGTCTGCTTCGAGGCTTTCGCGCACCGCATTTTCGGTCGCGGCACACGCGCGCAGATCGTGCAACGCCTGGCGCTCGGTCCCCAGTTCGGTGAGCAAGTGATTGGTTTGGTCGGCGAGTTCGCGCACGCGCGCGTTCTCATCGGCCAGGCGCTGACGCAGCTGGTCGCGTTCCATGAGGCCGCGTTCCAGTTGTTCGATCCGGTTGGTCAGCGCAAGCATCTGCTGGCGGTGCTCCTGCACCGCGACGAGCAATCGATGCTCGATCTGCACAATCTCGTTAGCGATCGTGGCTACCCGTTGCCCACCCTCGGCGCCGAGGCGGCTGACGATCGCCGCCGATGTCGCTTGCAGCATCTGATCGAAGTGCTGGACGATCTCATGACGTCGGCGGTCCTGCCCCTCCACGAGCTGCTGCGAAAGTGCGCGCTGCCCCTCGACGAGCTGCTGCGACAGCGCGTGCTGCAAGCCCTCGATGCGCTCCAGCTTGGTTCGGCCCAGCAGCCGGCGCAACCACTCACGCATCACACCAACTCCTTGGTTTGACCGCGAACGCGCGCATAGAGAGACTCGAACTCCGTGACATTGTCGGCAATCGCTTTTACCGGTTCGATGCTGCTCTTGTACCTCGACAACCGCTCAGGATCGTCCCGTAAGGCGATCAATCGCCGAGCCAGGTCGGCCGCATCCCCGGGGACGAACAGCTCGCCGTTCCGGCCGTCGACAATCTGCTCACTCAGGCCACCCAGGTCGCTGGCCAGCACGGGGACCCCTGCCGCCATCGCCTCGAGCACCACGAACGGAGTATTCTCGTACCAAAGAGAAGGCACCACGACCACGTCGAGCTGGGCCAGGATCTGGCTGAGCCCGCCCCGTTCGTACGGGCCGCAGAACCGGATGCGAGGGCCGCCCTCTGCGACCTGGAGGAGCGGCGCACAGTAGTCGGGGAAGTCGGTCGTGCGCCCGTGCACGGCCAGCTCGACCCCGGATTCGATCTGCTGCACCGCGTCGATCGCGACGTGCACCCCCTTGTGGTGCGCGAGCGTGCCCAGAAAGCCCACCCGCAGGACCCCGTCGCGAGCAACGGGTGTGGCATGCGGGAGGTCGGCGATGCCGTACGGCATCACCTCGATGCGCTCCACGGGGTAGCCGTTGCGCACGAACATGCCCCGCAAGAAGTGCGATGGCGCCACGATCGCATCGGCCTGGAGCAAGCACGCGCGTAGATAGTCGGGTCGCTGCACCAAGGCGTCGAACATCGCTGGCAGGCTGCGACCGCGCCGAAAACCGGCGCCATTCCACAGCGGTCGCAGCCGGCGCATGGGCTCGGTCAGGCCCAAGCGAGCCGCGCCCTGCGCCATGTCAGGATGCGTGCACGACAGACAACCCGCGCCACCCTCGGGCGGGCCGTCGCAGAGGCGGCCGTCGGAGCGCAACAGCGTGAAGCGCGGACAGACGAACCAGAAGTCCATCAGATGCACGACGGTCGGCATGCCGCGGCGGCGGGTCTCGTGCAGCAGGTTGGCGCCGAGGTAGCGCAGGTGGAACACGTGCACGACGTCGGGGATCACTGCATCGAGCCAGTCGCCGAAGTGCATGCCGACGATCGGATGCTCGTACTCGACGCGCATCGGGTTGGCGTGGATGTCGGGGTCGAAGCGCACCCGCGTCACGGGCAGCTTGCCGACTTGGTCGTGCGTCACCTCGAACGGCGGAATGGGCACGAAGTGCGGCTCCAGCGTGAAGATGCGCACGTCATGCCCACGCGCCTGCATCGCGCTGGCGATGGCGTGCACGTACTGTTCGGTGCCGCTGAAGTAGCGGGGTAGGAACTGGTGGATGACGTAGGCGATGCGCAAGGCCGAGATCTTCAGCTGCAAGTGCCGCGAAGCCGCGCTTGGTGGGCGAAATCTTGGAGGTGCGAGACGCGCGGTTCACGCCGCCATGGGCTGCGGGCCTGCCCAAACTGAGTACCTATTCTTGGTCCGGCCCTAAGCTGGGACATCAGTGGCGAAGACCAATACGTGGCACCTTGCACCCTGACCCGCAACTGAACGTGTCTAGCGATTTCCCCGACGCGACGAGTCCGTGCAAGCGCCTGGTCGACTGGATTCTGGACGGGCCGGCCATCCTCCGCGCAGGACCACAGCGGGGTGGCGTCTGTGGCTGGATCGATGCACGCGGCCCAGTGTTCGTCTATGGCGAAGCAGCCGGCTACTGCTTGACCGCGCTGACCGCCGCAAGCCACCTGCACCCGGTGATCACCGCGCGCGCAAAGGAATGCGCCAACCTCGTCGTCAGCTGGATCGAAGGGCACGTACGCCACGGCGACTTGCCAGCGACGCGGATCTACCTGCGACCGCACAGCGACGATTGGCGCTGCGATCAACGGTTCGCCTTCGACCTCGCCATGCTCGCGCGTGGCTTGCACGATGCCACCGCCCTGTTGCCGAGCGAACGCTTGCGTCCCCTGGTTGCGCGCGTGGTCGCCGAAATCGAGACGCTCGTCGACGACCGTGGCAACCTGCGCCCATGCCGATCGAGTCGCGCCGCCTTGGAGCCACCATCGCGCTGGTCGACGCGGGCGGGTTTCTACCAGCTCAAGATCGCCGCGGCGTTGCTGACGCGACCACTCGCGCTGCCTGATCTTGTGGCCACCGCCTGCCAACGCATCGTCGACCAATGGACCGAGGTCCCGCCCCTGAACAACGACCTGCACCCCTACCTCTACGGTCTCGAAGGCAGCGTGCTGCTGTCGATCGCGACCAACGATCGCGAGCGGCTGGAGCGCACCGGTGAGGCACTGCGGCGGGTCGTTGACCTGCAGCTACGACACGGCCACCTCTCAGTCGAGAGGGGCAGCGCCCCCCCACGCACGGACATCGTCGCGCAGACCCTTCGCCTCATGGCCCTTCTGGCGAACGCAGCCGACCTCAACGATGGGTCGCCGTTGAGAGCCATCCTCGAACGCTCGATCGACCAAGACGGTGCCGTCCTCTTCGATGCCACCGCTCAATCGCACCGCAACGTGTGGGCAACACTCTTCACCTGGCAAGCGTTGGCGTGGCACACGAGTGTCCGCACCGGGCAACCGGTGCCTACCCGCGATGCGAGACTCCTGGTCTGACTTCCTGCACGCGGGCAGGGCCAGCCAACGAAGGTCACACCGCGGCGATCAATTCGGTCTAGATTCAGCGCGCACGAAGAGCCCCCGCATGCGATCCCTCCGCCCCACTGCCACGCCACTGCCGGCGACTTCCGCCGACATCGATCCCGACGCGATCGCCACGCCGGCGCCACGCATCCTGTGGATCGAGCTGACCTCCAAGTGTCCCTTCGACTGCACGTTTTGCTCACGGCGCACCGTGCGCGGCGACGGCGAGCACATGGACCTCGCGCTGTATCGGCGCTTGCTGGCCGACCTCGACGCACCCGAGATCATCCGCCTCAACTACTCTGGCGAGTCGGCGCACTACCCCCACCTGCTGGAGGCGATCGCCCTCGCCAAACGCACGGGCGCGTTTGTCGAACTGGTCACCGCCCTGGCAACGGCGAGCGACGAAGTCGTGCGCGGCCTAGTCACCGCAGGCCTCGATCGCGTCACGGTCTCGCTGCACGCGTTGACCGAGGATCGCTTCGCCAAGATCTACGGCCTCAGTTCCGTCGCACGCATGCAGAACCGGATCGCGTTGTTGCGGCAGACGCAACGCGACGTCGGTGCGTCGCATCCGCACCTCGACTTCGCCTTCGTGGCCATGGCGAGCAACCTCGACGAGTTACCCGCCGTCGCCGCATACGCGCACATGGTCGGAGTTCGGGACATCGCCATCCATCCGGTACTGCGACGCGACGACATCCCGATGCCGTTCGCCGACGAGCAAGAACACAATCGACTGCGCCCCGCGTTCAAGAATCAACTTGCGGCCGCGATCGGCGCCACGACCTACGCGTGTCCCGAAGTTCAGCTGACCGTGTCGAGTCCAGTGCTGGAGGGTGAAGCGTGCCTTGGCGAGATCCCTCGTCCATGGCCGGCCGATCTGCCGCCCGGGGCGCGGATCCATAGTTGCGACCAGAGCCCGTGGGACACCGTGCACGTCCTCGCCGATGGAACCGTGGTGCCATGCGAAGTGCTCGACCGGGCGTCGCTCGGCAATCTGCGCGACGCCAGCCTGCGATCGATCTGGCGCGGCGATGCCTACCGCGCCTTCAGGCGGCGATATGTCGCTGGCGGTGTCACCGAGTGCATCACTTGCCCTTGGAAGCACGCGCACCAAACGGCACCGTTGCGCCGCCGGGTGCGCGCGCCGTTCCCGACCAGTGGGGCAAGCGCTGGCCAGGAGTTCGTGCGCGGTTGGTACTCGCCCGAACGCGACCTCGTCTGGAGCAAGCCCGAGGCGGTCTTGGTGCTCGGCAACGTTCCCGTCGGGCGCCACGTCGTCGTCGAAGGCATGTTGCCGACGGCGCCTGGCGGCAACGAGTTGCGCGTCGAGTGCGATGGCCAGCCGGTCGCGACGATCGTGAATCGGACGGCGGCGATGCACACGTTCCGCGAGTGCATCGTCCTGCCCACCCACAACAACCGCCAGCGCACGTTTGGCCTCGCGGTGCGTGCGCCCACGTGCCCGATGCGCGATGGCACCGGCGCCGACGGGCGCATGCTGGGATTCGCGCTCCTCGCCGTCTCGCTCGACCCCACCCACTGACGTGCCCGGCGTCGCGGCGCAACTTCTCGGCAGCATGCGTCAGCGGATGCGCCGGCTGATGCAGCGCCTAGCGTTCCTGAAGCTGGCCGGTGCTTTGCGCCGTCTCGCCCTCGCCGACCACAATGTCGTACCGGGCGCACCGCCACGGCACGAGGCCATCGGCACAGGTCTCGCGATCGTCATCCCGGAGCGCGGCACGCCCGAACTCTTGGCGGAATGCCTCGCGAGCCTGCGCGTCGCGCTGCTGCCGGTCGACGAACCGCGCCAGATCGTCGTGCATGTGAACGGCGCCCCACGCCGCAGGTACACAGCGCTGCGCATGCAGTTTCCCGAGGTGCAGTGGCTGTTCACGCGCCGCGGCCTGGGGTTCTCGGCTGCGGTGCGCCGCGCGTTGCGGGCTGTGCACCAACCGTGGGTCTACCTACTGAACAGCGACATGCGCGTGGAGGCGGGCGCACTGCGCGAGCTGCTTGCTTGGCGGGCGCCGTTCGTGTTCGCGTTGGCGTCGCAGATCTTCTTCGTCGACCAGACGCGTCGACGCGAAGAGACCGGCTGGACCGATATCCGAGTGAGCGACGACCACGTCGACGTGGTCGATGTCGTTCCAGAGGACGACTGCGTGCGCGGCAATGTGTACGCCGGCGGCGGCTCGTCGCTGTTTCAGTCAGCGATCCTCCGCCAGTACATCGAGCAAGGACGCGGCTACGACCCGTTCTACTTCGAGGACGTGGAATGGGGCTTGCGGGCGTGGCGCGACGGTCGCCTGGTGCTGTTTTGCCCGCGCTCGCGCGTGCACCATCATCACCGAGCGACGGTCAACCGCTACTACACGCACCGCGAGGTCGACCGCATCGTCGATCGCAACTTGTGGCTCCTGCGGCTGCGCCTGCTGCCGCTACCGCGTGACTCGAGCGACCTGCCAGGTGACCTCCGGCGGGTCCGGCGCCAGCTGTCGAAGCTGCCATGGCGCACGCTGTGCGAGCTGATGTTCACCAGCCGGCTCCGCGACGCGGCGCGACAGCGACGCCGCGTCGCCGCTGCGCCGTACGGCTTGGATCTCATCCGCACCGCGCGCCTGCACCGCTTCGTCGAGCCCTTCGCGACCGGGCCCGAGCGCCAGTGCGCCATCGTGGCGACGCCCTTCCTGCCTTACCCGACAAGGCATGGCGGCGCCGTGCGCACCGCCGCACTCGTCAACCAGCTGGCGCGGCGCTTCCGCGTCGTCGTGCTATCTGACGAAGCCACCACGCTGATGCCGCTGACGGTCGACGCGCTCGAGGGCGCTGCGGCGCTGTTCGTGGTGAGCGGCCGCGTGGACGACCCGGGCGCCCAGGGTCGGCTGGCGCGTGCCCACACCCACACGCACCCGCTCCTGCGCCAGGCTTTCGAGCTACTGCGCACTACGTTCCAACCCCGCATCGTGCAGGTCGAACACGTTGAGTTGGCGCCGCTGGTCACGCAACGCAAGCGCAACGAGGCCTGGGCGCTCGATCTGCATGACGTCACACTGGGGGTCGACGACGACGAGCAGGCCAACCGCGCCGAGCGCGCGTGGTTGCGGCTCTACGACGTGGCCGTGGTGTGTTCGCGCGAGGACTCCGCCCTGCTTTCAGACGCCGGGCCTCAGGTGCTCGAGGCCGGCAACGGAATCGATCTGCGGGCATTCACCTACACTCCGTCGCGCGAACGCAACGCCGTCCTGTTCCTCGGTCCCTTCCGTTACGCGCCGAACAGGATCGCCATCGAGCGCTTTGTGCGCGAGGTCTGGCCTGCCGTGCTGGCGGCAATCCCGAGCGCAGAGCTTTGGATCCTGGGCGGGGACGACGCTCCGACCATCACGCGCAGCCTGCCAGCCTTCGCCCAAGCAGGTGTCCGGGTGCACGGCCATGAGCCACAACCCCGCGCCTTCCTCGACCGCTGCGCACTGACCATCAATCCACAGCGCGCCATCCGCGGGTCGAGTCTCAAGGTCATCGAATCCCTCGCCGCCGGCCGCGTCTGTGTCAGCACGGAGGACGGCGCTCGCGGCTTTGTGCAAGACGACTTCCCCGGCCTGGTCGTGGTCGACGATGTACCAGACATGGCGCGGCCGGTGATCGAACTCCTGCGCGACGCGGATCGCCGGCTGCACGCCGAACCGCCAGTCTCCGGCCTCTTGGCTCGCTATGCGTGGCCGACCGTGGGCGACAACTTGCTCGCTACGTACGACCGCGTGATCGCCGCCTCGGTCGCGCCGACGACCAAGGACACGCCGTGACTGCGCCGTACGATCGCATCGCCGAGTTGTACGACGACGACATGGGGCGCTCCGCTCCGCCGGGCGATGTCGCCTTCTATGTGAGTCAAGCGCGCGCCGGTGGCGGACGCGTTCTTGAATTGGGTGCCGGCACGGGTCGCATCGCGCTACCGATCGCGCTGGCCGGCGGGCAGATCGTCGCCGCCGATCGCAGCGTGCCGATGCTCCGCATCCTGCAACGCAAGGCAGGCTCATTGCCCGCAACGGCACGCGCGCGGTTGCACCTAGTTGCCATGGACTTCCGCCGCCCAGGGGTGCACGGTCCGTTCGCCACCATCCTGTGCCCCTATTCGGTGCTCACCTACGTGCTCGACGACGACGATCTCTTCGCGTTGCTGCGTTGGATCCGGAGTGTGCTGAGCCCGCAAGGGCGCTTCGTGTGTGACCTGTTCGTCCAACACTACGACGACCTGTTGGTGCCAGACACCAAGGTGATCCACGACTACGAACGCCTATGCGCCGACGGCACCGTGCTGCGGCGCAGTAAGACGATCGCCAAGGACCTCGAGAGTCAGCGCAACACCCTCCGCCGGCGCTACCACCACACCACCGCCGCCGGCAAGTTGCTGGCTGAGTTCGAGACCGTGGAGACGATCCGTTACTTCTTCCAACCCCAGATCATGGCGTTGCTCCACGCTGCGGGGCTACGCATCGAGCAGACCTACGGCGACTTCGACGGACACGCGTATTCGTCCGCGGCGAAGACCATGGTGTTCGTCGCAGCGGCTGAGTCCTGAGAGCGCCAAGAGAAGGCCCATCTAACGTCGAGCCAGCTCCGCTGGCTCGCTTAGACAGCGTCGCGCTTGGCGCGCCGCTGTCTAAAACTGGAAGTAGATGAACGGGAGCTGCTGATCCAGTTTGGCAAAGAGCGCCAGCACCCAAAGCGACACGCCGCAGGCCGTGCCCACTACCCAAGTAGGCGCACGCTCGATGAGCCAAGTCTGTAGCCGACGTCGCCGGTCCAGCGCGCACAAGAGCATCAGCCCGAAGAGTACGAACAGGATCCCCCGCCACGACTCGATGGACTCCCATCCGATGCCGTCGGGAAGAGAAACGAATACGCGCCATGCTGTGGCATGGTCCGGGGCGCGAAACGGAATCCATGCCAGCGACGCCAGCACGAAGGTCGTGACGATCCCGATGGCCGCGGCCAGCCAGCCTCGCGCGGCATCAACCGATTTGCCGAAGCGGCGGTGCACCGCCAGCATGGCGCCGTGCAGCAGGCCCCAGATGGCAAAGTTCCAACTCGCGCCGTGCCACAGGCCGCCCAGCCCCATCACAATCATCAGATTCACGTAGGTGCGTCCCTCGCCTTTGCGATTGCCACCAAGCGGGATGTAGAGGTAGTCGCGTAGCCACGTGGAGAGTGAGATATGCCAGGAGCGCCAGAACTCAGTGATGTTCTGCGCCAGGTAAGGGCGCTCGAAATTGGGTGGGAAGCTGAAGCCCAAGAGTCGCGCACAGCCCCGCGCGATGTCGGTATAGCCGGCGAAATCGCAGTAGATCTGTAGCGAGAAAGCCAGCACGCCGACCCAGCCCGGCGGCGCGGTCACCGCGGGCACCGGAGCAAAGACGGCGTTTGCGAGCGGCGCCAGGGCGTCGGCGAGCACCATCTTCTTCACGAGACCCTTCACGATCTGCACCAGGCCCCAGCGCACCGCGGCTTCGTCCAGCGGCGCTTTCGATGCGAGCTGCGGCAAGAAGTCGCGCGGCCGGATGATCGGTCCGGCGACCAGGTGCGGGAAGAACGCGATGAAGAGCGCGAAGTCGAGCAGACTAGCGCTCGCTCGCAGATCGCGCCGATGGACGTCGGCGCAGTAGGCGATGCTCTCGAAGGTGAAGAAGCTGACACCGACAGGGAGCACGATGTTCAGCACGGCGCCCGCGGGGTCGAGCCCGAAGAGGGCGGCGAAAGACCCAACGAAGAAGTTGAAGTACTTGAAGAACCCCAGGACAACCAGATTGACGGTCACCGCGGCGATGAGCCACCGCCGCCGTGTCAGCCCTTCGGCGCGCTGGATCGCGAGCCCCAGGAAGAAATTGACGGCGGTCGAACCGGCCAGCAGGAATGCGAAGCGCATATCCCAAGCCGAATAGAACGCGTAGCTCGCGACGATGAGCAGTACGTGCCCGCTGCGCCGCGGCAGTACGCGGACGAGCACAAGCACCACGGCGAAGAAGATCCAGTAGCGAACGGTATCGAAGAGCACGCGTTCAGCGTCCTTCGAGTACCGACTTCACCGCGCGTGCTAGCTCTGTGGAACAGGCCCGCCTGCCATCGGCGTTGAGGTGTAGGATGTCGAAGAAGTACTGCGGTTCTTCGAGCTGCCGGAAGGGTGTCGGGTCGAGCACCCTGAGGGCGCCTTGTTCCTGCAGCAGCGCGAGCGATCCAGAGAGCGTCGACGCTTTCCCGAAGGCTCGATGGTAGGGACCGCGCGGAATGGGGAGCAGGAGCATCGGCACCCCCGCCTTGCGGCATCGCTCGGCGATCGCGCCAAACCAGCGCGTGCGATACGCGCCCGTGACCGTCGGCGGTTGCATCGGCATCGAGCCGTTGAGCTGGGCGACGTAGCCGGCCCAGCTCGGGTCAATGCGCATGGCCGCAGGTTGACGCTCGATGTCGGCGTCGATTCGTTCTGAGTGGCCTGGGTACGCCAGAAAGGAGGTGAGGTGCTCGCGGCGATAGAGCAAGACGCGCTCGATCCGGTTGATCGGCGCGCCGATGAACCCCATCGCGTCGCTGTGCATCGCCGTGCCCGGGAGGAGGATCTGCCGCACCGCGCGTTGCTTCGACACAGGCTCGTCGAAGGTCGGCGGCAGATGGAGCAAGTCGGTGATTCCGAGCAGCGGCGCCAGGTACGCGAGGTCGAGGGCACGAGTGGCCAAGTCTTCGGCCTCGTGCGTGTCGTCCAGGTCCAGCACGATGAACACCGCCGCCGCCAGCGGGTGGGCCTCCATGTCGAAGGCCTCCGTGACGTGCGGCCACACCCTGGGCGTCGTGCCGGGGATCCCAACCGGCAGGAAGTGCAGGTTGCTGCCTTCGACTGCGGCGTCGGCGATGCTCCCCGAGAACCCATTGCCGATGCGGGAGTCGCCGACCACCAGCACGTTTCGTGCTCCCGTCGAGTACAGCGTCCGCGCTACTTCGATGGCGGCGACGCACGTCCCGGCGGTTGAGTCGGGATCGGCCCAGCGGTAGTAGAGGCCCGACCGAAACACAACGGCATCCAGCCCCATCGTGACCGCGAGCGAAATCAGGAGAATGCGAAGAAGAGCGGGCACGGAGGGTGCTTGGGGCCGCGGGGTTTCCCAGGGGGTCGAACGCCTACTCAGTCGCCAGCCTGGCATCAAGAAGGCGCGCTCGTGTCGCCGCCGGATGCATGTGTGTGTGTGTGTGTGTGTGTGCGGATCCGTGCTGCCAATCGCAGGCGGCAGACCCTCAGCGCGCGTAGTTGTCGGGGTACATCCGCCGCTCGACGGCTTCGATCGTGATGTGGAGGATCTTGATGTGGACCTCCTGGATGCGATCGGAGGTCGTCGCCAGTGGCACGACGATCGGGATGTCGACCATCGCCTTGAGCTTGCCGCCGTCGCGGCCGAGGAGGCCGACCGACACGACCCCTTTCTTCTTCGCCATCTCGACAGCTCGGATGACGTTCGGCGAGGTGCCGCTCGTCGAGATCGCGACCAAGAGGTCTCCGGCCTTGCCGTAAGCCTCGACCTCGCGCGCGAACACTTGGTCGTAACCGAAGTCGTTGGCGATGCAGGTCAAATGCGACGGGTCGGAGAAGGCGATGGCGGGCAAAGCCGCGCGGTCGCGCCGGAAGCGGCCGGTCCACTCTTCGGCGAAGTGCATGGCGTCACACATGCTGCCGCCATTGCCGCACGACATGAGCAAGCCGCCGTGTGCCAACGCTTTGTGCGCTGCCTCAGCAAACCGTTCGACGGCCCGCAGACACTCGGGATCAGCCATGAACGCTGCCAAGGTGGCGGCAGACTCCTCGAACGAAGCGCGGATCGGATTCGACGAACTCATCATTACGGATTCTTCATGGTCGGCCCGGGTGGACAAGGGAGCCGCAAGAAAAATGGGCGGCGACGCCGATATCGGTCGGGTGTAGCGGAGAGCTGGAAGACACCACCGATCGCGCCGTTTGCAGCGCGGTCATCGCTGCGTGGTGCAACCTCGACAAAACAACCCGTCGGCCCGCGCGCGCCGCCGCTAGACTCCCGCGCCCACCCCTCGTTTCTGCATGATCCTGACCCTGTTTGGCGCCACCGCCTGGATGTTGCTGCGCCAGGTGTGCCGCCTGCTGCTCGAGTTCTTGGTGTTGGTCCTGATCTGGCCCTTCGCTCTGGCTCTCGGTCTGCTGGTGCTGGGGATCGACCTACTCGCGACGCCGTTCATCCTGCTGCTGCGTCAGCGATCGCGCCCCGGCAGCGCAGCGAGCGACGCGCCGGTCGGACCGCGCCACAGCGCTTCGATCATCATCGTGTCGTGGAACGGCAGGGACTTCCTCACGCGCTTGATGCCTTCGCTCTGGCCCGAGGTCGACGCCGACGGCGGTGACCACGAGGTGATCGTCGTCGACAACGGCAGCACCGACGACACCATCGAGTGGTTGCAGAAGAACTACCCGCGGACGCGGGTCGTCGCGCTGCCGGAGAATCGATTCTTCGTGCGCGGCAACATGGCCGGAGTGGCGACCGCGACCCGCGACACGCTCGTGTTCTTGAACAATGACATGATCGTGAAGCCAGGCTTCCTGGCGCCACTGCTCGCGGGCTTCACGTCGAACGACATCTTCGCCGTCGCCGCGGAGGTGTTCTTTCGCGATCCGAACAAGCGCCGCGAAGAGACCGGCAAGACGACGGGGCACTTCCAAGGCGGCTTCATGCAGTGCGCGCACGTCATGCCGACGGCGGCGCACATGGACGTGTACACGCCCACGTTCTGGGCCGGCGGTGGCTCGGCAGCGTTCGACCGCCGCAAGTTCCTGGCGATGGGTGGCTGGGACCTCACGTTCGACCCCTTCTACCTGGAGGACACCGGGTTGTCGTACCAGGCCTGGAGGCGCGGCTACCGCGTGCTGTTCACGCCGAAGAGCGGCGTATTCCACGAGCACCGCGGCACCAGCCGCAAGGTGTTCGGCGACGACTACATCGACAGCGTCATCCGGCGCAACCAACACCTGTTCTTGTGGCGGAACGTCACCAGCGCGGCGCTGACCGCGAAGTACTTCGCGATGTTGCCGCTCGGCATCGTCGAGCGCGCGCACTCGGCGGCGCACAAGCCGTTCGGGCGGGCACTGGGTTCGGAAGTGCGCGCACTGTTACGCGCCTTGCCACGGCTGCCGATCGTGCTCTGGCGGCGCACCGCGTCGCGCGTTTGGTACCGCCGTAGCGACGAGGCGGTGGTCGCCATCGCCAACACCGCGCCGCGGCCGCCGCGACCTTGCCCAAAGCCGGGAACCCGCCTCAAGGTCCTCGTGCTCACCGCGCGCTTGCCTCGCCTTGGCGTCGACGGGTCGTGGACCGTCTTCCACCGCCTGCACGCGCAGAGTCGAATCGTCGACCTGTCGGTGTTCAGCTTGATCGACGAAGCGAGCGAGGACCAGCAGGCAGAGCCGCTCCGTGAGTTTTGCGCGCGCGTGACGACGCATGTGCGCGGGCACGAGGGGATACCCCGGGATACGCATCGGCAGATCCCCGAGCGCCTGCGCCGCGACTACTCCTCTCCATCGCTGCGCGCCGCCGTGCTTGCCGCCATCGATGCGGCCGAATACGACGTGCTGCAGTTCGAGTATCTGGAGATGGCCCATGTCATCCACCAAGACATCGTCGGGCTGCCGGCGGTGTGGGTCTGCCATGAGCCGCACAATCTCTTCTTGCGGCGCATGATCGGCTACGCCGATGGCACGCTCGACCGCTTGGTCGCGTGGTATCGCTACGTGCAGGGCCTGCAGCACGAGATCCGCTACACGCGGCCGTTCGCCCGCATCGTGACGTTCTCCGAAGTCGATACCAAGAACCTGCAGCGCCTCGTGCCTGGCGTGCGCGTGCATACGATCTGCAGCGGCGTGGAACTGGAGCCTATGCGAAAGCTACACGACATCGAGCCCGAGCCAGGCGCGATCGTGTTCATCGGCTACTACAAGCACGAACCCAATGCGGATGCCGCCGTGTGGCTGTGCCGCGACATCATGCCGCTGGTGCACGCACAAGAGCCCGGGGCAAAGCTCTACCTGATCGGTCGCGACCCGCCCGACGAAGTGAAGGCGCTGCACGGCAAGAACGGCGTGAACGCGCTCGGCTACGTCGATGACCTGAAGGTCTGGCTGGCCCGCGCCACCGTGGCGACGGCGCCGATCCGCCAAGGCGGCGGGCTGCGCGGCAAGGTGCTGGAATCGTGGGCGGCGGGGCGAGCCCTGGTGTCCACCAAGGTGGCGGCCGAGGGCTTTGTCGCCGCCGTCGACGGCGAGCACCTGCTCATTGCCAACGACGCCCAGAGCTTTGCGAACGCCATCGTGCGCTTGTTGCGCGATCGTGCGCTGCGGCAGCGCTTGGCGGCGGCCGGCGTTCGACTCGTCGAGGAGCACTACAGCAACGCCGCGGTGGCCCGGCAGTACGAGGAGATGTACTCCGACCTGGCCGGCGTGGCGCCTGACCCGAGCGTCCGACGTGAGCAACCGGCGGTCACCCGCTAACGCATCCAGCACCAGACGCATGTCCAACGAACGTAAGAAGGCCATCCTGTTCGCGAGCACGCCGCCATGGCTCGCAGCCCGGCTCTTCGAGTCGGTGCGCAAGCGCTGGCCCGACCACGACTGGACCGTCTGCCTCAAGGCCAACGACGACGACTGGATGCCGGATGGCTATCCGACCGAACGCTTGCGCGCGGCGCGCCCTGGACTGGCGTGCTTGCGACGCGTCCGATCGGCGCGCTTCGACCTCGCCGTGGCCTGCTGGAGCGGCGAAGGTGGCTATGGCCGACTCAAGCTCATGCACATGCTGGCAGCCGCGCGCGAGAGCCACATCTACAACGAGAACCTGGACAGCTTCGGTCTCAACGAGTCTGGTCCGGACCCCATCTGGCTTCGCCACGTGCGCTACCGGTTCGGCCAGCAGCACGCCGCAGCGCGTCCGAGCCTCGCCGCCGTGGTCGTCGCGTTCTACGGCCGCACGCTAGGTCCGGTGTCAGGCACCTTGTTCGTGCTGACGCGACACGCCCTGTGGACGGTTGGCCTACGGCCACGTGCCGTACCGCCGATTCGGTGAGCGACTGAAGACGTCGACTCGCTGTCGTTTCCTCGTCGTCGACCGGCTGGAACTGTTCGCGCTAGGAGTCCGCGCCACGGGACGAAACGTGCATCACCGAACACCGAATCTCATCGCGCGAGGCCGGCCTGAAACACGAGATGCGACACTTGGTGGCTGCCGTTTTGTCCGATTGCCTTCCCGTGACGCAGACTCCTAGAACTGGAAGTAGAGAAACGCGACGTGCCCTTCGGTAGCGGCGAACACCGTCAACACAAATAGCAGCGCCGCGAACAGCATTCCGCGCCAGACCCAGTGTGCGCGGTCAATGCGCTCGAACAGGGCCATGCGGTCGGCGAGCCACGCGATCCCGAGCGCCGCGGCGGCCACACCGAGCCAGTGCGGCGACAGCAAGCTGGCGCCGAACTGCTGCGGAATGAGCAACTGGCGCACGACATGCACGCTGTCCTCGAGCCGCGCACAGCGAAAGAAGATCCACGCGAAGAGCACCGCCGACAGCGTCATCAGCCACGCCGCAAGCCGATAGGGCAGCGATGCGGCGATGCGGTCGCCGAGCCGCGGCACGACAAATGTACGCCAGGCGCGATGCACCGCCAGATACAGGCCATGCAGGCCGCCCCAGATCACGAAGTTCCACGACGCGCCGTGCCACAGACCCCCGAGCAGCATCGTCAGCATCAAATTGCGTTGTGTGAACCACGTGCCGCCGCGGTTACCACCCAGCGGGATGTAGAGGTACTCGCGCAGCCACGTCGACAGCGAGATGTGCCACCGGCGCCAAAACTCGGCGACGTTTGCCGAGATGTACGGCTGGCGAAAGTTGATCGGGAAGCGGTAACCGAACAACAGGGCAACGCCGATCGCAATCCTCCACCGCGTCGTCGTCGTACGAAGTGAGACCGACGACCACGAGCCGCCAACCACCCTGCGGCGACGGCAAGCGCTCGAAAAGGAAAGGCCACACGCGCGGTGTTGTTCCCGGGACCGCCGCGAGGCGCACCGACTGCGCGGAGGTGCCGAGGTCCGCGTTCAACTGCTCCGCGTGGCAAGCCTCCGCCATCGTCGAGTCGCCGAGCACCAATACGCTCGGTTGCTGCACCGGCGGGCGCAGGGACCGGCTCCAACACGGTCAACCGCATGATCCCCCCCGCGTTGGACTCTGGCTTCGCGAGCCTGTCGTAGAGCCCCGACCGGAACACAGCGAAGTCCGCGCCAAAGAACAGCAACAGTCCGAACAGGGCAGCCTTCGACATCGAACCGTTGAGAAACGAGCGATTACGGCATCGCGATCATGCTAGGGGCGCGCCGAACGAGAATCAGCCAGGACTAACGGACTCAGCCCACCGCCGCGTGACCCGCCGCACCCGTCGAGTAGGTCCCGAAGTAGCCTTGGACGAGGTCGGGCCACCACTGCAAGATACAGAGACCTCCACCTTGCGAGAGGCGACGCGACGTTCGCCTGCCAAGGTACTTCGATCAGCATGCGATTGCTTCCTCATGGGTTCACCTGCTGGTCCACCTTCCGCGAGGTGCAAGCGGCAGCGGCATGCCTGGGCGAGTCTTGGCGGAGCCACCAAGCGTTTGAGCAGCAACTCATCGCCAGTTCGATCGATCGCTTTTCGGGATACTGCGCGGTGTGCGAGGACAATCGCACGTTCCGCATCGATCGCGATGACAACGTCATCCCGAACTGGCGCGAGACGTTGGTTTGTGAGACTTGCGGCTTGAGCAACCGCCTGCGCGCGAGTCTCCACTTGGCCCGCCTGCTTCACGTCGATGCGCCACCTGGGACCATCTACATCACGGAGCAGCTAACACCGATGTTTCAATGGCTGCAGTCCCGAGTGTCGAACTTGGTCGGCAGTGAGTTCGTGGACCCGACACTACCAAGTGGGAGCATGGTCACCATCAAGGAACATCCGGTGCGACACGAAGATCTCAATCGAACGTCGTTCGCAGACGGCGCCTGCGGGATAGTGCTCACGTTTGATGTCCTGGAGCACATCCCTAACTACCTTTCGGCCCTGCGCGAGTTCGCCCGAATCCTCACCCAGGGAGGATTGTTGTTGTTGACGGCGCCATTCTCGCTCGAGACCCATGCGACCGTCGTACGCGCGAGAGTGCGCGAGGATGGCACCATCGACCACCTGAAGCCGCCGTCCTATCACGGAGATCCCGTCAATGAGAACGGCGTGCTTTGCTACCATGAATTCGGCTGGCAACTCCTTGACGAGCTTCGCCAGGTTGGCTTCAGACGAACCGCGGTCGTGACATGCTGGGCGCCAGGATTTGGTTATCTGGGCAGCTCGCAGCCTTTCGTGATTGCTTGGCGATAGGCGCTGCGTTCTCTAACGCAATCGACCCGCCGACGTAGGGGATCACCGCGCGACCATCTGCTCCACACGCCACGCGTGATCATGCAGCACCACTCCGATGTCCTTGCTGGTGTGGTTCTCGACGACCAGGTTCTTGCTCGCCGGCATCTCGTGGAAGCGATGTACACCGCGCGCATCCAGCAACCACACTGGCACAACGAGTTCGCCCGCGAGCAACCGTAGGTTTGGCAGCTCTAGCACGACCGCACCCTCCTGGAAGTCGATGGTGACGCCATCGAACTGCGTGGAGTGCGCGAACATCAACATGCCCTCCTTGCGGGTCGCGCCGACTGCGACGTTGAGCCGCTCTGGCGTAGCGCCGTTCCTGATGTGCACGCGAACCGCCACCGAGTCGCCGGGATTGAACACGTTGCGCGGTTGGCCGGTCTTGGCGTCGAGCAGGTCGACGCCGAGGATGCGAGGCTGATCGTCCCGCTCTGGTTGCTTCTCGACGACCTTGAAGTCAGCCTTAGCGCCCAGCTGATTCTCGTATGTGGCGTAGTCGTTGGTAACCGCGACCGCGTCGCCGATGCGCTCCACGTGCCCATTCTTCAACCAAATGGCGCGGTCGCAGATCTGCCGCACGTCGTAGAGCGAGTGTGAGCAGAAGAACATGGTCTTGCCACGGTTCTTGTAGTCGAAGATCCGCTCGACGCACTTGCGTTGGAAGTGCATGTCTCCCACAGCGAGGATCTCGTCGATGATGAGCACGTCGGGATCGGTCGCGACGGCAACGGAGAACCCGAGTCGACACACCATGCCAGAACTGTAGGTGCGGATCGGCGCGTCGATGAAGTCGTACAGCTCGGAGAAGTCGAGGATCTCCTGGAACTTGGCTTTGGTTTCCTTGCGGGTGAAACCCATCATCGCCGCGTTCATGTAGATGTTCTCGCGGCCCGAGAACTCGAGGTGAAAGCCGGCTCCGAGTTCGAGGAGACTCGCGATCCGACCACGGATTCGATAACCGCCTGAGGACGGAAACGTGGTGCCGGTCAGAATCTTGAGCATCGTCGACTTGCCAGCGCCGTTGCCGCCCACAAGCCCCACACAGGTACCCCGCGGCACGTCGAAAGTGACGTCGCGCAACGCGTGTACCGCTTTGTGGCGCGCGTGCTTGTTCCACGGCATACGTTCCATCAAGCGCCCGAACGGTGAACCATAGAGCTGGTAGCTCTTGCTCAGGTTCTGCACTTCAATCGCGGGCTCGAACATCGGCTCAGACCAGGTCAGCGAACTTCTCGCGGCGGCTGGCAAACAGGCCATAGCCAACGACAAGGAACAGTGCTGCCCACGCAGCGGAGACGCTCAGATGCCCGAGCAACGTGCCGTCGAGCACTTCGGGCGTGATTCCGAGACTATGCCGTTGCGCTTGCATGAGCGCATAGAGCGGCCCAAAGCGCAGGCCGCTTACCCAGGGCGCATTGGCGCCCAAACCATGCTGGCCGCCCATGACCCAGAATGTCGGGCTCAGGAACATCACCGCCTGCCCTAGCACAGCCCAGATATGCGATGCGTCGCGCATGAACACGTAGATACAAGCCAACGCAAGGCTGACGCCGAGCGACATCGCCATTTGCACGATCAGCACGACCGGCCACCACAGAATCTCGGGCCCGAAATGCATGCAGCCGGTGGAGTACCCCGCCACCATGAGCACCGCCGTACCCACGAGGTACACGATGGTCGCCACGCTCACGAGATGCACAGGCAAGAGCTCGCACGGAAAGGCCACCTTCTTCACCAGGTTGCCGTTCTCATGGATCGTGGTGCACGAACGCGAGGTCGCCTCCATGAACGCGTTCACCACAAGCAAACCCGACAGCATGTAGACCGCAAAGGCTGGATCGGGGCCGTCGCCCGGCGACAACCTCATCTTGAACACGTAGCCGAAGATGAAGAAGTAGATGGTGAACTGGAAGACCGGGTTGAGCAGCACCCAGAAGGCGCCCAGGAAACTGCCGCGGAACCGGCCGAACAGCTCGCGCCGGAAGAAGTTCTGCACGAGCAGATGCTGGCGCCAGGCGAGGGCAGGGTAGCCCAGCAGACCACTGACGTGCCGGAAGACGCCGCGCGGCCGGGTGTGCGCGAAGTACTTGTGAGTTGGGAGTTCCGGTGGGGTCAAGAGTGAGTGAGCTGGGGTTGGAGTGGACCATTCGATGATCCACCATGCCGGTCGTCGATGGAAGCATCATGGTTCGCGCGGATCGAGAAGCCAGCATGCCGCCGGCACTTCCGCGTTCCTGATTCGGGACTGTGCCGGCCGAGTTCCGCGTCGTTTGGCGCGCCTGAATGCGTTCGCGCTCTTGCACGTCGCCGCGCCACCCTACCATGCTGGCCGTGCGCGCCAGCCTCGTGATGCCGACCCTCAACGCAGGCCCCCTGCTCGAACGGGTCCTGGCGGGCCTCGATGCCCAGCGCGGCGCGACTCTGGCGCAGCGCATCGCCATCGACAGTGGCTCGACCGATGGCACCAGACGACGCCTCGAACGCGCCGGATTCGCCGTCACCACGATCGACAAGCGGACCTTCGACCACGGCAGCACCCGTGACCTCGGCATTGCCAAGACGGACTGCGACGTGGTCGTGCTGCTCACCCAGGACGCGGTGCCGCTAGGCAGCGACTGGCTGGCGGGGATTCTGCAACCGTTCGCCGATGACAGGGTGGCCGCCGCCTGGTGCAAGCAGGTGCCGCGCCCCGACTGCCCGCCGGTGATCGCGCGACGTATCAGGCAGTGGCTGGGCGACGGCACGCAACCGCGCGTGCAGGAACTGCGCGCCGGCGAGACGCTGGAAGACCTTGACCCACTCGAACGGCTGAACCGTTGCGCGCTCGACAACGTCGCCTCCGCCCTGCGCCGCTCGGTTTGGGAACGGTTTCCTCTCGGCCCCAGGCGCTTTGGTGAAGACCTTGCCTTCGGCATGCGGGTGATCGCCGCCGGTCACCGCATCGTGTTCGAACCGCGCGCCGTCGTCGAGCACAGCCACTCGCGCACGCCGTTCGCCGAGGGCAGGCGCACGTTCTGTGACCATCGCAATCTGCGCGAGATGGTGGGACTGGTCGCAATCCCCGATTGGCGCACCCTGCGCGCCGCGATGCGCGACGGCACCAAGGAACACCTCGCGTTCGTGGAATCGCTCGACCTGCCGCCAGCGGAGTGTGAGCGCGCTGTGCAGTGGACGCGTGAGTATGTGCGCTGGCAGTGTTGGGGGCAGTATCTCGGTGCCAAGGCGGGTACGCACAAGACGGGGTTGCGCGGGCGGCTGTTCGCGTGGTTGGGCAAGCGACTAGAACGTGGCATTGGCTGAGAGGCCGCGCCAGGTTGGGTGAGCTTTCCTGTGACTCCGTGGTCACCTGTCCACGATCGCGTGTCAAGGGCGTGCCGAGGTCGGTGCCGAACGACGATTGACGCGCCCCTCCGGGGCCGGCTTGATGCACGCCATGCGCGCGACTGCGCCTGGCCCAAACGGCCGCACCATCACCTTCGACGACGACCTGCTCGCGCCTTGGCGCGCGCGAAGTGCCGGCTCCGATGCGCTGCCGCCGGCTCGCCTCGCCTTTGCCGCGGCGCACATCGTGATGCGGGAGTCGTATCGCGGGGTCGATCACCGGCTCGACCACAAGGGCTCCGCCGAAGCGATCGCCGCACACCTCGACCTCGACGCGACCATGACGTTGCGGCGACACCTCGACGCGCTCGGCTTCGGCGTGGCGGAGGCGATGGACACCGCGCAACGCTTCTTCTTGGGCTGGCAGAACGCCGAGCGGCTCATCGGCGCCTGCGGCGCGCTGCGTCTCCGCCACGGCTTCGTCGCCGGCGCCGGTGTCGATCACTTGACGCAGGTTCGCAACCAGGCCGACCTCGTCGACGGCGTCGCCTTTCAGGTCGAAGCGATCCAGGCGGCTGGCGGGTTGGCGATCATCCTGCCGCTCGTGTGGCTGCCGCAGCACGACGCGGGCGAGCAAGACTACGTCGACGTGTACGGCGCGATCTTCCGCCAGTGCCGTGGCCCGCTCTTCGTGCATTGGCTGGGCGCGATGTTCTTGCCGGCGCTCGCAGGCTACTTCCCCGGGCAGAGCTTCGACCGCGTGATGGCGTTGGCGCCCGACAAGGTGCGCGGCTGCAAGTTGTCGCTGCTCGACGCCACGCACGAGAAACGGGTACGCGCCGAGCTGCTGCCGCGCGATCAAATCGTGCTGACCGGTGATGACTTTCACTTCAGCGACCTCATCGCCGGCGACGACGCGACCATCGTGCGGCGCACGCGCATCGGCGAGCACGACGTTGCGCTCGGCGCCTTCAGCCACGCCCTACTCGGCGTGCTCGACGGCGTCGCGTTGCCGGCGAGCGTCGCGCTCGCGATGCTGACGCGCGGCGACGATGCTGGCTTCGGCGCGCTGATGCAGCCGTGCGAGCGCTATGGGCAAGTGGTGTTCGAAGCGCCGACCCAGCACTACAAGGTCGGCTTGGCGTTCACCGCCTGGCTGAACGGCCTGCAGGACAACTTCATGCTGGTGAACCACGAGGAGACAGCGCGCGACACTACGCACTTGCTGCGCGTCGCCGAAGCGGCGGCAGCGTGTGGCGCCATCCGCGACGCGCGCACCGCGGCGGCGCGCCTGCGCGCGTTCGCTGCAGGCAACGCGCCGTGACGCCCCGCGTGCTGGTGACGCGGCACGTGTACCCCGCCGCGCTCGATCTGCTACGACCCCACGCCGACGTGGAGTATCGCGACCGGCGCGACGGCGAGACCGCCAGCGAGCTGACCGCACGCCTGCACGACAAGGTCGCGGTCGTGTGCCAGCTCACCGACCCGCTGCCGGCCGCGGTGCTCGACGCCGCGCCTGAGTTGGCGATCGTCGCCAACATCGCCGTCGGCTACGACAACATCGACCTCGCCGCCGCCACTGCGCGCGGCATCCTGGTGACCAACACGCCCGGCGTGCTCACCGAGACCACCGCCGACTTCACCTTCGCCCTCCTGCTGGCGGTGGCGCGGCGCGTGCTCGACGCCGATCGCTTCGTGCGCGACGGCCGCTGGCAGCGCTGGGAGATCGACCTGTTGTGCGGCGTCGACGTGCACGGCAAGACGCTCGGCATCGTCGGCATGGGCCGCATCGGCCGCGCGGTGGCGCGCCGCGCGCGCGGATTCGGCATGCGCGTGCTGTATGCCGGCCAGCGCGATGCCGGTGAGGCCGACGCGGAGCGAACGCCGCTCGACGACCTGCTGGCGCGCGCCGATTTCGTGAGCATCCACGCGCCGCTGACGCCGAGCACGCGACACCTCATCGGCGCGCGTGAGCTTCTGTGCATGCGCCGCGACGCCTTTCTCATCAACACGGCGCGCGGCCCGATCGTCGACGAGAAAGCCTTGGTCGAAGCGCTGCGCGAAGGACGCATTGCCGGCGCCGGCCTCGATGTGTTCGAACGCGAGCCAGCTCTCGAAGAGGGTCTGCTGCAACTCGACAACGTCGTGCTGGCGCCGCACCTCGGCAGCGCCTCGGTGGAGACGCGCACGCGCATGTGCACGATGGCCGCGGAGAACGTGGTGGCGCACTTGCGTGGCGAGCGGCCTCCGAACCTGGTGAACCCGCGGGCGTGGGAGCAGCGCCGGCAATGAAGGACATGCTGCGCGACGCGTTCGCCGCCTTGCTGCCCGCGCTCGATCCGGCGCGTGCGGTGCGGGCGCGGCTGCAGGTGCGCGATGGGACACTCTCGATCGACGACCGTACGCTGCCGCTGCGCGAGTTCGACCGCGCGCGCGTGATCTCGATCGGCAAGGCCGCGCTGCCATTGGCGCGTGCCACCATCGAAGTGCTGGGTGGCGACGCGCATCTCGCGTTGAGCGGCGTGGCCATCGCGCCGCACGGCAGCGAAGGCGAGGCGCCGCCGCCGATGCGCACGTTGCGCGCGGGTCATCCGGTTCCTGATGCGGCCAGCCTGCACGCCGCGCAGGCGGTGCGCGCGGCCCTCGCTGGGTGTACGCCGCGCGATCTCGTGGTGTTCTTGTTGTCCGGCGGCGGCTCATCGCTCTGCGAGTTGCCCCTGAACACCGGCCTCGCGCTCGCTGACGTGCAGGCCTTCCACCGCGCGTTGGTGGGCGGCGGCCTCGACATCGTGGCGATGAACACGCTGCGCAAACACGCCTCGGCGACCAAGGGCGGACGCATGGCGCAGTGGGCGGCGCCGGCCGCACAGCTCACCTTGTTCGTGTCAGATGTACCGGCGGCGCATCCACACGCCGTCGCATCAGGGCCGTCGATGCCCGACCCGACGACCCGCGCCGACTGCCGCGCCGTGTTGGCGCGCGGCACCTGGTCCCAGAGTCTGCCGCGCAGCTACCTCGACCTCCTGCAGTCCGCGACCCTGCAAGAGACGCCGAAGGCCGACGACGTCGCCTTCCAGCGCAGCTCGTGGCACTGCTTGCTCGACACCGACGCTGCGTTGGCCGTGCTCCGCGAGCGCGCCGTGACCCGCGGCTGGCATGTCGAGATCGACACGTCGATCGACGACGCGCCGGTCGCCGCCGCGGCGACGCACCTGGTGCGCCGACTGCACGCGCTCAAGGCCGCGCAACCCACGCGCACGGTCGCCCTGTTGACCGGCGGCGAACTGAGTTGCCCGATCACCGGCGACGGAGTCGGCGGACGCAACCAACACTTCGCGCTGTTGTGCGCTTTGCAGATCGAGGGCCAGGCGATCACCGTCCTGAGCGCCGGCACCGACGGCATCGACGGCAACTCACCAGCGGCTGGCGCCGTCGCCGACGGCTGCACGTGCCCGCGTGCGCGGGCGCGTGGCCTTGAGCCGCCTGCCACGCTCGCGCGCTGCGATTCGTTCGCGCTGTTCGCGGCTTTGGGCGACACGGTGATGACTGGGCCGACCGGCACCAACGTGCGCGACGTGCGCGTCCTGGTGATGTGACCGACGGACCTACTTGTCGTCGCGCTTGCCGTCGCGCGGCGCCTTGTCTTTGCCAGCTTCGGCGCGCGCCGCTTGCTCCAGTTCATCGCGCACCCGTTCCAGCAGCTTCTTGGTGGCGACGATGCCCTCGCGCTCGCCGAGCTTGTCGCCCTCGTACTCGATGCCGACGAACCCGCCGTAGCCCGCCTTCACCACGATCGCCAGCATGCGCGCGTAGTCGGTCTTGGTCTCGTTGCCCTGCGCGTCGAAGTCGTGCGACTTGGCACTCACCGCCTTGGCGAACGGCATGAGTTCTTCGACGCCCTGGTAGCGGTCGTACCACTCGTCGCCCTGCAGCCTGAAGTTGCCGAAGTCCGGCAGCGTGCCGCAGCGCGGATGGTCGACCTTCTTGATCACCGCGGCCAACCACTTGCCGTTGCTCGATAGGCCGCCGTGGTTCTCGACGATCACGTTGAGGTCGCGCGCCGCGCCGAGATCGGTGAGCTGTCGCAGACCATCCGCCGCGCGCTTCATCTGCTCGTCGTAGCTGCCGCTGCTGGCCGCGTTCACCCGGATCGAATGGCAGCCGAGGTACTTCGCGGCGTCGAGCCACACCGCGTGGTTCGCCACCGCCGTCTTGCGCTTTTGTTCGTCGGCGTCGCCGAGGTCACCGAGGCCATCGCACATGATGAGCAGGCTCGCGACGCCTTCGCCCTCGGCGCGCGTCTTGAGTTCTTTGAGGTACTCGGCGTCGCCCACCTGCGCCTTGAAGAAGGAGTTGACATACTCGACAGCGTCGATGCCGAACGAGCGCGCCACCTTGGCGAAGTCCAGGTTGTCGAGCTTCTTGGCGAACAGCTCCTTGTGCAACGACCACTCGGCGAGCGAGATCTTGAACAGGACGCGACGGTGCGTGCTGTGCGGCATCGCCTTCAGGACCGATGCGCCGGTCAGCAACGAGGCAGAGGTCGCGAGGAAGGCTCGGCGATTGACAGGGTTCATGCTCGCCATTCTCGCGTTCGGCGGCCGCGATGCACACCTCTTGTTCGCGCGACGCACTTCTTCGTCGCGCTCCGCCGACCCCCTACGCTCCCCGCATGACCCGCCTGTATCTCATCGACGGCACCGCGCTCGCGTATCGCTCGTTCTTCGCGTTCGCGAGCACCCAGCGCGGCGGGCTCAGCACCAAGGACGGCAAGCCGACCGGAGCCGTGTATGGGTTCGTGCAGACCCTGCGCGCGCTGATCGACAAGGAGCAGCCCGATCGCATCGTCGTGTCGTTCGACGGACCGCGCCAGGCCCTCGACCGCACCAAGCTGTATGCCGAGTACAAGTCGACGCGCGAGAAGATGCCCGACGATTTGGTGTCGCAGCTCGGCCTGATCGAGCAGGTGGTGGCGGCGTTCGGCATCCCGATCGTCAAGAGCGACCGGCACGAGGCCGACGACGTGATCGGCACGCTCGCGGTGAAGGGGCGCGACGCCGGCATGGAGGTGTTCATCGTCACCGGCGACAAGGACTTCATGCAGATCGTCGATGACCGCGTGAAGCTGTGGAACCTGCGCACCAGCACGCGCGCGCCAGAGATCCTTGGGCCTGCGGAGGTCGAAGCGAAGTTTGGCGTCAAGCCGAGCCAAATCGTCGACCTCTTGGCGCTGATGGGCGACTCCAGCGACAACGTGCCCGGCGTGCCGAAGGTCGGCGAGAAGACGGCGATGGAACTGTTGCAGCAGTTCGGCTCGCTCGATGCGTTGCTCGCGCGCACCGACGAAGTGAAGAAGCCGGCGATCCGACAGAGCTTGACGGAGCATCGCGACGCGGCCCTGCTGTCGCGCCAGCTCGTGACGCTGCACACCGATGTGCCGCTGCCGACGCCGGTCGAAGACCTGCAGAAACCCAAGCCCGACCGCAAGGCTCTCGAGGTTCTGTTCCAACAACTCGAGTTCGACTCGCTGCTGGCCAGCCTGCCCGCCGACGAGACCAGCGCGCCCAAGGTCGCACAAGACCATCGCGTGGTGCGCACCGACGCCGAGCTACGCGAGCTGGTGGCGACGCTGCGCCAGGGCAAGGGTTTTGCGCTCACCACCGAGACGAGCAGCACCAATCCACGCGCCGGCGACCTCGTGGGCATCGGCATCGGAGTGGCCGCGGGGGTGGCGCGCTATCTGCCCTGTAGCCAACCCGCGACGCTGTTCGCCAGCAGCGGCGGACCGTCCCTCGATGCGCTGCGCCCGCTGCTCGAAGACGCGACGCTCGCGAAGTTCAGCCAAGACAGTAAGCGCGACATGGCCGCGCTGCGCCGGGCCGGCGTCACGTTGCGCGGCATCGTCGCCGACACCACGCTGGCGTCGTACTGCATGAGTCCCGGCCAGGGCTCTCACCGGCTCGACGCGCTGGCGCAGCGGTATCTGGCGTACAAGAAGCAAGACGCCAAGGAGCTGCTCGGCACCGGCAAGAAGCAGAAGACGTTCGCCGACCTCGACGCCGAGCCAGCCGGCGCCTACCTGTGCGAGGAGGCCGACCTGGTGTTCCGCTTGGTCGAGCGCCTGCACCACGACCTCGTGCCGCAAGGCGTCGACACGCTGTATCGCGACCTCGAGCTACCTCTAGTGCCGGTGCTGCTCGACATGGAGTCGGAGGGCATCGCCATCGACCGAGCGCACCTCGCCACGCTGTCGCGCGACTGGCAGCACCGCATCGAGCGCATCGAGAAACGAATCTACGAGCGCGCTGGGGCCGAGTTCAACCTCAACGCTCCCGCGCAGGTCGGCGAGGTCTTGTTCGACAAGCTGGAAGTGCACCGCGCCGCCGGCATCGGCCGGCCCCGCCGCACGCCCACCGGGCAGTACAAGACCGATCACACGATCCTCGAACAACTCGCGCCGCACCACGAAGTGCCCGAGCTGATCATGCAGTATCGGCAGCTCACCAAGCTGAAGAGCACGTGGGTCGACAGCCTGCCGGAGATGACCGACAAGAAGACCGGGCGCGTGCACACGACGTTCAATCAGGCCGTCGCCGCGACCGGCCGGCTGTCGTCGGACAACCCCAACCTGCAGAACATCCCGATCCGCACACAGGAAGGGCGCGAAGTGCGACGCGCGTTCGTGGCGCGCGGCGACGGTTGGCTCTTGATGTCCGCCGACTACAGCCAGATCGAGCTGCGCATCCTGGCGCACATCGCGCATGAGCCGGGCCTCATCGAGTCGTTCAAGAAGGGCGACGACATCCACGCGCGCACCGCCGCGCTGGTGCATGGGCTCCTCCCCAACATGGTCACGCCCGAGCTGCGCAATCAAGCCAAAGTCATCAACTATGGGCTGATCTACGGCATGGGCGCGTCGCGCTTGGCGCAAGAGACTGGCCTGCGCCCGCCCGAGGCCAAGAAGTTCATCGAGGCCTACTTCAAGGCCCTGCCGCGGGTGAAGGCCTACCTCGACGACACCCTGCGCGCCGCCCGCGAGCAGCTGTACGTGACCACGCTGTTCGGCCGGCGGCGACCGCTTCCCGAGATCCAGTCGGCCAACGCCATGCAACGCATCGCCGCCGAGAACATGGCGGTGAACACGCCCATTCAGGGCTCGGCGGCCGACATCGTCAAGCGTGCGATGCTCACGCTGCACGCGGCGCTGACCAAGAGCAAGCTGCGCGCGAAGCTCCTGCTGCAAGTGCACGACGAGCTGGTGCTCGACGTGCCAGAAGACGAACTCGACGTCGTGAAGGGCATCGTGCGCGACGCGATGGAAGGCGCCGCGGAGCTAGCGGTGCCGTTGGTGGTGTCGCTGAGCGCGGCGAAGAACTGGTTGGACGCGCACTGAGGGCCGCGGCGTCGCTTTCTCGACACTCCAACGCACCACGGACGCGCGCCGGCCCGCGGTTGCGGGCAACGGCCACTCGCGTCCCGTGATCCTCCCACGTCACCGGGCCCTGCGGTCTTCCCCACCGCACCCAACAAAACCTGCGGTAAGCTCCCCTTGGTCTCTCCCCCGAGATCGCTTCCCCGTCTGCCCCCAATGCGCAAGACCCTACTCCTCGTTGCGCTCGCGTCCCTCGTTCCGTCGCTGCGAGCCGACCGTTTCTATTTTGGTACCGAGGCCGATGACAAGAAGTTCAAAGGCTTGGAAGGCGCCGACGCCGGTTCCTCGATCTCCGGTGTGATGCTGCGTGAACAGAACGGGATGGCGGTGATTCGCGTGGAAGGCGGCGAAGTGTGGGTCGAGCGCAAGTTCATCTACCGCGTCGAGAAGGACGCGCTCACCGTGGCCCAGCTGGAAGAGCGCGAGCGCGGAGCGAAGGCCAAGCTCGCCGCCGCCGACAAGCGCGCCGCGACGCAGGTCGCTGAGGCGTCTGGCAAGCGCGCGGCAGATGCGCCCGCGGCCGAGAAGCCCGCGGAGCCAAGCGCCAAGGCTCTCACTCTGGAGATCGACTTCGAGGGCTTGCTCCCCGGCTACAAGCTGGCGCAGAACTCCGACGTGCTGCGCAAGGTCGATCTCGTGGCGCTGTCGCGCGAGGTCGAAGACTGGCTGCGCGAAAACGGCGTCGAGCCCAAGGCTGACGCCAAGAAGGACTTCACGATCAACGTCGACTTCAAGGGGCTGCTGCCCGCGTACGGCTTCTCGATCTACGACCCGGTGATCCACCGCGTCGACCTGCGCGGCCTGGCACGACAAGTCGAGGACTACCTGCGCGCCGAGGTCGAACGAGCCGCCAACCGCGGCAAGCGCAAGATCGCCGCCAACTGAGCCGCGGCACGCAGCGACGCCGAGGTGCGACGCGGCCGTGTATCGTGCCGGGCGTGCACACTCGCATCGGCCTCGTCACCCTGCTGCTGACGGCAGCGAACACCGCGCAGGAAGACGTCGGCTCGAGGCTGCAACACACGGCGTGGCGGACCCGCGAGGTCGCCGTCGGCGTGCAATGGCGGCAGGCGCAACTGCCTGAGCTGTTCGGCGGTCCGCAGCACCTGAGCGTGCTCCGCATCGACCTGCGAGCCGGCGCTGCGACGCTCCGCGTCACCGCGCCGGAACGCGGCCTCGAACCCACGTCGGCGCTCGCGACGCGGCACGGATCGGTTGCCGCGGTCAACGGCGGCTTCTTCGCCAAGGATGGTTCGGCTGACGACTTGCTGTTGGTGGATGGCGCGTTGCGCAATCCCGCCGGCAGTCGACTCGGCGCTTCCCTCGCCGTGCACCAAGGCCGCGTGGCGCTGGCCGACACCGCCGAGATCGCCCGCACGCTCACCGATCCGCCGGACCCCAGCCTCACCGGCGCGCTCGCGGCGGGACCGTGGCTGGTGCGCGACGGCAAGGTCGTGTGCAAGCCCGACGGGCCGCGGCACCCGCGCACGGCGGTTGGCGAACGCGACGGCGAGCTAGTGTTCCTCACCGTCGATGGACGCACGCCGCCGGCCTTTGGCATGACGTTGCACGAGCTGGCGCAGACCATGCTCGCGCTCGGCTGCCGCGCGGCGTTCAACCTCGACGGGGGCGGTTCCACCACCATGTGGGTGCGCAGCCTGGGCGGCGTCGTCAACTGCCCGTGCGACGACAAAGTGTTCGACCCGGCTGGCGAGCGCGCGATCGGCAACGCGATCCTCGTCTTGGGTCAGGCGATCTGGACGCTCGACGAAGACGCCGCGACGCTCGCGCCGGCCGACGCCTTCGCCGCAGTGCGAGACGCCGCGTGTCTCGACGGAGACTGCGCGATCGCCGAGCACGGCGGCAGCGCGGTGTTCGATCTGGCGTCAGCGCAGGTCGAGCGCGCCCGCGTCGAAGTGTTCACGCGCCGCGGCGACAAGCTCGCCTGGTCGCTGGCCGGTCGCGAAGGCGTGCTCACCGCGCGCGCCACCGGCTGGTGCGTGCTCGACGAGTTCGCCCTGCCGAGCGACGTCGATCACAAGATCACGCTGCGCTCGGAGCGCGCGTTCGTGGTGGATGCCGTGCGCGCCGTGCAGCTCGTGGACTGAGCGAAGCGGGCCGTCAAACTCGCGCCGCAACACAACTTCACCGGCTTCTCGCCAGCCGCACATCGACGACCAATGGGTCGTGGTCCATGTCGCCGCGACGTCGCCCGCGCACGACGACGACCTTCGCCACCGCGAGCGCCTCGGACGCGAGCACGTAGTCGAGGCGGCGATCCGGCGTCGCCGTCGCGCCAGCAGCCCGCCCGCAGTCGACGAGCGCACGCGTCACGTAGCCGTAGGTCTCGAGGTCGAGGTGCGCGTCGTCAGTGAACAGGTCTTGCCGGCCCTCGGTCTGCACTTCCAGATTGAAGTCACCCAGCGCCAAGCGCGGCGCGTCATCCGCCGTGCGGGCCAGCGCGTCGACGAGCCCGCCGAGGTGCGCGTTGCGCTCGGTGGCCGACCACGGGCTCGCGTGCAGCGCGCCGACGACGACGTCTCGCCCGAGGCGGTCGCTGCGGACGCGCGCCACCATCGTCGGCCGCTTGGCGCCGCCACGCGGCAGCGCGCGTGTGCCGCTCAGTCGGCCACGGCGCGCCAGCAACGCGAGCGGCCGATCGCCCGGCGACGGCAGAACGCGCACGTCGGCCCCGATCAACTGCGCCAAGGCGCGTGCCTGCGCCGCGTCTTGCAGCTCGACCAGGCACGCCAGGTCGAAGTCGAAGCCGCGCAGCCCGTCGGCGACCGCGGCCACATGGTCTGCGTGCAGCGCGGCGCCTTCGGCCGAGCGGGCGGCGGCGCCGGTGCCACCCACGTTCCACACCACGATGCGCATGCCGTCGGCCAACGGCGCGCCCAGCGATGGCGCCGCCTCCGGGCGCGCGAGCGCGCGCGCCCCGAGTGCACAGAGCGCCGCAACGACGAACAGCACGAACTCGACGCGCGCTTCCCTCATCGCTCCTCCCCGGTGCGGAACCGCCACAACGCGACACCGAGCAGCAAGCAAGTCACGCTGAGCGCGCGCAACACCTCGCCGCCCAAACGCGCCCAGTCGATGTCTTCGTGCAGGAGTTCGCGCCAGGCGCCGATCTGGCTGGTGAACAGGAACGGCCGTAGATCTTGGAAGAACGGCACGGCGGCGACGACGTGCAGCACGAGATAGATCGCCAGCGCGACCCCCGCCGCGTGCACGGCCGAGCGGGTGAACGCGGCGACACACATCGCGAGCGCGCTCGGAGCCATGAGCAGCAGGGCGGCGCAAGGCCAAACCAGCAAGAAGCGACGCAGCGCTTCGCCCTGCGGCAAGCGCTGATACACGTCGGTCATCTGCAGCACGCCTGGGTACAGCGTGAGGTCGCCGAACCCGACGCACACCAGGCCCACCAGCAGGCACGCACCGAGCAGCGCGCCGGCCAAAGCCAGCGCAAACAGCATCGTCACCCCCCACTTGACCGCGAACAGGCGCGTGCGCGTGACCGGCCGCACCAGCAGCAGGCGCAACCCGCCGCTGTCGCGTTCGCCGGCCAGCGACGCCGCCGCCTCCAGAGTCACGAACACCGGCAGCAACAACGCGAAGCCGAACCAGAAGCCGTACACCGTGAACGTGAGCCCGTTGAAGTAGCTCTCGTTCTCGAAGGTGTAGCGGAACTCGGCCTCGCCGCCGGTCTGCTTGTCGGCATACAGCCAAAAGCCGAGCAGCATGAGCACCAAGAAGAACGCGATGGCGGCGAGCGCCATCCACGGCCGGCGCGAGCGCCACAGCTTCTTCAGCTCGAAGGCCAGCAGCGGCGCCGTCATCATCATCGTCCGTGCCTCATGCTGGCTGCGCACCTTTGGCGCGCAGGCGTGCGAGCAGCGCTTGCTCCAGCGAGGGCTGCCGGTTGGCGTACTCGTGCACCGTGACGCCGGCCGGCGACAGCAAGGCTTGCGCAGTGATGAGGGACACGTCGGCGCCCGCATCGAGCCACAGCGCATCGTCCCCGTCGGCTGTGCAAGTCACCGACGCCGTGGCGAGCACTTCGCGCGCACGCACCGCGTCGTCGACGCGCAGCCAGACGCGGCGCAACCCGCGCAGCTTGCTCGGCGCACCGGCACACAGCACTGCCCCCTGATCGAGCACCACCAGGTGGTCGACCAGCGCGTCGAGTTCGAGCAGCAGGTGGCTCGACAGCAGGAGGGTCACCCCGTGTTCGTCGCGCAGCCGACGCAAGATCGCGCGCAGCTCGAGCACGGCCAACGGGTCGAGCCCCTCGGCAGGCTCGTCGAGCACCAGCAGTTCCGGCCGCGGCAACAGCGCGATCGCCAGCGCCAAGCGTTGACGCATGCCGAACGAGAAGGTCACGACGCGATCGTCGGCGCGCGCCAGCAAGCCGACCAACGCGAGGGTGGTGTCGACTTCGGCTGCCGCCACGGGTGATCTGCCGATCGCCGCCAAGGCCACCACGTGCTCACGCGCCGTGAGCGTGCCCCACAAGCCCGGCGGCGCAAACGCGAAGCGGGCGCGCTGCATCACCGCGGCGCGGTCACGCCACGGGTCGAGCCCGAACACGCGCGCGCCGCCCGCGCTCGGTCGAATCAAGCCAGCCAGGACTTGCAGCAGAGTCGACTTGCCGGCGCCATTGGGGCCGGCAATGCCGACGATCTGTCCGGCGCGCACCGTCAGGTCGAGGCCGTGCAGCGCCACGCGCGCGCCGTAGCGGCGGCCGAGGTTCGTGGTTTCGATGATGCGCGCGGACATGCCGGATGAGCGTTTCGGGCACCGACGCTACCCGGGCACGTTGCCGATGTCGCGCGCGCATCGTCGCACAGTTCGCACGGCGCACCGTCGCGGTCGAGCAGACGGCCCATTACATACGGGGCCATGTCCGCGCGTCCGCTCTCCTCTCTGCTCTTGTCGATCCTGGCCACGGCGCCCATGACCCACCCCGCCTCAGCCCAAGACGTCCTCACCTATCCGTACTTCGTCGACGACTTCGACAACGGCTTGCGGTTGGTCACGGTCAAGACCGACACCGGCGACCTCGTTTCGCTGCACATCCTGGTGGCCACCGGCTCGCGCAACGAGGTCGAGGAAGGTCGCTCCGGCTTCGCGCACTTCTTCGAGCACATGATGTTCCGTGGCTCGAAGAACTACAAGCCAGTGCAGCGCACCGCGATGCTCAAGGAAGTCGGCGCCGACGGCAACGCCTACACGAGCAACGACTACACCAACTACCACCTGACCTTCGGCAAGCAGGCGCTGGAGACGGTGCTGAAGCTCGAAGCCGATCGGTTCATGCACCTGCAGTACGAACGCCCCGCGTTCCGCACCGAGGCCATGGCGGTGTTCGGCGAGTACAACAAGAACAGCAGTTCGCCGATCAACAAGCTGTTCGAGGTGCTGCAGGACACGGCGTTCGACCGCCACACCTACAAACACACGACGATGGGGTTCCTGCGCGACATCGTGAAGATGCCGCAGATGTACGACTACAGCCTGCAGTTCTTCGACCGTTGGTACCGGCCGGAGTACACGACGATCATGTTGGTCGGTGACGTCGAGCGCGACGCAGTACGCAAGCTGGTGCAGACTCACTTTGGCGCGTGGCCGCGTGGCTCGCACAAGATCGACGTCCCCGCCGAACCGCCACAGGCAGCGCCACGGCACGCGCACGTGCCGTGGCCGTCGCCGACCGATCCCTGGGTTGCAGTCGCATGGAAGGGCCCAGCGTTCTCGGCCGAGAATCGCGAACAGGCGACCCTCGACGTGGTGAGCAGCTTGGCGTTTGGCCCCGACAGCCCCCTGTATCGGCAACTGCTCGTGCAGGAGCAGAAGGTCACCGTGCTGGCTGCCGCCTTCAGCGACAGCACCGACCCGTTCTTGGCGACGGTGTTCGCGCGCCTGCGCGACCCCGCCGACGCCGAGTACGTGCGCGACGCCATCCTCTCGACCTGCGCGGCGCTGAAGTCGACGCCGGTCGACGCGGCTCAACTCGCGCGCGTCAAGCAGCACCTGCGCTATCAGTTTGCGTCGGCACTCGACAGCGCCGACGGCGTAGCCAACGCGCTCGCGGGCTACGTCGCGCGCACGCGCACGCCCGCCACGGTCAACGCCGTGTTCGCGCGCTGCGCCGAGGTGACGGCCGACGACATCATGCGCGTCGCCAAGACCTACTTCGTCGACAACGCGCGCACCATCGCCACGCTGGCGCACGGCGAGAAGGCGTTGCTGACCGCGCAGACCAGCGCGAAGGCACCGTGCGACGCGGTGCTGATCGGAACACAGTCACCGCTGGTGACCTTCCGCCTGGTGTTCCGCACCGGCGCCGCCGAGGACCCGCCCGGCAAGAAGGGCCTCGCCAACCTGACCGCCAACATGCTGGCGCAGGGCGGCACCAAAACCAAGACCTACGAGCAGGTGATCGAGACGCTGTTCCCGATGGCGGCCAGCATCGACGCGCAGGTCGACAAGCAGATGACGACGCTGTCGGCGACGGTGCACCGCGACAACCTGGAGCCGTTCTGGAACCTGCTGCGCGAAGCGATCACGCAACCCGGGTTTCGCGCCGAGGACCTGCAGCGCCTGCGCGTGCTGACCAAGAGCTTTGTCGACGTCGAACTGCGCGGCAACAACGACGAGGAACTCGGCAAGGAAGTGCTCTACGCCGAGATCTACCGCGACCATCCGTTTGGCCACCTCAACGCCGGCGCGCTCGACGACCTCGACACCATCACCCTCGACGATGTGCGCGCGTTCTGGCGCGACAAGCTGCGCGCCGACCGCTTGATCGTCGGCCTGGCGGGCGGCTATCCCGAGGGCTTCGACCTGCGCGTGCGCCAAGACCTCGCCAACGGGCTCGGCGGCGACCCAGGCGTGCCCGTCGACGCGCCGCTGCCTGAAGCGCCGACGGCGCTTGCCCGCAGCGCGATGACGATCGTGCAGAAGACCACGCGCGCCACCAGCATTCACCTGGGCTTCCCGATCGAGGTCACCCGCCGACACCCGGACTTCGTCGCCCTGTGGCTCGTGCGCTCGTACCTCGGCGAGCATCGCAGCGAAGTCGCGCTGCTGTATCAGCGGCTGCGCGAGATCCGCGGCCTCAACTACGGCGACTACGCCTACATCGAGTACTTCCCGCGCGGCATGTTCCAGTTCAAGCCCGACCCCAACCTCGCGCGCACGCAGCAGATCTTCCAACTCTGGATCCGCCCGGTGCCGGCGGAAAACGCGCCGTTCGCCTGCCGCGCCGCCTTGTTCTATCTGCAGAAGCTGATCGACGAGGGCATCAGCGAAGACACCTTCCAGACGTCGCGCAAGTTCCTGAGCCAGTTCGTCGCCACCTATGTCTCCACGCAGGACGCGCGCCTGGGCTACGCGATCGACGGCAGCTTCTACCACCGCAGCGACTTCGTGCAGCAGGTACGCGACGGCCTCGACAAGCTCACGCGCGACGACGTGAACCGCGCGATCAAGCAGCACCTGCGCACCGATCGCGTGCAGTTCGCCATCGTCACCGAGGACGCGGCAGCGTTCACCAAGGCGGTGCTCGGCGATGCCTCGCCCATCGCGTATCAGTCGCCGCCAGCGCAAGACGTGCTTGACGAAGACAAGGTGATCGAGCGCTTCCCGCTCGGCGTGCAGGCGGCCGACGTGCGCGTCGTGCCGGTGGCCGAGGTGTTCAAGCGCTAGAGACGCGAGCCGTTGACGCGAAGGACTCCCGGTGATGAAGAAGACAATCCTCGTGTGGGCCACGGCGCTGGCGCTGCTCTTGGGCACGCTGATCTGGTGGCAAGAACGCGCGCGGGAGCCGCAGTCGCAACCGACGCCCGGCCGACTCGATGCCGTCCTACCGCCTCCGGCAGCCGCCGCGGTCGGCGCTGAGCTGCCGGAACAGGTCCCGCTGCACCTGCGCACCTCGGTCGAGGCCAGCGGCGGCCGTATGCGGACGCGCGTGACCGGCTCGCTGGCCTCCTCTCAAAGCAGCGTTCCCCTCCTCGATGCCACGGTGGTCGCCTGGCCGAGCACTGACGTCGAACCCGACGATGGTCGCACGCGCCGGACGGGTCGCACCGACGCCACGGGAACCGTCGTGTTCGCCGATCTGGCCGCCGGCACATGGAGCGTGCGCGCGCGGCTCGGCGAGCTCGCGGCCAGCGACAAACAAAGCGTGGTGGTCGCACCGGGTACGACGATCGACTGCGCGCTCCACATCGCCTTGTCGCGCGCGGTGCAAGGGCGGGTCGTCGACGAGGACGGCCGAGGGATCGCCGACGCCGAGATCTGGGCGGGCAGCAGCACCATGACGCAGCCCGCGTCGCCGGATGAACTCCTGCGCCTGGCGGCGCGCAGCGGCTCAGACGGCAAGTTCGCCCTCGCACACGCAGCGGGCGAAGAGAGCATCGCCGCGCGCAAGGCTGGCTACGCGGCTTCGTGGGCGCACGGCACGACGCAGAGCGGCGACGGCGACGTCACCCTGGTTCTCGCGCGCGGCGCGGCCTCACTCGCTGGAGTGGTCGTCGACTCCGAAGATCACCCGGTGGTCGGCGCTTCGCTTGGCCTGCAGCTGCAAGACGAGAACTTCCACCGCCACGTCGATGGCACCCTTCGATCCCCGCATATGCCGGTGTCCTTGCGCAGCGACGCGCTCGGTCGCTTCGCCGCCGCGGATCTCGCGCCGGGCGTGTATTCGACCCGCGTCTGCGCCCCCCTGCACAAGACGACCACCCTGTCGTTCACCGTGGACGCCGACGGTCAGGCGACCGTGCGGGTTCAGCTCGAACACGCAGTCACGCTACGCGGCTGCGTGCGCAACCCGCGTGGCGAGCCGCTGGGTGGAGTCTACGTCTGGATCGAAGGGGCCAGCGGTTCGGCCACCACGACGGTCACCACGAGCAGCGGACGATTCACGTTCGTGAGCCTGCCGGCGCGGCCCTTCGTGGTGCAGGCCGCGCGGACCGCGTTCCCGATCGCGCGGCATGCCTTCACGACGGACGTGCGCGGCCACCTGACCTGCGAGTTGACCCTCGACGCACTGCCTGACGTTCCGCCGCCCGGCGCTACCGTCGTTGCACAGCCGCTAGCCCGCTTGGCTGGCCGCGTCGTCGACGTCGACGGCCACCCGCTCATCCAAGCTGCGGTTGAGCTGATCGACCCCAGCGGTACGGACTCGAAGCCACATCAGGTCGACGCGGCTGCGGCCTTCTGCCTCGAGGAACTTGCGGCCGGCAACTACACGCTCGTCGTCACTGCCCCAGGAAGGCAACGCTCCTTGCACCAGATCGCGCTCGCACCAGCGCAGGAAGTGCAACTCGGCGCGCTGGTCCTCGCGGTCGGGAGTTGCCTGCGCGTGCGCCTCCTGCGCCCCGACGGCACTCCCTGGCGCGACTACCCGCCGCTGCCGTGGCTGATGGACGCGCACGGGAAGGTGCTGATGACGGACCGCACAGGCCGCGTCGACTACGCCGTCGAAGGAGCCGAGGTGGTGATGACCGGCCTGGCCCCCGGCCGCTACCGCCTGCACGCACCGCAGGCCGACGAACTCGTGATCGAGCCGCGCGACGTGGTGCTGGGGGCCGGCGCCACGCTGCGGATCGACGTGCCCGTGGCCATCGGCCGTCGCCGCACGCTGATGTTCGTCCCGCCGCCTGAAGAGGCCCGCAGCGTCCTGCACGTCGAGGTCCACCGCTCGACCGGGCAGCTCGTGTTGCAAACCGACTGCGCGCGCGGCGGCTTTTCCAGCCAGATCGCCCTCACTCACACATTCCTACCCGGCGACTACCAAGTCACCGCCACCACCGACTCAGGCGCGCGCTACCAAACCGCGTTCACCGTGTCCAGCGAACCAGGAACCCTCACCCTCGAAGTCCCCCTCGTCCGCTGAGCTCGTCATTGTTTTCCGCTCCCGCTCCCGCTCCCGCTCCCGCGCCCGATCTCGCGCCTGCGTCGTAGCACGAGCACACGATCTCGTGCTGCGATCAGCGAGAGGCGTAGGAACCTGGCGGACGCTGTCGGGAACGGGAACGGGAGCGGGAGCGGGCCGACCCCGACCCGTGAACGGTTACCGGAGCGGTTGCTTCTATTGAGGCGAGGCCTCGCTCGTGGTGTGATTGCTCGTCGGGGTCCGAGGTCAAACAGCCGAGTCAGAGACGAACGGCCTTCAGGCCGAGGTGCTTCTCCATCGGATCGAAATCGCGATCATCGTGCCGCAGCGGGAAGTCGTTGCGCAGGCAGAAGGTGCCGATCAGGACGTCGATGGTCTTGCGCACCGTCACGCCGCGACGATCACCGGTCGCGTCGCATGCGGTCGAGGCTACCTGTCCACTGCAGCTTGCCCCGCGCGCGTCGCATGCTCTCCTGGCATTTGAGCTCGAGCAGGAAGCGCAGCGCTGTCTCCACGGCTTCGCGCTTGGTCTTGAGGCCAGTGGCATCCAGGACCTGTCGCATGAGATCCTCATCGATGACGATGTTCGTGCGCGATGCGCCCATGTGAATGATCGCTCACGACGATACACATCGTGACGGGCCGCCACCATCGCGCGAACCCAGACGCGCCTGACCTCTTGACCTCGGCGTTCACGCCTGCACGCAGCTCGCCATACCGGCGCCCGACCTCCCGCGCATCCCGCGCATCACCATCGCGATTCTCCCGCAGGACCGCCCTCAGGTGTCGCGCTCTTTCCACGCCGCCAAGAAGTCCTTCGTCAGGATCACAACGCCGGCATTCCGCGCCGCTGCACAAAGCGCCTCGTCGAAGCTCCCGAGAGGAAGCCCAAGCCTCTGCGCGAGTTCGAGGTAGAGAGCGTCGTAGACCGTCAGCCGGTCTTCCGTGCCAGGTCCGTCACGGCGCCGAAGGCCACATGCTGTGTTGTCCAGTCCACGACGACGGGCAGCCTCCCGACGAAAGCGAGAAACGTGCTCACTTCTTCCGGCTCGAGTCTGTGCTCATGCTTTCCGGTCCGCTCCTTGGACACGAGGGCATTCGCAACCTCTCCGAGCCAGATGCCTGGAACGACGGCCGAGCCGGCGTGCAGCATCTCGAGCACCGCATCAGCCAGCTCTGCTGCTTCTTTTTCGCCAACGCAGCTCCCGACCGTGATGCTCGCGTCGAGAACGACGCGCTTCATCGGCGTCCGTGATTGATGGCCGAGCGGATCTCATCACGGCTCATCGTGGCTCCGCGTGCGGCCACTTCGCCACGGGCACGGCGGATGCCTTCGATGGCGTCCTTCACCGCCGCGCGGTCGAACTGCCCGTTCTCGAGACCATGGACCGAGGCGGCATCAGCCTTCTCCGCCAAGGCACGGCGCTCATCCTCGCGAACGAGATCGCGAATGTACTCGCTCACCGAACCGTAGCGCTGCGTGGCACGCGACTCGACGAACCGTCGCAGTGCTTCGGGCAGCGAGATGTTCATTGTGGCCATGCGGCCGTCGTTCGCTTCCATTGGTAGATCCTTATCCTTCTCTCCACGTTGGGCGAAGAGGTGAATCAAGACCCCCTTTCAAACCGTGCGTGCGGATTTCCCGCACACGGCTTACCGGTGGCCTCTCGGGTTCGCGGCTTTGTGCTGGCTCCGGGT
>JANPER010000167.1:0-5261 GCA_031423015.1 Planctomycetota bacterium | reverse complement strand
CGTCCGCGCGTAGCGGTGCGGTGCCCGACAACGGGCGCTGCTTGTTTGCGATCTTGGTCTGCTTGGTCATCTCGGTCTGCCTACGCCCTCTACACTAAACTTAACCTGGGGCGTGTCTCACTCACGTTGGCACAGAGGGGTTCGAGGCGCAGCTCGCGGACGTAGACTCGCTGTTTCGCGCCGAGCAGAAGGAGCGGCTCGTCTCCGCGGCGGCGCAACGTCAGGGCGTGGAGCTGCGCCGCGGCCTCGAGGCGCACTTGCTGCCCAGCATCGAGCGCATCGGTGCGTTCGCCACGCGTAGCGACGCGCAGGTGGCCAGCCAGTTCGCAACGCCGCCCCGCAGCAGGAATCAGGCAGCGTTCGTCACCCGCGCTGCGAATCTGCTCGATGTCGCGCGCGCCCATCAGGACACCCTGACCCGCAACGGCCTGGCGCGCAGTCACATCGCTGAACTCGCCAACGGGCTGGCCGAGTTTCGCGACGCCACGGCGCAGGCGCAGGTGCGTAAGCAGCACCACCACGACACGCGCACCAAGCTCGAGCGGGCGGTCGCCGAACTCATCAAGGTGTTGGGGCTGCTCGATGCCTACAACCGCGTACGCTTCCGGCGTGATGCAGCGTTGCTCGGGCGGTGGACCGCGCTGCGCACGATTGGACGCGTCGCCTCGCCGCGAGCCAAGCGCGGCGAAGAGAGCAGCGAGCCGGCGCCGGGAGCTAGTTCGCCGCCGGGAACGACCGGCACGCCCGTGGCGCCCAGCGAAACGGCGCTAGCAAGCTCTCGCGATGATGAAGACCCGCCGCGCGAGGGTCGACCGCGCGCCGCCGCGTGAGGCGGCGCGGCGCGCTCGGCGCACGTAGATCCCCAGGTCTGCCTGGGTCAGCCGACGATACGCGGCCTCCGGATCACGGTAGGCGTCATTCTCAAGCTCCTTGCAGCAGGCAAGATTGAGCGGATGACCGACGGCGCTATCGTCGGCCCAAGTTCAGGACTAGCACCTGCTCTCACTTCTTCTCGTTGGGTTGAGCGTTCTTGGCCGGCAGAACTTCCGTCGGCTTGGAAGTCGCGGCGCGGCGTTCGATGGCCGTGCGAAACACGATTTGCAACGCGATTTGGCGGGCGCGCGCGCTGAGTGAAGCGTCCGCCCTGAGCCACTCGACTACCTTCGATGTGTCGCCGAGTTCTCCGAACAGCCGCTGCACCATCGGCTCGACCTGCACCAGGATGGCCTGCCTCGCGCGTCGGGCCTCCTTCCGGTCCTTCAGCGCTTGCGTCTCCCAGATGCGGACCGTCTTGTCACCCGAACCGGAAATGAGCATCTGGCTGTCGGCCCGCCAGGCGAGTGAATGGACGTAGTCCTGATGGCCGGCCAGACGCGCCACCGGGTCGTACGTCCGGGCGTCCCAGATGTGCACGACTCTGTCATCGCCCCCGGTCGCGATGCGATTGCCATCCGGACTGAACGCGACGTCGAGCACGCGATTGACGTGCCCGACCAGATCGTGCAGAAGTTCGCCGCTGTCGGCGCCCCAGATCTTCACGATCCCATCGTAACTCGCGGTCGCGAATCGCCGGCCGTCAGGGCTGAACGCCAAACGGACGACGTGCGCAGTATGACCGCTCGGCCAACTCCGAATCGTCTCCAGCGTCTTGCCGTCGAGCAGATGCATGGTGGGGTGCCGCCCATGCCACGCCGCGAGCGTGGCGCCATCGGGCCTCCATGCGGCCGCCCATTGGTTGCCCTCTCCCTTGCTATCGCCCGGGAGTTGACGTGACCGCTGAACGAGGCCCGAGCGGGCGTCGGCAATGCAGGCAACGCCCATCGAATCAGCCCAGAAGAGACGATCGCCGCGCGGGTCGAACGCCAGAGCAGTGCAACGAGTGTTCGGTACGGTGGCAACGGTGGCCCCCGTCGCCGCGTCGAGAATGTCGATCCATGCCCCGCCGGGCGGGCCCAACATGCGAAGCGCCAGGAGCGAGCCATCGGGCGAGAGCGACTGGGCGGACGCGCTCTGGCCGGCGGCACCGAGCGCCGCGATCTGCTCTCCGGTCGCGGCATCCCAGATCCGCAGCGATCCGGGTTGCCCCGCATCACCTTCCGAACCCCCGGAATACACCGTCCCGCCGTCCGGTGACAACAAGACAATGTACACGTAGCTGCTGTGTCCGCGCAGCACCCACGTGTCCGATGCCCGCACCTCCCAGAAGCGCACGCCGGAGGCATCGCCGGAGATCAGCGTCTGGCCATCCGGCAAGAACGCCACTGCTTGGCACGAACCCGCGAAGACTCCACGCTCGACTCCGGTCCGGGTGTCCCACAGTCGCAGCGTGCCGTCCGCGCCGCACGCGGCCAGCAGCGACCCGTCCGGCGAAAAGCGCAGCATGTGAGGTCCCATCGCGGGCCCGGCCAGCGTGAACACGCGGGCTGGGGGATCCGCCCGGACGTCGGTGACTTGGATGACGCGGTCCCACGTCGCGGTCGCGAGCAATCGGCCGTCGGGGCTGAACGCCGGGGCTCGGACCTCGGCGCCGTGGCCCGTGGCGAAGGTGGCGACGACCGCGAGCGAGCTCGTGTCGATCAGCACGCCCTCGCCCGCTGAACCGAACGCGACCAGACGACGCCCGTCCGGTTGAAACCGCACACACGAAGCGCGAGGCCCGCCGACGACCGGCCCGGCGCTCACGCGCTCCGTCCCGGATCCCGTATCCAGGATGTGGATCCGCCCCTGCCACGCGTAGGCGAAGCGTGTCCCGTCCGACGCCGCGTCGCCCGAGAAGACCCTGTTGCCTTCGGCCGCGTGTGATGAGAGGCGCGAGCCGCGCTCGAGATCCCAAAGCTCGATGGCCTGCGCACCCGCGCCCGCGTCTTGCACCGCCAGGATGAAGTACGTTCCATCCGCAACCAGCCACGATCCCCAGGTGGCATTGATCGTAGGGATCGACCGGAGCAACTCACCCGTCCGGATGTCTCGCCGCTGGATCCCGGTCGCCGGATCGCCAAGCACTTCGTAATAGGACCGACCATCGGGCAGCGGATGGATCGGGCAGCCCGAGGTTCGCCGGTATGGGTGCGCGCGCTCGGCGAGATTGAGCCGGCTCGCGAGGTGCCGCCACTCCCAGCCGCGCAGGTCGGCCGGCGCGCTGTCAAGGGGTTGTCGTGCCGCGTCGCTCTCGCCGCGCCCGATGGCGTCGGAGGCGCCAAGCATGTTGGCCGAATAGGCCTGGCGCTGAGCAAGGACCTTCTCGTCCAGCGCCACCGCCTGCGCGGTTCGGGCCTGCTGGGCCGCCACGACTGCCCTCTGCGCATTGCTGTCGGCTTCGATCCGCGCGCTGCGGGCCTGAGCGAAGCCGACCGTCGTCCCCACGATCCCCATCAACAGCGTCGCACCGATGATGGCCACGGCCGTCACCGCGGCTCGGTGACGCCGCACGAACTTCCGCACGCGGTACACCGCGCTCGGCGGCGCGGCCACCACCGCCTCGCCCGCCAGGTACCGCCGGAGGTCCATCGCCAGCAGATTGGCCGTCTCGTATCGGCGCGTCCGGTCCTTCTCCAGCGCCTTCATCACGATCCAGTCCAGGTCACCCCGGACCATGGCGCCGAGCCGGCGCGGCGCGGTGTGGCGCCGGGCCGCCACGCTCGCCAGCGTGTCGGTGTTCTGGCTCAGGCGGGTGCTGGGCTTGGGCGGATCGACCTCCCGGATGATCCGCTGGATTTCCGCGTACGCGACCGAGCGCAGCTCCTTCCCGCTGAACGGAGTGGAGCCCGTGAGCAGCTCGTAGAGCAGCACGCCCAGGCTGTACACGTCGGTGCGGGTGTCGATGTCCAACGACCCCTCGGCCTGCTCGGGGCTCATGTACTCGGGCGTGCCGATCAGGGCCTTGTGCTCGGTGAAGTGCGTCTTCTCGGTCAGTCTGCTCGCCATCGCCTTGGCGATCCCGAAGTCGATCACCTTGGCCTGCGCCCGGCCGTCGTGGGTACCGACCAGGATGTTGCCGGGCTTGAGGTCGCGGTGGACGATCCCCTTGGTGTGGGCGTGCTGCACCGCCGTGGAGACCTGCGCGAAGAGTTCCAGTCGGTCTTCGATGCTGAGGTTGCTCTTGTCGCAGTACTCGACGATCGTGTCGCCCTTGACCAGGTCCATCACGAAGTACGGGCGGCCGGTCGCGGTGGCGCCGGCGTCCAGCACTCGCGCGATGTTGGGGTGATCCATCATCGCCAGGGCCTGCCGCTCGGCCTCGAACCGCGCGATCACCGCCCTGGTGTCCATCCCCAGCTTGATGATCTTCAGCGCCACCCGCCGCGAGACCGGCTTCTCTTGCTCGGCCATGTACACCGAGCCGAAGCCGCCCTCGCCGATGAGCTGGAGGATCTTGTAAGGGCCGATGCGGGTCCCCGGGCCCTCACGCAGCGGCTCGGCAATGGCCGCCGCGAAGGCGGACCGTCCCGCCGGCACCTCCCCCGTCGGTGAGGTCATGAAGCCGCGGGCCTGCTGCTCGGCCTGCAGCAGCGCCTCGACCTCGGCGCGCAGGGTGGCATCGCCCCCGCACGCGCTGATCAGTGCGGCCTGCCGGTCAGCCTCGGGCAGGTCGCCCACCTCCATGAACACGCGCCGAGCCTGTTGTCTGTGGTCATTGGCCATTGAGTCGCCTCACGAGCCCTCACTCAGCCCCCGGTACAAAACCGCACGGGCATGAGTCCGGAGCCGGGCCGGCATCCATGCCGAGATCCCCAACGCTTCCGCGGCCTGATCCACGCTCAGGCCCGCGTCGAACCGGAGCCGAACACCAGCGTTTGGGGCGGTGAGTTCACCGTTCCATGGTAAATCGGTTAGTCGATGTTTCCAGAGAGCTCTCCCAGTTCGCGTCTCGACCGGACCTCAGTCGAGACTCTCGTGCGTCTGTGATCCGGGTTGGAGTGCCGCGATCACCAGGGATCTTCGAGCCCGACACCGCATGAGCCTCGCGTCTGGGTTCAGCGGGATGCCTGCGAGGTGCACGCGCTCGCGCGCTACTTCGCCCCGATCTTCAGCTCGCAGGCATTGCTCATCGCGATGCCGAGCCGGTTCGCGCTGGCATCCGTGACTCCGCACTGAGTGTAGAGCGAGCGTCCGGCATAGCCCGCGACATTGGGGATGTTGATCGTCCACGTCGCCGCGCCGCCGGTGTTGGTCAGGTTGAAGCTCAGGATCTTGCTCGTGTACAGCGAGCAGCCCGTCATGCCGATGATGCTCAGGTCGTACGGCAGCGGCAGCGCGCCATA
>JANPER010000166.1:0-1752 GCA_031423015.1 Planctomycetota bacterium | reverse complement strand
CTCCGCATGCCCCGGCCAGACCTCCACCGATGCAGCCGCTTCCGTTCGCGTGATGCGCGCGCCGGAGTCGACAGCCCTGCCTCCAGTCGAGATCCAGGTCGTCGCCACACCGACCCGTGCCCAGACTCTGCCCGCCATCAGAGACTCGAGCAACTTCGCCTCGCTCCATCAACACTCTGGGCCGTGGTCTCACCTCCTCCACCCGCGCTTACCCGCGCTGACGACTCGGGGCGCTGCCGCGCCGCACGAACACGCAGCTTGAGCTACCTATCGCTCCCGGGTTGCTCTGATAGACGCGATAGACGCGGCTGAGTGGGGAGATCACCGTGCCGTGTGGCAGCGGCGGCGCCGCCAGGCTCAGCAACAAGCCGGCGGCCAATGGGACGATCTGGGCGTAGTGCTGCATCGCGTCGGCCGAGCGTAGCAGGTGAACAAATGTGTCAGACACGTTTGTTCGGGCCGGTCGGCGGCTCGCTACCCTTCTCGACCGTGCGCAACCGCCATTCCGCGACGCAACTCTGCGTGCCGTCGGCGGCACGAGTGACCGGCGCGACCGGTAGGCCCGCGCGTTCGGCGCCCTGACGGTTGGCTTCATTGACGCGCGGGTCGTCAGCGAACAGAAGCTCGGTCGAACCAACCGCCTTGTCGCCGACGTAGGCCGTGAGGTGGATGTGCTCCGGCAAGTCCGAGTCCGGATACGGACCGGGACGAATGGTGTCGAGCACGATGCGGCCGTCGCGATCCGTGCGCACGTAAGCGAACAAGCGCGCGTGCTTGTGATCACCGGACTCGGCGCGCACGTGCGCGGCTTCTGCCGCGTACCAGCCCTTGGCGCTGGTGTGATAGGCATAGACCAGCAAGTCAGTGATGGGCTTGCCGTCGGCGGCACGCAGGGTCAGGGTGACGCGCAGGCGCGGCCCCGGCTCGTCCTTGCTGACCATCGTCACGGAACTCGCCGGCGCATGGTCGCGGATCAACGCGCGGAACGCCGGCTGCGAGTGCAAGGAGAGAAAGCGCTCGTCGCTCAGCACGCGGCCCGGGTCAGACTCGGTGCCGCTCAGCAACGCCTTCGCCTCGGCGAGCAGCTGCGTCTGCGCCGCCGTCATCGGTCCCGGGGGATCGACGAAGCGCTCGGCAGTGGAGCGCGTGGGCGCGTCGGCGGGCGCGGACGTCTGCGCAAGCCCAGGGAGCGCGAGGCAGAGGAGAGCAAAGTGGGGGGTGTGCATGCGGGTGTAGGACGAACGCGGGCGCCGGGCTGTGAGCGAGCTGGGCGAAAACTAGGTCGTCGTTCTTGCCCGACCCAAACCGGCACGACCAGGCTCAGCGCGACTTCTGCACCTGCAGCGCGCCAAGGTGTTTGCGTTCACCTGGTGCGAGCTCGAACGTCTCGCGCGACACCTCGTACTGTGGTAGCAACGCCAGGCGGTAGCCGCCCGGCGGCAGCGCCGGCAGCCGATACTCCCCGCGCCGGTTGGTGGTGGCCTGCGCAAAGGGCACCGGCAGGCCGCGCACGTGCATGCGCGGCAGACGCACTTCCGCGCCCAACACCGGGCCGCCGGCCGCATCGCCGAGCGTGCCGCGAACTTCTGCCGCCGGCTCGGTGTGCAGTGTTCGCGCGCACGATCGGCGGTGGCTTGCGCCTGTTCCTGACCGCGCTGGTCGTGGAGAAGCTGACCGGGCTGTCGGTTGCCGAGGCGGTGGTTGCGGTCACCGCGGTCACGCTGGTCTACACGTTCTTCGGCGGCATGCGCG
>JANPER010000165.1:0-31195 GCA_031423015.1 Planctomycetota bacterium | reverse complement strand
CAGTTTGGGGTGAGTCCGCGGCGTTCGTGGCAAGGCGCCCGCCGCAGTCGTATTCCAGGGACTACGCCGAGGACGGGCAACGCCGCCACGGACGTCGCGGGCCAGCCCAAACTGTGAAGTTATTGTTTGTCGGGCCCTAAGGCAGCTCGACGCCGAGGTCGCGCAGCGCGGCGCATAGCTGCAACAGCGGCAAGCCGGTGATCGCCGTGTGGTCGGCCGAGGTCACGCGGTCGAACAGCGCGATGCCCTTGCCCTCGATCTTGTAGGAGCCGGCGCAGTCGAAGGGCTGGTCGGCGTCGACGTAGCGTTCGATCTCGGCGTCGGTGAGGGCGCGCATGGCGAGGTCGCTGGTGTCGGCAAACTCGATCGCCTGGGTGCCGCGGCGCACGCAGACCGCGGTGCTGATCTGGTGCGTGCGGCCGCGTAGGCGTTGCAGTTGTCCGATGGCGCCCTGGCGATCACCCGGCTTGCCGAGAACCTCGTGGCCGAGCGCACACACCTGGTCGGAGCCGATGACGATCGCTTCCGCATGGCTTGTGCTCACCGACGCGGCCTTCGCCGCGGCCAGTACGCGCGCGAGCGCCAGGGGGTTGAGCCCCTGCCCCTGGTAGGTCGCTTCGTCACAATCGGGCGCAAGCACAAGGAACGCGACCCCCAAGCGTTCGAGCAAGCGACGGCGGTAGGGCGAGGTGCTTGCGAGGATCAACGTCGGCATCAGGCTGAGCGCGAGTCTAGCCCAGCCCGCAAACCAAGTCGCGCGGCGCTCGGCATCGGCGAGGAGCAGGTTCGTTGGTGACGGCGGGTCGCTTGCCGCACAGAATCCCGCGCATGGCCGTCGCCATCACCACCGACTTGGCAAGCGTGCGCAGCCAACGCGCCGAGGCGGTGGTCGCGCCGCGCGTGCGCAGCCACGCGATCAAACGGATCGCCATCGTCGGCGGTGGCCCGGCCGGCGCGATGCTCGGCTTCGAGTTGGTGCGCGAGGGCTACGCGGTGGGGTTGTTCGCGCCCGACAGCCGGCCGCCGCTTCTGGTGGGCGAGTCGCTGGTGCCGGCGGTCGTGCCGTTCCTGCAGCGCCTCGGCATCGAAGACGAGGTGGCGAGCTACAGCGTGCTGAAGCCAGGCGCCACCTTCACTCTGCGCGGCCACGGCGCGCTGGTGTTCGAGTTCAAGGACTTCAAGCGCGTCGCGTCGCCGTACGCCTACAACTGCCCGCGCGATCGCCTCGACGCGTCGATCCTGCACGCCGCCGCGCGGCAGGGCGTGCGCGTGTTCCCGTTCGCCGCCAAGGTGGAACGTAGCGGCGACGATCGCGTGCGCCTGAGCGACGAGACCCTGCGCGCCACCGACGGCTACTTCGCCAAGGGCCCCGACTGGGTCATCGACGCGACCGGCCGGCGCCGGCTGTTGTCGGGCCTCCTGCAGCTGCCGAGCCAAGCCGGCCCGCGGCAGGACACCGCGCTGTTCGCGCACCTCGAAGGCATGCCGGTGGTGACGCCGGGCCATACCCACACCGATCTGTTGGAGCACGGTTGGTGTTGGCGCATCCCGCTGCCAGGCCGCACGTCGCTCGGTCTCGTGCTGCCGAGCGATGCGCTCGCGCGCTACGGCGGCAGCAGCGAAGAGACCTACGACCGCTGCGTCGCGCAGGACCCGCACATCCGTTCGTTCGGCGGCGCGCCCAAACGCGTGACGCCGGTGATGCGCTACAACAACTACCAGATGCTGACGCAGCGCGGCTTCGGCGACGGTTGGGCGCTGACCGGTGACGCGTTCGGCTTCGTCGATCCGGTGTTCAGCAGCGGGTTGATGGTGAGCCTCGACAGCGCGTCGCGGTTGGCGAAGGCGCTGCTCGACGGCACGCCTGCGGCCCTGCGCGCCTACGAGCAGCACGTGCTGCGGCACGTCGGCGCCTGGCATCGCGCCGTCGATCGTTTCTACGATGGCCGGCTGCTGACGTTGTTCCAGGTCGGTTTCGAGGCGCGGCAGCGGGTCATCGGCCGGCTGCTGAACCTGCACTTCAGCCGTCACTTCCCGCAGCTGTTCACCGGCGACGCGACGCTCCGGCGCTACTCGAGCTGGCTGTTGCAGTACATGTGCAAGCACGGCCTCACGCGCAAGGATCCCGAGCTGCTGCGGGTACGGGCTTGATCGCAGCGCGTCTTTGACCACCCTGGGCGCTCGAGGGTGTGGCGCGCGAGCGCGTTGGCCACAGGTCTTGGGTGGTCGGGCCGCTACCTGAGTCTGAACTCTCAGGACCGCGCCCAAAGGCAGTCGGCGACAACTGAAAGACCAGCGGCGTGCGAAACTGCGCCGCGTGTTGCAACCTTTTGCCCCCGCGCCCGGTAGTCCGGGGTGGGCCATGCCGATCCCCAGCTCGCCGCCGCAGGTGTCCGCGCCGGCCGACGACGGTGAGTTTGGGGCGCGTCTGGTCAGTCTGACTCCGCGGTTGCGCGCCTTCGTGCGGCGCCTGTGCCTGCGCGACGGCGACGACCTCGTGCAGGAATCGCTGGCGCGCGCTTGGCGCTCACGCGCGGCGTTTCAACCTGCGCACGGCACCCTGGATGCTTGGCTGATGAAGATCGCGTTCCGCACCTACCTCGACCTGCGCGCGCAGCGCGCGCCCGTTGGCCTGGGCGACGCCGACGTGGCCGTCGTGGCGCCCGAGCACGCAGTGGCCGAGCTGCGTGACGAAGTGTCGGCGGCGTTGCTGCTGCTCGACGGCACTGAGCGCGACGTGCTGCTGCGCTTTCACCGAGATCGGCAGTCGATCGACGAGATCGCGGCCGCGCTGGTGATGCCGGTCGGCACCGTGAAGTCGCACCTGCACCGTGCGCGTCAGCGCGTGGCGCACCGGAGGCTGCTGTGAACGAACTCGATCTATGGTCGCGCGTGCACGCGCTGCTCGACGCGCGTTGCGATCCACTCGCCGACGCTGAAGTGCAGGCGTGGCTAGCCGACGACGTGGAGGCGATGGCCAGCGTGGTCGCGCTGCGCGCCGTGGTGTGCACGCTGCCGCGGCGACGCACCATGGCGCGGGTCGCGGTCGCCGCGGCGTTGGTGATGGTGGCGATCGGCGGCGTGTGGGCGGTCTGGTGGTCAGAACGTACGGCGGCCTCGCGTGCAGCGCCGGTGGCGGCGCAACCGGCCGTTCAGCCCGGTCCACTTCCCTTCCCCGACGTCTTGCGCGGCGACTTCGTGCGCGCTTTCACGGCGACGGTCGAGGTCCTCGGCGACGATGCGAGCGTCACGGTGACGCGCACCGAGCACAACGTCACCTGTGAGCGCCGTACGCACTGGATTGCGGCCTCGCCGGATTCGCGCGTGACGCTCGAGGTCTGCACCCTGGATACCAACCTACGATGACGAACTCTCGATTGTCTTGTGTGGCGCCGCTCTTCCTCGTGGTCGCGTCGGCGTTGGCGCAGCGCCAACCGATCGCCGAGAGCGAGCGCAGCGTGCATCTCTATGACGTACGCGACCTGCTGACGTCGACCGGGATCGACACCGAGAGCGGCATCGAGGTGCCGCAGCCGCTGGTCCAACTCGTGCGCGCGTTCCTGCCGGTGCCCGTGGCCCAGCCTGGCGACATCGCCGCCGTCGGTGGTAGTCACCTGGTCGCGGCCGCGACGGCCGAGCAGCACGCTTGGATCGAGCGCTTTCTACAGCGGGCGCGGCAGGGCAAGGACGCCTTGGTCGAGATCGACGCGACCACGCTCGCGATCCCGCTGGATGTGTTCGCGCGCGATGTGGCGCCGGTGCTGGAGAAGGCGGCACCTGCGGCTGAACGCGATCCGAGCTGGGCGGTGCTGGGGGCGGGCGAAGCGAGCGATCTTTTCTTGCGGCGGCTGCGCCAACGCGACGGAGTGGTGGAGTCTCGAAGGTTGCACCTGACCGCCAGGCTGCTGCAGGGCGTCAACGTTTTTTCCGGCGAGCAATGCAGCTACATCAAGGACTTCGCCATCGAGCTCGCGCAGGGCCAGATGATCGCCGACCCGATCATCGGCGTGGTCGAGGATGGTGCTCGTCTGCGCTGTGTCGTGGGTTTGCTCGAAGACGGCGCGCTCGGGCTGGTGATGGAGTCGTCGGTGTCCATGGTGACCAAGCCGATAGCGCAAGTCATGACCAAGATCGCGGGGACCCAGCAAGAAGCGACCGTGCAGTTGCCGCGCCAGCGCGTGGCGCGCGTTCGCGCCGCGCTCGCGCTGCCGCACTTAGGCGTCGCGGTGTTGGCGCTGCCGGCGATCGACGACCTGCGCTTCCTGGTTGCGGTGCGCGCCCGGCTGATCGCCGACGTCGGTGCGCAGGCGCCGATACGCGACGAGCCGTCGGCGTGTGTGTACGACGTCAAAGATCTGCTGGGTTTCACGCCGCCGGTGATCAAGAGGCCGGGCGAACTCGCGCCGCAGCCGCCGCCCGAGGCAGAGAACGGCAGCGCAAACCTCCTCGGGTTGGCTGAGGTTGCGCGCGCTTTTGTCGATCCGCCGCTGCGTTCTGACGAGCAGTTGACCTCGGCGTCGCCAGCGCACCTCGTGTTGAAGGCCCGCCCGGCGCAGCAAGCCTGGCTCGAGCGCTTTCTTCTGAGCCTGCGCGACGCGCCCGCTGCGTCGTGGACCGTGCATCCGCAGGTCGTGGTCCTGCCGACCGCGAGCTACGAGCAGCACGTGCTATCGCTGTTGCGCGCCAGCGGCCTGCGACGCGCAGCGTCAGGCGGCGAGCAGGCGGTGCTCGCCAGCGCGGACGCGGAGCGGGTGCTCGGTGTCGCCAAGGTGCAGCCAAACGTCGAGGCTTCCGATCTGGGTGCGGTGTCGACGCAGCGTCTGCAGAAGACCACGGCGGGCGCCGCCCTGCGCTACGAGAGCTACATCAAGGACTTCGACGTTCGGGTCGTCGACGGCAAGACGATCGGGCACCCCATCGAGGACGTGGTTCGGCATGGCCCTTTGCTGACGTGGCATCTCGTGCCGTTGCCCGCGGGCGAAGTGGGCCTTGCGCTCGACGTGCAGCTGATGCACCTCCAGCAGCCGATCGCGAAGTTCACCACCAGCCTCGGGTTGGGCGAGCCCGCGACCATCCAGTTGCCGCGCGTGACACTGGGGCGCGCCGCGGCCGCGCTCACCGTGCCGAGCGGCAGGGTCGCCGTCGTCGTGCTGCCGGCCGCCGAACGGGGCAAGCAGGCTGTCGTCTTCTTGCACATCGAGGCCGCCACGCCGGGCACTGGTCGCTGATCTGCGGCAGCTGGCCTTCGGTCTCAAGACGACGTCTTGGCAGCGTCGATCTTGTGGCCGGGAGCAACATGCGGCAGCAGCCAGATCATGACCTGGGCGGAGCAACCGTCCTCGAGGGCGCCGCGGCGCCGCCGCGCCCACGTCGGCGCCTACCGCGCATCTTGTGGCTCGCCGACCGTCGGGGCTGGGCCTACGACCGTGAGGGGCAGTGCCTCGCGCGCGCCTTTGCCGGCCAGTTCGACGTGCAGATCGCCTACGTGCAGGAAGCGCCCGACCTCTTGCGCGCGGAGTTCGATCTGCTGGTCGTCGCGTTCTGGGGCGAGACGTACCACGCGCGCTTTGGCATCGCGCGGGAGCGTGTGGTCAAGCAAGTGGCCAGCCACCGCTGGCAGCTCGAAGCGCAGTATGGCTGCCTGACGCCCGCCGCGTTTGCGGCGCGACACCTCGCCGACGCCGGCACGGTGTGCGCGATTTCGCAGCGACTCGTCGACCTGCTGGCGCCGGTGTGCTCGGTGGCGCGCGTGACTCAGGGGGTGGAGGTCACGCGCTACGCACGCCAGGCACCCCGTCGCGGGCGCCTGGTCTTTGGCTGGGCAGGCAACGCCGCCGACGCGTGCAAAGGCCTGCACGACGTACTCGCGCTGGCGGCGGGTGCCGCATTCGAGCTGCGCATCGCCGATGGCTCGCTCGACGCGGCGGCGATGGTCGAGTTCTACCGTGGCATCGACGTGCTCTGCATCGCGTCGACGGCCGAGGGCGAGCCCCTGCCGCTGCTGGAGGCGATGGCGTCGGGCTGCTTCGTGCTGGCGACCGATGTCGGCGTGGTGCCCGAGTTGATTCGCCACGAGCAGAACGGCCGCATCGTCGAGCGCACGCCCGCGGCGTTTGCGCGCGCCATGCAGTGGTGCGAAGCGCACGCCGAGCGGGTGCGTGCGGCCGGGATGACCAACATCGCGCAGATGCAGCGGGAAGGCAGCGACGCTGCCGCGGCGGCGGGCTGGCGCCCGCTGTTGCTGGATGCGTTGGCGCGGTTGCGGAGTTGTGCGCCTGCGGTCGCGCGTGCGCCGTCGCCGTCACCGACCGAATCGACGCTGTTACCGCTGGGGGCGGTCGCGCGCGCCAAGGCGAGCTACGCCGATCACTACACGCAGCTCAATCACGGCGACCTCGACGGTGTGTACCACGCCGCCGCGTTCTACTACGGCGCCGAGCTGGACGCGCTGTTGCCGCTGCCCGCGGCACGGGCTCAGGTACGGGCGCTCGACGTCGGTTGCGGCTACGGGCTGCTGTTGCGCTTCCTGCTGGCGCGCGGCGTGGGCGCCGTCGATGGCATCGAACTCGACCCGCGCCTGCACGCGATCGCGCGCAACTTCGCCGCCGGAGCCGGCACCGTGTGGTGCGGCGACGCGATGCGCACCTTGCCGACGCTCAGCGCGCGCTACGACCTGGTGACCGCCTACGACCTCATCGAGCACTTCGACAAAGACGACGCGTTGCGCTTTGCCGCGGCCGTGCACGGCGCGCTTGCACCGGGCGGCCGCGCGGTGTTCCGCACGCCCAACATGGCCAACGTGCTCGGTGTGTACTCGCGCTGCATGGACCTGACGCATCAGGTGGGCTTCACCGAGCAGAGTCTGACGCAGTTGCTGCACCTGGCCGGCTTCCAGCGCGTGGAGCTAGCGCTCCCCGAGTTCCCGCCAGGCCATCCGTTGAGTGAGAAGATCGCGCGCAGCCGCGCCTTCCATCGCGAGCTGTTCGAGCTGCAGGACCGCGCCATGCCGCGCTGCTTCGACAAGAACTTGGTGATGGTGGCGCATGTCGCCTAGCGTCGTGCTGGCAATCGTCGACGAGCCCGACTGGGCGCACGATCGCAAGGCCGCGGCGCTCGCGCGCTGTTTGCGTGGGCGCTACGACGTGCGCACGCGCTATCAGACCGCGGTGACCGAACACGATCTCGCCGCCGCCGACCTGGTGCTGGTGTTCTACTGGCAGCAGTTCGGCGGCATGCCCACGCTGGCCGACGCGATGCAGCGCAGCAAGGCGAAGCTGCTGTGCGGCATCTGCTCGCACGTGGAACTGGAAGGCACCCAGCGCGCGCCGGGTCTGGCGTTCCTGCGCGCGCACGCGCGCGCGGTGTTCGTGCACAGCGAGTTGCTGCGCGTCGAGTTTGCAGGCACCTTCGAGCAGCCGCTGTTCACCGTGCCTAACGGTGTCGACACCACCTTCTTCTCGCCGGTCTGGCGCTCGCTACGCACGGCGAAGCTGCGCGTGGGTTGGGCTGGCAGCATCGGTAACTTCGGCCCGCGCTTGCGCGGCCTCGACGATGTGATCGAGCCGGCGGTCGCGCGCACGCCCGGCGTCGAACTGGTCACCGCGATCCGCGAGCAGGGTCAACGCGACGCGGCGGCGATGCGCGCGTTCTACCGCAGCCTCGACGTGTACGTCTGCGCCAGCCGCGCCGAGGGCACGCCCAACCCGTGCCTGGAGGCGGCGGCGTGCGGGGTACCGCTGCTCACCACCAGAGTGGGGAACATGCCGGAGTTCGTGCGCGATGGCATGAACGGCATGTTCATCACTCGTGACGCCGCTGATCTCGCGCTCAAGCTGACGCTGCTGCGCGACGACCGCAAGAGCTGTGCGGCGATGGGCCGCGCGGCGCGCATGACCAGCCTCGCCTGGGAATGGGCGCTGCGGGCCGAGGGCTATGCCGACATGTTCGCGCAGGTGTTGGGTGAGGCTACGGTGCGCGGCAACGCCTTGCCGGCAAGCAGCGTCCGAGGATGACACGCGAGACGCCGACCTTCTGCGTAATCACCGCCGGGCAGCGTCCGTTGGATAGGGTGCTCGACGCGATCTTCGCCCAGGCGCCAGGCGCCGAGGTCGTTGTTGCCGGTTGTCCGCCGACGCGCGCCGACATCGTGCCGGTGCCGCTCGCCGAAGCCGCGCGCAAAGGCCAGCTCGGCGCGTTACGCAACGCCGCGGTCGCCTGCGCGCACAGCGACTGGATCGCGATCCTCGACGACGACATCGTGTTGCAAGACGGCTACGTCGCCGCGTTCCTTCTGCGCACGACCGCGGCGCCGATCGTGACCGCGCGCGTGCTGCTGCCCGACGGCACCCGCTATTGGGATCACGCGGCTGCGGGCGGCGAACGCGGACACGTGCTGCTCGACCCGAGTGAGACTGATCCCAACGTGTACATGACCGGCGGCGGTGGGTGGGTGATGCATCGCAGCGTCGCGGTGAACGTGCGCTGGGATCCGCACCGCGGCTTCTACGCGCGCGAGGACAGCGACTTCGCGTCACGTTGTCGCGCCTTCGGCTTTGCCATCGAGCACGACCCGGCCATGGTCGTGCTGCACGCGGCGCCGGAGTACACCTCGTTGGGGCGGGTCGTGCTGCGGCGGCAGAAGGTCGCGTCGGTCGCGTGGGTGGCCGGACTCCGCCACGACGCGCCCGAGCTGTTCCTGCTGCGCGCCTGCTTGCTGCAACGTCAAGGGCTCTTGGCGGAGGCTGCCGACTGCGTGCGGGCTGGCCGACAGTGGCATCCCGGCAGCGAAGCGCTGCGCCTCGCGTGGGAACGGCTTGTCGAGACGGCGGGCGGCGCGATCAGCGGCGGTGTCTGGCGCGCGCCCGAGACGCCGCTGCTCGCGATGACGTAGGGCGGCCGCTCGGGTGTGGTCTTCGGCGTAGGCGCTCCCTAACGTGCGCTGACGTCGTGTCGGTCGCGCCCGATCCCTTGCCGCCGCTGCCCACCGCTGGCCGGTGCTTTCGCCAGACGCGCCGCGTGGAGCTGGGCGATGTGACGAGGCACAATCGCATGCGTCTCGACGCGATCGCGCGCGGCCTGCAAGATATCGCCATGGCCGACGTCGTCGAGGCCGGTGTCGGCGAGCCTGCTTGGGTGGTGCGGCGCACGCTCATCGCCGTGGAGCGCTTCCCGCGCTTCTTGGAGTCGCTCGACGTCGCCACCTTCTGTTGGTCGCTCGGTCGGTTCTCGGCGGAGCGACGCACCACGATGCACGGCGATCAGGGCGGCCGCCTCGATTCGCTGACGCTGTGGGTGCGTCTCGATCCGGCGACGGGTCGCCCGGCGCCGCTCACGCCCGCGTTTCGCGCGTTGTATGCCGACGCGATTGCGGGACGTCAGACCGACCACGAGCTGCGGCACGACCCAACCCCGCCGAGCGACCCTGGCGAGCCGTGGCCGCTGCGCGCCTGCGACTTCGACCTGTACGGTCACGTGAACAACGCCGCGTACTGGGCGGTGGTCGAGGAGGCGATCGACGAAGCGACCGTTGCCTCGCCCGAGGTGGCGACGCCGCGGGTCTTCGAGATGGAGTTTCGCGCCGCGCTGTCGCCCGGGGCCAAGGTTGAACGGCGGCGACGCGCGCCAAGCGACGGACAGGCGCTGGCCTTGTGGTTGGTTGCCGACGGGCGCGCCTGTGCCTCGGTGTTGGCGTGGGGCGAAGGCGCGGCGCGGTGAGCACGACGGCGGCGGGCCGTGCGCCGGCGGGCGAACCCCTGGCGACAGCGCGCTGGGTTAGGCTTGCGGCCTGCATGCTGACTCGCCGCGCTCGCATCGTCGGCGTCGGTCACCACGTGCCTTCTCGGCGGGTGACCAACGACGACCTTTCGCAATGGATCGACACCTCGGACGCCTGGATCCAGCAGCGCAGCGGGATCAAGCAGCGCTACTGGGTCGACGCTGACTCCGCGACGGCGACCTCTGACTTGGCGCTGGAAGCGACCGAGCGCGCGCTGAAAGACGCCGGCCTCGACGCCTCGGCGCTGGACATGATCGTGTTCGCCACGCTGAGCCCCGACGCGAGCTTCCCGGGTTCGGGGTGCTACCTGCAGGCCAAGCTCGGCTTGCCGGGGATTCCGGCGCTGGACATTCGCCAGCAGTGTTCAGGGTTCATCTACGGCCTGTCGATCGCCGACCTCTACGTGCGCGCGGGCGAGGCCGACACCGTGCTGCTCGTGGGGGCTGAGTTGCACAGCAAGTGCATGGACCTCAGCACGCGCGGTCGCGAGATGACCGTGCTGTTCGGCGACGGCGCGGGCGCGGTGATCGTGCGCAAGACCGAGGTCGAAGACACGACGTCGCGCTCGCGCGAATCGTTCATCCTCGGCAGCCGCCTGCACGCCGACGGCCGCTTTGCCGGCGACCTGATCTGGCCGTCGCCTGGCACGGCGCAGCGCGTGTGGAATCCACCCGAGCTGATGGCGGGCGCCGAGATCTTCCCGCGCATGAACGGGCGCTTGGTGTTCACGCACGCTGTGCAGCGGATGCCAGAGGTCACGCGTGAGCTGCTCACCGCGCACGGCCTGACTGTCGAGGACGTCGATCTGTTCGTGAGCCATCAAGCCAACAAGCGGATCAACGAGCGCGTCGCCGAAGACCTCGGCGTGCCCGAGCACAAGGTGGTGAGCACGATCGAAGACTTTGCCAACACCACTGCGGCGACGATCCCGATCGGGCTGTCGGTCGCCAAGCGGGACGGCCGGCTGAAGCCAGGCATGCTGGTGTGCTCGGCCGCGTTCGGCAGCGGCTTCACTTGGGGCGCGACGCTGTTTCGTTGGTGAGGGAGGCAGAGCGGGCTGGCTACGGATCGCCGCGCAGCGGCGCCTTGCCCATCGACACCAGCGCGCGCAGCGCGTCGGCGACGCGCACGTCGAGCTTGCGCAGCGTGTGTGGCTCCAGCAGCAGCAGTCGGCCGTTGCCGGGGTTGGGCGAACCGGGCACGAACACCAGCGTGCGCGGCTGACCGTCGGGGCCCGTTGTGTCGCCGGTGACCAGGCCCAGCTCAACGCCCTCGTCGCACTGCACGGCGACCACGCCACGGAAGAAGCGCTCGCGCCCGGAGTCGTAGCCGAGGATCTCCTTCAAACTCTGGTACATCGCGCCGAGCAGCGGCAGGCGTTCGAGCAGGCGATCGGTCTTGCGCCAGATCCAGCGACCGAGGAACGAGGTGACGAACAGACCGACGACGTAGATGGCGATCAGCGCCAGCAGGATGCCGAGCCCGGGAAAGTAGAACGCCCGGCGCGCGAGCCACGAAGCCGCGATCAGGCTCTCGACCCACAAGACGGCGAACACGGTGCCGCCCAGCGGCAAGAGGGCGACGATGCCGGCGGCCAGGCAGCGCGTGATGTGACGGGTGGGCAACCACATGCTGGCAACGTATCAGCCGGTCGGAGCGGGTCGGCTTGGTCACGGCCGAAAAGGAACGTGGCGCGCAGCAATCCAGCGCGCGTCGATCAGAACGCCGCGAGCGCCTGCGCGAAGTCGGCGCACAGATCGTCGGCGTCCTCGAGGCCGACCGAGACGCGGATCAAACCCGGCGTCACGCCAGCGCGCCGGCGCGCGTCTTCGCTGAGCGGGCCGTGCGTCGTGCTCGCGGCGTGCACGGCGAGCGACTCGGTGCCGCCGAGGCTCACGGCGTGCGTCACCAAGCGCAACGCCTCGATCGTCTGCTTGCCGGCGGCGATGCCGCCCTTGACCTCGAACGCCAGCATGCCGCCGAAGCCGCGCATCTGGCGCTGGGCGACGGCGTGGCCGGGGTGGGCCTCGAGCCCCGGGTAGTACACACGCTCGACGCGCTCGTGTTGCACCAGGTAGCGCGCCACGCTCAGCGCGGTGGCGTTCTGCCGCTCGACGCGCACCCCCATGGTCTTGAGCCCGCGGTGCACCAAGAAGGCATCGTGCGGGCTGAGGCAGGCGCCGAAGATCTTCAGCATCTTCCACACCTTGGCGATGAACGCGCTCGAGCCGGCGACCGCGCCGGCAATCACGTCGCTGTGGCCGGCGATGTACTTGGTGGCCGAGTGGATCACGGCGTCGAGGCCGAGCGCGATCGGCTTGGTGTTCCACGGCGACGCCCAGGTGTTGTCGACCATGGTGAACACGCCGCGGCTCTTGCCGAGGGTTCCCACGGCGGCGAGGTCGGTGATCGCGAGCGTCGGGTTGGCCGGCGTCTCGACGTAGATGAGCTTGGTGTTCGGCCGCAGCGCGCGCTCGAGGTTCTTGACGTCGCCGGCGTCGACGAAGGTCGAGGTCACGCCGAGCTTGCCGAGCACGTTCTCGAACAGCTCGGTCATCCCGGCATACAGACAGTTGGCGGCGACGACGTGATCGCCGCTCTGCAGCACCGCGAGCGCGGCCGCGGCGCCGGCGCCCATGCCCGACGCGAACACCAACGCCGCCTCGGCGCTTTCGACCTGCGCGATGGCCTGCTCGAGCGCGTGCGTCGTCGGATTGCCCCAGCGGGTGTACAGCTCGGCGGGCGCGACCTGGGCCGTCAGCTCGGCGCCTTGCGCGCACGAGTCGAAGCGGAAGGTCGAGGTCTGATAGATCGGCACCGCGACGGCGCGTGTGGGGTTGGCGTCGGCGCCGGCATGCACGGCGAGCGTGTGATCGTGCATCGCAGGACGGTGGGCCGGCTTCTTCGTGGACATGGTCGACGGACGATAGTCTGCCGACGGCGTAGCCCTCAGCGCCGCATGTCGAAAGCGTCGGGCTCGGACGGCGTCGCCACGCGGCTGCGCGCGCCGTCGGCCGACACGCTGCGCACGCCGACCACGACGTCGTCGAGGCACTGACCCGAGAGCGTCGCCGCGAGCTGGCCGCGCTCGGCCCGTACCTCGTCCTTGGTGAGCAGCTTGCTGCCTTCCCAGTCGGCCGCAGTGGTCGCTCGCCACACGAGTTCGTAGCTGGCCGCGGCCTCGACGCCCTTCCACGTCACCGTGGTGTCGTACGCCCGGCGCGCGCCGCGCGCGCGCACGCTGGTGGGGGCGGGCGGCGCCGATGCTAGCTCGATCAGCGTGGCGACGTTGGCGCGGCAGACCTTTGCCAGGTAGGCGAAGTCTACGAACTCTGGCAGGTCGCCGTAGGGCTGGCCGTCGCGTTCCCCCACGTTGGCGTGCTGGCGCGAGAAGTCTTCGCGCGCCTCGCTGAAGCGCACCGCAGGAAAGCCGGCGCTGAAGAACGACTTGTGGTCACCGCCGCGGCCGTAGCGATCGCCGCGCAGCACGAGGCGTATCGAGAACTCGGGTACGTGCGCGTGCACTGCATACGTCGCCACGCGCGCCAGGCTGCGGCCGGCGGTGTCGTTGCCGCGTTCGGCGTAGCTGAAGCACCGCAGGTAGCGAGCTTCCCGCTTGCCATCCATGCCGAGCGTGTTGCCGACGATGTCGTTGGTGATCATGCCGTCGACGTTCACCTTGGCGTCGGCGAGTTCCTTGGCGTGCGCGGCCGAGCCGAGCAAGCCCATCTCCTCGCCGTCGTAGCACACGAACAGGATCGTCGCGGCCAGGGGTTCTGTGGCCAGCGCTCGCAGTGCCTCGAGGACGACCGCGGTACCCGAAGCGTCGTCATTGGCGCCGGGTGCGGCGCCCGCGCTGTCGCGCGTGTCGGCGTTGATCGAGTCGTAGTGACCGCCGATCACGTACACGCGCGACGGATCGGTGGTGCCGCGCAGCGTCGTCATCACATTCACCACCTCGGCGTCGCCGCGCAGGCGCGTGCTCGGCACGCGGTACGCCTTACGTTCCACCACCAAGCGCTCGCCCGCCGCCGCTCCGGCGTGGCGCAGACGCTGTTCGAGGTACGCGCGCGCCGCACCGGTGCCGGTCTTGTCGTCGGCCGTCGTCGAGGCCACGTGGCGGGTATGGAACGCCACCAAGTCCTTGACGGTGCGTTCGAGTTCGGCGGCATCGACGCGCGCGCATGCGGTGTTCGCGCGCGCAGCGATCGGCCCCTGGGCAAGCGCGCATGCCGCAAGCAACAACGTGAAGGCGGCCCGTAGCATAGGCCGGAGCATAGGCCGTCGGCGCCGCGGCGCGTTGCCCGCGCCGCCGCTTACCGCACCGCGATCTGCAAACCGCGTGAGTTCACCAGGCCGAGCGGATTGGCGCCTGGCTCGAACCAGGCCCATTGCGCATACAGATCGCCGATGAACACCGGGTTCTCACGCAGCGGGAGCGGCACGGTGGCGATGCCGCTGGTCACTGCGGCGCCCACGGTCACGACCGAGTCGAGCAGCAGGCGGCAGGTCGTCATGCCGATCGGATCGAGGGGCACGTCGAGGGGCGCAAAGCCCAAGAACAGGAACGCGGGCGTGTTCGCCGGCAACCCCGACACGTTGAGCGTGAAGTTGCTGCTGCCCGCGTAGGGCGGGTGGCTGCCATACAACGGGTTGTTGCGGCAGCTCGCGCCGTAGATCGTGCTCGCTGCCGCGGGGGCGTAGTCGAGGCGGCGCCAGCGCAGCGGGTTGGTGCGCTCGTCGGTGGTGTACGTGCACGGGAAGCCAGCGCGCGTCGACGGATGCGGCTCGCCGGTGAACGCCACATCCGAGTTGCTGGCGTTCACCGTGCCCGTGGTGTCCAGCGCCGAGGTCTCCAACACTGTGAGCCCAAGGCCCACGCGGGCGACGTGCACCATCGAGCTGCCCAGCAGCACGGTTGTGCCATAGGTCACCGCGTAGTGCGACTTGGTGATGAAGTCGAAGGCGATGTCGCCGGCCAGCAGCAGGCGCCCCGCGGTCGCTGTCGTCAGGGTTCGATCGGCGAGACGGGCGTAGCTGCTCGGGGTCATCGCGATGCGCGCCGCGCGCAGCGCGTACGAGAAAACCCCCGACGTCTCGATCCACGTCAACACGTAGCCGCCGTCGGCGCCGGCGATGCGCGGCGCGCGCGCCGACGGACCGCTGAGCACCGTCTGCGTGTTGCCAGGGGCTCCGCTCGTCGACACCATCGACACCTTCACGTCGAACGCGCCGGCGCCGTTGTCTTCCACCCACGTCACGCACCACGGCTCGGTGGCGGCCGAGGTCACATGCGCGCTCGCGTTCACCGCCGGCGATCGGTTGGTCCGGTTGGGCGGCGCGCCGGCGTAGAGATCGAAGTCGCTGCCGAGCGCGCCCGCTTGGACGTCGAGCACGATGCCCTTGGCGATCTCGGGCGCGCCGCTCGGAACCTCGGTGAACACCAACAACGCGTGCCGGCCGGCGACGAACGCGCCGTGGCTGCCGCCGACGTTGGGCTCGGCGCGTTCGATCGCGGCGCTCGGAAAGTAGGTCACGCCGCTGTTGAGCGTCGAGTCGGTGATCGAGTGCGTGTAGAGGCGGACCGCGCGGTTGGGGAAGTTGCGCTGCAGCGCGAGCACCCAAGCCAGCTCGGCGCTGACCACGGCGGCGTCGATGCTCGGCGTGCTCCACGCCGCCGTCACATCGCTGAAGATCAGCGTGCCCGTGGTCGTGCTCATGTCCGACGTGCGGTACGCGAAGGCGTCGAGGTCGTTGGCGGCGAACTCGCGCACGCACGCCACCAGCATGTTGAAGTCACCCTGCTGCCAACTGCACGCGACCGCGGTGTCGATGATCGGCGCGCCGGTGTTGAGGTTGGCGATCACCGCGCTGGTGAGCGGGTCGATCGTGAGCGGGAAGGTCGCAGCGGCGACGAAGTCGGCGGCGACGTGCAGGCGGATGGTCGCGCCGTCGAAGCTCACCGGCACGTCGATGCGGCGGCCCGTGGCGTCGAACGCGAGCGCGCGCCCATAGGTCAGCGCTGGGGCGCCGTCGTCGTCATGGAACGTCAGGGGCGCGACCTCGGCGGGCCGCGCCTTGGCGCGAAACGGCGTGTCGATGCGGCCCGACACCACGAGTTCGCCTTCGCCCTCGGGCCGTGTGTGCACGACGAAGCTCTGCTCGACGCCGTCGGCGCGCACGTCGTATGCCTCGGTGATCGCGCCGGTGTGCAGCGCATAGCGCCACGCCGTGGTGGTCGCCTGCGCTGCCGGCAGGGCCAGGCGCTCGCCGCCAACCGACACCTCGGTGGCGTTCCAGCGCAGCGCGCGGGCCCGCTGCTGCCCGGGGATGTAGGGATAGAACGCGAAGCCGTCGTGGAACGAGGCCTTGAACGAGGCGCCAGCGGTCCAGATGCCGTAGGCGCCGCCGGCCGGATCGTCGGGGGCGGTGTGCAGCGGCACGCGCAGGCTCTCGGCCGTGATCTTGTGAGCAGGGCTGTTGCTGGCGCGGCGCGGCGCCGTTTCTACGGGCGCCTGCGCGGGCAGGAGGTGAAGGCTGACCAGGAGGAAGAGACTGCGACGCATCATTGGGATCAACCGGAGGTTGCAGGCGATGTGGCAGACTTTCTAGCCGACCACGCGACTCTTCGCTCCTCCTGGCCCGTTGCCGACTGCATCGCGCGTCCGCGTCCGCCTACGACTCGCTCGACCGCACCGACGCCGCGCCCGGCGGTCTCGCCGGGAAGGCGAACGCCGCGAGCACGGAGATCACGTTCGGGCGGTGCTCGGAGAACCAGGAGTCTCGGCGCCCAGGGCTTGCGCCCTGTCCCGCGCGTTTTGACAATCCCGCGTAGTCCCATCCGACTCGGTGGCCGCGATCCCGAGTCTGCGCCTCAGATGCCATGACCCACGGATCCTCGACACCCCAACGGTGACCATGCAACCGATTCGAAGCTTCCTGCTCGCTGCCGCGACCGCTTTGGCTCTCGCAGCACCCGTTCGCGCTGATGAAGTCACACACTGGAACAATGTGTGGCTCAACACGATCCGCTTGGTCGGCGGGCCGCCTTGCCCCATCGGCCGCGCCGGCGGAATGATCCAGGGGGCGATCTACGATGCCGTCAATTCCATCGACCGAACCCGTCGGCCGTACCTCGGGTTCCTCGCGGCCAACGCGCGCAGTTCGAAGGAAGCGGCCATCGCTGCGGCGGCGCACGGGGTGTTGGTCCACCTGTTCCCGGCGCAGCAAGCGATCTTCGACGCCGAGCTGGCCACGCGGCTCGCGCTGATCGCCAACGGATCGGCGAAGACTCTCGGCATCGCGGTTGGTGAGGCGGCCGCGGCGCAGATGATCTCGGCCCGCAAGGACGACGGCAGTGACCTGCCGGACAACTACGTGATCGGCGGCAACCCCGGCGACTGGCGCCCAACCTACCCCGATTTCACCCCCCGGCCCTTCTCGCCCCGCTGGGGCGACACGGTGCCGTTCTGCATGAAGCGCGGCGATGACTTCCGCCGCCACCCGCTCGGCTTCCGCAACGTCGGCGCGCTGCTGCGTAGCCAGGGCTACGCCGACCATTTCGACGACGTCAAGTCGCTCGGGTCGCGGCACAGCACGACGCGGACGGCGGAGCAGACCCGCATCGCCTTCTTCTGGGCAAACGACGTGAACGGCACCTACAAGCCGCCGGGACACCTCTTCTACATCACCCAGGTCATCTCCGCCGACCACCGGCTGTCGCTGGAGGCGAACGCGCGGCTCTTTGCCCTCGTTGGCCTGGCCATGGCGGATGCTGGGGTCGCCGCCTGGGACACGAAGTACAAGACCGCGATCGATCTCTGGCGGCCGATCACCGCCATCCGCGAAGCCGGCAGCGACGGCAACCCGAGCACGCAGCCCGACCCGAACTGGGAACCCCTGAATAGTTTCTCGCCCCCGTTCCCCGCGTACACGTCCGGTCACGCCACCTTCGGTGCGGCCCAAGCGGGAGTGCTCGCTGAGTTCTTCGGCACCGACCGAATCACCTTCACCATCGACTCGGAGGATCCGTTCTACAACGCGCTCCCGATCCACGGACCGCGCACCTTTCACCGCCTGTCCGACGCCGCCATCGAGAATGGTCTGAGCCGCATCTACCTGGGCGTCCACTTCCGGTTCGACGCCACGGACGGCAACGCCGCCGGTTTTGCCCTCGGCCACGACGTGGGGAAGCGCTTCCTGCGCCCGCGCGAACCCGCTGACTTCGATGGCGACGGCCGCGTCGGCCCGCCCGATCTTTTCGGTTTCATCAGCGCGTACTTCGCAACTGATCCCCGCGCCGACTTCAACCGCGACGGGTTCGTGACCCGCGGCGATCTGTTCGGGTTCCTCTTGGCGTACTCGTCTTCGAGCTGAGCGTCGCCCCGACGGTAGGCACGAGGCCGGGGAGCGGACGGTGCTGACGTCTTGATCGGTGGGTAGGTCGGTCCGGCGGCGTCAGGCCGAGTTGCTGCGCGCTTGCGCGGAGGCTGGCGATGCGCCAGCCTGATCGCGCGCATGTCTTCCCTTCACCCGACGCGGTTCCTGCCCTTCATGCTGGCAACTCTCGCCGCGGCCGTCGCGGCGCAGAACTCGACGCAGAAGATCCGAGCGGCGCTGGGTTCTGGCTGAACGGGAACAGCCAGTCGCGAGTGACAAAGCCTGCTGCTGCGCCCACCCCGGCCAGCGCCGTGAGGACCCTTGCCAAGCGGCCAGTGCCCGAACCGAGGAATGCGACCGCGCCGGTGTCATGGTGCGTCGGGAACCAGGCGCTTCCAAGCGCACCCCGACCCCGCTTCCCCGGGGGGGGGGGCCTGGCCGCTATGCTGTGCGTGTTCGGCTTTCGCCGAGCCTTCGTCTCTCCTGTCCCAAGGAACGTCTCATGCCCCGAATCACGCATCTCTTCGTCGCCGCAGCGTGCCTGGTCCCTGCCGCGAACGCACAGACCAAGCGGGTCTCTCCGGCCGCGCTCACCAACTCGTACGGCGCGATCAACAACTCGATCCCGTGGGGGCCGTTCGTCCCGGCGGGCAACCTCATCGGCGAGATCATGGTCCAACAGATCGACGACCAGATGCTGGGCCAGGCTGCTGTGCTGCAGGCCATGACCTTCCGCCACAACTACACGGCAGCGCACGGCGCCAAGACCTACACGTCGCAGGTGACGCTGGCGAATGCCGCGACGCCGGCGGCCGGCATCAGCACGACGTTCGCCAGCAACATCGGTGGCGGCGCCACCGTCGTGTTCAACGGGATGATCAACTTCCCGGCGGTCAACCCCTACGTGCGCCCGCCGGCTGCGTTCGACGCGCCCGTGATCTTCACGACACCGCACACGCACACCGGCGCCAGCTCGCTGCTGTGGGAGGTCATCATTTTTGGTGCCACTCCGGTCACGCCGACGCAGTTCTACGAGCGCGGTCCGGGCACCATTCACACCGCGGGCTTTGTCGGCCGCGGCTGCATGATCAGCGGCGGGATCAATCCGCTGGCGAACACCGGGACCACGACGTCCAGCGCGACGTCGACCGTCACCAACAACTTGACCAACGGGCCGCTCAACGCGCCCGGCGCCCTCATGATCGGCGACACCTCCGACTTGTTCTCGGGCCTCCCGCTGCCCCTCAACCTCGGGTTCATCGGCTCGCCGACGTGCGACCTCAACATCAACGCCTTGGTGTTCCTGCCGGTGACGACGACGGCGACCGGCACCGCCGCGTTCCCCATCCCGTTCACCATGAGCCCGTCGGTGTCCGGCACCCGTCTGCGCACGCAGTACCTGGCCCTCGACGTCTCCTCCATCGTCACCAGCAACGGACTCGACCACTCGGTTCCGTTCAATGCGACGACCGGGAAGCCCTGGCCGCACACCCGCGTGTACGCAAACGGCTGGGGCGCGACTCCACCGGCCACGGGTCTTCTCCAGATCAACGGTCTCGTCACCGAATACACGTACTGATCCGTTGACCACGGGCGCGAGTGCGAAGGCCCTTGCGCCACGACCGAACGACCGGTCGGCGATGCTGCGCGCTTGCACGCGAGCGGCCGATGCGTCAGCCTTCAGCCCGCGCATGTCTTCCCTTCACCCGACGCGGTCCCTGACCTTCCTGCTGGCAACCCTCACCGTGGCGATCGCCGCGCAGAACTCGACGCGCAAGATCCGACCGGCGCCGAGCGAAGCTGCGGCCAAAACCGGCAGTGCCGTGCAGTGGCGGGCCAACCTGCAAGAAGCCACCGAAGAGTCCGCGCGCGACGGCAAACCGCTGTTTTGGTACGTGCCCACGGTGCCAGGGTCGCCGATGGACCGCAAGCGCGAGTTGGATCGCTACATGCTGGCGGGGCCATTCTCGTGGCCCGAGACCGTGCAGTTGATCAACGCGCACTTCGTGCCGGTGAAGGCGGCGCCGAAGGCGGACGTCGCCAAGGAGCGCGGCTTGGTGCGCGGTAAGTTCATCGAGCCGGGGTTTCTGGTGTTGGCCGCCGATGGCAGCGAGACCCTGCGCTGCGATCGCATCACCACGCACGCGCCCGACTGGTGGCGCGCGCGGCTGCTGCAGTCGCTGGGTGACAAGGTCGTCGAAGTTGCGCCGTCGCCCTTCGCCGGGGCGTTGGCGGCGTATGGTGGCGATGACCTCGGCGCCGCGGCGGCGCAGCTCGGCGCGTTGGCCACCAGCGACGAGGTCGAGGTCGCGACGCAAGCGCGCTTCTTGCTGGGGGTCGTGCTGCGCCGACAGCGCCAGTTCGCCGCCGGCGAGCAAGCGTGGGACCAACTGATCGCCAAGGCGCCGACGCACATGCTGGCCTTCAAGGTCGCCGCGGAGCGCGAGGGTCACGGCCCGTTCCTGCGGGCGTTTGAGGACTTCCGGCCGCTGCCCAGCGCGGCGCTCACCGACGCGACGCATGGTTCGCAGGCGCCAGCAGCGGCGTACACGCGCGCCGACCTGCTCGCGCGTTCGGTGCGCTTCCTGTTGGAGCAACAGAACGAAGACGGGATGTACCGCGACAGTTGGTATGACTTCGGCGGCACCGACAGCCTGCCGAACGTGCACATGGCGGTGACGTCGCTGGTGGGTTGGGCCTTGGTGGAAGCCCGCGCGCACGTGCCCGAGGCGATGCGAGCCGGCGTCGACGCGGCGCTTGCGCGCATCGAAGTCTGCGCCCGCGACGAGCGCCGCATCGCCGAGCAAGATCGCGACGAGATCGCCTGGGCGCACGCGTATCGGTTGCGCATGTTGTGCCGCTGGATGCAAGACGGCGACGAGGTGCGGTCGCGCTTGTTCGGCAAGGCAGGCGACCTGGTCGCGGCGCTGGCGAACTTGCAGGAAGACAGCGGCGCGTGGTTCCACGAGTATCCCAATCCGTTCGTCATCGCGACCGTGCTGTTGTCGCTGCACGCGGCCAAACAACACGGGCTCGCGGTGCCCGAAGACGTGGCGCAGCGCGGCGCCGAAGCTCTGCTGCGCTGTCGTGCCCAGAGCGGCGCCTTCCCGTACGGCTTCGCGCGCAAGCCGCCCACCAACGTCAACATCATCGGCGCTGCGGGTCGCATGCCGCTGTGTGAGTTGGCCCTGCTGCGTTGGGGTAAGTCGGACCAGAAGAAGCTCGGGCTGGCGTTGCAGACGGCGTTCGAGCATCACGACGTGCTCGCGGCGGTGCGCAAGTACGACGACCACGCCGACCAGCACGCCTACGGTGGCTTCTTCTTTTGGTACGACATGCGGGCACGCAGCGAGGCGATCGCCGCGCTGACCGACGACAAGCTGCGCGCCGAGTACCAGAAGCTGCAGGACGACCTGGTGTTGGCGTTGCCGGAGATCGACGGCTGCTTCGTGGACTCGCACGAGCTGGGCCGGTGCTACGGCACGGCGATGGCCTTGCTGTGTCTGCGCGGGCAGTGACGCCCCGACGAAGAGACACTCGCGAAGTAGACACTGACGAAGTAGACACTGCGGTGCGTGAGGGGTTGACCAGACCACGGTGTAGGTAGTGAATGCGCACCATGCGTGTCCTCGCCTGCCTGCTGCTTCTCACCTGCACCTCGGCGCACTTGCTTGCCGGCAGCGTCCTGCGGGTGGGGCCAGGCCGCGCGTTCGCGACGATCCAGGCCGCGGTCGATGCGAGCCGCGACGGGGATTTGGTGCTCGTCGACCCCGGCACCTACCCAGGCTTCGTGATCGCCGGGCGCGCCCTCTCGATTCTGCCAGGCGGCGTCGGCACGATCACTCTGCAGGCTGCGCCGGGACAACCAGCAGTGACGGTGCGGGGGACCATGGCCGGCCAAGACGTGACCCTTTCCAGTCTCCGCATTGCCTACGCCGAGCCGGGGGCACCGGCGATCGTCATCAGCGCGAACACTGGCTCCGTCAGGTTCTCGGATCTCGACGTCGAGCTTGCCGCCGACCTGGTTGGCGTCGCGCATCAAGCCGCGGTCGAGATCAGTGACTCGGCCACCGTGTGGTTCTTGGCCATGCGCGTCGCTTCCGCCCTGGTGCGGCGCGGGTCGACGCGCAACCTCATCGGCCCCAACGACGGCTTGAGCGCCGTCGCCGTGGCGCGGAGTCAGGTCGTGATCCGCCGCTTCGTGCTGCGCGGCTACGCGACACCGGCCGGCGCGCGCTATGGCGGAGACGCCCTGCGGTTGCGGGAGCAGTCGGCCATGTGGCTGCTGCAGGACCCCGCTGGCACCAGTTTCCTCACCGGCGGCGATGGTGGTGACTTCGGGGGCAACTGCGCGCACTTCATCGGGGCGGGGCCTTTGCCGCCGGTCGAGATGTGCGGCTTCCGCCTGTTCACGCCTGGAGCCGGCCGGCTGCGGCGAGGCGGGTACTACGCGCACAACGACGACGGCGGAATCGTGAACCAGGGTGGATCAACCTTCGAGCGGATCCTCGGGGCATGCGTGGATCTTGCCGCGGGCTTCACCACGATCGCGCCCCTCCGCGTCGCCCCGGGTGCCACGTTGGACGTCGACATCAGCGCGGCCTACTTCGCGCGCGTGCAGCTCACATACCTGAGTGTGGGCGCGCGCATGTTGGCGGTCGGTAGCCCTGGCATCCAGGGCTACGTGTTGTTCGACCCGGCTGGCGCCACGCTCATCGACGCGCGCTTCGTCAATGGCCCGACCCGACTGCAGTTCGCTTTGCCCCCGGTGTCGGCCCTGATCGGGTTGCAGCTGACCGCACAGGCCGCACTGGGACCACCGGGTGGGGCGACGAGCCCGGTGTTGTCCCTGACGTTCCCCGCCATGGTCGTGGTCGCACCGTGAGGTCGAAAAACCGTGCGGCCAAGAAAAACGTGATTCTCGTCGGCTTCGACCGGGTTCGGGTCACTCTCACTCCGTGCAGCATGGATCACACCTCGTAGCACGGGCCGCATGGCTCGGCTGTCTCGCACTCCTCGGCGCGCGCGCTTGCGCGCAAGGGCCGACGTTCACTCGGTTTGGCATTGGTTGCCCCAGCTCGACCCGCAACGGCGGGCCGGCCCTACACAACAATGGCCTGCCGGCGCTCGGCTTTCCGCTGCAGATCGATCTGACTCAGGCGCCGCCGAACGGCTTCGCGCTGTTCATCTTGGCGGCGCAGCGCATCGCGCCGCTCGATCTGGGGTTTGTCGGCGCGGCGGGCTGTCTTCTGCATGTGCTGCCCCCGGTCGATCTGAGCATGCCGACGAACGCCGCGGGCGCCGCGGCGGTGACGTTCTTGGTGCCGAACAACCTTGGGTTGGCCGGGGCCAGCGTGCACGCGCAGTGGGTGACCGTCGCGCTGACGACGCTGCAAATTGGGGTCTCGAATGGCGGCACCGCTACCCTGGCGGCGGTCCTGCCAGCCCTCAGCAATCCGACTGTGATCGCGCCGCCGTCGGGTGGCCTGGGCACGCAGATCGTGGTGCGCGTGCGCAACGGGGGCTTCGGCAACAACCCGGACAACTGCTGTTTGCGCTTGGTCGACCCGGTGACCAACGAGATGTCGTTGCTGCGCGTCACCAGCATCGTCTTCGACGCGGCGACGAGCGAGGATGTCGTCACCGCGCGCTTGGCCACTGTGGCCAACCGAGGCGGGCCGGTGCAAGCCAACATCGGCATGATGCGGGGCGGTGGCTTCTCGCCGCCCGTGAATGCCAGCACGTGCTTGAACACGCCGGTGTCGGCCTGGGTGTGGGAAGGAACGAGCCTCCCGGGAAGTGGCCTCATGGTGCCAACTTCGTTCGTGCCGACTCCGAGTGTCAACCAGCAGGTCGTGCAGTTCGTGTACGAGTCCGCGTCCAACTCGATGTACGTCGACGTGCCGGTGTATCCGTTCGGCAACGGCGGCCTGTATCCGCCGACCTCCGGCGTCACCAGCGACGCGCACGGCGACATCCAGTGCGGCGGCGGCGTGCCGAACGGTCACTTCGACCAGTTCGTGGAGACCGCGACGGTCAAGCCTGGCTGCAACATGACGAACCAGACGGTTGCCATCGAGCACGCGCCGCAGTTGCAGCAAGCCTTCAACAACGTGTTCGGCGCCGGTCGCTTGACGATCACCTCGGAGACGGCAGGCCCCTTGGCGCGCATCCGCATCAAGCCCACCAATCCGGCGTGCATCCTGCTCGGTGGCGGTGGCAGCCTGGTGGTGACGCAGTAACTCGAGCGAGAACGACGCAACCCTGCGGGCGCCAGGTGTGGCGCAGCGTCGCGGAGCCGGTATCGTCGCCCGCGTGAACTCGTCGCGTTGAACGGTCGCGCTCGTCGACCCGGCGGTGCCGGGTCGCAGCGGTGGTAACCGCGTGACCGCCTTGCGTTGGGCGCTCATCCTGCGCCGGCTCGGGCTGCGGGTCGTGCGCCGCGCAGCTTTCGCCGGCGGCCCGGCGGATCTGCTGATCGCCTTGCACGCGGTGCGCAGCGCGGCGTCGGTCGAGCGCTTTGCCGCCGAACGTCCGGGCGCGCCGATCGTGGTCGCGGCCACCGGCACCGACATCAATGAACCGTCGACGCGGGCGCAGGCCGAGGGCGTGCTCGCGCTCGCCGACGCGATCATCGTGCTGCAAGAGTTGGCGGTTGCGCAGCTGCCGGTGGCGTTGCGCCCGCGTGCGCACGTGGTGACCCAGTCGGTCGTGCTGCCGACTGAAACGGCGCCGCCGCAAAACGGTCTGCAGGTGTGCGTGCTCGCCAACCTGCGCGCCATCAAGGATCCGCTGCTGGCGGCGCGCGCCGCCGAGTTGCTGCCCGCGTCGTCGCGCGCCCGCGTCGTGCTGCTCGGCGCCGGGCTCGACGCGCAGCTCGCGGCGCAGGCGCGCGCGCACACGCAGCGGGGCACGCGCTTCTCTTGGCTCGGCGCCTTGCCGCGCCGCCGCGCGCTGCGTCTGCTGCAAGGCTCGCAAGTCATGGTGAGCAGTTCGCTGAGCGAGGGCGGCGCCAACGCGGTGGGGGAAGCGATCGTCGCCGGCGTGCCACCCTTGGTCACCGCGATCGAAGGCTCGCTCGGTTTGCTCGGCGCGGATTGGCCGGCGGTGTTTCCGGTCGGCGACGCGCGCGCGTTGGCGGACCTGATCCTGCGCGTCGAGCGCGATCCGCCGTTCGTGGCCGAGTTGCGCCGTCGCCTGCGCGAGTTGGCGCCCCGTTTTGCGCCGGCGCGCGAGGTCGCGAGCTGGCGCCGCATACTCCAGGCGCTGGCGCCGCATTGCCTGAGGTCTTGCGCGCCAAGTCTTTCCCCATGACCGATCGCCTGCCTACCACCTCGGCTGAGATCCTCGCGTGCTACGAGAACGCGCGCGCCTTCACCCGGGGGCTGGTCGATGACCTCGACGACGCACAGCTCTTGGTGCCGCACCTGTCGATCGTGAACCCGTTCTTGTGGGAGATCGGGCACGTGGCGTGGTTCCAAGAGCGCTTCGTGCTGCGCGACGCCGGCCGCAAACCGTCGCTGCGGGATGATGCCGATCGCCTGTTCGACTCGGTGAACGTGCCGCATGGGACGCGGTGGGATCTGCGGCTGCCGCCGCGGCGCGACACCGAGCGCTTCATGGACGACGTGTTGGCCAGCGTGGCGGAGGGTCTGTGCCGTCGTGAGCCGTCGCCCCAAGAGCTGGAGACGCATCACCTGTGCTTGCTGCACGAGGACATGCACGGCGAGGCGCTGGTCTACATGCGGCAGACGCTCGGCTACCCGGCGCCGCGGTGCGGCGATCAGGCCGAACCGACGCAGCCGCCACCCGCAGGCGACGTGGAGCTGCCGGGCGGCGAGTTCGAGGTGGGCACGTGTTCGCGCGAGCTGTTCAGCTTCGACAACGAGCGCTGCAAGCACGCGGTGCAGGTGGCGCCGTTCCGTCTGGCGCGGGCGCCGGTGACGCAAGCCGAGTTCTTGGCCTTCGTGCAAGACAGCGGCTACGCGCGCGCCGAGTTGTGGTCGGAGGCTGGATGGCGGTGGCGCCAGAGATCACGCGCGACGCATCCGGTGTACTGGCGCTGCGCCGATGGCATGTGGCAGCGCCGGCAGTACGACCGATGGATCGACCTGGAGCCGCATCTGCCGGTGTGCTGCGTGGGCTTTCACGAGGCGGAGGCCTTTTGCCGGTGGGCGGGCCGACGCTTACCGAGCGAGTCGGAGTGGGAGTACGCGTGCGCCGACGGAGTGCACGGCAACAAGCGCCGCTTTCCTTGGGGCGAGGCGCCGCCGACGTCGACGCAGGCGACGCTCGACCTACGCGTCGCCTGGTGCGCGCCGGCCAGCGCGTGTGCTGCCGGTGACGCCGACGTGGGCGCGCGGCAGCTCATCGGCAACGTGTGGGAATGGACGGCGAGCGAGTTCGCGCCGTATCCCGGGTTCGCGCCCGGCGACTACGCCGAATACTCAGCGCCGTGGTTCACAGACCACATGGTGCTGCGCGGCGGCGCGTTCGCCACCCGCTCGCGCCTGGCCAAGAGCGCGTATCGCAACTTCTTCAAGCCGCATCGCCGCGACATCCTCGCCGGCTTCCGCACCGCGAGCTAGCGAATCGTTGCCGGCTCCTTGGCCTTGCTGTCGGCCGGCTTCTTGCCCTTCACGCCCTCCAGCTCGTCGGCCAGCTGCGGCCGGTCGTACACCAGGCGCAGCGCGGCGATGATGATCGCCGGGTGCACGGCCACCGAGCGCGCGACGTCGTCGGTGAACACGAAGTTGTTGCCGAGCATCTCGATGTTGCCATCGAAGATGAGGCCGACCACGCGCGCGTCCTTGTCGATCATCGCGCTGCCGGAGTTGCCGCCGATGATGTCGCAAGTCGACACCAGGTTGAACGGCGTGTGCAGGTCGAGGACCTTCTCGCGGTCGAGCCAGATCTGTGGCAAGTCGAACGGATCCTTGCCGCCGAACTCGGTGTGACGCGCATACAGCCCGTACAGGCTGGTGAACCACGGCGCGACGGTGCCGTTGCTGGCAAACGTCTTCACCATCCCGTCCGCCAAGCGCAGCGTGCCGGTGGCGTCGGGCGAGAGCGAAGTGCCGTACAGCGCGAAGAACGCCTCGCCGATCCGCTTCTCCAACGCATTCTCTTCGTCTTGCATGGCCTTGCGCTGGTTGGCGGTTGCCTTCTCCGAGCCGTCGGCGATGGCGCGCCGGCGCGCTTGCAGGGTCTCGAGGTCCTTCCAAGGATCGCCCACCGACGCCACGAGCTGCGGATCGGCGGCGACCTTGTCGCGCGCTTGCTGCTCGGCTTTCTGCTTCACCGCCATCACCTTGTCGTTGCGTAGGCCGTCCAGATAGCCCTGAAACGCCTTGCGCGCATTCTCCAGGTTCAGCAGCGCTGAGCGCTGCGCCTTGCCGGCCTCAGGGTCGTCGGCGGCCTGCTTGGCCATCTGTGCAATGCGACCCTCCAGGGTGGTCACCGTGTTTGGCAGCTGCAGGTCGCGCAGGTACTCCATCTGCGCGATCGACTTGAGGCGCCCGGTCTGGCCGGGGTTGCCGGGCACGAACACCGTCTCGCCCTCGGTCGGGCCCTCGGTGCGCCACTTGAAGTAGTGCTTGCTGCTGTCGACGGGGCGGTCGTTCTCCCAGGCGCGCACGAACGCGAAGTCGAGCCCGAAGCGCGGATACGTGAAGTTGTCTGGATCGCCGCCGAACTTGGCGCACTGCAGGTGCGGCGTCGCCACCAGCCGAATGTCGTTGTAGACCTTCGACGAGTAGAGCTGGTACATGCCGCCCTGGTAGAGGTCGACCACTTGGTGTTCGAGGTCGGCGTCGGCTTCTTTGGCGGCGGCGAGTACGGCGCGGCGGTTGGCCACCAGCTTCGCCTGGCGCTCGCCAGCGTCGGTGATCGCGTCGAGCCCTTCGTTCATCTCCTTGGTGACCTCGCGCATCGCCACCAGTTGACGCACTTCGAGACCTTCGAGCTTCACCTCGTCCTCGACGCTCTTGGCGAAGTAGCCATCGCCGAGCCAGTCTTGGTCCTTGGGGCTCGCCTTGGCGACATCGCCGCGCGCGCAGTGGTGGTTGGTCATGATCAAGCCGCGCGGGCTCACGAACGATGCCGAGCAGCCGCGGCCGAACTTCAGCGCCGTCAGACGCACCTTCGACAGCCACTCGGCGGTGGGCTCGAAGTCGTAGGCCTCTTTGAAGAACGACAGCGGCAGGTTCTCGAAGGTCCACATGCGGCCGAGTTCCTTGTGCGGCTGCGCGGCCAGAGAGCAAGCGAGGAGGGCGGGGACAAGGAAGGGGAGTTGCTTCGACATCATGACCAGAGCGAGATGACAAGAGCGAGAACTGGGCCGCGAGCGAGTGCCCGGGCGGGAGCCGTGTTACGCCACCTTGGGTGGCGGTGCGAGCGTTCGCCCGGCTTTTGCCTCGCGTGTTGGGATGGCGAACCTCGGCTCAGGAGCCCGAGCCGCTCACTCCAAAAACAGTCGGTGTTCCTTGAAGCGCGCCTCGACGCCACGGTCGGCCACGGCGCGGCGAACGAGCGGCCCCATCGCGCGCTCGAGCTTGCCGAGCACGGCGCGCAGGCCTTGCGCGGTGAAGCCCTGTGGGTCACTCACCACCAACGGCGGCTGGCCGAGCCGGCGCTGCATCACCAGCGGGTCATCGCTGATCTCGCCGAGGTAACCGACCCCTTGGTTGGTGTGGCGGCGCGTCACCTCATCGAGCTTGTCGAAGGCGCGATCGCCTTGGCCAGGCGCCGGCACTCGATTGACCACCACCGACATCACCACGTCGGCGCGCAGCGGGCGCAGGCACTTGATCACCGCGTAGGCGTCGGTCAGCGCCGCGATCTCGGGCTGCGTCACCAGGACGATGTGGTCGGCGCACAGCATGGTGAGCACGGTCTGCGGGGCGATGCCCGCGCCGCAGTCGAGGAGCACCACGTCAGCGTCGGCAGCGATCTCGCCGAGGCGTCGGCCAAAGGCAGCCAGTTCGTGGTCGGACAGATCGGCCATCTGCCGCACGCCGGAGCTGCCCGGTACCAGGCGCGGGCCGGCGGGGGTGGTGAGGGTGACGTCTTCTAGCGTCGCCTGGCCAGCCAGCAGGTGTTGCAGGGTGCGCTGCGGGGTGACGCCGAGGAGCAGGTGGTCGCAGGCGAGGCCGAAATCGCAGTCGACCAGGGTGACCCGGCGGCCTTGCTGATGCAGCAGCACCGCGAGGCTGGTGGCGAGGAAGCTCTTGCCGGTGCCGCCCTTGCCGCTGCCGATGGCGACCACGGTGGCCTCTTCGCGCGGGCCGTTGGCTGAGGGCTTGGCGCTACCGCCGAACAGCCGATCGAAGATGCCGCGACCACGCGGGCCGAGCGCCGGTTTGCCCGTGAGCCCTGCGAGGAGCCGTTTGACCATGTCGCCTCCCAGATCGCTTGCGGAATGAAGCGCGCAGCCGACCTGCGCGCCGGGGCGTCATCGTGCGAGTCGGCGGGGGGCGTGCAAGGCGCGCGCTGGGTATTTGTGCGAGAAAGCGGCCCGGCTCCTCGACGCCGACAGCACGGCGTCGTCTTCACCCTTGATCCCACGCAGGCGGCCGCTAGCCTTCTCCGCCTCAATTCCGGGGCCCTGGGGCTTCGGTCCACGAACAGACCATGGCCAAGAAGTCCGTCCTCGCCCGCAACGAGCTGCGCCGCAAGCTCTGCACCAAGTTCGCCGAGAAGCGCAGAGCGCTCAAGGCCATCGCTAGCGACCTGTCCAAGACGCCCGAAGACCGCGAAGCGGCGCGTCAGAAGCTCGCAAGCCTGCCGCGTGACAGCAACCGCGTGCGCCTGCGCCTCCGCTGTCTGCTCACCGGCCGGTCGCGCGGGAACTACCGCAAGTTTGGTCTGTGCCGCCATCAGTTCCGCGCCATGGCGCTGAAGGGCGAGATCCCGGGCGTGCGCAAGGCCAGCTGGTAGCTGAGCGAGACGAATCGCTCGCGGCGCGCTGCACGCGTGAGTTAGAGACTGGTCGTCGACTTGGGCGCGTGCACTGGCAAGGCCTCATGGCCGCGCAATCCAAGGCGCTGGTTGATCTCCAGCAGCTTGTCATCGAGCGCGATCTCGTTCCCTGGGCGGAAGCCGGGCACCGCGATCACGTGCGCGAGGACGCCAGCGACGGCGCGGTGCATGTGGCCGCGCGGGATGTAGACGAGGTCGCCCGTGGCCACGGGCAAGCGATGGATGAGCGTGCGGGCTTCTTCGCGCGTCACCGATTCCGGGGCCAGGATGCGCGCCACGCGGTCGCTGTGCAGGACCGAGGCGCCGGGTCCCGCGGCTTGCACGAGGTAGAGCTCGTCGTGGCCTTCCTGCGCCGGGTGATAGTGCGACAGAGAGTCGTCCATGCGCACGCGGTGTGTGTTCAGCCCGTGCAGCACGTGTGGCCCGTGCTCGGGCAGCCAAGTGAGCAGCGCGCGGCGATAGGCGGAGGCGTCGGCGGCACAGCCACCCGGCTCGTCTTGATAGATCGGATCGTGGTCGGGACGCAGGAACGTGGGCAACTCGTCGGGGAACGCGACCGGCAAGGCGAACAGCACGGCGTCGAACGGTGCATCGGCGCACAGCGTCTCGCCCGGCCGCAGGAGTGCGACGTCGCCGAGCGTGAAGTTCGAGGTGGCGCGCTCCGAACAGGCCTCGCCCGCGCCGCCATGGAAGAACACGACCAGCGACTCGGTGGCGTCGATGCGGGTCGCGCCGCGCGTGTGCCACAGCTTGTAAGTCGGGTTGTGCCTGACAAACGCGGCGTGCAGCCGTCGGAAGCCTTCGGGGTCGGGGTGGGGGCGATGCAGCGAGGCGGCGAACACGGCGCAAGGATAGCGCCTGGGGTCGCAAGATCGTCGCACGGCGCCGGGTGGCTGGCGTTGTTGCCGTCGCGGTGTTCCTGCTAGGAGTCTGCGTCACGGGACGGCCCGGAAAGTCCGAAGAAGAGCCGGCGACTTGAGCCAGTGGTGACCGCTCGCGCGTAGGTGCAACATGGGCGCGTTCCGGAAATGCGACGATGTGAACCAGGGCCTGCTGCTGCCA
>JANPER010000164.1:0-73163 GCA_031423015.1 Planctomycetota bacterium | reverse complement strand
ACCCGGAGCCAGCACAAAGCCGCGAACCCGAGAGGCCACCGGTAAGCCGTGTGCGGGAAATCCGCACGCACGGTTTGAAAGGGGGTCTTGATTCACCTCTTCGCCCAACGTGGAGAGAAGGATAAGGATCTACCAATGGTCTCCGACTCCGAGTTCGCAGTTCGCCTTAGCGTCATTGAGCGGTCCCTGCGTCGCGCCCACACATGCCTCGCGCTCGGCGCGGTATGCATGGTTGCTGCCCTTTTCGTCGCCGCGCGCCCGGCCCAGGCTGACGCCGTCACCGCCACCGCCTTTCGCTTGGTCGACGACAAGGGCAATCTGCGGGGCAGCTTTCTCCTCGAGGATCATGAGCATCCGTCCCTAGCCATCCTCGACAGCGAGGGCCGCAAGCGTTGGCAGGTGCTGCTCAAGGACGAGGAGGTCTTCACCTATCTGCGCGACCGCGAAGGGCATGGGCGCATTACGCACGCCGTCGACCGCGCCAACCATCCGCACATCCTGGTGCACGACAAGGGCAACAAGCCCCGCATTCACATGGCGGTCGCCGACTCGGGGGCGCCGAGTCTCATCTTCATCCACCAAGACGGCACCATGCCGGCGGGAGTGGGGGTGCACGCTGACGGGCGTGGTTGGATGTTGCCCGAGTTCACCAAGGCAAGCAGCGAGGCCAAGAAGTGAACGCGGCGAACGCCCCGGGCTTTGACGTAGAGTCGCCCCGCGCGTCGACACGTTGGGAAGGCTAGTCGCGAACCGGCCGATCCACGGAGCTCGCGGCGTTGCTGCTGGCCGTGCTCGCAACGAGCCGCTACAAGCCTGCCCGTGTCCAGCCGCCCGATCGACAAGAATGCTGCCGGCAAGAGCCCAGCCGACCAGAACCCTGCCGATGCGCTCGCGGCGTCGGTGCGCACCCGCCTGGCGGCCGGGCGCAGCATGGCGGCGTTGAAGGAAGCCAAGGAGCTGGTGAAGCGCTATCCCGGCAAGGCCGCCGACGCGCTGCTGGCGCAGGCCTACCAGGCGCGGATCGCTGAGCTGGCCAAGCAGGGCTTGCACGAAGAAGCGCGCGGCGTGCTGCAGATCGCGGCGGCGCGTTTTCCGGCGGAGAGCGCCACCTGGCAGCGCGCCGGGGTGCAGGCCTCGCGCGTGGCCGGTGACCTCGACGACCTGTTGTTGGCGTGGCGCGACAACCAGGACGATGACGCGCGGCACAAGATCAGCGCGGAACTGCGCTCGGCGGTGCGCGACCCCAGCGCGATCGTCGACAGCGCCGTGCTCGCCGCCGACGAGCCGCTGCGCGTCGCGGCGCGGGCGGTGCAGGTCGCGTTCACCGAGGCCGCCGACGGCCACCTGTCCGCCGCGGCGCGGGAAGGTCTACGCAACGTTGGCCGGCGCTCGCCGCTATTACCGTGGCGGCAGTTCGTGTTGGCGCTCGACGCGTTCCATCGGCACGACGACGCCGTCGCGTTGCAGCAGCTCGAGCCGATTGCCGACGACAGCGGTGTGGCGCGCGGCAAGCAGATCCTCCTCGACGTCTTGCGCGCGACCCCGCTGCGGCAAGAAAAGGCCCCGGTGCGGCAGGTGGTGCAGCGCGTGACCGATGGCCTCGTCGAGCTGTACGCGCCGCTGGCCACGTTGCAACACGCTGATCCCGAGCCGCGTGTGCGGCGCGAGGCAGCGCGCACGTTGCTCCTCGGGTTGGCGCCGCGCCGACCGCGCCTGGCGGCGCGCTTGGTGTCTTTCCTGCGCCGCAGCAGCAAAGACGAAGCGCTGATCGACGAACTCGACGCCAAGCTCGGTGAGCAGCTCTTTGGCCAGGCCGAATGGGCGCGCCTGATCGCCGATCTCGACGCGCAGCACGACGTCGTGGTCGGCCTGATCGATTGGCTGGAGTGGCTGATGCCCACGAAGGGTCACGACCTGCGTCGCTTGACCGACATCGAGCTGGCCGAGCTGTTGGCGCACATGGCGCCGATGGGCATCGCCGCGCAGCGCGAGGTAGACAAGTTGCTCGGGGCCGAGTTCGTCGCCGCCATGACCGACGCGCGGATGCTCGACGCGCTGATCGAGCCGATGTTCGACAAGCCGATCGCGCGCCGGGTCGAAACCTGTCTCGCGTGCGCGCAGATGACGTCGAACGCGGTGGCGCGCCTGCGGCGTCGCACCGGCGTGACGCCGCGCACCACCGGCATGGCGCAGCTGTTGGAGCACGCGGTCGCGCTCGATCCCACCGCCGAGCGCTTCGCCCTGTTGCTCGATCTCGCCGCCGCAACCCCGGCCGTGGGGCAGGTGTTCCTCGAACACTGGGCGCAGGCGCTGCCGCACGACGCGGAGCCCCTGGTGCGCTTGGCCGAGCTTGCCGAGGAGCGCGGCGCGCTCGCGCAAGCGCTCGATCTCATCACCCGCGCCGAGGCGGTGAATGCCGTCGACGAGCGCGTGCGCACGGCGCGCGTGCGCCTGCGCATCCTGCGCTTGCGGCAGCATCACAAGGTGGGCAAGCCGCATCTGTGCGCGATCGATCTCGAGGAGCTGGCCGCCGATCCCGCGGCGCAGACGCCGCTGCGCCGCGCCTACATCGTCGCCGCGCGCCGCGTCGTGAACCTGGTGGACGACGATGCCGTGCGGGCCGCGGTCGGTGATGCTGAACGCGCCATGGCGACCGTCGCGTTGGTGCGCGCCGATCTCGAACGCTTGCCCACGCCGGTCGAAGTGGTCGCCGACGACATGCGCCGGCGACTCGAGATCATGGCGTGGCTGGCGCGCGTGGCCGACGTCGCGCAGATCGACGGCGCGCAGATCGGCAAGGTCGCGGGCGCGATGGCGAGCGAGGACATGCCTGGCGACGATGCCGATCGTCTGGCGCTGTGTCAGGTCGGTGAGGCGCACGGCAACTGGCGGCTCGTGGCGCTCGCCGCCGGCCGCGGCCTGCTCGCCGATGGTCCGCTGCTCGGCCGCTTCTTGCTGTTCAAGGCCAAGGCCGCGACCGCCGAGCACGACTCCGCTCGCGCGCACGACCTGCGCCTGCTGGCGCGCGCCTGCGCGGCGCGCTCGGGCGACGGCGCGATCGCCCGCGCCGCGGCCGCGAGTCTGCCGCCGGATGTCGAAGACCTCGACTCGGAACGTGCGGCCAAGCTGCTGGCCGACGAACGCACGCGCGAGCGCGGCGGGCGCGTGTCGGCGCCTTCGCCAACCCCGACGGTGCGTCCACCCAGGCCGCGCAAAATCGCAAACCAGGGACCACAGCTGCCTTTCGGCGAGCCTCGTGCCCCCGTAGAACCCGACGCATGAACGACCCTTGGACCATTCTCGGCGTCGAGCCGAGCGCCAACGACGACGCGATCCGCGCCGCGTATCGCGAGCACGTCAAGCTGCATCCGCCCGATACCGACGCGGCCGGCTTTGCGCGCATCAGCGAGGCGTACGCGCAGGTGAAGGATCCGCGCGCGCGGGCGCGCGAGCGCTTGTTCGGCCCCAAGCCGCTCGCGCACATCGGCGAACTCGTCGAAGCGCTGCGGTTGTCGCCGCGCCCGCCGGCAGGGCCGGCCTTGTGGTTGGCCGCGCTGAAGGAGCACGCGTGAACGACGCGCGCAAGGCGGCGATCTTGGCGGCGGTGGGCCGCTGGCTCGACACGCACGGCGACGAGCCTTTGCCACAAGGCATCGACCCGGTGCTGGCCGAAGGCGAAGCGACGGTGGTGCCCGATCTGTTGGCGCTCGCCAACGCGGTGACGGCGTGTCGGCTCGACGTGCAGGTGCAGAGCAAGGCGTTCAAGCGGCTCGAAGAGAAGCTCGCCGCGACCGCCGTTGCGCCGCCTCCGGTTGCCCAGCCCAGCCGCGACGACGCCACGCTCAGCGCGCTGCGCGGCGACCTCATCGACGTGTTCGATCGGCTGCGCCGCTGCGTGCAAGCCAGCGCTGAAGCGCCCCGCGCCGGGGGGTTCTTTGCGGGCAAGCGCCCCTTGCAAGCGCACGCTGCGGCCGTGCGCCAGGGCATCGAGATGACGTTGTCGCGCCTGGAGGAGGTCCTCGCGCGCGTCGACGTGCGCGCGTTCGACCCGCGGGGTCAAGCCTTCGACGCCGCGCGCATGAGTGCGCTCGGCACCGCGCCGGCCAGCGCTGAGCACAAAGACGGCACCGTGGCCGAGACCATTCGAGTCGGCTTCACGCGGCAGGGTGCCGTGCACCGACCAGCAGAAGTGCGCGTGGCGCGCACCAAAGGAATCGCATGACTGAACCTATCTTTGGCATCGATCTCGGCACCACCAACTCGGTCATCGCATGGGTGCGCGACGGCAAACCCGAGTGCTTGGCCATCGATGGTGACCCCATCGTGCCGTCGGTCGTCGGACTCGATCCGAGCGGCAAGCTGCTGGTCGGCGTGCCGGCGCAGCGGCAGCGCGCGGCGTTCCCCGAGCGCACCGTGGCGTCGATCAAGCGCAAGATGGGCAACGACGAGAAAGTGCCGCTCGGCGAGCAGCAGCTCACGCCGCCCGAGGTCTCGGCGTTGATCCTCAAGGAGATGGCGCGCGTTGCCGAGCAAGCGACCGGCACGCGCGTGCGCAAGGTGGTGGTGACCGTGCCCGCGTTCTTTGCGGATGCGCAGCGCGCGGCCACGCGCCTCGCCGGCGAGATCGCCGGGCTCGAAGTCGTGCGCCTGCTGAACGAACCGACGGCCGCGGCGTTGGCGTTCGAAGGCGCCGAGAAGGGGCGCGAACGCACGCTCCTGGTGTACGACCTCGGCGGCGGCACCTTCGATTGCTCGGTGGTGACCACCGATGGCGAACTCACCGAGGTGCTGTCGAGCCACGGCGACGTGCTGCTCGGCGGCGACGACTTCGACATGCTGCTGGTCGACTACATCGCGCGCGACCTGCCCAAGTCGGTGCTCGCCGAGCCGGTGGCGCGCGCGCGCTTGATTCAGGCGGCCGAGGCGGCCAAGCGGCGACTCACCGAGCAGGTGAGCACGCGCATCCGCGAGGAGTTCTTGACCAAGGGTAAAGAGCCGTTGCACCTCGACTGTGAGCTGCGGCGCGAGGAGTTCGAAGACCTCATCAAGCCGCTGATCGAGCGCACGCTCGACTCGGTGCATCAAGCGTTGACGCTCGCCGGTCGCACGCTGCCGCAGATCGACGACGTGGTGTTGGTGGGTGGGCAGACGCGATCGCCGTTGGTGGGCCGTCGCCTGCACACGCTGACCAACAAGGCGCCGCGCCGCGACGTGCACCCCGACTTGTGCGTGGCGCTCGGAGCCGCGATCGCCGGCGCGCGCCAGGCGGGCGTGATCACCGGCCGCGTGCTGGTCGACGTGACGCCGTACTCGTTCGGTCCGAGCCACCTGGGCGTGCTCGACGGCGAGACGTCGTCGGATTGCTATCACCCGGTGATCGAGCGCGGCACGCCGTTGCCGTTGACCAGGTCGGAGACGTACTTCACGTCGTACGACAACCAGGAGGCGATCGACGTGCGCATCTATCAAGGCGAGAGCCAGAACGCGCGCGACAACATCCTGCTCGGCCGCTTCAAGGTCGAGAACCTGACGCCCGCCGGCGAGGGCAGCCCAATCGTGTTCAAGATGGCGCTCGGACTCGATGGCATTCTCGACGTCGAGGTGATCGAGCAGGCGACGGGCATGAGCAAGAAGGTGCGCATCGACGGCGCGACCGCGCGCCTGTCGCCCGAGCAACTGGCCGAAGCGCGCAAGAAGGCGCAGGCGTTGTGGGGTGAAGACCATCAGGTCGAGCCAGCCGAGCCAGCCGACGCGGACGCGGCGAAACTTAATCCCGCGGCGTTGCCGTGGGTGGCGGAGTTGCGGCGCCTGCTGAACCGCGCGCGCGGCGTGCTCGCGCGCCTTGCCGACGTCGACAAGACCGAGCTGCAGGGTCTGATCAAATTGGCCGAAGCCGCGATCGAAAAAGCCGACCACGACGCCGCCAAGCCCTTGCTGGCCGAGATTGAAGATTTGGTGCACTACGCCGAGGAAGCGTGAGCGCCGAGGCAACCCCCGCGCCGCTCGCGTGTCCTGCGTGCCGCGCCGCGTTTCGTGGCGCGCGCGTGTGCCCGCGCTGCGGCGCCGACCTCGGCGACGTGATGGCGGTCGTCGTGCGCGCGTGGCGGTTGCGGCGCGAGGGTTGGCAGATGCTGGAGGCGGGCGCCCTCACGCGCGCCGCCGCCCTGGCGGGGGAATCGCTGGCTCTGCACGCGACGCCTTCGGCGCGGCGACTCGGCTTCGTGGTGGCGACGATGGTGCCGCGCTGAGCCGACTCGTGAAAGGTACCGACGCGCGGTAGCATCCGCGCGCCTTGTCCACACCTGTGTTCGTGCGGTTCGCCGCGTTCCCGCTGCTGCTGACGTCGCTGTGCGCGCAAGCGCCGACGTGGCTCGCCAAGGTCGACGAGATCGTCGCCGCGCGCGTGGCCAAACCCGATGCCGTCGGCTTCTCGGTCGCGATCGCCCAGCACGGCGAGGTGCTGCTCGCGAAGGGCTACGGCCTCGCCGAGGCCGAGTTCGAGGTGCCGGCGGATGCGCAGACGATGTTCCGCATCGGCTCGATCACCAAGCAGTTCACCGCCGCCTTGATCTTGCGACTCGTCGAGCAAGAGAAGCTTTTGCTCGACGACGACTTGTCGAAGTTCGTGCCCGACTTCCCGCTGCAGGGCAAGAAGGTCACGATCCATCACCTGCTGAACCACAGCAGCGGCATCAAGAGCTACACCGACCTCGGTGAGCCGTGGGAAAAGGTGAGGCCGCTCGAACTCAGCCACGCCGAGCTGCTGGCGCTGGTCGCCGACCAACCGTTCGACTTCGAGCCGGGCGAGAACTGGCACTACAACAACACCGGCTACTACCTGCTCGGCATGGTGCTCGAGAAGGCGCACGGCAAGTCGTACGCGCAGGTCGTGCTGGACGAGCTGTGCACGCCGTTGGGGCTGACTCGCACGCGCTACGACAGCAGCAGCGACCTGATCAAGAACCGCGCGCAGGGCTACGGGATGGACGACGCGCAGCGTCGCAACGACGCGCCGCTCGGCATGAGCCAGCCGGGCGCGGCGGGTGCCTTGCTGTCGACCGGCAAAGACTTGGTGCGCTGGTCGATGGCGCTGACGGGCGGCAAGGTGGTCACGCCCGCGATGTACGCGAGCATGACCAAGCCGCTGGTGCTGCCCAGTGGCCGCGACACCGGCTACGGCTTCGGGCTGATGACGGGCGACCTCGAGGGCCAGCGGGTCGTACACCACGGCGGCGGCATCCACGGCTTCAACTCAATGCTCATGCACGTCGCGCCCGCGGACCTGCACGTCGCCGTGGTGAGCAACAGCGAGCGGGCGTCGAGTGATCGCTTGGCGAAGGAGATCGCCCGCGCGGTGCTCGGCATCAGCAAGCCGGCCGTGAAGGACGCGCCGATCCCGGCGGAGCTGCGACAAAAACTCGTCGGCGTGTTCGACTTCACCGACCTCGGCATGGCGCTGGCGGTCACCGAGAAGGGCGCCGAACTGTTCGCGCAGGGCAAGGCCAAGGGGCAGAGCGAGTTCCGGCTCATGTTCCAGGGCGACCTGGAGTTCCGCGCCACCTTCGATCCCGACGTCAAGCTGGTCTTCACCGCCGACGGCAAGCAGGCGACGCTGCACCAGGGCGGCGGCGTGTTCGGCGGTGTGCGGCAGTAGCGCAAGGCAGCGGTCGCGCTGGTCGTGAGGGGTGGCGCGGTGTCGACGCGTGCGTCGGTTGCCCTCGTCCGCTGTCAGCGTCGGGCCCACGTCAGCGTGATCCGATCCGAGTAGATCGGGCCGTCGAACCGCTGTTGCATCTCGATGAGTTCGACGCGGCGCGCAAGTGCCACCAGCACGTCGCGCACCTGTCGCACCACCTGCGCCTGCGTTGCATCGAGGTCGACCCCGAGAGCCGCACGCAATTGCGCCTGCGTTGGGTCGGCCAACGCCAAGACCGTCGCCGCGAGGTGGTCGACAGCCTGTGCCAAGGCTGCACCCGAGCACCGCCACCACCCCACGACTCCAGTGGGCGGCGCGACGTTCTTCGCACCGTGGCGGGCGAGGAGTCGACGGCTCAGAGTCGGGCTCGAAGAGAACGCGAGCGAGCCCGCGTGGACGAACCAGTGCGGCTGCACATCACCGGCGAGCGTCACGCTGCGGCCACCCCACGACCACGCCGCCCACGGAACGACGCGCGTCGGCACGCCAAGCCCGAGGTCGACCTCGGTGAGCAGCAACGGCTTGTCGACCGGACCAAGCGCGGCTAGCGCATTGACCGAGCAGGCCTGCGCGAACTGCCACGGATCCGCGCCTTCAGCGAGCCGTCCGAGCATCGCAAACGCTGGCAAGCGCATGCCTGCATGGGTCGCCGTGACCTCACCTGCGGGCGAAGTCACCGTGATCGAAGCGACCTCGCTCGTCCCTTCGAGTACCAGGAGCGTGCCGGCCGCGAAGCAAGCTGAAGCCTCCCCGGCGAAGAACTCCTGCAACGGCAAGAGCGCAGCGTCGAAGAAGGTCAGCGCGCGGACAGCGAATGCGTCTTTCTTGGCCATCTCGGCGCGGGCGGCGCGGGCGACGATCTGATCTCGCCACTGTTCGAGCAGCACGTTTGCGAGCAGATCGAGATCGAGGTTGGCGGCCCCGAATGCGGTTAACTCCGGATCCACGTATCCGAGCATGCCGCTCGGCGGAAGCGCGGGAAGGTCGCCGCTCATGGCGAACTCTGTGTTGTCGAGCAGCTCTAGTCCCCTTGCGGTGAGGTTCAGCACCTGGGTGGTCATTGGGTCGAGGTCGCTGAACCGGGTGCTCAAGGATTCCAACATGAGGCGGAGGCGCGGCTCGCGTTCGACCAAGTCGTCGATTGCGTCTTCGTTCTCCTCCATGAACGTCTCGACATCGTCCAGCACCGTCGCCGCTGCGGCCGCGTTCAGGCGGGCGAAGAACAGCTGCTCGGGTGTGTTGCGCCACAAGTGGCCAAGCGTCGCGGCGTCCAACTCACCGGGCGCGCCCGGGCCGACGCGAATGGTGAGCATCGGCCCATCGCGCTCGAGCTTCAGAGCCCACCGCAGGAGCGGCAGCTTGGCGGGTAGGTCTGCCAGCCCGATGCGCGCCAGCAGCCGACCGTCACCGAGCCGGAGAGGCTCGATCGAAACCTCGAGCGTGTCGCCGGTGGTCGCAATGCTCAGAGCGTCGTCGACAGGCAAAGCGTCGAGGGTGTCGGTCACCAAACCGAACCACCGCTTCGCCGTCGCTTCGTCTCGCAGGCGCACGTGTCCGACGAGCATCAGATCGGCGAGGGCAGTGACATGAGCCTCCAGCCGGTCAGCCACCACGTCGTCGTCGGTGTCGGTACTCAAAACCACCAGAGCCATGAACGCGCCCCAGAGGTGAGCGACGGCCGTGATCGCCTGCGGCGGCGCTGCAACGACCACTTCGCGCGGGATCTGGCGTTCGTACAAATGCAGTGCCGCGCGCAGTACCTCTACGTTCACGCCAGCGCCCGCGAGCCGGTCGCTCAAGAACGGCAACTCGATGAGCGCCGTTTGCAAGGCTTCGGACTCGAGGGCTGCCTGAAGGGATGGCAGCACGTCGCGGACGACGAGCACGCTGTCGAAGCCCGCGGGGAGGGTCGAAAGAGGAGTTTGCGCCGCGGTCGGCCCAAGGAGGCAAACGGTGGCGAAGGCTGCGGCGAGACGGCGATGCACGCGGGACATGCTAGCGCGCGCGCGGCAGCAGCGCGCGGAACCCAGCCGGCGGCGGCGCCTCCAGCACGAGCGGAAGTCCTCACGGGTCGCGGGCATCTCATCGCTCGGGCACCGTCTCGTAAGCTGGCCAGGTATGCTGAGCCACGTGAACTCCGACCACCCGATGACGACGCAGGTCGACAAGCTGCTGGAGGAAGCGATGCGGCTGCCCGAAGCCGACCGCATCCGGCTCGCGGAACGTATCCTCGCTACCTCCGATCGTGACGCCGACGCCGACGCGGCGGAGGAATGGGCCAGGGAGATCGAGCGGCGCAGTCGCGAGATCGACCAGGGGCTCGTACAGCCGATCCCCTGGTCCGAAGTGAGGGACGCGGCCGCTCGCAAGAATCGTGGCCACCGCTGACGTCCGGTTCCATCCAGACGCGGCAGCAGAGTACATCGATGCGCATGCGTGGTATGCGGCAAGGAGCGCGGCTGTCGCCGATCGCTTCGAGGCGTTGGTCGCGCAAGGTGTCGAATGCATCGTCGAGGCGCCGAACCGTTGGCCAGAGTACGACCTCGCGCATCGAAAGCTCCTATTGCGCCGGTTCCCCTATCTGTTGATCTACCGCGAAGCCGCCGGCCACATTTGGATTGTCGCCGTCGCGCACGCGTATCGGCGGCCAGGCTATTGGAAGCAACGGACGATCGGCTGACGAGCGTGTCCACATCGACGTCTTCCTCTGCGAGTGCGGCGGGCTGCGCCGTAGTCCGGGTGCTCCTGCCCACGTTCACGCTCGGTCAATCTTTTCGCGCGCGATGCAGCAGCGCGCGGAACCCAGCCGGCGGTGGCGCCTCCAGCACGAGCCGACGGCCGTCGCGCGGATGATCGATCTCGAGTCGGCACGCGTGCAGCCCCATGCGTGGCGCGGACGTTCCGTAACGCGGGTCGCCGACCACTGCGTGGCCAAGCCACGCGAGGTGGGCGCGGATCTGGTGGCGGCGTCCGGTGTCGAGTTCGACTTCGAGCAACGCGCGGCCCCCGGTGACCTCGAGCGTGCGGTAGCGAGTCTGCGCCGGCCGCGCGCGTGCGTGTGCACCGACGTGCACGTTCAGGTGGTCGTCTTCCCAGAGTGGTTGGTCGACCACGCCGTGGTCTGGTTCGGGCCGACCGTCGACGACGGCGAGGTAGACCTTCCTGCTCGTGTCCCACGCCGCCTGCACGGTTTCTTTGGCCGGCCGTGAGCGGGCGATCAGCAGCACGCCAGACGTCTCGCGATCGAGGCGATGCACGGGCCACACCGGCGCGTCGCGTCCCGGCCGCTCCAGCCACTGGCGGACGGTGGCCAAGGCCGTGCGCTCACGCTCTTGGTCGGTGGACACCGACAGCAGTCCGGCCGGCTTGTCGACGGCGACCAGCTCAGCGTCGAGATACAGGAACGGCAATCCGGGTGGGCCCGTCGCGTCTGCGGGCGCGGCGCCGCGCGCCACTACCTGGACCGCATCGCCCGGACGCAGAGGTTGGTCGTGGCGCGTGGCGGCGGTGCCGTTGACGAGCACGCAGCCGAGCCGGAGTCGCTGCTTCAGCGTGTTCCTGCCCCAACCAGCGAGCCGTTGCTCGAGGAAGGCGAGCAGGGGCCCAGGGGTTTCGACGGCAAGGCGCTCGGTCATCGCGCCGGCACGCTATCGCGGAGGGCGACGGCGCGGAATCGTCGCTACCTGCGACGAGTAGGCTGCACGGCTCGTAGGCTGCACCGCTCGGCGCCGCTAGCCGCCATGAACGACCCCGCCGCACCAACCCCCGATCCCGCGCGTCCGAATCCGGGCGACTCCGTCCTCGACGTGTTGCACGCCCGCGCCGGGATCCGGCCGCGGGTGCAGCTGCGCGACGAGTCGACCGGGCCGAGCCCCATCCACTTACCACGCACCGCCGAGCGGCAAGGGGTCAGCAACCGCGCGGGCAAGTACTACGTGCAGGGCGAACTCGCGCGCGGCGGCGTCGGCACGGTGTTCAAGGGGCTCGATGCCGACCTCGGCCGCGAGGTCGCGCTCAAGTTCTTGCACGACAAGTACCGCGACGACCCGGACCTTCTGCAACGCTTCGTCGAGGAGGCGCAGATCGGTGGCCAACTCCAGCACCCAGGCGTCGTGCCGGTCTACGACCTCGGGCTCGAGGGGGGCAAGCCGTACTTCGCGATGAAGCTGGTCAAGGGGCGAACGCTGGCGGCGCTGTTGGCGGAGCGCGCCGATCCGGCGACCGGGCGCATGCGCTTTCTCGGCGTCTTCTTGCAGATGTGTCAGACGATGGCCTACGCGCACGCGCGCGGCGTCGTCCACCGCGACCTCAAGCCCGCCAACGTGATGATCGGCGCCTTCGGCGAAGTGCAGGTGGTCGACTGGGGGATGGGCAAGGTGCTGCACGTCGGCGGCGTCGCCGACGAGAAGCGCGCCAAACACAAACCAAGCAAGCCCGACGTCAGCATCATCGAGACGGTGCGCAGCGGCGAGCACGGCACCAAGTCGCTCGTGGGGTCGGTCATGGGCACCCCGGCCTACATGCCGCCGGAGCAAGCGCTCGGGCAAGTCGAGAGCATGGACGAACGGTCGGACGTGTTCGCGCTCGGCTCGATCCTGTGCGAGATCCTCACGGGGCAACCAGCGTACGTGGGCGACACGATCGACACGATCCGCAAGGCGGCGCGCGGCGAGCTGGAAGACGCGCATCAGCGGTTGCAACGCTGCGGCGCCGACGAAGCGGTCGTCACGCTGGCGCGCGCGTGTCTGTCGCCGGCACCCAAGGATCGTCCGGCCAGCGCCGCCGAGGTTGCGACGCGGCTGGAGAAGCATCTGAGCGCGGTCGAGCAGAACCTGCAGGAAGCGCGCGTGCGCACGCGCGCTGCCAAGCGGACGCAGAAGCTGGCGGTCGCGGTGGGCGGGGTGGTCGCCATCGCGTTGGTCGTCTCGCTGGTCTTTTGGCGCGACGCCGACGGCCAGCGCGTGCGCGCGGAGCAAGCCGCCGACCAGGCACGTCAGGCACAAGACGGGGAGCGCGGGGCGCGCGAGCTGGCGGATCAGCGCGCGGCCGAGTCGCGACGTTCTCAGGAACTCGAACGCGCCGCGCGTACCGAAGCCGACGACAAAGCTCTCGCCCTGCGGCGTGCGCTCGACGACTACGACCTGCTGGCCAACGTCGTCAAACTGCGCGAGGCGATCGCGGCTGAAGTCGATCTGTATCCCGCGTGGCCGGAACGCGCGCGGGCCATGCGCGACTGGCTGGACAACCAGGCGCGCCCGCTGGCCGCGGCGCTGCCCAAGTTGGAGTCGACGCTGACCGAGCTGCGCGGTCGCGCCGTGTCGGCAGCTACCCCGTCGCAGCCGGCGAGCCAAGAACACGGCCCGCGCTTCGCGGTGAAGTCGGATCAGTTCCTGTACGACACGCTCGCGCGGCTGATCGACGACCTGCGCGCGTTCTGCGCGGCGGGTACGGGCCAGCTCGCGGCGGTCGAGCGGCGTCTGCAGTGGGCCGAGGCCGTGCAGGCCGAGACTGTGGACAAGTACGCGCGCGAGTGGGCGGCCGCGATCGCCGACATCGCTGAGCTGCCGATCTATCGCGGCCTGCGCATGCAACCGCAGCTCGACCTCGTGCCGCTGCGGCGCGACCCTTCCTCCGGGCTCTGGGAGTTCGTGCATCTCCGGTCGGGCACGCCGGGCAAGTCGACCCCGCAGCGCAGCCCCGAGACGCGCCAGCTCGAGATCACCGAAGACTCGGGCCTCGTGTTCGTGCTGATTCCCCCTGGGTCGTTCGTGATGGGCGCGCAGAGCGACGCGCCTGACGCACAAAACCACGATCCCGGTGCGACGCCGCAAGAGAAGCCGTGCCGCAGCGTGGATCTGGGCGCGTTCTTTCTCGCCAAGCACGAGATGACGCAAGCGCAGTGGCGACGGCTGAGCGAAGGCGGCGAGCCCAGCGCGTACAAGGCCGGCACGAAACCGGGCCGCTCACACGAGATCACGCCCACGAACCCGGTCGAGAGCGTGAGCTGGGAGGATTGCAGCGAGCTGCTGCGTCGGCACGGACTCGACCTGGCGACCGAAGCGCAATGGGAGTACTCGTGTCGCGCCGGCACGACGACACCGTGGAGCACCGGCAGCGAACCCGCGGCGCTGCGCGGCTACGCCAACCTCGCTGACCTAGCGTCGCAGAAGGCGGGCACGCAGTGGACGATCGAGCCCGACTTCGACGACGGCTTCGTGGTGCATGCGCCGGTCGGCAGCTTCAAGCCCAACGCGTTCGGCCTGTTCGACATGCACGGCAACGTGTGGGAGTGGTGCCAGGACAGCAGCGGCAGCTACGAGTCCGCGCGGCGCGAAGGCGACGGCCTGCACCAGCACGCCAACAACGAGCGTCGAGTCAGCCGCGGCGGGAGCTTTGCTTTCCCTGCCAGCGCCGCTCGGTCGGCCTACCGCTTCTTCGACTTGGCCAGCACGCGCGACATCAACCTCGGCGTGCGCGTGGCTCGGCGTGTGCGCTCGCTGTGAACCGCGCGGCGGCCCAGCTCAGTCGATGAACGTGAAGTTCACCCGCGGTGAGAAGTCCACCAGATCGTCGAGGCTGGTCCCCGGCGTGGCTACCGCGAGGTAGAGCGTGCGCCCGATCAGGCCTGGATCGAGTGGGATGTCGAAGCGAATGCACAGGAGCGCGTTCGGCGGCAGCGGCGGGATGAAGAAGTCGAACAGCAGCGGCAAGCCGATGGGGATGCGGAACGGCCCGACGATGGACGGTCCCGGGAACAGCGAGCCGATGAAGCAGCCGGAACAGCTCGGCTGGCCGTTGAGGCAGATGCCCACGGTCGTGCCGATGCGCGGCGCGGCGGTGAGCCACCCGCTCGGCCGGCAGCCCACATTGGCCACTGTGCTGGAGATGAAGCCGCTGCCTTCACCGTTCAGACCACCACCTTGGAACCTGCACGCCGCGTTGACCTGAACCGCGGGCGCGAAGCGCGAGAAGCCGACCGCGATCGACTGCGCGCTCAGCGAATCGACGCCGGGTCCATCGAGCCGCATGCGGAACGTGACCGGCCCGATCACCACGCTGCCCGGCGGCGCCGCGTAGGTGTCGGCCAAAGGATTGCCGATGCCGCCCTGGTGGTTGTGGACCGACAGCAGCACGCCAAAGTCACCCATGCAGGCGACCCCGAGGTTCGGCGGTACGAACACGTCCGCATCGTCCTGCAGATCGAAGTCCGGATGCGCGCCGCCCGAGCCGGTCTGCGACAGCAGCGTGACGGTGGCGACCGCATGGTGTGGCAGGTTGAACGCGATGCGCGTGATGAGCGGGTTCGGTACTCCGAGCGTCACCGGCGAGGTGTTCGCGACGACGAGTTCGAGCCCGTGCGTGTGCGCGTCGTAGGTGAAGTCGAAGGTCGCGGTGGCGAGCGTTCCGTTCGAGAGCTGGGGCGGGTCCGCCGACCCTTGACATCCGCGCGCGCCGGAACCACCGATCGAAAGCGAGTGGGTGGTGGACTGGGCCGCAGCGGGAATCGCGGCGGCCAGCGCGGAGGCCACAGCGAGTAAGACAGAAAGCGAGGTGACATGCATGGTGGTGTTGCCGTGACGGGAGCAAGCCAGATGGTAGCTCGATTGCGCGCCGACAAGACAGACGCTACGGGAGCAGGAAGGGCACCAGCGTAGATTCCCGCTACGGAACAACGCGATGCCAGGCCGCAGCGGGGCGCCCTCGGCCGCGCGCTTGTGGGCCGATGTCGGCTTGCGCAACGCAGTCCCCACCCTCAGCCCGGCGCCGACACCCCATTCGCGCGCCCGTCTTCCAAGATCGCGCGCACGGCGCTCACCAGAGCGCCGGCGGTGTAGGGCTTCTCCAAGAAGCGCACGCCCTTGTTCTCGGTCGTCGTGAGCAAGACGTCCTCGCGGCCGAAGCCAGTCGAGATGATCACGGTCGCGTGCGGGGCCACGCGCTGCACCTCGGCGAGGATGGCGCTGCCCGGGGAGTCTGGCAGCGTCCAGTCCAGCACCACGACGGCAGCGCGCGCGCCCAGCTTTTCCAAGATCGCCAGGGCTGATCGGCCGTCGTCGGCCACCTCCACGGCAAAGCCCGCGCGCTGCAGGATCGCCCGCGCGGTGGTGCGCACGGTGACTTCGTCGTCGACGACGAGGACAACTGGCTGAGATGCGGTAGCCGCCATTGAGTCGGGGAGGGGACCATCGACTCCGCGTGTGACCGTCACCATCGAGAGTTCGAGGCGAGCAGGTCCACGGATGCAGACGGCGCCATACGTTACTCCGAGGTTGGATTGCAGGCGGGCGCTAACACCGCAAGTTCTCAACTTGGTGCGGCGAACGGGAGATGCGCCGCTCGCCCCATACGTTCGTGCGGTGTCGACCGCGCGTTGCTGTCGCGTGCAGTTGTGTCGATCAGAATCGCAGCTGCAGTCCGAGCTGGATGCCTTCGAGGCGAAGGTCGGCGCGATACTCCAAGTCGTTCTCTTGGCCCTCCGCTGGTAGCTCGGTGTAGCGATAGCCGGCGAACAGCGTCACGTCCTGGCGCACGAACTCGTAGCGGCCGATCAGCTCGATGTCCTGCATGCGACCCTCGAAGTCGCCGCCGAAGTCGACGCCGATGTGGTAGGCCCAATCGAGGTTCAGACTCACCGGACCATACGTGCCCCGCAAGCGCGCCGCGGCGTAGGGGAGGCCGTAGTCCTTGGCGGTCAGGATCTGGCCGTCACCGGTGGCTTGCCGCTTGGGAAAGAACTTCAAGTCGCGGTGCGCCACGGCGCCGCCCAGGCCGAACGCCATGCGCAGTCGGTTCGGAAACGTGTGCTCGAACAGCTTGGCGATGTAGCGCGCCCGCCACTCGTCCATTTCGACCTCGGTGATCACGACCTCGCCGGCGTCGAGCGAGCCGAACGGCGAGGTGAGCGTGCCCGGCGAGCTGTCCTCCATGGTCAGCTTGAAGTAGTTGAACTCGAAGCCGGAGAAACCGTCGCCGACCGTGATGTAGCCGCCGACGTCGTCGTCGCGCTCGCCGGCGCCGAAGGTCTGCACGTCCATGCCGGGGTTGCTCTGAATCACCCCGCCGACGTTGGAGTCCATACGGACGCGGCCGCGCAGTTCGTAGAGCGCCAGGTAGGCGCCGGCGTCGACCTGCGGGCGGTCGAGCCCCGGCCATGAGCTACAGCTTGCGAGAAGGACGACGCTGAGATGTAGCCGCATGCGAGGGTCGGATGATAGCTTCGCGTCTCGTAGCCGCCTCTTCGATCATGACGACCACGACGCTTGACCCGTTCCTGCAGCGCGACTTCCTCGCGTTCGAGCCGCACCGCCAAAAGGACGACGAATACAACGCCTTGCGGCTGTCGATCCGGCGCAAGCTGAAGAAGATCGCCGACCGCGCCAAGGTGTTGGCGAAGGAACAGGGCGTCGAACTGGCCGGCAAAGAGGGGCTACACCATCCCTACACGTTCAACAGCTATCGCGTGCGCGATCAGCGCTCGTACCTGTGCCGCTCGGACAAGGAGCGCAAGAAGCTGGCGAGCTTCTTCGGCGAGGCCCTCGGCAAGGACGCTGAGACGCACTACATCCAGACCGTGCTCGAGGTGAGCATCGACAACCAAGTGGTTGAGGCGGCGTTGCGCGTGCACCCGCAGGCGTGGTGGGACGGGGAGCATCTGAAGAAGAAGGTGGCCAAGCCCGAAGGATTGGCGGCGTGGGCCGCGATGCTGAACGCGCTCCCCAAGGGCTTCGGCCTGCGCCTACACGACTGGAAGAACGTGCACTGGGCCGGCTCGGCGAAGGTCTCTGACCTCAAAGACATGTTCGGCTACTACACGCCGGGCAACCACTGGCTGCACGTGGTGCGCGAGCTGCCGCAAGAAGACGCGCTGGCGATGGGGATGGAGGCGCCCGACTGGCTCGTGCAGTCGCTGCTCGCGCTGCTGCCGATGTACAAGTTCATCCTGTGGGAACCGGCCTAGCAGGACGAATGTGTCAGACACATTCGTCCTGGTCACGTCATGGTCGGCGCGTTCGGCGAGACCTACGTGCTCGACTGGGGGCCGCGAACGGGGCGGTCATCACTCGTCCCGCCAGCGCAGCTCGGCGATGACCGGGGCGTGGTCGGAGTTGGTCGTCATGCCTCTGCGAAACGCCACCGCCGTGAACGCTTCGCTAACCATCACATGGTCGATGGCAACACGGAACGGCGCGAGCAGGGGAATCTGCATGGGCCAGGTGCCTGGGGCAGCTCCGCACACAGCCTGGGACGCGTTGGTCAAGCCGAACAGGCGCAAGCGCCCCATGAACGCGCTGCGCGGCGTCGCGTTGAAATCGCCGGCGACCACGGTCGGCAGTCGTTCGTTCCGGATCCAGTCGAGGAGCCCCTGCCGATCGCGCCACGCTGAGCCGAAGAGCTGATAGGGGTACGGCTTCCACGGGTGCACGCCGTACAGCGCGAATGCGCGGCCGTGCCAGCGCAGCAGCACCCGGATCGCGGGGCTTCCCCTGAGATAGTGGACTTGATGCTCGCCGGCTGCAGGTAGCCGAGACCAGACCGCGACGTTGAGGCCGTCAGATTGGTATCCCGGTCTTTCGGGTACCGCGGCCACCCACCGCTGGGGGTAGTCGCCTGCAAACCACTTCTCGAGCTGCTCGGCCCATGAAGCAGTGAGCTCCGGCAGCACGAGTACGTCCGCGTCGAGCTGGCGCAGGCACTCCTCCATGCGGGGATCCTCGAGGTTCTCGGCGCAGAGGTTCACCGCCGCAACGCGCAGGGCCGGCGTGTCGCCTGGGGCGTGAACGACGCGCGCCTGTGACCACGCACAGAGCTCGGGGACCAGGATGACGAGCGCGACCACTGCCAGCATCCCCGCCGGCCACCAGAGGCGACGGAGCATGGCTGCGACTGCGACGATCGCCGTGAGTACGCCGCCGGGAACCAACATGGCGGCGACGATCTCCACGACGAAGCCGACAGGTCCCTGAATGCCCGGGCCCGAGCCTCCGAGGAGCGGGCCGACCAGGCCGAGGACCGTGGCGCACCACGCGAAGGCCACGGCGACCCAGGCTGCGGCGATCTCCAGCCTGCGCATGGTCGGTGCCTTCATCACAGATGCGTTGCCATTCGAGACTCAGCCGGCACAGCCGGCAAGCTCTTGGCAACGTTCCGCCAACGCTACGTCGCGATTGGGTTCTTCCACCGCAACCCGGGAAAGCGTGCGAAGTCGCCATCGGCGCTCATGAGCTCGAGCCCGTGTTCCATAGCGAGTGCAGCGAGGTGTGCGTCGGGAATCAGTTTTGGCGTACCTTCCGTTCGCGGAAGCAACGTGGCAAGAATGGCTTGATGCTGTTCGCCCGGACCGGGAACCCACACGACATCGTGGGCAAGCCATTCCTGTACTTGCTTCCATGCACGGGCCACGCTTTGCGCGCGCTCGAACACGCGAGGATTGGTCACTAGACGCAAGAAGGCCAGCAGAGTTGGCCACGGCAGTCCGACGCGCTGCCTGCCATTCAGTTGTTCCTCGAGCCAGTTCTTCGCGACGGCATGCGCCGGCATGTCACGCACGTGGGCGTAGATCAGGAGGTTCGCGTCGACCAGGATCACTTGTGATCCTCGCCTTCCACGAGAGCCAGTACGTCGGCGATGTTGTCAAGACTCGGCAGCAGGCACCGTCCCAAGTTCACCGGGCGGACACGGTAGCGCTTACGTCGTCCCGTCGGCCCGTGCCTAGCTTGCGCCAGTCCCACGCGCAGCGCTTCGTTCAGCGCCGACTTGAAGCTGAGCTTGCGGTCCTGTTGGTACTTACGCAATTGCGCCGCCACATCGTCGTCCAGGCTGAGAGTCGTCCGCATGCCATCAGAGCATACAAGAAGTGATGCCTTGATGTCTGGCAACCCGTCTCAACCGCGCCTCGCCGCCTCCACCCACTCGGCCACCTTCTGCAACGCCTGCATCGGCGTCAGCGCATTCACATCCACCTTCGCCATCTCCTTGAGCACGCGCTCGCGCGGTGACTCGAACAGCGGCTGCTGCTTCTTGCCGGGCTTTTGCGCCCCCGTGCTCTGCAACGCGTCGGCGACCTTGGCGTCTTCTTCTTCCAGCTTGCCGAGCACCGTGCGCGCGCGCTCGATCACCGGGCGCGGGATGCCGGCGAGGCGCGCGACGTGCAAGCCGTAGCTGCGGTCGGTGCCGCCGTCTTCGATGCGATGCAGGAACACGATCTCCTCGCCCCACTCGCGCACCGACACGCGCTGATTGACGATCCCCTTGCCCGGGCCAGCCAAATCAGTGAGCTGGTGGTAGTGCGTCGCGAACAACGCGCGGCAGCCGACACGGTCGTGCAGGTCCTCGGCAATCGCCCACGCCAGCGACAGGCCATCGAACGTGCTGGTGCCGCGGCCGACCTCGTCGAGGATCACCAGGCTGCGCGGCGTGGCGTGGTTCAGAATGTTGGCGGTCTCCACCATCTCCACCATGAACGTGGACGCGCCGCGGCTGATGTCGTCGGCGCTGCCGACGCGGGTGAACACGCGGTCGACCAGGCCGACGCGCGCTTCCTTCGCCGGCACGAAGCTGCCCATCTGCGCCATCAACACGATGAGCGCGTTCTGCCGGATGTAGGTCGACTTGCCGGCCATGTTCGGCCCGGTCAGCAGCGACAGGCTGCGCCGCGGTGGGTCGAGGTCGGTGTCGTTCGGCACGAACGTGCCCACGGCGTGCGTCGCCTCGATCACCGGATGCCGACCGTCGCGGATCGCCAGCACCCGGCTGTCGTCGAGGGTCGGCCGCGCGTAGCCGCGCTCCTTGGCGACGTGCGCCAGGCTCAGCAGACAGTCGAGCTGGGCGACGCGCACCGCGGTCGCTTGCAGGCGCGCCGTTGCCGCCGCTACGCGTTCGCGCAGCGCCACGAACAGGTCGTACTCCAGCGCCTTGCTGCGCTCGTCGGCTTGCAGCACCTTGGTCTCGAACACCTTCAACTCGTCGGTGACGTAGCGCTCCGAGTTCTTGGTGGTCTGCTTGCGGTGGTAGTCCTGCGGGATCTCGCCGCCGCGCGCGCCGGCGTGCGTGATCTCGATGTAGTAGCCGAACACGCGGTTGAACCCGACCTTGAGGTTCTGGATGCCGGTGCGCTCGATCTCGCGCGCCTGGAAGCGCGCCATCCACTGCATGCTGTCGCGCGCCAGCTCAATGAGCTGGTCGAGGTCGCTGGCATGACCGGGGCGAATGACGCCGCCTTCCTTCACCGGGATCGGCGGCTCGTCCACCAGCGTCGCGGCGATGTCGCGCGCCACGTCGTCGAGGGCGTCCAGGTTGCAGAGCAAGCTGGCGATCGCGATTGAGTCCACGATGCCAGCGAGCGCCTCGATCACCGCGGGCAACCTTTGCAGGCTCAGTTTCAGCCCCACGAGGTCGCGCGCGTGCGCGCGGCCGCAGCTCGCGCGCGTGGTGAGGCGTTGCAGGTCGAGCACTTCGGTCAGCTCGGCGCGCGCGCGCGCCAGCCGATCCGGGGCAGAACACAACTCCGCTACCGCGTCGTGTCGGGCGGTGATCGACGGCAGGTCGACCAACGGCGCCAGCAGCCATTCGCGCAGGAGGCGCGCGCCCATCGGCGTGCAGGTGCGATCGAGGATCGTCAGCAACGACGCGCCGCGCTCGACGCCGGCGCTACCGCGCATCGTGTCCACCAACTCGAGACTCGCGCGCGTGGCGCGGTCGAGCAGCATGACCTTGCCTTGCTGAAACAACTCGACGCGCTGGATGTGGGGCAGCGCGGCGAGCTGTGTGGCCTGCAGATAGCGAATGAGCGCGCCGGCAGCGCGCACCGCCAGCGGCACGTCGTCGAGGCCGAAGCCCGCGAGCGACGCCATGGCAAAGAACTCGCGCAGCGCGCGCGCGCTGGTCTCAGCCTCGAACTCGAAGCCGGGCCGCGGCGTGGCGCAACCCTTGCCGCGCGCACCGTCGATGAGCGGGCCGAGTTCCGAACCCTCGGGCACCAACACCTCGGCGGGCTCCAGGCGCTCGAGTTCGTCGTTCAAGCGCTCGCTGCCGCACTCGTTCACCTGGAACGAACCGGTCGATAGTTCGACCCACGCGATGCCGACCCGACCCCTGGTCCCACCGTCGGCGACCCTGCCGGCGCCGCTGCCCACGACCGCCGCCAAGAAGTTGGCGCGCTTGCCGTCGAGCAACGAATCTTCGGTGAGCGTGCCCGGCGTCACCACGCGCACCACCTGCCGCTCGACCACGCCCTTGGCCTCGCGCGGGTCCTGCATCTGTTCGCAGATCGCCACCTTGAAGCCCGCCTGCACCAGCTTCTTGAGGTAGGTGTCGACGGCGCGCACCGGCACGCCCGCCATCGGGATCGGATCTTCGCCCTTGCTGCGTGTGGTGAGCGTCAGCCCGATGGCGCGGCTCGCGAGCTTGGCGTCCTCGTAGAACAACTCGTAGAAGTCGCCCATCCGGAAGAACAACAGCGCGTCGGGATGCTGGCGCTTGCAGGCCATGAACTGCGCCATGGCTGGCGAGAGCGCGCTACCCGGCGTCGGCGCCGACTTCATCTGCTGCGGCTCAGGCGTCACCGGCCGATCCCTTGGCGGCGTCGCGGGCGGCTGGCGCGCGTCGCGGTGCCTGCGCGCGCAGCGTGGCGATCTCTTCGGCGAAGAGCTTCGCCGCGCGCCGCACTTCATCGGTCGTGGTCATCCGACTGAACGACAGCCGGATCACTTCCTTGCTGTGCTGCGCCGACAACCCGATCGCCGCGTGCACCGGGTTCGCCTGCTCGGCGCCGTCGTGCGCGTGGCACGCCGCGCCGATCGAGAACGCTACGCCGCGTCCGCTCATGCGTTCCTGCAGCGTGGCGCCGACGACGCCCGGCAAGCGCATGCTGAGGATGTGCGGCAGGTGGCGCTCCGGATGGCCGAGCCTCTCGGCCTCGCCCCCGTTCGCGGCGGCCAGCGCTTCGAACAGCGTGTGCGCCAACGCTTGCGTGTGCGTCGCCGTGGCCGCGAGTTGGCTGAACGCCGCGTCGGCCGCGCGCGCCAGCGCCACGATGCCGGGCACGTTCTCGGTGCCGCCGCGCAGGCCATGCTCCTGGCCGCCGCCGTGCACGATGGGCGCGAGTTCGGCCTTGCTCGACAACGCCAACATGCCCACGCCGCGCGGCGCATGCAGCTTGTGGCCAGCCACCGCCACCGAGTCGACGTCGAGTTCGTCGACGTCGAACACGACTTTGCCGTAGCTCTGCACGAGGTCGACGTGCACGTGCGCGCTGGGCGCGGCGCGGCGCACGAGTTCTACTAGCTCGCCGACGCGGGCCAGCGTGCCGAGTTCGTTGTGGCCGTGCAGGATGGCAACGGCGCGCACGTCTTGGCCCAGCAGATCGAACAGCGTCTCGGGATCGATGTCGCCGTCTTGCGTCACCGGCACTTTGGTGAGTCGATGGTTGAGCTTGCGCAGCACGGGTTCGAGCGCGGTGATCGCCGGATGGTCGGCGGCGCCGACCAGCACGCGTCCCGGCGGTCGCCGCCACACCGCGCCGACCACGCCGAGCATGTCCGCCTCCGTGCCACCCGAGGTGAACACCACCTGCGCCGCCTGCAGCGTGCCGCGCAAGAACTCGCGCGCGTCGTCGAGCAGCTTGCGCGGCTCGTGCCCCATGAAGTGGCTCGACGAGGGGTTGCCGAACGCTTTGGTCGCCACGTGCGCCATCTCGGCGAGCACCGCGGGGTCGGGCGGCGTGGTGGCAGCGTGGTCCAAGTAGATGGCGTCGGGCATCGTCGGCAGCGTAGCGAGGGCCTGCGCCCGGCCCCATGGTTTGGCTTCGAACCCATGCGGCGTGCCCCGACAGCACGATCACCCTGGTCGCGTTCGTCGCGACGAGCCCGCCTGCTGCACCGGTGTCGAGCCGACGCCGCCAGCCGGCGAGCTGTTTCTCACGACCGGGTTCAAGGCTCGTGGCTCACCTGATCCCACGAACTGGACAGATTCTCTCGCACGCGCGCGAACACGCGCCCCGTCGCCAGCGCTGTTCGTGATGAACGCGCTCCTCTTGGCGCGCGTCAAACAACTCAACTCAACAACTCATCACTACGAAAGCTCAAGTCATGTTCACCAATCTTCGCCCCGTCTTCGCCGCCGCCGCCGTGCTCGTCTCCTCGAGCCTCGCCGCCCAATACAGCCGCAGCGGTTCCTACGTCCGGTCCATCGGCAACTCCTGGCTCGGCGGCCGCGTGTCCGTCAGCGCCGCGCTCAGCACCACCACGAGCATTCTTACCACCTCGACCACGCGCACCAGCAATGCCTCGCTCACCGCGGCGGTCGACGGCAACGTGCTGACCCATGGCTTCCGCGCCGCGCAGCTGACCTTCAGCGCGCGCAACTCGGTTCGCATCGGCGTCGGCTTCGGGGCGCCCCAGAGCGCGACGGCCTCCTTCCGTCTCCAGCTCGCAGGCTACAACGTGTGGGACCGCTCGGTGACCACGACCGGCGACCTCGGGGGCATCCCGGCGCGCACCTACAGCCTGTTCCCATCCGATGTCCACGCCGACGTCGGCGTCGGCCCCTTCACGGTGCGCCTGGGCGGCAATGCGGGCGTGACGCTGGGCGCGGGTGCAGTGGTCATCCTGCCCACGACAACCCCTGAGGTGCGCCTCATGCTGTCGGGGACGACCGCCGTGCTCGGCCGTGCGAACGTCTCCGTCGGTGTGTCGGGCTTCCGCGCCGGCGTCGAGCTGCAGGCGCGCTTCGCCGAGCAGCGTCTCACCGTCAGCCTGATCGCCAACGCGCTGTCGGGCCTGTCCGGGATGTGCGACTACCAGATCCAGGCGATGAGCCTGCGCCTGATCGCCTACCTCGAGGCCTTCTGGACCCGCGTTTACTCGACCACCCTGGCGAGCTGGGCCTCGGGCTTTGTCGGCCGGGACCTCCTCAACCTGTGATCTGACCAGGAGACAACACCAAGGATGAAGGTCGTCGGCGCCGCGTGCGCCGGCGACCTTCTGTCGTTTTGCACGAACGCGGCGCGACGTGGTGTCGCTGCTTGGGCAGTGACCACCATGAACCATCCTCGGCAATCTCGATTCGCATTGTTGGCCTCCCTCACCTGCCTCACGCTCGCGTGCGGCGGCCTTCTCTTGTGGACCCACGACGGCGGGGCAGCGCTGCCGCTCGCCGAAGCGACCCCAGCGCAGGCCAACGACGACGGCGCCGCCGGCGAGCGTCGCGATCATCAACGGCTCGCGCGCACCGACGCGGCACAGCATGTCGGCTTCTACTCGGCTGCGGTCGGCTCGACGTTCGAGTACGCGCTGAAGGGTCGCTTCGAGTACTCGGTGTCGCACCCCGAGGGCGGCCGCCAACCTTCCGGCATGCAGGTGGGAGGCGCGATGGATGTGTGCGTGGCCGATCGCCGCGACGACATGATCCTCGTGCGCGTCGAGCTGCGCGACCTGACGCTGAGCGCCCTCATCGGCGGCGGCGGCAACGATGAAGGCGGGATGGGCAACGCGGCGCGCAAGCCGTTCCACGTCCAGCTCGGCCCCGACGGCCGAGTGCGCGGCTACTTGTTCGGCACCGACTTGAATGGCCAGCAGCGCAACTTCGTGCGCGGCCTGTTCGCCTACTACGCGCACACCGTTCCCGCCGACGCGCACGGCGCGTGGCAAGCGACCGACGTGGATGCGGCCGGTGAGTTCGAGGCTGACTTCCGGGTCGTCGACGCGCACGCCGACGGTCAAAGCATCGAGCGCAAGAAGCAGCGCTACACGGCGATGGCCGGTCCCGAGCTGCATCCGCACACGCTCAGTGGGCAGTCGCGCGCCACGTTCGACACGGCCATGGGCTGGCTGCGTGCAGTCGAAGTCGACGAGCGAACGACGACCAAGATGGAGGAACTCGGTCTCGAGATCGATCTGCGCGCGGTGCTGTCGATCGCGCTGCAGAAGCACGGCGAAGGGGCGCCGGTGTCAGTGGGCGCGCTGTGGGACGCGGCGTGGCTACCCGCCGCCGGCCACGGCGAAGACCTCACCACCAAAGACGACGCCAGTGAGCGCGCGACTTGGACCAAGCGGCTCGCCGGCCAGACGCTGGTCAACCTGATCGACGATCTGGCGGCACTGCTGGCCGCTGCCCCACAGGATCCAGAAGCGATCGATCGCGCCTGGCAGGCGCTCATCTGGCTCACCAAACTGCAGCCGAAGGTTGCCGCTGACATCCAGGCACGGGTGAACGCTGGCATGGAGACTCGCCTCGCCGACATGTTGGTGTCGGCGCTGGGCGCGGCGGGCACCGAGGCGGCGCAAGACGTCTTGGCGGCGATGCGCCGCGATGCAGCTTCGACGCCGGCGCTGCGCACGTCGGCCACGATCGCGCTGTTCCAGGTTGCCGAACCCTCCGCGCGCGTGCTCGGCGATCTCGCGGGTGACCTCGGGCGAGCGAACGACTTGGTCGGCGACGACGCGATGGCGATGCTGCTGCTCGGCGCGCTCGCGCCGCGCGCGGCTGACACCAAGATCGACGGCCGCAACGCGTTCGAGACCCTGCTGGCGCTCGAGGGCAAGACCGTGCAGCAGGATCGCACCGACCTGTGGCTCAATGCGCTGGCCAACACCGGCACCGCCGACGTCCTGCCGCACGCGCAGCGCTACACCGCGCACGAGAACGACCGCGTGCGCGCCGCCGCCTACGCCGCCGCGCGCCGGGTCGACAAGCCGGCGGGGGTGGCGCTGCTCGAACGCGGCCTGACCGATCGCTCGGCCGACGTCCGCGTCGACGTCGTCGTCGCGCTCGGCGAACACCGTTCCCCGGCGGCGCGCGCTGCGCTGATCCGTGCCGCCCGCGACGACAGTGATGCCACCGTGCGTCGCCGGACGCTGAGCGGCCTGGCTGGCTTTGCCAAGAAAAACGCCGACGCGCGCCAGGCGATCGAGCAGATGGCCACCGGTGATCCCGATGCCGACAACCAAAAGGCCGCGCGCACCGTGTTGGATGGCCTGCGCTGAAAGTCGCCCGCGCCGTGGTCCTGATTCGACGATCACGAGGGCTTTGGTCACCCCGGCCGCTCGGCGAGCACCGTGTCGGACTTCACAACGACCCCGCCGCGTGCCGATCTAGGCAACATGATCGCCTGGATCGCCTTCGGCTGGCTCGGCCTGAGCCTCGCCACCGCCGCCGCGTTCCACGTAGTGCGTCGCCGCTACCGCCCGGTGTCGATCCCGCCCGAGGTGCGCATCTTCCTGCGCGACCTCGACGAGATCGTGCGCGCGCAGCACCCCGAGGTCTCGATCCGCGGCATGCTGCCGGGGCGCTTCACGATGGTGTTCGACGTGCAGGGGCAGGAAGTGCCGGTGCCGCTGCACCAGATCTTCCGCCACGCCACCGCGTTCCCCGAGGCGATGTCGCAGATGGTCGACACGCTGATGCGCGAGATCGCAGCTGGCGGTCTGTCGCGCGTCAGCGACCACCGCTTCGAAGACGTCGCGCCGCGCATCCTGCCGCAGGTGCGCAGTGCCCAGTGGGTGAGCGAGCGCAGCCCCGCGTTCGGCGACGCAGCCCTCGTGTCGCGCGAGTTGGCCAGCGACCTGCGCGTGTGCTACGTGGTCGACGATCCGTGGAGCATGGTGTTCGTGTGCCGCGGCCACCTGCGGCAGTGGGGGATCGAAGCCGAGGCTGTGCACAAGCTGGCGACGCACAACCTGCGCCGGCTCAGCGGCAGCGCCTTGCCGGTGCCGGGCGCCACCGATGAGCCGATCGTCGTGCGCACCGGCGACGGCTACGACGCCGCGCGCGTGCTACTGCTCGATCCCGAGCAGGCCGAGGGTCTGCTCGTGGCGATGCCCGAGCGCGACACGTTGTGGCTCGGCAGCACCGCACAGAGCAGCGGCGGTGGTCTGTCGTCGCTGATGGCGATCAACCGCGAGCAAAGCGAGGCCGCGACGTATCCCGTGTCGCCGACGGTGTACCGACTGCACGACGGGCAACTCGAAGCGGTCGACGCGACGACGGCGCGGTAGCCGACGACGGCTATCGTGGGGCCGATGCGAGGCATGCGCGTGGCCATGGTGCTGGCTGCTGCTGGGCTGCTTGGTGTGGCCTGGTGGATGGTGCGCAATCACGCAGAGGGCGCGTTGATGACTCTTGAGTCGTTCGACCCCAAGATCGGCAGCTGGTGGTGGAATCCGCAGTTGGCTTCGGCGCGTCATACTGACGCCGACGGCGTCGCCAGGTTCACGCAGTTGCCGCCGCGGGAGTGCGTTGTCGTGGTCTCGAAGCCCCAGTTCGTCGCGCTCGACCAACCGCTCGTCCGGCTCGGCGGCACGGCGCAGCGACGCGTCGAGATCGCGCTCGCGCCGACCATCGAGCGCGGGCTCACGGTGCGATCGAGCGATGGTCAACCGCTGGCGGGGGTGCGCGTCGGTCTGTGGCACAAGGTGGATCAGCCAACGCCAGAGGGCGCCGCGCAGTCGACTCGTTGGTCCTCCACTTCAGGGAACGGCACGTGGCCGGAGAAACTCGTCGCAATGGTGGTGACCGATGCCGCGGGTCGCTGCCAGCTCCAAGGGCCGCCCGGCGCGGCGTGCACGTTGCGCCTCGCCATCGAGTCGCACGCGCCCTTGGCACGCGACGGAGTCATGCTCGCGAGCGTGCCCGAGCCTTGGGTCGAGGTGCTCGCAGATGGCGCCGTGGTCGAGGGGCGTCTCGAGATCGCCGTGACCCCGCTCATCACGTTGCTGCGCCTGCAGCGCGCCGATGGGTCGGGAGAAGTGTTCCCCGAGAGCTGGGCTCCGCGCGTCGTCGCCGCTGACGGCGCGTTCCGCCTGCGGGGGTGTCCGCCTGGTTCGTGGCAGCTCCAGCTCCTCACGCCCGGGGATGGCATCGAACACCTCGCCGACGTGTCCGACTTGCGCGACCGCGAGACCAGGCGGGTGACGATCGATGGCAGCAAGCTGCGGCGCGCGGAGATCAGCGGCACGCTGGCTTGGAATGGCCGGCCGCACTCTGGCTGGGTGAGACTCGTGCGTGTCGACGCCGGCAATCCCGGGCACACGTGCAACGCGCCGGTCGAAGACGGCCGCTTTCGCGTCACGCTCGCTCCGGGTCGCTATCGCGCGACCATCTCGCACGGTGTGGGCGGCTCGGGCGGGCTGCCCGTCGGCGACGATCTCCTGTTGGCGCCCGGCAGCAAGATCGAGTGCGCCCTGCACCTGCGCACGCGCGCCGTGCGCCTTCGCCTGCTGCGGCACGGCCTGCCGCTCGTGCGCGCCGCGGTGCGCGCAGTCGTCGACACTCGCTTCGAGTTGAGCTTCGACCCGACCGACGACTACGGCTGCAGCGAGTTCGCCGTGCCGCTCGGCGTGCACCCGCTCGTGGGCTTGCCACGCCTCGGTTATGGTCGCGCGCGCCCTCCGGTGCCGCTCGGCAACATCGAGGTGTCTGCCGGCGAAGGGCCGCAAATCATTGAGGTGAACGTGCCCGGCGAGTTCGGACGTTGAGCGTGTCGACACCGCCGTCTCGCATCGTGCTCGCGTACGTCGGCACGGCCCACCTCGCGCTGCTTGGCGCGGCGGTGCTGGCCGTCGTCGCCGCCGACGAGTTGGCGCAGTCGTACCTGCACCCTCGCGTGCTCGCGCTTGTGCACTTGGTCACGCTCGGCTGGCTCACTTCGACCGCGCTCGGCGCCGTGTACGCGCTGCTGCCCATGGTGTTGCGGGCGCGCGTCGTGGTGCGTTGGCCGGACGTCGTGGCCTGCATCGCGGTGCTGGCGGGCAGCAGCGGCGTGGTTGCGCACATGGGTCTCGCCACATACTCGGGGCTCGCGTGGTCGGGGGGGACCATCGCCGTGGGCGCCGCGTGGGTCGGTATCCGCGCGACGTTCTCCCTGTGGCCAACGACCACGCCGCGCCTGCAGAAGATCAGCATCCCGCTGGCCTTGTTCGGCCTCGTCGCCGCGGCGTGCTTGGGTGCCTTGGTCGCGGTCGACCGTGGCTCGCCGTTGTTCGGCGGCGGTCACTTGCGCGCGATCGCCGCGCACGCCCACCTGGCGCTGGTCGGGTGGTTGTTGCTCTTGACGGTGGGCGTCGGCCAGCGCCTGCTGCCGATGCTGCTCGCGGCCCACCCGAACCGGGGTCGTCGACCGATCCTCATCGTCAGCCTGCTGGCGCTCGGCGCGTTCACGCTGCCCACGCTGTGGTTGCTGTCGCCGCCAGGGTCGCGTTGGTCGTTCGTGGCGGCGCTGCCGATCGGCGCCGGGCTCGCGCTCTTCGCGTGGGACCTCTTGGCACTGCGTCGACACGCGGTGCCGAAGGCGCGCGACCTGCCACGCCACGATCCGGCCCTGGTGTTGATCGCGTGCGCGCCCATCTGCTTGGTGGCGGCATTGGTGCTGGGGCTGACGATGCTGGTCGCTGATCTCGACTCGGGCTACGCGGCGCTGTACGGCGTGTTGGTGTTGTTTGGTGGGTTTGGCAGTCTGGTGTTGGGCGTGGGTCTGCGGCTGTGGCCGCTGTTTGCCTACATGCGCGCCTTTGCGCGGGCCGGGGCTGTGCCCGAGTCGACTCCTGCGATGCTGCCGAGCTACCGCTTGCAGTGGACCGTGGTGGGGGCGTGGATCTTCACCGGCGTTCTCCTGGGCATCGGCGTGACGACGCACCACGGCACCCTCGTGCGCGCCGGCGGACTGACGTGGACGCTCGCGACTCTGGCTGCGATCGCCAACTTCGGCCTGGTGCTCATGCGTGCGCGCCGGACTCGACGGATGGCGGTCATTGGAGGTTGAGCGCTGCCGCTGGTGGCGGTCGGCAAGTGACCGAAGTGATGCACGTCCGAAGCACCATGGCCGAGACCTTCCGCGTCAACTGGTCCGCCGGTCGCTCACCGTCAGCGATCTGCGCGCAGCTCGCCGACTTGTCCCACTTCGCCGGCTTCGAGGTCGAGCAGCGCGAACCGTTCCTGATAACGAGGCGGCAGCAGAACCTCGTAGCGGCCGCTCGGCAGGCCCGTGAACGCGAACTCGCCGTGGCGGTTTGTGGTCGCAGCCGAGAGTGGCACCGCGTGGCCCCACTTGATCGCGGGCCGGAGGCGGACCTCCGCGCCAGCCATCGGCTGGCCGGTGTGATCGACGAGGCGGCCGCGAGCTTGCGCCGCCGGGTCCGTGTGGAGCACCAACGGCGCCGTCGCGCCGACTGCGGGAACCACGGGAATGGTGATGGTCATGGCGAGCACTCCGCGTTCGCTCAACACCACCAGTTCGAACGAGTCCGTTGATGGGGCTAGGCCGCCGAACGAGAATCTGCCGTCCGTTGCGGACTGCACGACGCGACCCTCCGGTGGATAGACGATATTCGGCGCCAACGGTCGTAGGACCAAGGTCGCGTGCGCCAGCGGTTGGCGGTCGGGACCAAAGACTTGGCCGTGCAAGTGTGCGGCCTTGATGACGCGCGGAAAGATCCGACCCCCGGCGTTCACGTCGCGCAGGACGCCTATGCGCGACGTGGCTGACAAGGTCCAATCGTCGCTCACGACATGGACCGGTATGGCTCTGTCAGCCGCGGCCTGAGGACAGGCGAAGCGTCCCGTCGCATCACTCACCACCTGTTGGTCGGCGACCAGCAGGGTGAGGCCGCCGATGCCGTTGCCGTCGCCATCCATCACCCGCCCGCGCAGCAGGCTGCGCTCGGCGCCGCTCGGCACCTGCAACTCGATCGACTTGCGCGACGATGCGCCCACGCTTCGAACGCGAGGGGCGCGGCTCCAGCCGTGCTGGTCGTGTAGATCGATGTGCATCATGCCGGCGCCCAGACCGTGCATTCCTGCCGTGCCCTCGGCGTTTGGCTCGAGCCATCGAGCCGAGTCCGGCAGCGTTGCACCACCGAGCACGCTCACTTCGAACCTCATCGCCGGGGGGTCGAACGCTCGACTCGGCTCGGTGCCGCTCCTGATCCGAACCTGGACCGGAGCCGAGTCGTAGGCCGGCAACGTGAAGTCCAGCGTCGTCTCGCGGCCGACTTGCAGCGATTCGGTGGCGAGGCGAAAGCCCGGTCGGTGCGCGCAGATCCACGTTCTGCCGACCGGAGCCGACAGTTCGTAAGTTCCGTCCAAGCCGGTCAAGGCCTCGATGCCTGGGCCAGCGCACAGCGCCACGCCGGCAACCGGTTTGCCTTCGGCGTCGCGCACCGTGCCGGACACGCGCTCCGCGTCGCGCAGGGTCAGATCCAGGGGTGCTCCGTCGTGTGGCGTCACCGCTGGCGGCCAACGCGACTCGGTCACGGCGAATGACGGCGCGCGCGCCAAGATCAGCATTGGCTCAGCGCGCCCCACTCGACCCAAGGACCAGCGGCCCGTCGCGTCGGTCGACGTGCGCTGCGTCGGTCGTTGGCTCACCGGCCAAGAGGCCTCGACTTGCGCCGCGACGATGGGCTGGCCGAGCACGTCGCGCACCTGTCCGCTCAGGTCGACCGAGCCTTCCTTGGCTTGCGCCGCGAGCGTGTCCAGAGATACCAGAGATAGCAGGCAAACCGCGCAGGGCTGCAGGTGCCGCGAATACCTCACTTGGTCGCCGTGAGTCGCAGCGTGACCTCGGGTTGCGCGGGCAACGTCACCTCGATTGCCGCTGTCGGGTCGTCGATCACGCTCACGCGGTAGGTGCCGGCGCCGAGCGGCGCGAAGGTCACGTCGCCTTGCGCGTCGGTGAGCGGCGCGGCAAACGTGACGCCGCTGGGAAGGGGTGCGATCCACCTTGGGTCGTCGGGGCGCGACAACTGCACGAGCGCGCGCGGCACGGCGCGGTCGGCGGCGTCGCGCACGCGCACCAAGAGAGAAGCTACACCCACGTCGATCTCGATCGGCGCGCCAGGCGCCGGGATGGACACCGGCATGCGCACCAGGTAGCTGTCGGGCGTCGCGGCGTTGCCCGCCACCAGGTAGAGCAGATGCTCGCCGGCGGGCAGGTTCGGGAACGTCACCGACTCGGTGTTGCCGCCGCCGATCGAGTTCGACGCCTCGACGATGCGCGTGCAGAGCGGCGCCGCCGACCAGCCACGGCGCAGCTGCAAGGTGAGGGCAAACGGCGGCCGCTCGCCGCGCAGCGCGACAGTCAGCGATCCGCTCGTTGCCGTAGGCTGCCGGGACGCGCTCGCGTCGACCACGGCCCGCAGCGGCGCCAACGCGGGCTTTTGGGTGGCGATTGGCGCCTCCGGCACGGCCACGTCGGCCGGTCCCGCCGCGCGCGGCCGTTCCTGCACGCCGAGCGCGTGCAGGCCGGCCCAGCCGGCGATGCAGCAAGTGATCCCGGCGAGCACCGCGAACACCAAGCGAATCAGAGTCAACACAGGCCGGCAGTGTAACCGTGCAGCGTCGCGGTACCGCGCGACGCGTTCACTTGCGGTCGTCCGCCGGCCGCTTGCGGAGCGCGCCAGCGATCAGCGTGAGTGTCTTGTGCTCGCCGGCGGCGAACTCGGCGTCGACGCGGACGACCTCGCGGTCGTTGCCGCCATGCAGTTCCAGGGTGAAGGCTCCCGTCGGCAGCACGTCAGCCCGGAACTTCCCACCGCGCACGCGTACGTTGATCTCGCGCCCGTCGGTCGGGCGCTCGCTCACCTCGAAGCCGGGCACGCCGTGTGGCAAGATCTTGATCACGCCGTCGAGCAGGTGGCCGTCTTCGGGCGCTATCAGCTGCCCCTCGCAGGTCGCAGCGCCGACGTCGACGAGCACTTGGCTGTCTTGCCCCTGCACGACGAGCACCGGTTGGCGCGCAAGCTCGATGCGATCGCGGGCGATGCTCAGCAAGCGCAACTCGTAGCTGCCGGGCTCGACCGCGAGGAAGGCAAACGCGCCGTCGGGCTCCACTTGCTGGGCGTGCGTCGGCACCCAGCTGCGGCCCTCGTTGTGTGGCGGCGCGCTGCCGCGGAGCTGCACCTGGAAGCCGCTCGCGGCGAGACCGTTCACGCGCACCGTGCCGCGCACGGTGGCAAACGGCACCAGCGTGAGCGCGAGGTCCATCGCGCGCTCTTCGCCAGGCGCCAGCGTGACGTCGGGCGGCGGTGCTTGGGCGAGTTCGGCGTTCATGCGTCGCACCGCGGCGCTCGACTCCGCGAGGTAGGCGCGCACGTGGTAGGCGCCCGGCTGCAGGTCTTCGAGACGGTATGAACCGTCCGCGTCGAGCTTGCGCGAGACGATGTTGCGGAAGGTGGCGAAGGCGACAAGGGTGACGTCGAGTTCGCGGCCGCTGGGTACGCCGAGCACGCGACCGTGCAGCGTCGCTCGCGCACCGAGTTCGATGCGTAGGCCGACCACGTCGGCCTGCACGTCGAGTGCTTGGCCCACGGTAGTGTCGAAGCCCCGCGCGACCACGCGCGTCGCGCACCGGCCGGGGCGTACGTTGCGCAGCGTGAACGTGCCGTCGGCGTCGCTGATCGCGTTCGCGATCGTCGGCCCGCGCAGTCGCTTCACGTCGTTGCTGGCGGCGCCGGTGAGGAGCATCAGCTCGACGCGCGCCTTGCCGATGCCGGTTCCGTCGGACGTGCGCACCACGTGCCCTCGCAAGGTGAAGCCGCGCCGCAGGTCGATTTGCAGCATCGGTGCGTCCAAACCGACGCGTAGCTCCACGCGGTCGCTGCGCGTCATCAGGAAGTCGTCGGCGCGCACATCGACGGCGTAGACGCCCTCGTCGAGGCCGGTGAGGTCGAACGCCCCGTCTTTGTGCGGCGCGCTGGGGCCGGGGTCTTGCGGCAAGGCCGTGCTTTCCGGCGAAGTCGCAGCGGCGGCCTCGGCGCGCGCCGTATCCAGCGCCTGCACTGCCAACCGAAGGCTGGCGATGCGCGCCAAACGCGCCGGATCGTCGCGGGCCTCGGTCGGCGCGCGGGAGGCTTCAAGCATCTGCTGGTTGAGATCCTCGCGCGTGCGTCCGGCGTGTTCGGCAGGCATCGGCTGGCTCACGCTGCGCAAGCGGCGCGGCTGCACCGCGAAGGTCGTGATCGGCTGGCCCGTCGTCGCGTCGCGCACCTGACCGCGCAGACGCAAGCCATCGTCGAGGCTGATCGTGAGGTCTTGCTGCGTGGCCAGGTCGACCTGCTGGCGATGCGCAACATAGCCCGACGCCGTCACCCTGAGTTCGCTTGAGCGCGGACGCAGGTGATCGAGCACGAAGCGACCGTCGCGATCGGTGGTCGCGCGTTGCTGAGGACCGGGGGTCACGCCGCTCACCACGACCTGCGCCTTCTCGATGCCGCGACCGCGCCGATCGATGACCAGGCCCACGAGCAGCGTGCCTGGTTGCAGCGTGATGGGTGGCAACGTGACGTCGTTGTCGTCGATGACCGAGAACGTGTCGCTGTTCGTCGACACCATGCGCGTGGCACGAGCGAACACGCGGTACACACCTGGCGGCACGCGCGTGAACGTGAACCCGCCGCGGCCGTCGCTGGTCGTGGTCGGCATCGACGGCCGGCCGTCCTTCGACCACAGCATGCTGTTGGCAGACTCTGCTGATAGCTCCACCGTGGCACCAAGCAGAACGGGTCCGGCAGCGTGCAGTACGACGCCCTGCACGCTGGCGCCCCGACCGAGCGTGATGTCGCCGAGTGTGAACACATCGCTCGCATCACCCGTGGGCAGTTCGCGATCGACCGCGGCCGGTGCGTAGTCAGCGTGCGATGCCGACACGCCGACGGTGCGCACGCTGCGCCGCGCGCCGCGGAAGGCAAAGCTGCCGTCGCTGCCGGTCGTCACCGGTTGGCGCACGCGTTCGCGCCCCGCGCCGCGCAGTTCGAGGTGCACGCTGGCGCCCCCGATCGGCACGCCGCGCGTGTCGACCACGCGTCCGCGCAGCGTGAGCGTGCGTGCGGGATCGTCGTCGGGGGGGTCGGTGACGTCGGGCGCTGTTCCGGCGGTAATCTCGCGGCGTTGCGCGGTCAGTTCACTCGCTTCGGCGTCGGCTTCGGTGACTGTTGGCTCCAGGTCGCTATCGGTCCAGACGGTCACGTCGTCGTCGCGTGGCCACATGGCAAACGTCGCCAGGGCGACCAGCAAGACGATGGCGGCGGCGATGGCGGCGGCGATGGCAACGGGGCGAGGCAGCATGTGCGGTGGCAACGCCTAGTGTGGGCAGGCGACCCCGGGCTGCAAGAGCCTCAGTGCTCAGCGGGGTGAAGTTCACCGTCGGCCAGAGTCGCCTCTTGCCCCGGGAACGCACGGGTTCCATAACGGCCCTGATGACGACTCGGCCCGCACTCGCACTCGGTTCCATCACCGAGCGCATGTTGCCCTTGGGCCTCAATCTCGTCGGCGCGACCGCTGCGGAGGCGTTCGATCGCACACAGCCCAACGGCCGTCGCGTGCGCGAGTTGGCGACGCGATGCGGCACCGTGGTGGTGGTGGCGAGCGGCGGCCGTGAGTTCTGGCAACGCATGCAGCTCGACTCGGGCTCGATCGCGCGCCCTACTCCGCGCGGTTCTCGCCCTATCGACGATCGCTGCGCCAAGGCGAGCCGAGACCTCGCGGGTTGGCTGGCGACGCAAGGCGTGGTAGCGCACGCCGTTTGCCCGCGCCGCCAACCGGAGCTGAACTTCTCGCAGATGGCAGAAATGGCCGGACTCGGCGTCGTCTCGCCGGTCTCTGACTGGTTGCTCAACCCGCACTTTGGGCCGTGGCTCAGCGTCCGCTTTGCGCTGTTGATCGACGGCACGCCCTTTGGCGCGGCGTTTCCGCGCAGCATTGCCGGCGAGTATCAACCCTGTGCCGGATGCGATCAGCCGTGCGTGCGCGCCTGCCCAGCCAACGCTTGTAGCGGTGGCTCCATGCACCGAGAGCTGTGCGCAACATCGCGGCACGCAGGGGGTTGCGCGTCTGGTTGCGAGATGAAGCGGGCCTGCCCGCAGGGGGTTGCGCATCGGTTTGGCCCTGAGGAGGAGGTCTTCCGGCACGCCGAAGGCCTGGAGAGCCTGCGAAAAGAGTTCGGCCTCGGCGTGTGGGGCTTCGTGCCGCGCGACCTGCGCCCATTGCTGTAGGGGCTCGGGACATCTCGGGACACAGGGACAGCCCCGTCTCCCAAAAGGCTGTCCCACCGGCTAAGGTTCCGCCCTGGATCGGTGCGATCTTGCACTGTTCCCCCTGTGGTGACTTGCTCACTGCAGAACGTCCAACCAAGTAGAGGGTCAATGCGATTACGCGCTTGAACGTCCGTCGTGCTGCTCAGTCTGAGTGGCGCGCTCTCCCTCGGTGTCGTCGCGCAGAGCGAGTCGACGCTGAAGTACAAGGCTCTGCCGACGTTCGACTTGGTTCTGCCAGGTGAGCAGTGGACCGACGGGACTGGGGGTATCGCGATCGCGCACCGCGGTGGCGATCATTTCGCGACCGAGGTCGTGGGCATGACGTTGCGCGTCGATACTGACGGCGACGGCAAGTTCGATACCACGGCCAAGGGCCTCAGTGGCTACGCCGTGTTGAACGGCAAGCGGGCAGACGGAACCGCTCTGTCGTACGCGGTACGCCTGCGTGTGTCGCCGGCTGGCAATGCCTGCCAGTATGCGGCCAGCGGTGGCATGGTTGGCTCGGTCGACGGCGTGGCGGTCCAAGTGATCGACCAGAACAACAACGGCGTCTACAACGAAGTCGGCGTCGACGCGATCGTGGTTGGCTCGGGTCGCGCGGCCAGCTTCTTGTCCAAGGTGATCAACCTGAAGGGCAAGCTGGTGGAACTCGAAGTCGACGCGGCAGGAACGACGGCGAAGGCCAAGCCCTACACCGGGCAGAGTGGCACGCTGAGCCTGCGCCGCGGCGTCAAGTTGGCGGGCGACCTGCAAGCCGCGGTCGTGAGCGACAAGGCGAACGGTTACTCGTTCGAGGTCGCGGGCGCGCCAGATGGGCTTCGGGTACCAGTTGGCTCGTACGTGTTCTCCGGCGGCTACGCCACGAAGGGCGGCGATACCGCCAAGCTGCGCGCCGGCAAGATGAAGCCGCTCGTGGTCGAGGACGGCACGACCGCTTCGATGCAGTGGGGCACACCGCTGGTCGCTGAGTTCAACTTCACACGCCACGGCGAGATGGCCACTGTGCAGCCGCAGGTGATGTTCGTTGGCCGCGGCGGCGAGGAATGGCACACGATCCTGCCAGACGCCAAGTCACCGAAGTTGATGTTCTTCGACAAGGACAACGACAAGCTCATCGCCTCCAAACGCTTCGAGGGATGTTGAGGCGGTGGATTCACTGCCACCTCCGTGCGAGTTGGCAACGATGTCACCAACCTGGTCGTCCAGTTGGTCCACAGCCGCAGCATCTTTGGCGCGATCTCCGGCACCTCGGGTGTGTCGTGGGAGCCGGCGCAGCGCAGCGGCGACTGAGCTTCTGCTGCCGCGGTCTGCCAAGGTGACCCTTGGCAGGCACAGCGGCGAAATCGCGAGCCTGGCCACGAAGTCGCTCGGCGGGAGCCGAGTCCTTCGTTGCCGTTCCCGGCGCGTGACCCTACTCTAGGGCCCCTGACGGCGCTGCCCGGCGCCGCGACCCTCTCGCGATGTCCGTCCCTCGCCGTTCCGTCGCCCTGACGAATGACGTGCGCTTTGCGCCGGATGTCTTCGTGGTGATTGCCGGGCCCTGCGCAGTGGAGACGCGCGCCCAGCTCCTCGACGCCAGCAAGAGCGTCGCCGCAGCCGGTGCACACGCGCTGCGCGGGGGTGCTTACAAGCCACGCACGTCGCGGCACTCGTTTCAGGGGCTTGGCGCGGCCGGCCTCGATCTGTTGCGCGAAGCGTCCCTGCTGTCTGGCCTGCCGATCGTCACCGAGGTGCTCGATCCGCGGGATGTGGAGCGCGTGTCGGAAGTCGCGCACATGCTGCAGGTCGGCTCGCGCAACATGCAGAACTTCGCGCTGCTGCGCGAGGTCGGTCGCCAGAACAAGCCCGTGCTGCTCAAGCGCGGCGCGGCGGCGACCATCGACGAATTCCTGAAGGCGGCTGATTACATCGTCGGCGAAGGCAACGAGAACGTCGTGCTCTGCGAGCGCGGCATTCGTTCGTTCGACCCCGCGGTGCGCAATACGCTCGACCTCGCTGCGGTTCCTCTCTTGCAGCGGACGAGTCCATTTCCCGTCGTGGTCGATCCCAGCCACGGCACCGGAAAGCGCGAGTTGGTGGTGCCGATGGCACTCGCCGCACTCGCGGCCGGCGCAGACGGCGTGATGGTCGAGGTGCACCCAAACCCGCAGGACGCGCTGTGCGACGGTCCACAAGCGCTCCTGCCGCGGGACTTCGACGACCTGATGGCGCAGCTTCGCCGATGGATTCGTTGCAGCCACAAGCGGCTGCCAACGCCCGAAGACGCCGTACGCAAAGAGACCTGATGGACCGAAAACCTTACATCGCGGGCAACTGGAAGATGAACCTCGACCGCTCCCGCGCGCTCGACCTCGTCAAGACGATCAAGGGAAGACTGGGGGACGGCACCGACAAGGAGGTCGCCGTGTTCTGTCCATCGGTGTACCTCGCCGACGTGTCCGCGGTGGCGCAGGGTTCGCCGCTCGGGATCGGCGCGCAGAACTTCTTTCACGAGCCCGACGGCGCGTTCACCGGCGAGGTGGCGGCGCACATGTTGCGCGAGGTCGGTTCCGATCGAGTGCTGGTGGGTCACTCCGAACGAAGGCACATCTTTGGCGAGAGTGATGACTGGATGGGCAAGAAAGTGCGGGCTGCTCTGGCCGGGGACCTGCTGCCGGTCTTGTGCATCGGTGAGACGATCGAAGAGCGGCGTGCCAACCGCACCGATCGTGTGCTCAAGAAGCAACTCGAGGCCGGCTTCGAGTTCGTGCGCGAGAACGACATGCACAAAGTGACCGTCGCGTACGAGCCGGTGTGGGCGATCGGTACCGGCGAGGTGGCGACCATCGAGCAGATCGCCGCGGCGCACGCCTGCATCCGCAAGTGGGTGAAGGGCAAGCTCGGCGAAAGCGCGTCCGAGATCCTGCGCATCCTGTACGGCGGCAGTGTGAAGCCCGACAACATCAAGGCCATCATGGCCTTGCCCGACGTCGATGGAGCCCTCGTCGGCGGCGCCAGCCTGAGGCCCGACCAGTTCCTGCCGATCATCGAGTTCGAGAAATGAACCTCGCCCGCGGCCTCGCGCCGGCGTCGGCCATCGCGAGCCTGCTGGTGGCGGCCGGACTCGCCGCGTGTAGTCGCGCCGCGCAGACGGAGCCGCCAACGCGGCCGGCGGCGGAGTCGCCCGCCGGCCTCGGCGCGGGCCTGACCTCGCCCAATGTCCTGTTCATCCTGATCGACGACCTGAACGCGTGGGTGTCGTGTCTTGGCCATCCGCAGGCCAAGACGCCGAACATCGATCGGCTGGCGGCGCGTGGCGTGCTCTTCACGCGCGCATATTGCGTGGGGCCCGCGTGCAATCCGTCGCGCTCGGCCCTCCTGTCGGGGGTGCGCCCCACGACGAGCGGGGTCTACACCAACGCCGACGACTGGAAGAAACACATCCACGCTGGCCTCGGCTTGACCGTGCCGTGGAAGCGCGCGGGATACAGCGTGTTCGGCGCGGGCAAGATCGGCCACGGCCATCGGCACTACGGCTCCGAGTGGAGCGACTTCGTCGCCGCCGAACAGGACGACGAGGCGGATACGAAGTTCGACGGGCTGGTCGAGCCAGCGCCGATCGATGGCAAAGACGAGGACGTGCCCGACTGGCAGGTGGTCGACGACTGCATCACAAAGCTCGGCAAGAAGCACGCGAGCCCGTTCTTCTTGGCGTGTGGGCTGCGCAAGCCGCACCTGCCGTGGTCGGTGCCGCGCAAGTACTACCAGCGCTTTCCCGCCGCGGACCTGAAGCTACCGGCGCGCCGTGGCAACGACTTGTCGGACCTCCCGGTGGGCGCGATCGCCATGGCCGAACACTTGGAGGAACATCGCAAGGTCCTGAAGCAAGGGCGCTGGCTAGCGGCGATCCAGGGCTACCTCGCCGCCTGCGCTTACACCGACATGAACGTGGGGCGGCTGCTCGACGCGCTCGACGCCAGCGCCTACGCGCGCAACACCATCGTCGTGCTGCTGGGCGATCACGGCTTCCACCTCGGCGAGAAGTCGCATTGGGGCAACGAGACGCTGTGGGAAGAGGCGACGCACGTGCCGTTGATCTTCGCTGGTCCCGGCGTCGTGGTCGGCAAGACGTGCAACGCCGTGGTCGACCTGCTCAGCGTGTTCCCGACCCTGTGCGAGTTGTCGGCGCTGCCGATTCCGGCGCACGTCGAAGGCAAGAGTCTGCGTCCCCTGCTCACCGATCCGAGTGCTGCCTGGCAGGGCCACGCGCTCATGACCTTGGGTTTCGGCAACCATGCGGTGCGTACTGCGCGCTGGCGCTACATCCGCTACGCCGATGGCGGCGAAGAGCTCTACGACCACGACCACGACCCGAACGAGTGGCGCAATCTCGCCGCGCATGCCGAGTTCGCGGAAACCAAGGCGGAACTCAGGCAACTGTTGCCGAAGGACGCGGTGCCGGTCGGCAAGAGCCGCGTCGACGACGACGAGGACGACGAGGACAAGAAGGACGACAAGAAGGACGGCAAGAAGAAGGGCAAGTAGGGCGCGGCGGCGGGCCCTAGGATTGCGCAGCGTCATGGACGCCGACGTCACGTTCGACCTGCTGAGCCGCTGGCGCGCCGGCGATCGGGACGCCCTGGGCGTCCTGCTGAGTCGCGACCTCGAGTGGATTCGCAGCTTCGTGCATCGGCGGCTCGGCAACGCGCCAGCGCGCAAGTTTGGCGACACCGACGACTTCGTGCAGGAGGCGGCGATGCGCGTGCTGCGCGAGGGGCCGCGCTTCGTGCTGGCCGACCGTGGGCAGTTCCGCGTGCTGCTTGCCACCATCGTGCTCAACGTCATCCGTGGTCAGCATCGCGCCCTACACGCGCTCAAACGCACGGCGCGCCGCGAACTACCGATCGGCACCGACTCAGTGTTGATGCTCGATCCGCCGCACCGCGCCCAGCAGCCGCCTGATGAGCGCGCGGCGCAAGCCGAGCAGGAGGAGTGGCTTCGCCTCGGGTTCTTGCTGCTCGACGCCGACGATCAGCAGCTCATCGACCTGCACTGGCAGGGCAAGACCGACGCCGAGATTGGCGAGGTCGTCGGTGCGGTGGCCAACACCGCGCGCATGCGGCGGCAGCGGGCGATGGGCCGCTTGGCCGAGACCGTGCTCGACGTCAAGGCCGGTCGCATCGACCGAGTGCTCGACCGCGAGGCGTCGTAGTCGCGCTTACGGCAGGATCTCGCCGGCGAACCACGAGGTGGCGTCGACCCAGGTGTTGCCGGCGCCGCCCCAGCCCTGATTGACATACACCCACTTCTGGTACTCGAACCACCAGGCCACCTGCCGCGAGCGTTGCGCGAAGCCGTAGCCGAGCGGGTAGTGCGTCAGGAACCCGGTGCCCATGATCGCTGGCGTGCCGAGCGACTTGATCGAGTACTCCACAGCGTCGCTGCAATACCAGGCCGCGTAGCCGGCGGGATTGAAGTTGGTGCGCACGGAGCCAGGTGAGCGATAGCGCAGGTAGTTCCCGACCCCGCCCATCGTCGCCGGATAGGTGGCGCCGTTGCCCGACAGGCAGAACGTGCCGACCCAGCTGCGGATCTCGCGGATGACGTTGTTGACGCCGGCGTCGGCATTCGTGGGGGCGACGACGTTGTAGCCGTAGCCGCCACCAGCGCGGTAGATGCCCCACTGCGCGCCCCAACGCCAATCCCACTGGGCGCGATTGTCGATCCAGCCGATCAGCATGGCCCAGGCCACTGGACCGCAGCCGACGTAGCAGCCGTTCTCGACCCACTGGTTGTAGTTGCGCTGCTCGGCCGAGCTGCCCGCAAACCAGTACGAGGTGGCTGACCAATCGTCGAGCGGACCGATTGGCGGTGTGCGCTCCGCGATCCAAGAGATCGCGCCATCGAGCCGCAGGTTCTCGAGCAGCGGCAAGTAGGTGGCGCGGTAGTCGGTCTTCAGGTGGCGCCAGTCACGCCACGCCTCTTGCCGCCAGTTGCGGCCGTCTTCCGTGGGGACGAGGCGCGGCGGCATGGCGTTGAGCTGGGAGACCATCGCGCCGGCGGCGTCCTCGGCCACGTAGCTGAGCGTGTCGAGCTTGAAGACGCGGGCGATGGGCGAAGACGACTGGTTCGCGAGCACCGCGGTGGGCGCCTGCGATGCGTGGTCCCACTGCGCGATGGGGCGATCGTGCTCGCCGGTGGCGACCACGATGTAGCCGCTGGGTTCGACGGTGAACTCATAGTAGGCGACGCCGAGCACGTCGGGACGGTGCACGGTGCGCGCGGCGACGACGCGCGGCGTGGTCCAAGCTGGCGTCATCCCGCTCGCCGCGATGCTCCGCACAAAGCGTTCGGCGCGCGTGCGGCACGCAGATTCGTCGTCGACTTGCCGTGGCATCGCGTGCAGATCGATGGTGATCGCTGGCGTCAGGCGCAGGCCACCCTCGTGGTGCTCCAAACGCTGGCAGGCGATCGTCTGTCCCGGCGCGAGCGCGAGCTTGCGCGCCAGATCGGTGTCGAGGCCGCGCCGGTCGCGCAGGATCACGAGCGTGGTCGGATCGACGGCGAGCGGACCAGCGATGCCGGCAATGAACATCGGCGCTGCGGTGCGCGCGGCGACGAGCAGATCACAGCGCTCGTGGTTCGGTGTCTGCACGACTTGTCCCGTGGGCGACACTTGCTGGCGCACGCCTTGGGCGCGCACCAGACCCGAACAGGCAAGCAGGGCGATCGAGGAATAGAGTGAGTGGGTTGCGTGTTGTTTCATGACATTCTCGGTGAGCGCGGATGGCGCTCGCCGAGGTGAGTGCGCGCCGCTCACGCGCATCACGCGTGAAGCCGTTTTCTTGACGACGGGCTTCCCTGGGCTTCCCTGGGCCTACGGTGCGGGAGCGCCACCTGCCCGCTGGTGGCCGGCCGACCGGCAACCAGTCACGCCGCGGCACAGGTCCGCTGGCCCAGCCCGCAGGTTGCTCTCACCTTTCGGACGCAATGCTTGCACCAGCCCCTACCGGCCGCGATCATCCGCCGCCCCTTTCGACGCCACCCGCTATGTGGTTTGCCATCAAGCTTGCGCTCTGGATTCTGTTCCTTGGCTCTGCCCTTTTGCTGAGCGTCGTCGTGCTCTTGCAGGAGAGTAAGGGTGGCGGCTTGGCCGAGGCCTTCGGCGGCTCCGGCGCGGAGACCTTCGGCGTGAAGACGCGGGGGATCAGCAAGTTCACGTTCTCGCTCGCCGGCGCGTTCGTGGGCTCGGCGATCCTGCTGCACATGCTGTGGAATGCGTGAACCCGGTCCTGAGCATGACCGGGGTCGGCGCGGCGCGCGGCGACACTGAGTTTGGCCGAACCCTGATCGAACTGCGCGCGGTCAACGGCCGCGGATTGTCGATCAAGCACCGTTTGCCGCCCACGCTCGCAGGTCTCGAGCCGGTGCTCGAGCGCGCCATCGGCACACGGGTGCGGCGCGGCACGGTGACGTGCATCGTCGAGGCGCAACCGATCGACCCCACGCGCCGCGTCAACATCGACCGTGAGGCACTGCTCGACGCGGTGCGCGAGTTGCGATCGATCGCCGCCGCCGCGGGCTTGTCGGACCGCATCGAGTTGCGTGACGTGCTGGCGGTGCCCGGCGTCGTGGCCGCGCTGCCGGATGCGCCGCGCGCCGCGCGCGAGCCTTCGCCCGAGTTCCAGGCACTCGCCGAACGTGCCGTGGCGGCGCTGATGGATGAGCGAAAACGCGAGGGGGTGGCCACCCTCGACTACGTCACCGGGTTGGTCGCTGATTTCGTCGTGGCGCGCGACCGCGTGGCGCGGCGCGCGCCCGAGGTGTTCGCCGACTACCGGACCAGGTTGCTCGCGCGGGTGAACGAGGTCCTCGCCGATCAGGCCAAGCCACTCACTCCGGCCGACGTGATCCGCGAAGTGGCGCTCTACGCCGATCGCGTCGACATCACCGAAGAGCTGCAGCGCATCACCGCGCACGTCGGGCGGGTGCGCGAGCTGCTCGCCGCGGGCGGCGAGATCGGCCGCACCCTGGAGTTCCTGCTGCAAGAGCTGCTGCGCGAGGTCAACACCGTGGGCAGCAAGTCCCAAGACGTCGAGATCGCGCACGACGTGGTGTCGATGAAGGCCAGCGTCGATAAGCTGCGCGAGCTGGTGGCGAACCTTGAGTAGCGCGCGTACTCCCGCGGCGGCTGGCCGCATGGTCGTGATCTCGGGCCCGTCGGGCTCGGGCAAGACCACCGTCGTCAAGGCGCTCAAGCGCGAGCCGGGCGTCGAGTTCTCGGTGTCGGCGACGACGCGCAAGATCCGCCCCGGCGAGCGCGATGGCGTCGACTACCGATTCCTGACGCGCCCCGACTTCGAGGCCAAGATCGCAGCGGGCGAGTTCATGGAGTGGGCGGAGTACAACGACCGCTTCTACGGCACGCTGCGCACGCCGATGCGCGCCGCGCTGGCGGCGGGCAAGATCTTCTTGTTGGAGATCGAGGTGAAGGGCACCAAGCAGCTGCGCGACGCGAACGAGCCGGGGCTCTACATCTTCCTGGCGCCACCCAGCCTCGACGAGCTGCGTCGCCGCTTGGTCACGCGCGGCACCGATTCGCCGACCGAGATCGATCGGCGCGTCGCCATCGCCGAGGAGGAGATGCGGCACCAGCGCCTCTACGACCACGTGATCGTCAACGTCGACATCGAGGCCACGGTGGCGCGCGTACGCACGCTGCTCGGGCTGTGAGGGCACGTTGAACGCCGCCGGCATCAAGGGCAAGAACGTGCTCGTCGGGGTCGGCGCCGGCATCGCCGCGTTCAAGGTGGCGGCGTTGGTGAGTCAGCTCGTGCAGCGCGGGGCCGTGGTGCGCGTAGCGATGACGCGCGCGGCCACCGAATTCGTCGGCGCGCTCACGTTCGCCGGCCTCACCAACCAGCAAGTCATCTTGTCGTCGACGCAGATCGACGCCAACGGCGCCGTGCCGCACATCGCCGCCGCGCGCGCCGCGAGCGTCTATGTCGTGGCACCGGCGACGGCCGACCTCTTGGCCAAGCTCGCAGCGGGCGCCGCCGACGACCCGGTGTGCCTGCTGGCGCTCACCTGCCGCGGGCGCAAGCTGCTGTGTCCGGCGATGAACGACGCGATGTGGCTGAGCGCCGTCGTGCAGCGCAACGTCGAGGTGTTGCGCGCGCGCGGCTTCGAGATCATCGGCCCGCTGGTCGGTCACCTCGCCGAGGGCTACGACGCGATCGGCCGCATGGTCGAGCCCGAGGCGGTGCTGGCCGCGCTCGCGTGACCGAGCCGCTGCGGCGCCTGCTGCTCGAAGGCGCCGAGCCGGCACTCGCCGCGGCGCTCGACCGCTTGCACGTGCAGGCCGACGTGCGTGGCGTCGAAGAACGCGACGGCGCCTGCGAGGTGTGGCTCGGTGGCGTGTTGCCCCTGCCGCAGCTCGAAGGCGTGCGCGCGCGCGAGTTGCCGATTGCCGCCGATCTGTTCCTTCACACCGGCCTCGAACAGGACGCCCCGATTCTGGTCGCAAAAGACCTGTGCGTTCGTCCGCCGTGGGTCCAAAGGCTGCCGCACTTTGTCGGCATCGAGTTGGTCTTGCCGCGCGGCGGCGCGTTCGGTAGCGGCGAGCACGCCAGCACGCGCGCTGCCCTGTTGGCGCTGCATCGCTGTTGGCCGCGCGACCTGGTCGACACCTTGATCGACGTGGGCACGGGTTCGGGGATCTTGGCGCTCTACGGCGCGGCGCGCGGCGCGCGGCACTTGTTCGCCTGTGACATCGAACTGAATGCGGCGCGCGCCGCGGTCGAGCTGCTGCCCGGTCTGCGCGCGGTGTGCGGGTCGCCGCGCACTCTCTCACTGCGCGCCGACGTCGTCGTCGCCAACATGACCGCGACCGAACTTGGCGACGAACTCGCGGAACTCGCGCGCCTGTGGCGCGGCGCGCCCGGCCTGCTGGTGCTCGGTGGCTTGCGCGGCCAGGCTCAGGTCGATGCGTGTTGTGCGGCGACTGCGACGCTCGGCCTGCCGTTGCAAAGCCGCGTCGCGGTCGACGAGTTCACGGCGCTGGCGTTCGCGTGAACGCTGGCGCCGAGCGACCGGTGGTCAGGTACACATCGAAGCGCACGGCGCGGCCTTCTACCGTGAAGCTCACGTCGTCGGCGATGGAAGGGGCGTGCAGGGGTCGCTTCACCACGATGCGCGGCGCGATCGGCCACGCCGCGGTGAACAACGCGTGCGTGTCGGTCTCCTCGCCGACCAGCAGCTGCAACACCTGCGCTTCCTTCTTCACTTGCGCGCTCTTGCTGCGCGGCGGGAACATCGGATCGAGGCACACGGCCTGCGTCGTGCCCGGCACGAGCGTGGCCAACAGCGGGCGTGCGTCGCCTTGGTGCAACTCGATGTCGAAGGGGGTGATGGGCGGACGACAGACGTCGCCGGCCATCGCACCAGCCTTGCAGCGGATGGAGCCAGGCCCCACCGCTGAACGCCGGTCGGCGAGGGCGTCGGCCAGCAGGAAGGCGAGCACCGGGTGGCGCTCGCACAACAGCACGCGGTAGCCCAGGGCGGCGAGTTCGAAGGCGTCGCGACCGAGCCCGGCGGTGGCGTCGATGACGCGGCCGCGCCGCTCGTTGCCGACCGCGCGCGCCAACCGGCTCGTGCGCAGGCTCAGCCCAGGCCGCGCGCGGGTGCCTTCGACCCGAACCTCGGCCCGACCACCCGCCACCGGCGCGCGCAGCACCAAACCGTCGCGATCTCGAGTGAGCACGCAACCGATGGCAGGGGCCGCCTCCACCACGGGTGCGCCCAGCCGCGCCGCCAGCGCGATCAAGTCGGCGTCGCGCGCCGGATCGGCGACCATGACCGTGAATGAGGTCACGTCGGCCCAATTTTTTGCGGGCGCCCGCGTGGGCGCACAATGGTCTCGCGGCTCCGGTGGCGCCGGCATTTCATTTCTGCTGAGCGAATCCAAGGCGTGCTCAATTTCATTCCACCGGACCAACTGATGCGCGCCGCAGTGCTAGACTTCGCAGCTTCCACCCTCTCCCCCCAAGTTCTCCCACGCACCAGCGACACTGCCTTACGCTGCTGCGCACCCGCTGAACCCACATCCCGGACTGGCAACCATGCGGCGTCTGCACCTCAAACTGTTCTACCTGCGCACCCGCTTCAAGCGCGAGCCCCAAGGCGTCACTGCTCGCACACTAGGAGTGCGCCCAGCGACGATGTCGCACCTCGAGCAAGGTCGGTCGCTGCCGACGCTGCCGATGTTGCTCGCCCTGTGCAAGCACTACGACGTCACGCCGACCTACCTGCTCGACGACGAGCGTCCGATCGAGCCGCAGACGCGCGATCGCTGGTCGGAACGCAGCGCGCTGATCTGTCGCGGCGACTACCTCGAGTGTCCTGACGGCGCGGCGATCAAGACGGCCGACGGCATGCTGCTCGCGCCGGTGATGGCGGGCGCGCGCTTCTACGACGCCACCGCGCAGACGCAGCGCATGCTCTGCCACAACAAGCAGGAAGCGATTGCGCTCGAGCGCAGCCTGGTGCAGGCCGAAGCGGGTCGCGACCGCGAGCTGGAAAACATGCTGAGCAACGAACTGCTTGGCCAGCGCAAGCCGCGCACCAAGAGCAGCCGCAAGGTCGTGAAGCCAGTGACGACCAACGTGCGTCGTCCCGGCGAAGAGATCTCGGCTGACGCTTGAGGCTAACCCACGGTTGTGAGCGGCCAGACGGGGCCCGGTCGATAGACGATGCGGCCACCGTGCGGCGCGCGCGCCTGGAGTAATCGTTCGATCGTCTGCATCAAGCCATGCAGGCCGTTGCGATCCGGACTCTCGGCGGCGCACCACACGTGATCTCGACGCAGCACGCGCGTGAGGAAGCGTTCGCGCAGCGACGGCCGTTCCATGCTGAGTGCCGTGGTGAGCCCGTCGCGTAGGGTTGCAAGCGTGGCGCCGACGGCCACGCCCCGCACCCCGTAGATCGCGCGGCCCAGGTGAACCACGGGCGTGCCGTGCAGCAGCGCGGCGCCAGCCAGCGGGTGATTCACCGTCACCACCGCCAGCGCCGTCGCGAGCACCGCGGCCGCGGCCGCCTGCGGTACGAGTTGACAACCGGCCTCGAACAGTTGCTGTGCTGCTGCGTGCAGCGGCTCGCGCGGCAGCACCCCGACCACGGCGATCGTCCGGTCGATGTCGTCGACCGCGATCCGCGTCGCGTGCAACAGCCGCTGCGGGCTGAGCGCGGGCGGCGCGTCGAGCCGCATCCGCGGGCAACTCGTCGGCTGCAGCAGTACGACGATGGCCGGCGAGGCCATCGGCAACGACGACCGCAAGCCGCGGCTCGCGCCAAGCTGCGCTGCCTGCCACGCGGTGACCGCGGCGCGGCTGGCGCGCCAGCCGTGACGCGCCGCGCTAGCGGCGGCGAGCAAGCGATCGAACAGCAGCGGCTTGCTCGGTGGTCGGCGCAGGGCCGACGGTGCCGCCGAGCCGCCGAGCCAGCCCGCCAGCGCCGCCTGCAGGAATGCGGGGTCGGCGGTGATGCCGCGGTAGTCGGCGGCGATGCGGCGCGTGAGCGAGGCATCGCCATCGACGCCTTCGTGATCGACGACCAGCGTCGCGGGCAGAAGACCTTCGCCGAGATGCAGCACGGCGATGCCTTGCCGTCGCGCCAAGAAGTGCACCAAGCGGTGCAGTCCGCTGCGCCCCTCGTGCAGCAAGATCGCGTCCGGTGGGTCGTGCGCCAGCAGGTGTAAGAGCGCGCGGGCGCTGTACGCCAGCCGCCGCGTAGCGCGTCGGCGCTGCGCCGGCCGCGGCTGGTGGTGACCGGCCAGTCGGCAGTCGATGTCGGCCAGCTCGCGCAAGGGCAGAGTCTCGTCGTCGGCCTGCTGGCGCGCGCCCGCCAGCGTCTGCACCGGCAGGCCCTGCGCAAGCCAGAACGCGCGGTCCGCGGCTTCCACGGCCAGCACGCTGACGCGATGCCCCCGTCGCATCGCCAACTCGGCGAGGCGGTCGTGCAGGTGGAAGCTGCCGATGCTCGGCGCGGCAAAGAGAAGGTACGGCAACGCAACCGATGCATCGACCGCCGCGGGCGGCGGAGTTGTGCGCGGTGCGACCTCGCCGTCGCGCGATGAGACGCGATCCTCAAGGCGTCCGGTTTTGGCCGTCGATGTCGGGCCTGACCAAGGTGCAATCATGCAACTCACCCAGCGACAGACCGGCCATGCCCCTTCTCGTGCGGCGGGACGCGCTTGCCAGCGTGGCTTCACGCTGATCGAGGTGCTGATCACCTGTGCGATCATTGGCATCCTCGCGGGCATCACCGTGCCGAGCTACGTGGCGCGCCGCGTGTCGGCCAACGAATCGGCGATCGTCGCCACGTTGCGGGCCGTGTCGCAGGCGCAGTTCCAGTTCCGCGCGCAGAACTCGGTCGACGTCAACAACGACACCGGCAGTGAGTTTGGCTCGCTCGGCGAACTCGCCGCCGTCGATCCGCTGCGCGGTCAGACCGAGCCCCTGACCCAGCGCCTGCTGAGTTCGCTGCTCGGCAAGCTCGACAGCAATGGCCACACCATCGTGCACGGCTATCGCGTGGCGGTGTTCCTGCCCGACGCGGCCGGCGTCGGCGTGCTCGCCACCGTCGCCAACCGCACTCTGTTCGACCCCACGAAGGCGCGCGACTACTACACCTGCCTGGCCTGGCCGGTCGGCATCAACGTGACCGGCCACCGCGCCTTCTTCGTCAATCAACAGGGTCAAGTGATGAAGACGCTGATCGCGCACTACACCGGCCTCGACATCGTGCCGCCCGCTGGCGCGGCGCTGCAGGGCACCACCGGTCCCACAATCGTCGAGTCGCAGTTGCTGGCGACCAGCGGCCTGGGGGCGGACGGCTTGAACTGGACGCCAGTGCACTAGGGTTGGGGCGGCGCTGAGTTTCGCCGCGCTGCGGCCCGGTGCATGACGGTCCAATGGCGGTGCCACTCGGGCATGTGCTCCCTCGTCCGCTCTAGGTGTCTTGGGCTCGCTCTTGACCCGCCCCCATCCCCTGACGACAATCCCGCGCCCTTTTTCGCCCTCGCGCGCGCCCGTCTGTTGATCCCATGAGTCGCCCCCTTGCCGTCGTCGTGCTGGCCGCCGGCCTGGGCAAGCGCACCAAGGTCAACGTGCCCAAGGTGCTGCTGCCGCTGTGCGGGCGCTCTCTCCTCGACACCGTGCTCGCGGCGGTGGCGGAGTTGGAGCCGGACCGCACCATCGTCGTCTTGCACCACCACAAAGAAGCGGTGCAGAAGACGATCGCCGGGCGCGATCGCTTGACCACCGTCGACCAGGGTGAGCCGCGCGGCACCGGGCACGCGGTGCAGGTGGCGATGGAATCGCTCGTCGAGTTCGAGGGCGACATCATGGTGGTGTACGGCGACTGCCCGCTGATCACCGCGCCCACCCTGGTTGCGCTGCGCGAGGCGCGCGCCGGCGCGGGGGCCAGCTTGCTCACGGCCGTGCCCGATGATCCCACGGGCCTTGGCCGCATCCTGCGCGACATGTCGGGCAACATCGTCGGCATCCGCGAGGAGCGCGACTGCTCGGACGAAGAGAAGGACATCGGCGAGATCAACGCCGGCTTCTACTGCTTCGATTCGCAGCACCTGGCGGGCGCGCTGGTGGGGCTGTCCGACGACAACGCGCAGGGCGAGCTGTATCTCACCGACACCATCTCGCAGCTCGTAGAAGGGCCAGGCGTGATGACGCACACCGTGCTCGACGACGACGAGATCCTCGGCGTCAACTCGCTGCGCGATCTGGCCGCGGCGCGCGAAGTGATGCAGGAACGCATCCTGCTGCTGCACTTGGCCAACGGCGTGATGATCGAAGATCCGGCCACGACCTACATCGAGCACGGCGTGCAGATCGGCCACGACACGCGCATCTTGCCGTGCACCGTGATCCGCACCGGCTGCGTCATCGGCGCCGGCTGCGAGGTCGGTCCGTTCGCGCATCTGCGCTTGGCGGCGCGGCTCGATGACGGCGCCGAGATCGGCAACTTCGTCGAGATCAAGAAGAGCACGATCGGCCGCGGCACCAAGGCCAAGCACTTGACCTACATCGGCGACGCCACGATCGGCGCGCACGCCAACATCGGCTGCGGCACGATTACCGCCAACTACGACGGCAAGCGCAAGCATCAGACCACGATCGAGGACGGCGCCTTCATCGGCAGCGGCACCGTGCTGGTGGCGCCGGTGACCGTCGGCAAGGACGCGACCACCGGCGCGGGCGCCATCGTCACCCGTGGCGAGGTGCCGCCCGGCGAAGTCTGGGTCGGCGTGCCGGCCAAAGCCCTGCGCAAGAACAAGAAGGCGGAGGACCGTTGAGCATGTTCCGTCGCGAACGCCTGCGCGTCTTCACCGGCACCGCCCACGATCAGTTGGCGCGCGACATCTGCGCGCACATGGGCATTCCGCTCGGCGAAGCCACGCTCAAGCCGTTCCCCGACGGCGAACTCGACCTCAAGGTGGAGTGCGACGTGCGCGGCGCCGACGTGTTCATCGTGCAGCCCACCTGCCCGCCGGTGCACGACAACCTGTTCAAGCTGCTGTCGTTCGCCGACTGCCTGCGGCGCGCGTCGGCCGATCGCATCACCGCGGTGATTCCGTACTTCGGCTACGCGCGCAAGGATCGCAAAGACGAGGGCCGCGTGCCGATCAACGCCAAGCTGGTGGCGAACCTGATCACCGCGTCGGGCGTGAACCGCGTCGTCGCCGTCGACCTGCACGCGGCGCAGATCCAGGGCTTCTTCGACATCCCGGTCGACCATCTCTACGCGCGCCCGGTGATCATGGAACACCTGCGCAGCCTCGAGGTGAAGAACCCGATCATCCTGTCGCCCGACGTCGGCGGCGTGAAGTTGGCGCGCGCCTACGCCAAGGATCTCGACTGCGACATCGCCATCGTCGACAAGCGCCGCATCTCCGGCGACACCACCGTGGTGGAGCACGTGATCGGCACGGTGAAGGACCGCGACGTCATCATCGTCGACGACATGGTGTCGACCGGCGGCTCGATCGTCGATGCCGCGCGCATCGCCAAGGAACGCGGCGGCAAGAAGGTCTACATCGCCGCGACGCACGCGGTGCTCGCTGGCAGCGCCGTGGAAAAGCTCAACGCCGCGCCGGTCGAGTGCATCATCTTCACCGACACGATTCCCAAGCGCGCCGACCTGCAGCGCTGCACCACCGCTTCACTGGCGCCGCTGCTCGCGCGCGCCATCGATCGTATTCACCGCAACGAGAGCGTCAGCGTTCTCTTTGACACCAAGAACGCGCCGTTCGAGCGCTAGAGGATTCCCATGGAAGTCGCCAAGATCACTGCCACTGTTCGCCAGCAAACCGGCAAGAGAGTCAACGCCCGTCTGCGCGCCGAGGGTCGCGTCCCCGGCATCATGTATGGCCTCGGTGTCGCGAACGAGGGCTTCACGCTCGACGTGCTCGACCTGCAAAGCCACTTGCGGCATCACCATCGCGTCTACAAGGTGAAGCTCGGCAAGGAGGAGCAGGCCGTCTACCTGCAAGACGTGCATTACGATTGCCTCACCGACGAGCCGCTGCACATCGATTTCAAGCGCATCGACCTCACCAAGCCGATGGATCTCGTCGTCGAGGTGGATTTCAAGGGGCACCCCGTCGGCATCAGCAAGGGCGGCGTGTTGATTCGCGATCACAGCCAGATCCAGATCTCGGCGCTGCCCACGGCGATTCCCGAGAACCTGCCGTTGAACGTGGAGCACATGAACATCGGCGACCGTGTGTTGGCCAAGGAGTTGATCCTGCCGGCTGGTGTCACGCTGCGGGTGTCGCCCGAGATGGTGGTCTGCCACGTCGTCGAGGCCAAGGTCGAAGTGGTTGCCGAGCCAGCCGAGGGCGCAGTGCCAGCGGCGGCTGCAGCAGCGGCGGCCCCGGCGGATGGCGAGAAGGCCACCGAGAAGAAGGCCGACGACAAGAAGGCCGACGACAAGAAGGGCGACAAGAAGGACGACAAGAAGAAGTGAGCGCGCGTCCGCGCGCCGCGGCCTGAGGTCGTCGTGTTGCCATGACCTGGAAGCGCATCGTTCTGGGCATCGGCAACCCGGGTGCCGAATACGAGGGCACGCGTCACAACGTCGGCTTCATGGTGCTCGACCTCGTGGCGCAGCGGCTGGGCCTTGCCTGGAAACGCCTCGAGCGCAAGGACAGCGCGGGCACCAAGCTGTTCTCGGGCAAGGTCAAGGCCACGCTGGCCGAGGGCTCCGCGCGCGGGCAGGCCTTCGTGCTGGTGAAGCCGCTGACGTTCGTGAATCTGTCTGGCGACGTCGCCGGGCCGATGCTGCGGCACGGCGAGCTCACGCCCGAGGCGTTGCTGGTGGTGTTGGATGACCTCAACCTGCCGCTCGGCAAGCTGCGCCTGCGCGCCAACGGCAGCGCCGGCGGCCACAACGGTCTGCGCTCGATCGAGGCCGTGTTGATGACGCAGGCGTATCCCCGCCTGCGCGTCGGCATCGGCGCGCCCGAGACCGGTTTCGTCGATCACGTATTGGAGCGCTTCTCGGCCGCGGAGAAGGTCGCGGTGCTGCCGGCGCTGATACGGGCGGCGGAAGCGGTGGAGGGTTGGTTGGCGCGGACCGAGTTGAATCGGTTGATGGATGTGTTCAATCGCGACGAGTAGGGGCGCATCGCGGGCGGTGCCCGGCGGGTCTTGTGCCCTGCCCCATCACGGCGCCCAGATCTTCGCGACCCGCGCGCGGCGGATCAGTCGATCGTGAGTCGCCAGCGGCATGGCGTGCGCGCGCGCCGTCGCGACGATCAGTCGATCGGCTGGGTCGCCGTGAAACTTCGCGGGCAGCGCGTCCAGCGCCGTCACCACCTCGATATCGAGCGGCACAATCGTCACGGCGCGCGCGTCGGTCGCGCGTAGCAGCCATTCCGCGAAGGGCAGCGGCAACTCGACGCGACGCTTGGCGTGCAGGACTTGCACTTCCCATAGGCTGATCGCAGCCACGTGCAGTTCGCGCTTGGCCGCTGCCTTGTCGAGCCCATCGAGTTCACGCGCCGACAAGGCCGCGTTCGGCGTCAGCCATTTCACCCAGATATGGGTGTCGAGCAGCACTCTCACCGCAGCGCCTCGAAGTCCTCGTTGCGCAGCACTGACTCTTCGGGGGCCGCGAGCAGCCGTCCGCCCAGCGCGCGGAGTTGCTCCCACGGCGGCAGCGATGCGTCGACCGCCGCCCTGGTCGCGGGGGACAGTCGAGCGACCACCTTGCCACGCCGCGTGATGGTCACGGTTCTGCCAGACTGCTCGACCTGACGAATCACCTCGAGACAGGCCTGCTTGAACTCGGTTACCGAAATGTCCATATTCGCATCCTAAATGGCCATTTCGGGGCGAGCAACACCCGGCAGCCGTTGCGTGGCGGCCGCACCCTCGAACTTGCTGGACGCCACCCCCGGCGGCCGCTACCCTCTCCCGCCCTTCGCGGCTCCTTACCCACACGGTCTGGTTGATCCCGCGATGTTCTTTCTCCAGACGACCTGAACCTGCCAAGGGCCGGACCCGTGCCGGCCGTCGGGACAAACTGTGTCCCGTCTCCATCTGGGCTGTGGTGTCACCGTGTGCTCGTCGCGCACGCTGTCACTTCCTGCCGGAGAACAGGAGGTGATGGCTCCCGCGCTCGCGGGAGCGCTGTTGCAGCGACGTCAGCACTACAGATGGGCCGCGAGCGCGGCACCGGTATCAAACGAGTGACCAACACCTACGAATGCATGGTCCTGGTGAACAACCAGGAAGTTCGCAAAGGCTGGGCAGCCTGTAAGCAGGGCGTGATCGATCTGTTCGCCAAGCACAGCGCCCAAGTCGTGAGCGCGCGCCGCTGGGACGAACGACGCCTGGCCTACCCGATCAAGAAGCAACAGCGCGCCACTTTCATGCTCGTCTACTTCAAGAGCGAGCACACCGCGCCGGCCGCCGTCCGCCGCGAACTCGACTTCAGTGACACGGTGCTGCGGCATCAGATCTTGAAGTGCGACGAGATCCCGCCGGAAGCGCTCGAGCCCGAGGCGGCGTTCGACGAGGCGCGGGTCGGTGAGGATGCGCCGCCACCGGTGCCGCCAGCACCAGCACCAGCAGCAGCAGCACCAGCAGCAGTACCAGCACCAGCACCCGAAACCGGCAGTGAGCCTGCCAACGAGGAGCCCAACTCATGAGTGACTTCGAATTCGATCGTGACTTCGACCCCGAGAGCCGCGGTCGGCGCGGCCGCTTCGCGCGCTTCGCACGTCCCAAGCCGCAAGCCGAGCCCGAGCAGCCGCTCGACTACAAGAACGTCGACTTCCTGGCGCGCTTCGTGTCGCCGCAAGGCAAGATCGTGTCCCGCAAGCGCTCGGGCTTCTCCGGCCAAAACCAACGTCGACTGGCGGTAGCCATCAAGCGCGCGCGCTTCCTGGCGCTGCTGCCATTCGTGGGGAGGGCCTGAGCTATGCAAGTCTTGCTCAAGCAGAGCGTCTCGAACCTCGGCAAGGTCGGCGACGTCGTGGACGTGAAGCGGGGATTCGCCCGCAACTACCTGCTGCCCTCGGGCCGCGCGGTCGCCGTCAACGCTGGCAACCTGGCGCAGATCGAACGCATGCGGGCGACTGCGCACGTCGAAGAGGTCGAGCGCATCAACCGCATGAAGGAGTTGGCCGCGTCGATGGGCGACATCTCGATCACCATCGAGGGGCGCGCCAACGAAGAGGGCCACCTGTTCGGCTCGGTCAATGCGCCACAGATCGGTGCCGCGCTGCGCGCCAAGGGCTACGTCATCGACGACACTCAGGTGCGTCTCGAAGCACCGCTCAAAGAGATCGGCGTGTTCGACGTGCGCTTGCACCTGCACCAGGAGGTCGATGTGGGCATCAAGGTGTGGGTCGTTCAGGCCAAGCCGAGCTGATCGAGCCGTGCGCGTGATCGCATGAACGAGGCCAGCTCATGAACGAGGCCATTAGGGTCTGCCTCATCAGCCTCGGTTGTGCGCGCAACCTCGTCGACTCCGAGGTCATCCTCGGGCACGCCGTCGAGCAGGGTTTCTTGATCACGCAGAACCCCGAAGACGCCGATGTCGCCATCATCAATACCTGTGGCTTCATCGAACAGGCGAAGCAGGAGTCGATCGACACGATCTTGTCGGTGTGTCGACTCAAGCAGGAGGGGCAGCTCAAGGGCGTAATCGCCCTTGGCTGTCTGACGCAGCGCTATGGCCAAGATCTCAGCACCGAGCTGCCCGAGGTCGATGCGATCCTGCCGATCTCCGACTACAGCGGCGTGCCGGGGATCGTGCGCCAGATCGTCAACGGCTCGAAGAAGCGTTGGGTCGCGACGGTCGACGGCGGTAAGCCCAAGGCGGCGCGCTCGGATACCAACCGCGTCTTGCTGACGCCGAAGAGCTTCAGCTACCTGCGCATCTCTGAGGGCTGCGACCACACGTGCACGTTCTGCGCCATTCCGAGCATGCGCGGCAAGAACCGCAGCAAGCCGATGGACGTGCTGGTCGAGGAGACGCAGAACCTGGCGCGTGCCGGCGTGCAGGAGATCGTGGTCGTGGCCGAAGACAGCACCGCGTACGGGCTGGATCTGTTCCGCAAGCGCAAGCTCGCCGAGTTGCTGACCAAGATCAGCGCCGTGGACGGCATTGCGTGGATCCGTCTGATGTACGCCTACCCGCACACCGTCGACAGAGAGCTGACGCGCGTGCTGGCTGAGAACGAGAAGCTGGTGCCCTACCTCGACATCCCGATCCAACACATCAGCAGCCCGATGCTGCGGGCGATGAAGCGCGGCGTGTCGGGCGAGCAAGTGGCCGGGATCCTGTGGCGTCTGCGCGACGAGGTGCCGGGGATCACCGTGCGTAGTACCTTCATCGTCGGCTTCCCGGGCGAGACGCAGGCCGACTTCGACGAGCTGTTGGCATTCACGGCGAAGTACCGCTTCGAGCGCCTGGGCGTGTTCGCCTGGTCGCCCGAGGATGGCACGCCGTCGTACGAGTTGCCAGGCCGCGTCGAGCCTGCGGTCGCCGAGGCGCGCCGCGCCGAGCTGATGGCGCTGCAGAAGACCGTCCTCGACGATCACAATCGGGGACGCGTGGGCACGACGCAGCGCGTGTTGATCGATGGACGACTCAGCAAGACGGCGGTCGTCGGTCGTACTACGGCGGACGCGCCCGAGATCGACTGTCGGGTGGTCATCAAGGACGCTGAGCTGTCGGCGGGCGCCTTCGTGGATGCGAAGATCACGGGTGTCGACGACTACGACTTGATCGGCGAGGTGTCCAAGGGGCGCGCGCGGTGAACCTGCCGAACCTGATCACGCTCGGACGGCTGGTGGTTACGACGGCGTGCTTCGTGTTGCTAGCGCTGCTCGGCAAGGCTCCGCCGCCTTCGGCAGTGTGGTGGGTGTTCGGCTTGTTCTTGTTCGCCGCGATCACCGACTTCGTCGACGGTTGGTTGGCGCGGCGCTGGCAGCAGGTCACGCAGTTCGGTCGCATCGCCGATCCGTTCGCCGACAAGATCCTGGTGTGCGGCACGCTGATCATGTTGGTCGAGTACCCCGTCACCGCCGACATCCTGCCGAGTTGGATCGTGGTGGTCGTGGTCGCGCGTGAGTTTCTGGTGACCACGCTGCGCTCGGCGGCCGAGGCCGCGGGGCATCCGTTCCCTGCCGATCGGCTCGGCAAGTGGAAGATGATCGCGCAATGCGTCGCCGCCTCCGCGTTGCTCACGGTGCTGGCCGGCAGCCAGTTCTTCGCGCGCACCGCGGTGATCTCGGTCTGGGTGGCGCTGGTGCTCACCGTCGTCTCTGGCCTCAACTACGTCATCAAGGCGGCGCGCCTGCTGCGACGGCGCGGCGCATGAGCTGCCTCGATCGTCTGCGTTGGCTGCTCGCGACCAGCTGCGGCCTGGGCCTCGCGCCGGTCGCCTCGGGCACCTTTGGCACGCTCGGCGGCGTCGCGCTCGCACTGCTGCTGCAACTGTTCTTGACGGGCACCACGCTCGGCCTTGCGTTGCTCGGCCTTGGGCTCTTGCTGCTCGCCGTCGGCTGTTCGTTCACCGACTGGACCGCGCGCATCCTGCGCAGCAAGGATCCCAAGGCGTTCGTGCTCGACGAGGTCGTCGGCTACTTGGTAGCGCTCTCGATCTTGACGCTGTGGCACGGCGATCCGTCGCCGACGGCGCACGTGATGTGTTTCTTGGTGTTCCGCGCCTTCGACGTGTGGAAGCCGTGGCCGGCAAACCGGCTGGAGTATGTTCCAGGGGCTCCCGGCATCATGCTCGACGACTTCGCCGCCGGCATCTACAGCGGGCTCGTGCTCGTTGCTTTGCCGTGGCTTGGCCTGGCGATGACCAACCCTTGACCAACCCCTAGCAAACCATGGCGCGCGCAACCTCTCGTCGCGGCAAGCTAGCCTTGCGATTTTGTCTGATTGGCGGCGGCTGCACCGTGCTGGCTGGCTTGCTGCTGACCTTGGTGATGGTGCAGACCCTGGGCGGAGCCGTCTCCAACGACAATCGCGCCGAGCGCGAACTCTTGTCGCGGGCGTGGATCCTCGGCCCGGCGTTCTCGGTGATCGCCGGCATCGCCATCGGCGGCGTGTGCTACGCGCTCGCCAATGGCATCGCGTCGCGCCTCACCGATCTGAGTCTCGCGGTGAACAAGCTGGGTCGCGGCGCGGCGGTGGTGAAGGTACGGGTCGCGGGTGCCGATGAGGTGACGTCGCTCGGCACCTCGATTCAGTATCTCGCCAGCGACTTGTCGTCGATGTTCGCCGAGCAGGAGAAGGCCGGCACGCTGCAAGCGGGCTTCGACCCGCAGGTGCGCGTGCTGCGCGACCGCGCGCTGCCGCAAGGGCTCGACGCCGTCGAGGGCTTCGAGGTCGATGCGGCGTTGGCCAGCGGGAGTCGGGGCGGCCTCGACTACTTTGGCAGCGTCAGCAAAGACGGTGTCGCCGTGCTCTACCTGGTGAGTGCGGAGGGTGCCGGCGCGCTGTCGATCTACGCTTGCCGCATGGCTCGCGATGAATTGCATCGCGCGCTGGAGGCCGGCGCCAACGCGCGCAAGGCGCTGGCGCACACCAACCGCGTGCTGCATCGCGTGCTGCCACCCAGCGTGTGTGCCAAGGCGACGCTGCTCGAACTCGGCGCCGACGAAGTGAAGCTGTATCAGGCGGGCACCCACACGCCCGCGTTGCTGTGTGCGGCGGGCGAGGTGCAAGACGTCGTCGCCGAGGGCCTGGCGCTCGGCCTCGACGAAGGCGCGGTGTTCGAGAAGCAGGTCCGGCCCACCAGAATCAGCGTCGCCCAGGGCGTGCGGGTGGTGCTCATCAACGAGGGTGGCCATCGGCATGAGGGGCTACGGGCGCTGGTGCAGGAGCACTCGCCCAAGAACACCGGCGCGTTCATGAACATGGTGCTCGGCGCGATCGAGGCCGAAGCCGGCACCGACGGTTTGCGCGAGGAGATCGCGCTGGTCACCGCCAAGCGTTGGTGAGGTTGCCGTGACCGACGAGCGCTCGTTCCAAAAGCTGATCGAAGACATCTACCTGGCGCGCGACGCCGCGCGCGGCGTCGATGGCACGCTGCTGTGGTTTGTCGAGGAAGTCGGCGAGCTGGTGCGCGCGATTCGGCGCAAGGAGCGCATGAACCTGGAGGAGGAGTTTGGCGATGTGTACGCGTGGTTGGTCACGCTCGCCTCGATGCACCAGATCGACTTGGAGAACGTGGGGCGCGCGAAATACGCGCGCGGCTGTCCGCGCTGCCACAAGGCGCCGTGCGGCTGCGCCTAGCGCAACGCCTTAGCGCAACGCCTTAGCGCAACGACGCCCGCCTTACTTCTTGCCGTGCATGCTCGCGTGCAGCCACTGTAAGTACACGCCGATCGTGTAACGGCTGGTGGCGTCGATGTGCGCGAAGTCGGGCATGTCCTCCGATTCGATCGTGCCCAGCGGATCCTCGAGGATTGCGGCGACCATGTCCGGTGGCTGATCGATCCGGTCGAGGTCGGGCGCGTCGTGGTCGGTCTTGCCGACATCGCCCTGCTTGTGGCACTCCGTGCACTTGAGCCGGCGCACCAGGCGATATCCCTCCTTCTGGATCTCCGTGAGCCCCAACGGGTAATTGAGTTGTTTGGTGTTCTTCGGCTTGTCGTCGACGCCGATCCACGTGCAGAGCACAGCGAACGCGATGACCGTGACGCCGACGATGGTAATGAACGGCCGCTTGCGCCAATGACGTTCCGGATTGCGATCGAGGAACGGCAAGAGCGCGAGACCCACCAGCAGCGCGTTGGGTAGCCAGAACGTGCCGAGTGGTTCGAGTGGACCCTTGAAGATCTTGAGCAGCTGGAAAAGGCCGGCGAAGTACCAGTCCGGGCGCGGGTCGTAGCCGGTGTCCGACGGCTCGGCGACCGCTTCGAGCGGCGCGCTTTGGGTGGCCGCGAGCCAAAAGAGAACGCCGGCGACGAGCGCGCCCACCGCGGCTTCCTTCGCCGTGTGATGGGGGAAGTACGGCTCGCCCGGCTCGCCGGGATCGGTGACCTTCAACCCAGGCGGCGCCACCCCGTGCCGCTGGATGAGCAGCATGTGCGCCAGCAGCAGGCCGAACAAAGCGAGCGGCAGCAGCACGACATGGATCACATAGAAGCGCGTCAGCGTCGGTGACCCGACCTCATCGCCGCCGTTCAAGATCTGTCGAATGTGTTCGCCGATCACGGGCGCCTTGCCGGCGATCTGCGTGCCGACCTTGGTCGCGAAGTACGCCTTCTGATCCCACGGCAGCAGATAGCCGGTGAAGCCAAAAGCGAGCACGAGGACAAACAAGCCGACTCCCGTAAGCCAAGTGAACTCGCGCGGCGCCTTGTAAGCGCCGGTAAAAAACACGCGCGCCATATGCAGCGCCATCGCAATCACAAACGCCGAAGCGCCGAAGTAGTGCAACGCCCGCGCGAAGCGCCCCCCCGGCACGTCTTGTTCCAGCGCCCGGATCGAGTCGTATGCCAGCCCCGTCGACGGCACATAGTGCATCGCGATCGCCAGCCCCGACAGTACCTGCAGTACGAGGATCGTGAGCGCCGCAAACCCCAACGTGCGCAACCAGCCAATTCCCCGCGGCGGCCGCTTCTCCGACATCGAGTCCTTGAACAGCGTGACGACCCCCAACCGATCGTCCAGCCAGACGAGCAGCCGGCTCACGCGTTCACCACATAGATCATGCCCTTGCCGTCCTGCGGCACTTCGAGCGTGAGTCGTCGCAACGGCCGCGGCGGCGGCCCATCGACCACTTCCCCCGTCGCCGAGAACTTGCCCCCGTGACACGGACACTGCAGCGGCGGCCCTTCTTTGTCTTTGTGAATATGCACCGGACAAGCCAAGTGCGTGCACTCCCCAGCCATCGCAATCACAGCCCTGGTGCTTGGATCCCGTGTAAGGAACACCACCTTCGCCACGTTCTCCACGCTCGGTCCCTGGCGCACTTGATAAGCGATCGCGCGTTCGACGATGCCGGTGTCAGGGACTTGATCGAGGCGACAGAGCGGGATGCGGGTTGGCTTGGTAGTGGCAGCCGGCGCGAGCGCCGCGCGGAGTGCAACAAAGAAGCCGCCCACGATCGGAATGGCGCCGAGGGCGAGCGTGAGCGTCGTGAGGAGGGAGCGGCGGGTGGTGGGCTCGGACATGGCGTGAGTCGGCGGGATGAGAAGAGTGCCGCGCAGCGAGGGTGGGCGGGAGGTCTGACCAGTCGAGCGAGACAATCAGCCGGGCATTAGGACACACCCGCAAATAGACCGATCCCGTAAAAGCGGCCGCTCCCGGCGCACAACGGGCCGCTCCGTTGGATCGGGTTTCCATTCTCGTCACGCCATGCCACTCGCACATGCAGCCGCGAGTAGCCCGTCAAGTGCGAAGGAACCTTGAAGTCCGAAGCCCTTCCCCCGCCAGCCCAGAAACAGATTCCGCTCCACTCGACGTCGGCGCGTGTTGCAAGCTCGTGGGCAACTCCTGATTGCTCGAGTGCCTTGCGCACCAACTGGTCGGTCCGAGCCTCGAGCCGCAGAAGTAGCCGCTTCTGCGTCGCACTGTCCTTCGTCTTCGCCAGCTTCTTGCGCAACCCACCGTGATCCTCGTAACCAGGTAGGACGATCGGCGTCACGGTAGCCCAAGTGTCGTAGCGGCCGATGTAGCGTCCGACGACCGGATCGGACGGAACGCATGGGGCCAAGACTGCAACGGGCTTTCCATCGCCCTCGCTTGTCAGAGTTCGTCCGGCCAGAGCGCCCGCGGCCCAGGGAACGACTGCGCCGTCACCGAAGCTCGTGACGAGCACCCTCCGGACCTGACCGACATGCGCGCCGTCGCCTGGGCGTCCCTCGATCGTAGGAAGCGGCAGGTAGGCAAGACGCTTCGAAGATGCCGGAGCGTGACCTCCCACTCCCTTCGACTCACCGTGACCAAGTACGATGGCTGCGACGTCGCGTTCAGGCCAACCGCAGGCCACCGCAGCGCCGCTTGCAACATGGCGCATCATTCCGGCAACGACAGTCGTCCACCGTTCGCAGTCGAATGCTCTCATTCCATCTCCGCTTGGGTCCATCAAGCGGAGTGCTGTCGTGGCTCTCGGCGAGTCTTCCTCTGCCGCGATGTAACGAATCACCCGAAAGGCCGTGAGCGCCGACGGAGGCCGGTACGGCTCATCGTCCAGACTCGTCCGCACCAACCATTCACCATGGCGGTGCTCCAGCGCAGCGGTCGTGCCAGGGATCGGTACGCGTAGGCCGCCTGCAGCTTCCTCGCCTGGAACCCAACGATGCTCGCGGATCGCTTCGATGGCTGCTGCCGGCAGGACCGCACCACTCCCCACGACGAGATCCAGCCCCCACCCCAACGCCACAACGACTTCGGCCAAGGCACTGAGTCGCTCTGCATGGGCCCGCGCGACAGGATCACGGTCGAGCACCCAAGCGAACCGAACTGCCTCACTCCCCATGAGACGCATCGGTCGAACAGTCTTCATCGCCCGCTGCTCACCGGGCTTGCCGTCTCCACCACGGACCCAAGCCTTCGCCACGACGTCCATCGAGTTGTTGGGCACCGAGAGGCGGTAGCCGCTGGCAGCGGAAGCGGCGGGCGCAAACACCAAAGGGGGCGGTTGTCGCTCGAGCCATTCGAAGGCTGCGGTCGCGAACGAGCGCCCTTCTGTACGTGCTGCCGCCGCTACCAGAGCCTGCATGACACGAAGCGGCGAAGGTGGCCATTCCGGAACGCCGCCGTCCTTTCGCCCATGGAACAGTGGCGAGAGGAAACGGAAGGCGAGACAGAGGTACTCCGTCATCGTCCAGCCCTGCTCACTTGCTCTTGGCCTTCTTGGCCTTCTTCTTGTCCACCTCGGCGAGATCTTCTTTCGCCTTGTCGCTGGCGAAGTCAACGCTCCGGGTTGGCCCGACGCCGAATGCCTTTGCGCAGGCCGTTGCGAAGGTCTTCGCCGCATCGACTGTGCACATGAGTACCTCACGTGAGCCGTCGATCTTGACCGCTTCCAGCGTGGCCGGCTTCGCCTGAACTGGAACCAGGTTGCATCCGGACCTCAGGTAGTTCGAGGGCGGTGCCGTGAGCGCGACAAGCCCAAGGCCAAGCAGATAGCCCTGGAGCTTCTTGGTGGTGCCCGCATCACCACTGCGGATCATCCGCAAGCCGGCCAGGTGCAGCACGGCTTCGCGTCGTACGCCGCCGGTTGCAATGATCCCCCCGTGACTCCTCGACGCTGGTGCATGAAGGAACCCACGACTTGAGAACAGGTCGTGCGTTTTCTTGTCCGCGGGCTCCTCGAGCAGCCCCTCTGCGACGAAGTCGACAGAAGGCACGAACACCGCGGATCGGGTGAGTGCACGCACATCGAAGGCGCGGATCGTGGAAGCGAAGAGCCGCGGCGACTTCGCCTGCGTGTCGCGGGAGTCCCAGACGCCGAAGATGAGGGAGGTCGGCGCCACCTTTGCTAGTGGCAAGGCGTCGCCAGCAAGCAGACTCTTGAAGGCCGCCTGAAGGTCGTCGCGCAGGGCCGAGCATCTCACGATCGCATCCGCAGCACGGTGTCCAGCGCGCAGGATGCTGACCCGCTTGCTGCCAGCGTTCACTTCGATCTGCGGCACAAGGTCTGAGTACTCCTCCTCGGCGAACAATGGCTCGATCCTGTTGGCCTGCGAACCAACGGTGTCGACGATGCAGACATTCCTTCCGTCCTCTTGCTTGCCGATCGAGTCGATGTTGTAGCCAGCCGGAAACTTGCCATCCTCGGTCGCCGCAAACGTCGGCGGAAAGAAGACTCCATCGGGGCCCTCCACCGGCTCCAGCTGTTGGCGCAGCACCAAGGCCGCAGGTCCGTCCTTCGACAACATGTCATTGAAGTCCATCGTCATGTCACGCTCTTTCCACCTTCGTTGCGGTGGCAAATGCCTTGTGCTTCCTCTGATCAGTGCGGAATGCGCTCTCGAATCGTAGGCGGGTCGTAGCGCCAAGTTCTCCGGTCAGCGCCACACTAGCCGTCAGTGGTCTCGATTTCTGAGTCCATGGTCGATACTCGAACACCCGGGGCGTGGACATCGGCATGGGGCGAAAGCGCTGCAGTCCAACCAGAGTCAGGAACTCTACGGCGGGGAACGCGAGCGCCTGCATGTCCAATGGATCGTGCGCGAACCCCACGTCCAACGGATGGGCATTCGCCGCACGTCTCGCATCGAAGTAGAAGGGCTCCACCTTCTTACCGGACTCAGGCTCGAAGACAACCTGTCCGTGATCGAGGAGGTGTTGGTCAGGCTTCATCGATCTCAGTGCCCCTTGCATCGCCCGCGCAATTCGCGAGCACTGCATGCGTCCTGCCCACGTCTTGAGCGACGCGCCATCGGCCCGCTTCGCCTTCCACCAATCCAGGCGCAACGGGTTCTTGCCAGTGCGGTAATCGAGTGGCGAGGCCGTCTCGTCGCGGGGGTCGACGACTTCGAGTGTCGACTCGCATGCGAATCCGATGACGCTTCCGAGCGACATCTGTTGACTCGACGACAGGCGAAAGTGAGATCCGTCGAACCAACCGACGGCATCGCCGACGCAGCGATCCGTCACCTCGAACAAGCCGCAGCACGCGAAGAACTGGCCGGGGTTCGTCACGTCCACGTCGAGGAAGAACTCGCTCACGGCCGCACCCCTGGCTTGGCGGACGCGATGAAGTCCGCGGCTCTCATGATCGACTCCAGGTACGCCAAGCCCCACCGTCCAAAGCGCTCTTGCAGAGCGACGAACCGGGACGGCGTCTCATCGACCGCCGCAGCAACCAGCTGCGGAGACTCGGCGTCGTTCCACTCGCTGATTGGGAAGCAGGGGCGAGCCCTGCCATGGTGAGCGGCGACGATGTGTAGGAGCAGGTCAGAGCGGTCGCCGTCCGGTCGCATCTTGTCGCGAACTATGTCGAGCACGGATCCGAGCTCGTGACGATAGTTCCCAAGTTCCAACGGACGCACGCGCCCTTTGGCGAGCACTTCCTTCGGGTAGTTCTTGTTGCGGATGGATCGCTGCCAGACCTCGCGGCGTTTGCCCAGGTCATGCATGCGCGCGGCCCCGACCACCGCGGTCTTCTCGACGTCACCCAACTCGAGGCTCGCGGCGAAGCGGGCAGCCCACGCTTCGGCATCGCTCAAGTGGGCCGACAACAGCTGAGCGCCAGCTGACGTTCGCGACCCATCGTCGTCAGCCGATTCGGGGCGCACGAACCAGGCGAACACCGCCGGCTCGGCATCCCCCTCGTCACTCTCCGGGAACTCGAAGCACTGGACGAGGCGCATCCCGCTTGGCGGTTCCAGGTTGTTGCCCCGCGCACGGTGTGGTCCCAACCCACCATGCCACTCGTCAGCGACATCGTACGAGATGTCCGCCGTTGATTCGGCGGCGCCGCGGAGCTGGCCCTGCGGAGTGAGCCCGCCCAACGTGGGAGACAGTACTACTGTCGCATCAGCCAACCTCTCCTCCTTCCATTCGACCAAGTCGCTGAGGAGGCACCGCTCCAGCTTGCGATCGCTGCCCACGACCCAGACGGGCCCATCCGTTCTCCGAGCCATGACGGCGACGTGCTTGAGAACGCGGTCGACCCGATCGGTCAGCAACTCGAAGGACTTGATCGGGTAGTCGTCGAGAACTTCGCGAACGAACTCATCCGTGGCTACCTCAGGTCCCAACAAGTCGACTTCCCTGCGCCATGCCACGGAAACTACCGGCGGCTCGTAGGTCGGGATCCCGTGCAGCCAATCGGCAACAGGTGGTCGGCCTGGGAAGGCGTGCCGGATCGAAGTGAGGGCCCACCGATCGAAGAGGATCTCGCTGACGTGCGGAATCGCCGGCGCAGGTGCGAACGCTTCCTGTACGAGCGCCGACGGAAGTTCTCGCAAGGCTACTGGACACGCATTGAGGCGGTTGTCGGGCAAAGCAGGGAGGCTGCGGATCAATGCCAGTGTCAGAGCTTGCCGCTTCTCGAACTGCCGTTCGCTGCGTCCCCGACGCGCCGCTGGAGTGCTGCCGGACTCATCCTCGTCATCAGGAGTGTCCTCGTCAGCCGCACTGTCCTCATCGCCTGCGTCGCCCAGACTCTCGTCGTGCAACACATCGACGAGGGCACTGCCATCTCCATACCGATTCACCCGACCAAGTCGCTGAGCCATACTGTCGAACGTGGTCAAGTCGCAGATGAGATCGTCGGACGAGATGTCGATGCCGACCTCGCCCGCAGAGGTGCATACCAGGAAGGCCGTTCCAGGGATCGGCACGACTCCCTCGGGAGGCTTGCGCATGAAGCGAGCGAACACCGGTGAGCGAATCAGTTTCCCTCGCTCGTGGCCACGCATCGTGCCAGTCAAGACCTCCACGTGGTCCGCGCCGACCGCCTTGGCCAACTTGCTGCTGAGATCCTCGACGTCATCGACCCTGCGTAGGTAGCAGAGGACCGACCGATCGGAGCCCTGCCGCGCCTTCGCCAATTGCATGACCGCATCGACAAGGGACTGTCCCCGCAGCGGGTGGAGCTTCAGTAGCTTGGCGGCGTGCAGGCGCCTGCCCAGCACGGAAGCGCGATCCTGCAGGTCGCCTTGAGTCAGGGAGAACTCGGCTTGGCGACCGCGATGTGTCGCGGTCAACGCCATGACTTTGATGGCACGGCCCGCCTCCCAGCAGCCCTGCCCCTGGACTGCCACGATCTTCTCGATCAGAGCCTGGAACGCGGGTTCGAGGTGAGCCTCGTCGTGCACCAACAGCACGTCCTGACCAAGAAAGCCTGCGTGCATCGGCTTGGTCTTGAACCCGCAGCCGTAGCCAGAGAACAACAGCCGACTCCCGATCATGTCGACCGTGCCAACGATGATGCTGGCTCGCGCCGGGTCGATGCGCCATTCGGCGTTGTCCATGAACTCGCCACGGAGCGTGCTGATCCCGATCGGGCTGAGATCGGGAACAACGGCAAGACGGCGCAGGTCGTCTGCGATCGCGCGAAGCTCTGGCTTGCTGACCAGTGCCTGCCGAAGCACGACAGCCTCGTTCGTTGCTTGGTCCACCACCGTCCGGCGGTTCACGACGTAGACCAGACGCCTAGGAAAAGAGCGCGCGGTGCCTCTACGAACATGTTCGCGTAGCGCCAGCACCCAAATAGGAATCACCGAGGTTTTTCCCGTGCCCGTCGGCAGGTCACACGAACTCGGCAAGTCGCGAGCCAGCATGCGCTCGAAGAGCGCTTGCTGCCAGGCGAAGGGGAAGTGGTCAGTCAACGCCGCAAAGTCTCGCGCGAACGCAGTGCTCATAATATTCCCCGCGCGTACGTGCCGTCCCGGCAAGCTCGCATGGCGCTGGTCGTGGTCTCATACCGACCACGAGGCGCGCGGGTCAAGTACGGTGGCTGAATCCTGACTGTCGAACCCGGGGACGATGACGTGAAGCAACGAGGTCGGTGGTTTCGCCACTTCGATCGAATGGGGCGCGATGGTGAGAGACCTCGGCGCCTTCCACCTCGCGCTCACGCTCGACAGTCCGGTTGCCGGTCCGATCTGCCTCGGTTTGGGGTGCAACTTCGGGCCTGGGCTGTTCCGGCCGGCAGATGGCCCCTCACGGCAGCTCAGAGCTTGAGAGTCGCTTCCGGGCGTGGTGGCACGGGCTCTGCGACTTGTCTCCCACCCCTCCTCACCCGCACGCTCCCGCCCCTCCACTCCAACAAATGCTCGTGCCGGCGATACCACTCGCCGTCCACGACATCGGGGATGTCGTCCTCAGTCAGTAGCGACGCGCGCGCGGCGGCTTCAACGCGGTCGCCCGCTCCGTGCGCAACTGCGCACGTCACGCGCAACGCCGGCCCGATGTCGGGGTGACGCGTGTGCAGATTGCGGCCCTCGCGATCGGTAAGGCGAAAGCCGCCGGCGGCGTCCTTCTCGACGCGCAACCACTCCTCATGAACCAGGCCGTGGCAGCGGGCACACAGGGTGACCAGGTTGTTTCGCGTGGTCGCGCCGCCGTGGCTGCGCCAGACCACGTGGTGGATCATGAGGCTGCGGCAGCTGTCGCAGGCGCGGCAGCGGTGAGCGTCGCGGTCGAGGACGCGTTGGCGGAGGCGGCCGGCTACGGCGGCGTCGCTGGCGGCTGCGCTTGTGGGTGGGTCGTCGGGGGCTGCGTCGCCCTCCGCGACGACAACACGGAACAGAGAGTCGTCGACCTTTGCTCGGCCGGGCACGGAGCCGTCGGCGGAAGAGGCGAGCAGGAGGCGCAGCATTTCGTCGAGGACATCGTCGTCGGTCACTACGCGGCGAAGCTCGGCGGCAAGTTTGTCGCGCGCGCGCTCGAACATCTGGTGGCGAACCGAGTCGAGGGCGAAGCGCTTGATGAAACGGGCGTGGGGAAGGCCACGGTCGAGGCTGCGCGGGGCGTCGCCTTCCTGGGCGCTGTTCACCAGCGCGTCGACGTCGTCGTGGGTTGACTGCAACGCACGCTCGATCCAAGCCTGCTCCGTCGCCGGCACTGCCACGCGGGCGACGCGGCGCACCTTGGACCAGGACAGTTCGCCGGCGGCGAAGGCGGCGTCGAGGTGGGGTAGCTCTTGCAGTTTGCGGCCCACGAGCAGGAGATCGCGGGCGCGGCCTTTGCTCATATCCAGCCGATGGCGCGCGAACTCGATCGCGCTGGCGTAGCCGAGTTCTTGATACGCGCGCCGCGTTTCCAGGTCGTGCAGATAGAAAGCCAATGCGCGATGACACACGTCGCCGCCGCGCATCGCGAGAGCAAGGCGGTGAGCCAGCTCGCCGCTGGGTAAGCCGGCCACCAGGGTGAGCTCGAAGTCAAGGCTGGTGAACAGGTTGGTCGCTGCCGGCGGTCGACCATCCACGGCGCTGCGCGTCACTTCCATGGGTTCGAGCCTAACACTCGCTCCACGTTGAATACAGACAGATGTATGGAAACGGAGACGGTATCGATCGACGCGCCGCTTGGGTTACGTGCAGTTGTTGGCCGAAGAGTCTTGGGCGACTCGCGTCTGAGTCGCTGATCGATGACCTTTGGGTCTGTCGCGTAGAGGAGTCAGTTATGGGAGACGCGAACACTGTCGATGATGGCGCGCGCTCGGCCTTCGACGAGCCGCTGCCTGTCCGCATGCTCAATGAGTTTGCTTACTGTCCGCGGCTCTTCCACTTGATGCATGTGGAGGGTCGGTGGGAGGACAATCACTTCACGATCGAGGGACAGGCGGCGCATCGACGGGTCGACGCCGTCGATCATGTGCTGGTGTCGCCGCCTGCGAGGGCAAACGGGAGCAGCGACGAACAGGACGCGGCGGCCAATAGCGTAGATGCGGGCGTGGGAGACGACCCACCGGTCGTGTCACGCTCGGTGCAGTTGTCGAGCGACCGGCTCGGGCTGGTCGCCAAACTCGACCTGGTATCCACGGTCGGCGACGAGGCGGTTCCGGTGGAAACCAAGCGCGGTCGTGTGCCCGACAACGCCGAGCGCAGTTGGGAACCCGAGCGCGTGCAGTTGATGGCGCAGGGTCTGCTGTTGCGCGAGCACGGTTATCGCAGTGATCACGGCCATCTCTACTTTCGCGCGTCGCGCACGCGCGTGGAGATCGCGTTCACCGCAGATCTAGAGCGACGCACACTCGAACTGCTCGCCGCGGCGCGGACGGCGGCACGGTCAACGGTCCTTCCCGATCCGCTCGAAGACAGCCCCAAGTGCAACGGGTGCTCGCTGGCCGGGATCTGCCTTCCTGATGAGACGCTGGCGTTGCGCGCGGTGCCGCGCGACCCGGAGCAGCCGGAGACCAGGAGGCTGTATCCGGTGCGCGACGACGCCGTGCCGCTCTACGTGCAGGAACAGGGGGCACAGGTTGGCAAGCGCGGTGAGAGCCTGATCGTGCGCGCGCGTGGCGAGGAGATTGGATCGGCGCGGCTCAAGGATGTGTGCCAGCTCGTTCTGTTGGGCAATGTGTCCGTGACGGCGCAGACGATCGGGCTACTCACCGAAGCGGCGGTGCCGATCGTGCACATGAGTCGCGGTCATTGGTTCCATGGCATCACGATCGGTATGGGGCTGCGCAATGCGTATGACCGAGCGGCGCAGTTCCAAGCGGCGCAGGACCCAGCGCGGCGGCTCGAGTTCGCACGCGCGGTTGTGGAAGCGAAAGTGAAGAACCAACGGACGATGCTGCGGTGCAACGGCGACGGCGTCGCTGGCGACGTGCTGGCGGCGATGGCGAAAGCGTCGCACGACGCGCGCACCGCGGCGACGCCCGAGGTTCTCCTCGGCATCGAGGGCGCCGGCGCGGCGCGTTACTTCGCGGCGTTCGCGCGCATGGTGCGCGTGAACGAGCCGGGCGTCACGTTCGACTTCGAGACTCGCAACCGGCGTCCGCCGCGCGACCCGGTCAACGCCATGCTGTCATTCGCGTACGCGTTGCTGGTCAAGGAGGTCACTGTGGCGATCCTGGCGGAAGGATTGGACCCGTGGTGGGGTCTCTTTCACGTTCCGCGGCATGGGCGACCGGCCCTGGCACTCGATCTCATGGAAGAGTTTCGGCCGCTGGTTGCCGACAGCGCCGTGGTGACAGCGATCAACACGCGCATGGTCAGCGAAGGTGACTTTCAGCGCGGGGCGTCGGGATGTGTGATGGACGCGGCGGCGCGCAAGGGTCTCATCCGCGCTTTCGAGGCGCGACTCGAGCAGATCGTGACGCACCCGATTTTTGGCTATCGGTGCTCGTGGCGCGCGACGATCCGCCTTCAGGCGCGCTTCTTCTCCCGTTGGTTGCGGCGGGATGTTCCTGAGTATGTCGGCATCGTGACGAGGTGAAGCATGCGCCGCCGCTATCTGTTCAGCTATGACGTGGCCGACGATGGTCGCCGCGATCGGATCTTCAAGACGCTGCGGGATCATGGTGATCACGCGCAGTACAGTGTGTTCTTCTGTGAGTTGAACGCGCGCGAGTTTGCCGAGCTGCGTGGGCGACTCGACCCAATGCTGCACCATGGAGACGACCAACTGTTGATCCTGGATCTTGGTGTGGCGAGCCGTTCGCTGTTGGAGTGCTTGGAAGTGCTCGGCAAGCCGTATCGGCCACCGGGGCGGTGTCTGGTGGTGTAGCTTGGCGAGCGGCGAAGCGCCGCGCCGTGGCCGGCGGTCGCTCGAAGTCTTTGACAATGACATCTTTGTGGATAGAAGTAGCGGAACGGTACGGCGCTGCGATCACGTCGAGCCGGCGCCGCTCGCTCTTTGATTTCTATTGGACCTTGGCACCGAGGCTGGGTGCGTGTCTCCTTCCGCGCTCTCTGAAGCGCGGCCCCATTGAAGCCGGTCGTTGCTCATTCGCTTCCGCTCCTGTCCGCCAGCCTTCCGCGCTCTCTGAAGCGCGGCCCCATTGAAGCCGCGCAGACGCGGTAGTCCTGCGTCACGTGTTGGAGCCTTCCGCGCTCTCTGAAGCGCGGCCCCATTGTAGCATGGTGACCCAGGCTTCCTTCCGAGTCATCGCCCGATCCTTCCGCGCTCTCTGAAGCGCGGCCCCATTGAAGCGCGCAGACCTACGCGATGCACCGCGCCAAGGTGATTCCTTCCGCGCTCTCTGAAGCGCGGCCCCATTGAAGCACCCAGTGCGCCCATGCGTGCCCGCTCATCCATGTGCCTTCCGCGCTCTCTGAAGCGCGGCCCCATTGAAGCATCCACACCGACCTCGGCAGATTCCTTGTAGGCACCCCTTCCGCGCTCTCTGAAGCGCGGCCCCATTGAAGCCCCTTGGTGTCGACGATGAAGAGCTTGCTGCCGTCCGCCTTCCGCGCTCTCTGAAGCGCGGCCCCATTGAAGCACAAAGTGGGCGATGCCTAGATCGTCAGCCTCGCCCGCCTTCCGCGCTCTCTGAAGCGCGG
>JANPER010000163.1:0-42146 GCA_031423015.1 Planctomycetota bacterium | reverse complement strand
CCGGTGATGCCTGGGGCCTGCTACCCGGCGCTTCGGCGCTTACCGGAGCGGGACTGACTCCCGCGGATCGAGAACGACGTGCGCCAGACTGCCCGGGCTCCAGGGAGTTCGAGTCGTCTGTCGCGTCACGACGCACCATGGGAGCAATCTAGCACACTGCTTGCCGCGCCGCGCGCGGTGGAACGGAAGCAGCAGGTTGTCGTGCTCGGCGATCGCGGCGTACTGGTTGCCCGCGCCCACCTTCTCGACACTCAACACCTTCTGCCCGCGCAGGAAGGCGTTCAGCTCTTCGATCGCGTCAGGGTCGCCATCCATGGGGATCGTGAAAACGCGTACCTGCATCGTCAGTACTTCGTGGTTGGGAATGACAGTCGGCCCGCTCGGCCTCCGGCTCCGGCTCCTCCGGCCCGGCTACCGCACGGGCCTACGTCGCCTACGCCTACGGCCTCGCTCCTTGTTCTTGATCACTACTCGCTAGACGAGAACTGGGGCAAGCACGACCCGGAAGCCCAGGGCGATGCCCCTGAGCGCCGGGAAGTACCTGTACCGGAACGCGGACCGGCAGAAGTCCGAGTAGTCGCCCCAACTGCCGCCCCGGATGACCCGGAACGGGCCGCTGTTTACATAGGGATCGACAACCGGCGAGGAAGGGTAGTTTGAACTCAAATCCCACCAGTCAAGGCACCACTCCCAAACGTTGCCGTGCATGTCGTGCAAGCCCCAAGCGTTCGGCGCATAACCGCCCACCACGACGGTGCTGTTCGAGTTGCACGAGCTGTTCGTGTGGTGGCTGTACGCGAAGCTCGCTTGCCCACACACCAGGGTGTTGCCGTAGTGGTACTCCGTGGTCGTTCCCGCGCGGCAGCAGTACTCCCATTCGGCCTCCGTCGGCAGTCGATACTGATACCCCGCCGGCAGACGCCCAGCGGCTGCCTCCCGCGCCGTCAGCGCCGCGCAGTAGGCCATCGCATCGAGCCAGGTGACCTGTTCCACAGGGCGGTTGGCGCTGTTCGGCCAGGACGTACCCTGGAAGTACGACGGGTTGATCCCCATCACCGCCTGGTACTCCGCCTGCGTCACCTCATACTTGCTCATGCAGAACGGCCGGCTGATCGTCACCTGATGCACGGGACGCTCCCATGCCTGCGAGTAGTAGGGCGTCCCCGTCGCCGCGTTGGATCCCATCAGGAAGGTCCCCGGCGAGATCGTGACCATGTTCGGCGTCCGCCCTCCCGCGATGCCGCCCGGCGCACCGTTGATGACCGCCACGGCCGCGTCCGAGATCACCAGGCCCGCCGCATTGCCGGCAGCAGGATCGAGCACGAGGGCCTGCTGGAAGAACCTCACACCCATGAGGTGGGAAGCCGGGGGGACGGTCATGGCGAAGGTCGCCCGGTTGCCGCTGCCGGACACCGATGCGAGGACGTCCGGACTGACGTGGAGGACACAGCCCGGCATGCCGAGCCAGGCGAGCCCCATCGGGAGTGGGCCGAATGGCGACGTCGTGATGCTGAAGCCGATCATCATGAACGCGGCGTTGGCCGGCAGGTTGTCGAGGTCCACCCGCAGCGTGCTGCCGACATTCGGCGGACCCTGCGCCGTCAAGCGCGTCGTGGCCATGCTGCCCGAACAGCCGGGCGCGAAGGTCCGGTAGCTGGCGCGGCCGAAGGTGTTGACCGCGGTGGCGCCGGTGTTGCCTGGATCGAGCCAGTCGGAGAGCCGGGTGCTTGGAGTGCCACCGCCGGTCCACGACATGGAGAAGCGGCCATACCAGTCGGAGTTGTTGTTGCCGCACGCTGCCGCACCGCCATGGAGTTGGCCGATCACCCGCTTGTTCTGGCTGAATAGCGGCGCGCCCGACGAACCCGGCTCGGTCGATCCTGCATCCCAGTCGACCACGCGGATGTGCGTCCCGTCACCGGGGGTGGTGGTGCCTGAATACGACGTGATCTCGGTGGGGTCGTTCTCGAGCGAGATCTTCTTCGGATCGCCGCTGGGGTGGTGGATGGTCACCGCTGATGTGGCGCAGTCACAGAGGCGTTCCCACCCGAGGTAGGTGACCCCCCAAGCCGAGTCTGGCGCCGTGTTCAGTTCCACGAGCGTGAAGTCGGTGGCGGCATACTCGGCGCGCAACGCGGAGCCGGTGCTGAACTGCAACCCCCTGCCGACGTCGGGACCGCCGCAGGTCGTGTTCTGGTAGTTCCAGTAGACGACCAGGGATGCCGCGTTGGTGGATCGGATCCCGCAGTGGTAGGCGGTCAAGAAGTAGTTGCGCCCATCCTGCGCCGTGTTGTTGAGCATCGACCCCGTGCAGAAGATCGACCCGCCCGTCGAGAATGCGCCGACCCCCGAGATCTCGGTCAACCATGCAGCACCTTGGGAACAGGCGACGTCGATGTTGCACGGACCAAGAGCCGGGCGGCCCGGTGCCGGCACCGCGGTCGGGCCAGCGCCGAAGAAGCGGTACCCGGACCCGACCTGACCGATCGTGACCTCGAGCTGCGGCCGCTGCGCGGTGTGCAGCGAGACTTCGACGACGATCGCAGCCCCTCGCACAACGGGCGTCCAGAGCTGCCCCGAAGGCGACACATCGGCGGCGTCGAACGGCCGCACGAGGTCGGAGTAGTCGGCGGCGTACACCATCAGCCGCGCGGTCGGGGGCAGTCGGCAGGTCGTGAAGCCGAGGTTCACGTGGCTCGCATTCGGCGCGCGCACGCGAAGGCGCCACAGCGACCACACCGCATCGAGCGCCTGCCACGTTCCGTTCGCCGCGCTCGTCGCTTGCACGGGGTGCGGGATCGCGTAGCGAGCCGGTTCCCCGTTGATCCGGCGCTGGACGTCCTCGGCGTCGATCGCCACGCGGTCCAGCGGCGCCACATCCAAGGTGGCGACTTGGGCGAGCGGCTGTGCGCGTGGATCGATGCGCCCGATCGGCTGGACGCCCTGGCCCAAGGCGGGTGCGGCGATCGCCGCCGTGAGCATCAACAGCCATACGATCGGCTCGATGCTCGAGAGCCTGGCTGACTTCCGCGTGGGATCGAACGGAGTACGAAGTGCGTTGGCGACCATGTTGATGACTCTAGCCCGAGTGAGGAGCCACGGCTTCGCGCAGATCGCTGCACCCTTGGCATCCGGCGCGAGGTCTAATCGCCGCCAGCGTTTCGGCCACCCGCAGCCCATGTCCAGCTCTTCCATCTTCCACCCTCGTTCCATCTTCCTTGCACGCGCGCTTTGGCTGACGTGCGCCATCGCCCTCGGCTCGTCGCAGGTTGCGCTCGCGCAGAAGGCAGCCCCACCCACGGCCAAGGACGCGCCAGCCACGGACGGCCCCGCAGGTGTCTGGCGCGGACGCATCGAGGTTCCCGGTCAGCCGCTCGACGTGGTCGTTACGTTCAAGGTCGACGCCAAGAAGCTGCTGGGCACGATCACGATCCCGGCGCAGAAGGCCAAGGACCTCGAACTCGGGGTCGAACAGCAGGGGAACGAGCTGACCTTTGCGATCGAGGGCGTGCCCGGTGAACCAACGTTCGTGGGCAAAGTCGCCAACAACGAGCTGAGTGGTTCATTCACGCAGGGCGGCCAGGAGTTCGACTTCGCGCTGACGCGCGACGATGCCAAGCACGCACTCGGCGACCTTGCCCAGGCGATCGAGAAGGCGCGCGTCGCGCTCGACGTACCCGGGCTCGCCGTCGCGGTGATCAAGAACGGCGAGGTCCTGCTCTCGCAGGGCTTCGGCGTGCGCAACATCGACAGCAAGGAACCCGTCACGCCGCGCTCGCTGTTCGCGATCGGCTCCAGCACCAAGGCGATGACCGCGTTCGTGCTGTCGACCCTGCTGGCAGAGAGCACGGGCCTCGCCGCGTTCACGTGGGACAGCCCGGTGCGCGACGTCGTGCCAGGGTTCCGGCTGGCCGACGCGACCGCGAGTCAGCTCTGCACGCTGCGCGACCTCGCGTCACATCGCTCCGGTTTGCCGCGCCACGACCTGGTGTGGTACCTGGCGCCGCAGTCGCGCGACGAGTTGTTGCGGCGGCTGCCGCACCTGCCGCTGTCGAAGTCACCGCGCACGCAATTCCAGTACTGCAACCACGGCTACGCCGTGCTCGGCGAGGCCACGGCGTTGCTCGCCGGCACCACGTGGGAAGAGGTCATGCAGACCAGGTTGTTCACGCCGCTCGGCATGCGTCACACGCGCACGCACGCGGGTGCCTTCGTCGCTGGCGACGAGACCACGGCCGGCCACCAAGAGCGCGACGACGCGCTGCGCGTGGTGCCGCGGCGCGAGATCGGCGGGATGGGACCGGCCGGCTCGGTGGAGTCGTGCGTCGAGGACATCGCGCGCTGGCTGGCGTTGCAACTCGGCGAAGGCGTCGTCGACGGCCAGAAGATCTGCGACGGCGCGTTGCTGCTGGCGCAGCGAACGCCGCTCATCCCGTTCGCGGCGCCGCGGACCGACCGCCCCGAGATCGTGCCGGCCGGCTACGGCCTCGGCTGGTTCGTCGACGCCTACCGCGGGCACCTGCACGTGCATCACGGCGGCGGCATCGACGGCTTCATCGCCCACATCGGCTTCTTTCCGAACGACGGCCTCGGCATCGTGGCGCTGGCGAATCGCGACGGCACGTCGCTGCCGGGCCTCATCGATCGCATGGCCGCCGACCGCCTGCTGGGCCACGAAGCGAAGGACTGGGCGGGTGAGGCTGCGACGGCGCGCGACAAGGCCAAGAAGGCCGCGGCCGACGCCAGTGCAAGCAAGGACAAGGCCAGCAACACGAAGCTAGCGATCGCGTGTGCGCATCCGCTGGCCGACTACGCTGGTCACTACACCGACGCCGGCTACGGCGACCTCACGATCGCGGTGCAGGGCGAGGGACTCGTGGTCGAGCAGGCGAACGTGCGCCTGCCCTTGAAGCACGTGCGGCGTGAGACCTTCGCCCTCGAAGCCAAGGACGCCCTCGCCGCCATCGACGACGTGCAGGTGCTGTTCGTCACCGGCTTCGACGGCCAGGTGGAAGGGCTGCGCGTCAAGCTCGAGCCGACCGTGCCGGCGATCACGTTCCGCAAGCGCGGCGACCCCGCGCTCGAGGATGTCGCGGTGCTGGCGCGCTACGTCGGCAAGTACCGCGCCAAGGACGACAGCGTGGCGACCGTGACGCGCGACGGCAACGTGCTGCGGCTCACGCTGCTCGGCCAGCCGGTGTACGAGCTGAAGCCGCGGCAAACCCACCTGTTCCAAATCGGCGACCTCGATGGTTACCACGCGCGCTTCGAGGGCGACGGCGAGGCAGCTTGCGCGGTGGTGTTCGAGCAGCCCAACGGCACGTTCCGCTTCGAGCGCTTGGGCGACTGAGCAACGGCGGCGGCGCCAACGCCGCGTCCGCGGTTAGTCGCTCGCGCGCGCCGACCGCCGCAGCCACCACACGGCCAGCAACACGCAGGCGAGGCCGTAGGCGATCTCCAGCGACGTAGCCGCCGGCGGGTTGACGCGACCCCGCCCCTGCAGCAGCGCCCACGCCGCAATGAGAACGCCCGCGAGGCCTTCACCGGCCACGAAGCCCGAGGCACACAAGACGCCGCGATCGGCCGACGCCTTGCCGCGACGCTCGACGCTCGCGCGCACCACGCCGCCGACGAAGATCGCGGCGATGGTGCCCATCGGCAAGTAGATGCCGAGGGCGAACGGCAGACCGGGCAAGCCCGCCAAGATGCCCGCCGCCGACAGGCCGGCGCCCGACAGCACCAGCGGCCACGGCACCGACGCGCCGAGCACGGCCTCGACCACGGTCTTCATCAGCGTCGCCTGCGGCGCCGCCATGCCGTGTTCGCCGAAGCCCTGCGTCTTGCCGATCGCCCACACCACGCCCGCGATCGCCCAACACGCGACGGCCGCCGCGATCAACTGCCCGCGTTGTTGCAGCGCCGGCGTGGCGCCCACCAAGAAGCCGGTCTTGAGGTCCTGCGAAATGTCACCGGCCTTCGATGCCGCCACGCACACAATGGTGGCGATGGTCAGCACCGTGGCCTTGGTGGTATCGCCGACCATGCCGAGTGCCAAGAACACCAACGACGTGCCGAGCAGCGTGATGAGCGCCATCGCCGACGTCGGGTTGGACGACACGCCGATCACGCCGACCAGGCGCGAACTCACCGGCACGAACAAGAAGCCGAACACCACAGCGCCGAGCGCGGCGAGCAAACGGCTTGCTTGGTCGAGGTCGCCGGCGAACACGCCGGGCACGAACGCGGCCACGGCCAACACCGCGAGTAAGCCGAGCATCAGCACCACCGGCGGCAGGTCGCGGTCGGTCGGCGCAGTCGTCGCGTTGCCCGTGCCGCGGAGGCCACGCGTCACCGCGAGCAGCGATGCCAGCATGGTCGGCATCGTCTTGATGACCGTCCATAGACCCGCGGCGGCCACTGCCCCGGCGCCGATGTAGAGCACGAAGCGCGACCGCACGACGCTACGCGTCAGCTCGGCCTGCGCGGCACCGGCGCCCGCCTCGAGCCCCTGGCCGTAGACCGAGGTGATCAGCGGATACAGCACCAACGATGCGATCAGTGTGCCGGCCAGCATCACCGCAGCCGCGCGGAAGCCGACCACGTAGCCGACGCCGAGCAGCGCCGGCGACACCGCCAGCATCACGACACCGTTCGGCATCTTGGGCAGGAGCGCGCTCAGCTCTTCGGGCACCAAGTGCACGGCGCTGGTGAGGATCTTCACCAAGGCGCCGAGCGCCAAACCGAACAAGATCGCGCGACCGCCGGTGTCGTCCTTCTCGCTGGCGAGGATCACCTCGGCGCAGGCGCGCCCCTCGGGATACGGCAGCTCGGCGTCGGCCTGCACGATCAGCAGCCGGCGCAGCGGGATCATCGCCAGAATGCCGAGCACGCCGCCGAGCAGCGCGAGCACCGCGACCTGCGCGTACTCCGGCACCATGCCCCACATGAACAACGCCGGGATGGTGAAGATCGTGCCCGAGGCCAACGACGACGACGCCGAGCCGATCGTCTGCGCCATGTTCGCTTCCAGCACCAGGCTCTGCTTGCGCGCCAGCTTGAAGAACAGCAGCGACAGCACGGCGATCGGAATCGAGGTCGACACCGTGAGCCCCGCCTTCAACCCGAGGTAGGCGTTGGCCGAGCCAAACAGCACGCCGAACACAATGCCGGCGATGACGGCGCGCAAAGTCCATTCGGGCAGCGCCGGCCCCGCGGCTGATCGTGGCAACTCGCTCATCGGCGTGAGGATCCACGGCGCGCAGGGTTGCGCAAGGGCGAGCGTGTCTCGGCTGCACCGAGATCGGCCTGTTGCTGCGCGCAGCAGACGCGGCAGTCCCGCTCTTCAACACCGCACAGATCCACGCCGAGGCGGCAGCGATGCTGACGCTGGCGGACGGGTGGACAAACTCGCCCATCTCGCCGGCGGCGACCGACACGTCGCCCCCATGCCGGCTCGATTGTTGCCGTGTGCTTGCCGGAGAACCTCATGCCATGCTCGTCGCCCGTCGTGTTACCGATTCGAAACAGACGTGGTGACCGCATGCGGTGCGCGATCTTCGCCTTCATCGCCAGCACGCCCCTGGTTGCCCAGCCAGCGGACCAGTGGCGACGCGCGCGGGTGCTGACCGCCCGGACATCACACGCCATGGCATTCGACGTTGCGCGTGAGCGAGTCGTGCTGTTTGGCGGCGAGGACCCAGGCCAAATGGACGACACCTGGGAATGGGACGGCGACGCTTGGATTGCGCACTCGCCGCGGATCAGCCCCTCGGCAAGACAGGCGCACGCGATGGCCTACGACGCGACGCGCGGGCAGATCGTGGTACCGAGCGCTGCGCCATGGCTGTACGGAGCCAGCGTGCCTGCGGTAGCAACGGACGCGGGTCGCGGTTGCGGCGCCGCCAACCGTGTCCCACGGCTTGCGGGGAATGTGCCGTTCCTCGGCAACCTGAACTTGACCTTCGACGTGGCCGATGCGGCACCGCAGGCTCCGTGCGCGATCGTGCTTGGGGGTCAGGTCGGCGCACTCGAGCTCGCGCCCGGTTGCACCCTGCGTGTTGCCATGCCGTGGATCACTGCGTCGGTGCTGACCAATCAACATGGCTTCGCGTCGGTCAGAGCGAGCGTGCCCCTCGCCGTCGCGCTGCGTGGTAGGGTGTTCTTCGCGCAGGCGGTGGTGGCCGACCCGGCGGCGAGTGCTGGTCTCGCGCTGTCGAACGCTCGCAAATTTGTGATTGGGGACTGAACGCGGGGCCGCACGCCGCGTCAGCGGCGGGTCGAGAAGGCAATGCAGGCGCGTGATCGGGTCGCGACGGCGGGCTACGGGCTGCCCACCACGACCGCAAGTGCGGGCGCCACGATGAGGCTCGCCGGATTGGCCAAGAGCTCGACGACGAAGGCTTGTGCGAAGAACGTCACACTGATGAGGGCCGTGTCGTTCGGCACCGCGAGCGCGGTCTGGGTCGCCCTCTGCACCGGCGCCGGCATCGGCAACACCACTTCGCTGCTCGTGTGCAGCTGGCACGTCGGCATGCCGAAGGCCGACAACTCGATGGGCAGCGGCACGGTCCCGATCAGGGTGCGCGACGCGCCCAGGAGCAGGAGCGCGCCGCTCGCGGTAGCCGAGAGCGACGCGACGCGCAGCGTGAAGCTCGCACCGATCCGTGGTCCGCCGCCGGGCGCCGACAAGACTGGCACGCCGGCGCTGCCGGCGCAGCCGCTGCCGAACTCCAACGCCAGCGGTTCGCCGCGCAGCGCGGCCGCCGCGACGCGCAGGGTCTCGTAGGCAGCGCGTTGCTCGGGCGTCATGCTGGCGCTGAAGAGGTTCACCTGTTCCTGCGGATCGGCGGCCAGATCGTACAGCTCGTCGCGCGCGCCGGTCGCGGTGAAGCGGATCAGCTTCCAGCGCGCATCGCGCACCGCGTGTCCGGTCGTCGTGCTGCTGAAGCCAAACAGCTCGACGTGCGCGACGGGACGCAGGGGCGTCTGAGTCGCGCTGGCCAGGTAGGGTGCCATGCTGATCGAGTCGAGCGGCACGGTCGCGGGCACCCGCGCGCGCGCGTCGAGCCCTTGCAGCTCGCAGATTGTGGCGAACAGATCAGCGGTGTTGACGAGCGCGCTCACTTCGCGCCCCGGCGTCGCCACGGCGGGGCCCGCCACCAGGAGCGGCACGCGCGTGCCACCCTCGTACAGCGTGCCCTTGCCGTGCAGCGGGTCGAGCGGGGCCTGGATCACGTTGCGCGGCGTGCCGTTGTCGCCGACGAAGATCACGTTGGTGCGAGCGCGCACGCCTGACGGCAGCGACCCGAGCAGGCGGCCGATCTCGCTGTCCATCGCTTCCACCATGGCCTTGTAGAACGGCCGCGGCGTCGTGCCCGGATTGAGGTTCGCAAGGTTCTGCGTGTGCAGGCTCGCCGGCGGCGCATGCAGCGGCGTGTGTGCCGCTTGGAAGCCGACCACGCACACCCAGCTCTGGTTCTGGGCGCTGATCCACGCCAGCGCCTCGTTCACCGCGTCGGTCGTCGCGTAGGTCGTCGACGTCGAGGTGATGCCGTTCCTGGTCCGCTGCCATGCGAAGTAGTCAGCGACCTGCCCGCCCAGCGACCCGACGTAGTGCGACCAACCGTGCTGATTCGGCGCACTCGGGCCAAGCGCGTCGCCGAGGTGCCACTTGCCGAGCAGCGCGTGCCGTGTGCCGTTGGCGTCGAGGATCTCGGGGAGAGTGTGCTCACTCAGCGCGAGGCCTTGCGCGCCGGGTGCGAGCGCCGTTCCAACGCCAGTGCGGAACGAGTAGCGGCCGGTGTAGATGGTGGCGCGCGTCGGCGAGCACAGCGGGTTGGCGAGCGCGTTGCGGAACAGCACACCGCCGCGTCCCAACTGGTCGAGGTTGGGCGTGGGCGGCGGACTGGCCCCCGCGCCGTAGACTCCGATCCCATCGATACCGACATCGTCGGCGATGAGCAGCAGCGTGTTGGTCGCGGTCTGCGCCGCAAGCGTCGGGGCGACAGCGAGCCACGCGATGCACAAGAGAGACCAGCGGGAAACGGCGTTGACCATCGAGCGACAGTGTGCACGCCAAGTGGCAGTTGCTCGGTAGTGCGGCCGTAACAGGATTGTCGCTGGAACGGCACGCCCTGACCGGATGGAGTGGTGGACCCCAACCGGGAACGTGAGCGTGGCGGCCACGGAACGAGGATCAGCTCCAGACCTGGGCAGCTACCGCGTCCCGTACCGCAGTCTCTTCCGCGAAGCGCCACCGGCCGGGGACGAAGCTCTCGATGCGAATCCCCAGCGCATCGATGCCGGCGTCGCTCACGAGGACCTCCTCGTCGTGCTCCGACACGAGAACGCGAAAGCGAACGTCGCGCCCGAGCCGGTCCGATGTGCGCACCGCGCCAACCACGGTCTCGTTCGCGAGCGTCATCTCGACTTCGCCGCCCGCCGCCTCCATCGCCAGCTTCGTGCCGCTTCGGGTCTCACCGAGGAGAAGGACGGCGCACCGCGCGGGCAGCAGCAGGTGCGGCCCTTGTATCTCGAACCCGCCGTTGAGCACGGCGCTCGAAGTGACGGTGCCGTGCGTGCCGCGCAGCTCCAACTCAACGCGAACCGCCATCGGCGTCCTTCTCGTTCTTCTTTGGGGTCGATGTGCCTTCGTTGCGCTTGCGACGCGCCGGGATGAGGCGGCCGATCCGCGGCTTTCGCCGGCGTCGCGCCGGGCGCAGCACGAGGATCTTGGGCTTGGTCACGACGGAAGCGTAGCGCGAAAGGGGTGGTCAGATCCAGACATCGGAACAGTGGTCAAGGGACGACGCCCTGACGCGCAGACTCACTTCCCCTTGCCCGCCGGCCCGATCTACTCCCGCGCGATCACCACGTTGTCGAACGCCACCACGTTGACGGCCTGCTTGGTCCAGCGGTCGGTGACGTAGCTCTCCAGCGTCAACGAATTCGCGCGCAGGCCTCCGGTCTTTGCGCCACGCGAGGATGGTGCGTTGGTGCATGGTGTGAGGCTCAGCGCGATGATGGCCGAAGCGATCGGCCAAGTCATCCCCGACACCGATCGGCATGGAATGCCCCGGCGCGCTGCGATCTGATGCGCAGATGCGTCTGCGTCGGAACAGTGTGGTGGTCGGTGTCTCGTCGGCGTTGCTCTCCTTCGGCTGTCAGGGACCGGCGCCCGCGGCAGTCGACGATGGGCATGTGCCGCCGCTGCCGCTCGTCGTGCGCGCGTTCGCGAAAGCGAACGGCGCAGAGACAACGCTGGGTGCAGTGCTCGATGCCCTCGCCAAGGCCGACGTCGTGTTCTGCGGTGAGACTCACCTCGACGACGTCACGCATCGCGTCGAGCTCGCGATCTACGACGGCCTGCTCGCCCGGCGCGGCAACCGCGTGGTGCTCGCCATGGAGATGTTCACGACGCAGGCGCAGACCGCGCTCGACGAGTACGTCGCCGGCCAGATCGACGAGCGGACCTTCCGCGCGCGCAGCAGTCCGTGGGGCAACTACGACACTGGGTATCGACCGATGATCGAGCGCGCTCGGGCTGCGCGTGCGCCGGTGGTCGGATCGAACGCGCCGCAGATGCTGGCGCGCAAGATCAGCGCCGGCGGCGCGTCGGCCTTCGCTGCGCTCAGCCCCGCGGAGCGCGCGCTCCTGCCCGCGACCCTGTTGCCAAACAGCGTGGCGTACTGGCAGCGGTTCGACCGCGCCACGCGCGGCCACGCGGGCATGGGCGACGGCCCCGATCCCGACAAGCTGCTGTACTCGACGCAGAGCCTGTGGGACAACACGATGGGCTGGTCGTGCGCGCAGGCGCTCACGCGCTGGCCGGGTCACCTCGTCATGCACGTCAACGGAGGTTTCCATAGCGCGCACGGGGAAGGCACCGCGGCGCAGTGCCGGCAGCGCCGGCCGGACGCGCGGATCGTCACCGTCGCCATCGAGACCACGAGCGACCTCGCCGCGGTCGATTTCGAACCCGCGCACGCCGAAGCCGACTACGTCGTGTTCGCCACGGCGCGCGCGCGCGGCCTCGACGACGGCATGCACGCTGTCGCGAGCCACCGCGAGCAACGCTATCGGCTGGAGGTTCCGGCGCGGGCCACGGCGCCGCTGGCACTCCTCATCTGGTTGCCCGGCGACGGGCTTTGCAGCGATGACGCCGCGGCGATGTGGTCGGCGGCATTGGGCGAGGACGCCGCGGTCGCGGTGCTCGAGCCGCAGTTTGGCCAGATCGAAATGGACCTGCGTCGAGGTGGGCGCTGGTTCTTCGTCGACACGTTCGACAAGGACGTGGCCTCGGCGAGCCGCACGGTGTCCGAGGTGCGCGAGTACGTGGCCCGTTACTGGCCCATCGATCGGGCGCGCGTCGTGGTCGCCGGCGAAGGCACCGGCGGCACCGTCGCGGTGGCCGCGGCGCTCTGGGGCGATGGTCCGCGGCAGCACGTGTTGGCCTTCGAGCCGCGCGGCCATCGCAAGCTCGGCGAACAAGGTGTGCCGGAGACGCCGACCGCCGTCGCGGGCGTGCGGGTGTTCACGACGGCAGCCGAGCAGGAGTTCTGGCAGCAGGAATTCGCGGCGCATCGCCACCGTGCGCTCGCGGCGGCGGTCGAGGCGACGGCTGACCCAGTGAGCACCGTGCGCGCGGCGCTTGGTCTCTCGTCGCCCGTCTCGTCGTCGCCGGCGCGAACCTTGGTTGCGCTACCCAGCGCGAGCCCGCTCGGCCAGCAATGGCAGCGCACGGCAGCAGCCACACTCGGTCGCGACGGCACGACGGTGAAGGTCGTTGGGCCCGACGACACCGACGCCGGCGCGGGCGCGCGCGCGTTGCTGGTCGCGGGTGAGAGCCCACAGGTCGAGGCCGCGTTGGCCGCGCGTGAAGTGCGCGTGTTCTCACCCGCCGAGGCCGCGGCGGCCGGACTGCCGCCGGCGTCAGGCGCGTTCGGCGGCACCACGATCCTGGTCGTGCCTGCTGGCAGCCCCGCGACCGTGCGCGACGCCTGGCGCGCCGTCGCCGCGCAGAACCCGATGCAGCGGCACGGCCGCTTCTTCCGGTTGGAACACGCGTTCGAAGACGAAGCGCCGACCCTCGCGGATGCGTTGGCATCGATGGTCGCCGCGCGCCGGCGCAATGCTCTCGTAGTGCCGGCGCGCTTCTGCGCCGAGGCCGCGATCATGCAAGCGCTCGCGCGCGCGGCCGAGGGCTTCGAGGGGCAAGTCGACCTCGCGTGGCTGCCGGGCTTGGGCGGTCGACTGGCGAGCGTGGCTGCACGCTGAGCGCTCGCGTCGGCGAATCCGATCACAGCCCGAGTGCGTTGTGGGTGAACACCCGTTCGGAACGGCGGGACTCGTGCCTGTTGCTGTGGCACGATCATGGTCATAAGCTTGTGACCATGCCCAAACGAGCGCGAGTGATTGCCGCCGGTCAGTTCAAGGCTCGCTGTCTTGCCCTGCTCGACGAGGTTGCCGCCACGCATGAGGAGATCGTCGTTACCAAGCGCGGCCAACCAGTCGCCCGCGTCGTCCCCATCGAGAACAGCAGTCCGCCATCTCTCGCGGGAAGCGTGCTGGCGCATGGCGACTTGCTGTCTCCGATCGACGAGCCTTGGGCTGCAAGTGCCGCGAATCCTCGCGGGGCGCGAGCATTCCGCGTCGCTCGCGATTCGCCATGACTCTGACCTCGCCATCGACGAGCGGCTCTGGAAGCCCCAGCAGTAAAGCGGCCGGGGGCCCTGCTGGTCGGCGTTGCGCCGACATGCAACCCCTTGGTTGCGGCCCCCGGCCGCGATGGGATGCGCCGCGATGATCCTGTTGGACACGCATGTTTGGATCTGGTGGCACGCCGACGCCGCACGGTTGTCACGGCGAGCGCGCACTTGCCTTGCCGACGCCGATCAGGTCGCGATCGCCGCGATCAGCATGTGGGAGCTGTCGATGCTTGCTTCGCGCGGGCGACTGACGCTGGATCGCGACCCGCTGGTGTGGATGCGGCAGGCACTGGCGCAACCGCGCAGCGTGCTCTTGCCGTTGAGTCCGGAAGTCGCCGCGGCGTCCGTTTCGCTCACCGCGCACGGTGATCCCGCCGACCGGTTGATCCTGGCGACCGCCCTCGTGCATCGTGCGCGACTGGTGACCAAGGATCAGCAAATGCGAAAGTCAGCGGACGTGGAGACCGTGTGGTAAGGACCTGGCCAAGACAAACATGCTGCGAGGGATCCTCGCGCAACGGTGTTTGACACCCCCTCAGTCCGGCACGTCGATCTGATACTTCTCCAGCTTGCGCTGCAACGCGAAGCGCGATAGCCCCAGCATCTGCGCGGTGCGGCTCTTGTTGCCGCTCGACTTTTGCAACGCGAGCAGGATCTCGCGCATCTCCAGCTCCTTCACCAGGTCGGGCAGGGTCGTTCCGCGCTCGGCGGGCGACGGCGCCTCAGCGTCGGTGGCTGCGGCGACCGGCGGCGCCTTGACCTTCTCGGAGAGATGCGACTCCAAGATGACGCCGTCCGACAACAGCGCCGCGCGGCGCAGTTCGTTGTGCAGCTCGCGCACGTTGCCCGGCCAGCGGTAGCGCACGAGCGCCTCCATCGAATCGGGACTCACGCGCACGCGCTTGCCGCCGGGGTCGCGCGCCAGATCCAACAGGAAACGGTGCACCAGGCGCGGGATGTCTTCGCGTCGCTCGCGCAGCGGCGGCAGCAGCACGGGCAGCACGTTCAGTCGGTAGAAGAGGTCTTGGCGGAAGTCGCCTTCCGCCACCATCTCGTCGAGGTTGCGGTTGGTGGCCGCGATCAGGCGCACGTCGACCTTGATCACGTCGCTGCCGCCGATCGGCCGCACCTCGCCCTCTTCCAACACGCGCAGCAGCTTCTTCTGTAGTTCGAGCGGCATGTCGCCGACCTCGTCGAGGAAGAGCACGCCGCCCGACGCGACCTCGAGCAGACCCTTCTTGTTCTGCGTCGCGCCGGTGAACGCGCCCTTGCGATAGCCAAACAGTTCGCTCTCCAGCAGGTTCTCGGGCAGCGCGGCGCAGTTCTCGGAGACGAACGCCAACTTGCCGCGCTTGCTCAAGCGATGCACGGCGCGCGCCACCAGTTCCTTGCCGGTGCCCGACTCGCCCAAGATCAACACCGGATCGTCGGTGGCGATGTACTTGTCGAGCAGGCGGAACAGCGCCAGCATCGGCCGACTCTCGCCGATGATCTCCTTGTAGTCGAAGCGGAAGCGGTCGGTGCGGTCGCTGGTCGACAGCTCGGCGCGCATCTCGGTGATCTCCATGCTCTGCGCCGCGAGCTGCCCCTTGAGCGCGGCGTTGAGCTGCGCCTCGCGCGCGTGCGCCGCCTGCAACTCGCCGGCTTGGCGCGCCAGCTGCTCGAGGCTCCTGGCGTTGCGGATGGCGATGCCGGCGTGATCGGCAAACGACATCAGCAGGTCCTTCTCGCGCGCCTCGAACACTTGGTTCTGCAGGCGATTGTCGACGTAGAGCACGCCGCGCGTCCCCTCTCCCTCGGGGCTGATGTGGATCGGGATGCACAGCACCGAGCGCAGGCGTAGGTCGGTGACGGAGTGCAGGTCGCGGAAGCGATCGTCCTCCTGTGCATTCGTGGTCAGCTCGGGCACCCCGCTCTCCGCCACCCGGCGCGCGATGGTGCGGCTGATCTTGAACTCGGGCGAGCCGATCTCTTCTTGCGCAAAGTTGCGCGCCACTTCGATCGAGGTCTCGTCGCCGCTACCCAAGATCAAGAAGCCGCGCTCGGCACCGCTGAGTTGAATGGCCGAGTCGACGATGTGGGTCAGCAGGCGCGCCAGGTCGCGCTGCTCGTTGAGCGCGCGCGCGATCTCGATGAACGCGCGCAGCGACTGCGCGTCGCGGCTGGGATCGCCGGTGAAGGTCTCGTCGAGCGACGGCACTTCCGGCGCCGGCATGGTGAGCTGGATCTCGAACGCCCCCACCGTGAACGTATCGCCCTCGCGCAGCTCGGCAGGCTCGTGCTGCAACGCCGTGCCGCGCAGCTTGGTGGTGTTCTGCGCGCCCTCGTCGATCAACCAGAAGCGGCTCTCCTGCACTTCGACGCGGCAGTGGCGGCGCGACACCAGGCGATCATCGAGGCGCAGGTCGGCCTCCTTCGAGCGGCCGAGGACCACGATCGCCTGGCGAAACGTGTGCGCCTGAGTGTGCTCGCCGCGCCTGACCGTGAGGACGAAGGTTTGCTCGGACATCGCGATCAGTAGCGCAGGGTCTCGGGAAGGTCACGATCCGAGGTTGCCGCGAGCATAGGTTGCACACGCCACACCGCGGCTCGCATCAGAGAATCGTGCTGCAGGCGAGGCCCGTGGAGGCCGTGATGCCCTGCGGACCGCAGGGGTCCAAGAAAACGAACTGGCCTGCAAAGGCGAACCCGGGCCGACCCACGCCTGGGATCGGCAGGCTGAAGCGCGCCGATCCGAGCGGGTCGAGGCTGGCCGGAGAGACGAAAAAACCCACGCTCGCCGGATCGACCCACAGGTCGACGCCGAGGATGCGAAACGGCGCGCTCAGGTTTCGTGTGCCAAAGACAATGGCGGCGGAGGCACCCGTCGGCAGGCGGTGCGCCACGAACGCGAAGTTCGCGTTGCCGCGCTGCGGCAGCGATCCGATCGTGGCTTCGATCGCGCCAAGGCAACCCGCGGTGCTCGCGCCTGCCGTTCTCGCGCCGGGGAACGGAATCGACTGCAACGCCGGCGCGGCGTTGGTGAAAGCGACCGCACCGATCGACGCGCCGTGTAGGGTCGAGGAGCTGTCCTGGAAGCCGGTGCTGGTGTTGAGATTCCAGGTGGATACCAGACCGGGCACCGAACTGAGCTCCAGGTTCATCGTGCTCTGGATCTCGGCTGCCGTGCGCGCGAACGGCCACAGCCGCAGTTCGTCGATGTCGCCGTTCCAGACCTCGTACGCTGAGAAGGTCGAGCCCGGGTCACCCTTGCCGATGTGCAACAAGCTGCCCTGGTCCATGAGCGGTTGGCCGTTGCCCGGCACCGACGCGACCTCGACGCCATTCACGAACAAGCGCTGCAACGCGCCGTCGTAGGTCGCGGCGACGTGCGTCCACGGCATCAGCTGGCCTGGGGTGAAGTCCCAGTTCACCCACGTGAGTCCGGTCGAGGTGCGGAGCGCAAACGACAGCCGAGTCCGGCGGGTGTTCTCGGCCTGGACCCGCAGGAAGAACGACTCCTGGCCGCCGTTGATGTTCTGGCGCACGATCGTGGGATGCGACCACCCGGCGATGATCGTGGCGTCGTCGTAGGTGATCCACGCCTCGAGCGTGATCCCACTCTGCGGGATCATCTGCGGCGCGTAGGGGATCTCGGCGCCGCCGTTGACGCCGTTCGTGAGACGGATGCTCGTGTTCTGGGCGAGCAGGGGGATCGAGAGCGCGAACGTGGCGAGCGCGAGGAGATGTCGGTGCATGGTTCGGGAGTGGGTTCGGAGGGAGCGATTGGGCTGAGGCGGACGACCGGCCGCCACTCTAACCGCCCAGGAGTCGCCGCAACTCCGCCGCGTGGGTTGCCAAGAACAGCCGGTCCTTGGGACGGCCAGCCGCTGCTTTGGCCGCGACGATGTCGGCCAGATCGGCAACGGGCAGTTCGTTCGCTCCGACCAGGAAGCTACGTCGTCGCGCCCACACCTGCTCGAAGTCGAGACTGGTCATCACCAACAAGAGATCGATCTGCAAGTGGCTGCCATCACGGGCCGTTGTCAGCGCCGAACGACGAACAACCGCTTGTGCCAGCGAGATGTCTCGCGGGCGATCCAGCGGCTCCTCGTTGCTTGTCAGCTCGCCGGCAGTGGCGGCGAACGCATCCATCACCGAGGCCGGACGGCTGCGAAGTGTCCGCGGCAGAACTCATACGCTGGCCAAACCCAGCTCTTGTCGGCGCCATCCTGATTCTCGGGTAGAGCTTTGGCCGCGTGGATCAGGCGCCAGTGCTCGGCCGAGATGGGCGCGGACGGGATCGCAGCGACCGCCACCTCGGCCGCTTCGATCGCGGCCAGAGCACGTTCGACGTGGGACTGCATGGTCGGTCAGATGGTAGCGCGAGCGAGCCACGGGCGCAGGCCACCGCACACCGCACTCCTCGTCTACTTCGGCTTCTCGCCGATGCGGCGCCGTTGGTCATCGCGCAACCCCACCAGCAGCGTGCGGCCGGCGGCCGTCACCCGCAGCTCCGCGTAGCTGGCGCGTGCGAACTCGGTCGCCAGTCCCTCCTGGAAGAAGAACTCCTCGGCCGCGACGCGCACCTTGTTGGCCCTGCCCCAGCGGATGCGGTAGTGCAGCAGGATCTCGTCGGCGGCCAGCGACTCGGCCGCATGCAGGCGGCGAAAGTGACCGACATTGTCGGCGTCGACGCGGAGGACGACCTGCCCTTCGCCGCGCGCGGCGGCCTCGATCTGCGCGTCGATCTCGTTGCAGACCGGATACGTCAGCGCCATGTAGTCGCCCTGCATCAGGGAGCGCGGGTCGTACTGCGCAGCCTCCAAGAGGACCATGCGACCGCTGTGCAGGTGGTCCTCCTTGCCGAAGATGATCCAGTTCGCGCCCGAGAGGAACGCCAGCAGGTTGATCCACAACAACGGCAGCCACGACTTCGACCGTTTCATGGGCCTTGGCCTCCGGCTTCGACTTCAAACCAGGGGCCGCGGGCGAACGCCCACCTTGCGGCCAACAGCAGCACGCCGCTGCCCGCTAGCACGCCGGACTTGGTCATGAAGTCGAGTTCGAGGTTGTAGTAGTACTTGAATACGAACACCGGCAGCGCGACGAGACCCACCGTGACGAGCTGCCAGTGGTGCGTCGCGTAGCCGAGCACGATCAGGAACAGTGCGGCCAGGATGCCAGGCGCAGCGAGCGCACAGAGTCCGGCAACGAACAAAGCCGCAAGCGCCTGCGCCGCGACCGAGGCCTTCACGCGCAGACGCGGCGCGGCGAAGCGCAGCGCGCACAGCGTCCCCAGCCCGAGGACGACGCTCGAAACCCAACGGTGCGGCAACTCCGGATCCTCGAACCACAGCCCGCGCCCACTCAGCGGCAGCAAGATCACCGGCAAGCCGCAGCCACACGCGTAGGCCAAGGGTCGCCAGCGCGGCAGCTGGCGGTCGCGCGTCAGCAACATCAAGCAGGCGACGACCATCCCTGCAACGATCGCGTGCAGCGCGTCGTGAAGTTCCTCGGCCGGAAAGGCGAACTTCGCGACCACGAAGACCAGAAGGCACGACAGGAAGCGGTGCAGGAAGTCGCGGTAGAGACCGTAGAGCAACACGCTCAGCCCCGCCGCCATGGCGAACACGATCATCTCGACGTGGTCGCGTCCGCCTCGGTCGATGGCGCCGACGATCAGGAAAATGTGACCGCCGATGCTGAGCGCCAGGCCGAGATGGTCGGTGAAGTCGTTGACCCGCGCGCGGTGCAACCCCAGTGCAGCCGCCAGGTACACGCCGCCAAGGGTCAGCATCTGCGCACTCTCCCACCGCCAGTTCAGGCTGCTAGCGATGCCGACGGTGATCATCCCGGCCCCGAGCAAGGCGCCCAGAAAGATGAACGGCTGCAAGTACCAAGGTGTGCGCACCTCGAGTGCGGTGTCCTTCGCCCAGGCCTGAGCGCGGTGCAGGTCGTCGGCAGCCAGTCGGTTGCTGCCGGCGAGCCGCTGCATGAGGTCGTCTAGAGTTTGGCGCGGCTCAGCCATGCTGCTCCTGCTGCATCTCGACGCTCAGCCGGCGCACCCATCGCACCAGGAACGCCAGCATGCCGACGACCAGCAGGCCGACCAACACCAGGGCCCCACAACCAGCGTGGGTGAACACGTCCAAGCCGCGGAACACGAGGACCGTGACGATCCACGCGCAGCAGAAGCCGATGCACGTCAGCGGAAAGAGATCGCGCGCGACGTGCCGGTAGAACCTGTAGCCGCCGACCATCAAGGCGGCGAGCCCCAGCGGCGTCAGCAACACTTCGAGGGCGCTGTACGTGTCGCTGAAGATCAGGATCGTCGTCGGTGCAGCCAGCGTGAAGAGCAGCACCGGCATCAGGAGCCAACGCGGCCAGATCTGCGGCAAGCGGAAGTAGCCGCGCCGCGACCCGTACTCGAAGCCCGCCAGCGCCAAGAACTGCGTCGCCGCGAGGATCAGCCAGACAAAGAGCGACGACTCCCAGCGGTAGAAGTGCACCTGGTCGAAGTAGAGGGTGATCGCCGCGTCGGTGACGGCGAGGAGCAACAACCAGTGCACCGGCGCGCGCGACACGATCACCCAGCAGGCAATCAGCAGCGCCCAGCCGCGGAACAGCTCCCAGGCGTCGGCGCCGGTCTGGTAGACCTGACCGAACGCTGCCAAGAACACGCCGACCAGCAGGCAAGCGGCGAACAGCAGCGCGCGCCCTTCGACGCGATCGATGCCGCGCCACCAGGCTCCGACCGCGCAAGAGACGACCAGCACCTGAAGGCCGCCGAGTTTGACCATCTTGTCCATCGCCAGCCAGTTGAAGGCGATGAAGAAGATGACGCCGGCGAGGAGCAGGCCGCCGCCGAGCACCAGCAGCAGCAGGTCGCAGTGACGCCACCAGCGACGCTTCTGACCCAGCTCCTGCAACGCCGCGTCGAATGCGTCGCGGGGCAGCACCCCGGCCCAGAACATCTCGCGGAGAGCCTCCGCGTCTGCGGGGCGCTCACCCTCCATTGCGCGTGGGGCGTCGGGATCGGTCATCGGTCTGCGGCGAGCAGGACGAATGTGTCAGACACATTCGTCCTGGTCGGAACTCATGGGCAGCCGTTCACCGCGTTCCCGATACGCACGCGCACACCGGCCGACAGATCCACGACCCCCAACACGAGCCCACCGACCTGCACTTCGATGTGTTGGAAGTTCACCGTGCTCCCTTCGAGGGCCGCGGAGGTTGGGATCGGTACCGCGTAGCTCGCGACGCCAGTTCCGTTGGCGACCACGACGCCCCATTGCACGGCCGCGTTGAGGTTGGGGCCCAAGTAGAGCGAACAGGGCGGCAGCGACATCGTGCCGTTCACCGCACTCGCGTACAACGCGCACGCGGCGCCGTTGGCGTTGCCCGAACTCGCGAGCCCGAAGGTCGCGTTGCCGAGCGTCGCGCGCGGCGGCGAACCAGTCGCGTACAGGCCGGGCGCCGAGGGGATCCCGCAGCCGGCGCCAAGGTGCTGATTGTAGAGGCCAAGCGGGGCTTGACTGCCCACCGCGAAGGTTGGCGCTGCGCCACGCAACACGTTGGCCTGATGCAGGGCGACGTTGGCGTTCGACGGGCTGGTGTCGCTGTCGAACCAGAAGTTGTAGAGACCATTCCAGCGCAGCGAGTTGCCACTGAGCGCGGTCCAGACGACCTCGCCACCCTGTACAACCATCGGCCAATCGTTGCTGGCGTCCGCGGGCACGTCGTTGTCGTGGAAGCCGGCGTTCAGGACGCGAGCGCTGCTGCAGACCGGCACGCGGAACGAGCCGATGCCGCCGGCGTTGTCGCGGTTGTGCAGCGCGTACTCGTAGTGCCACAGGCCGGCGACCGGGCCGGTGACCTTCACCGCGACGTAGACGCGGCCGTCGGCGACACCGTTCTTCTCGGACAACACGCTCGCACCAGTCCAGCGCTTCAACACCGTGTCGTCGAGCTGAGCGCTCGCAGTCGAGAACGTCGTCGTGCCGTTCATGGTGTTGAACGCCACAGTCATCGCGCGCGACGCGATGTTGTTGTTCCGGTTGGCATCGGGCTCGTTCAGCAGACCGAGAGGATTGCCCGCGGGTTGCGGGCATGGCGAACCGTTGGTGCCAACGGTGGCCTGTGTCCAGCTCGGGATCACATACTGCGCGCAATAGTAGTACGTGCCACCACCCACGAGTTCGCTGTCTGGGATCCGCACGCGCCAGCCGGGGCCAGCGGGCGGAGTGCGTGGGCTCGCGATTCCGTCGCAATCCTGCGGCGGCGACACCCGCGGGAAGCCACGGTCGAAGTGCGAGCAAGGAACCGTCCACACGCCCGTCCATGGATCGATCTCGTCCGGTGGTCCGAGGTCGGAGTTGGATCCGTTGTTTCCCGTCGAGTAGGTGTCCGAGCAGCCGATCCCGAGCCAGGTGCCGTCGCTGGGGTACGTGCAGGGCGTGCACTGGCTGCTGCTCAGCGCGTAGAAGCCGTGCTTCACGAAGCTGCGATCGGAGATCTGATACAGGCGGCCGTTGAGTTCGCGCACGGCCATGAAGGCGATCGTCGGATGCCGAGCGTCCATGTACTGACGCCACGGCACATTGATCGACCCTGGGTTACACGACGTGGTCGCCATGGACATGCCGACGACGCCGCTGCCGACCGCCCCAGTCCGCTGTAGATAGGCCAGCTCTGGGCCGAGGATGCCAAGGCTCACGTCGACACCGGAGTGCGAGCCAGGCTGGGCGAGCGCCGGGATCGCCAACGTGGCAACGAGGCCGAGGAACAAGGGAGCGGAGAACGAGAATCCCATCGAGTGATGACCTTCGCGCCGGACAGCGTCGGCGCAACAAACGCAGTTGGTGAACCCTCGCGACCGAGACGAGTCGGTAGCGAGCGCGGGGAGACTAACGGAGTTGGCGGATTCGTGCAGTGCCGACGCGATTCGTTGCGGTCGAAAACCCGCTGCGGCGGAACGAATGTGTCAGACACATTCGTCCTGGTCAAGCCGGCGGTTGTTTGTCCCACCAGCTCGAGAGCGTCGCCGATGACTCGCGCGGTCGTTCGGCATAGTGCGACGTGTCGTTGAACAGCACCAGGCGCGCGCGCACGACATCCTTGAAGTCGAGCACGGTCAGGCTGGCCGGCGACAGGTCGAGCCGGTCGCGATAGCCGCGAGCGTCGATGCCGAGCAGACTGGAAACGACGAGGCGGATCGTGGCCTTGTGCGACACGATGACGATGCACTTACCGGCGTGGGCGATGACGGCTTCGCGCACGACGGGAAGCGCGCGCGCCATCACCGCGAGTCCCGACTCGCCCCCCTGTGGCGCGAAGGTGAACGGGTCGGCCTCCCAAGCGGCGTACTCGTCGGGGAAGGCCTTCTCGACCTCGCTGCGTCGCATCTGTTCCCAGCGGCCATGGTCGATCTCACGCAAGCCGTCGCGTGCGATCGGAGTCTGCGCGTGGGGCTTCGCCAGCAAGGCAGCCGTGTCCACCGTGCGACGCAGCGGGCTGCAGTAAATCGCCGCGACGGGTTCTGTGGCCAAGCGGTCGCCGAGCGCGACCGCTTGTGCCGCGCCGGCGCTGGAGAGGTCGACATCGGTCGCGCCGGCGAAACGATCCTCCGCCGACAGCGTGGTCGCCCCGTGCCGAACGAAGAACACGCGGGTGGTCATGGCGATTGCATATTGCTGCTCGCCATTGCGCACCAGCAGGAAGTCACCGCAGCGCCCGGTCTGCGGTGGCGGCGATGCTGGCCAACCACTCGACTTCGGCGCCTAGTCCACCCAGCTGGAGCATGCGCACGCCAAGTCGAGCAAACGGCCCCTGAGTTCCACAGCCGAAACATCTTCGCGAAGCGCGAAGATGCTTCGGCTGTGGAAAGTCATGAGCCGTAAGTTGTTAGCCGAAAGTCCAGAACGCGGACAGGCGGTCAGACAGGTAGGCAGCGGTCTGGGACTTTGGGCTTACGTCTTACGGCTCACGACTCGCGGCAGAGCCGTTCATGCAGCCGCCCTCGCCTCTCGTTGGTTGCGGCTCTGCCGCGCTGAGTCTGACTCCAGCGGCGGACGACGTGGTGGTGGTCGCCGTCCCGCATCTCGAGGAACCACTCCCAGCCGTCGAATCCGAACTCGTCGATGTCGGTGGGAATTCGCCAAACGTCAGCGACGGCTGCCAGGCGCTCGATCTCGCTCCAAGCGTCGAGAGTGAGTTCGTTCTCGATGACGCTCGCCGGCTTCGGCGCCGGCATGTCCCAGCTGTCATCCCACTCGAACGCCGGATCCTCGTCGTTCAATACCACCGCCCGGCTCACCACCAACTCCCCACGGCGCGCGATGCGCACCACCATGACCGGCGAGAACGAAGGGATCCACAACAGGCGGAAGGCGAGCTGGTCCGTGTCGCCGGACGGCAACAGCGACGGTTCGCCCATCGCGCGCAGGTAGCGCGTGCACGCCGGGCGCCAGAACTCGTAGTCGCGATCGATGTCGAAAGTGCCGGGCCGGAAGTACTCGTCCGCCGGATCGCCGTTGCTCACACCCGCGCACCCGCCGGCGACGAGCAGGGGCAAGACGAAGGTGACGCACCGCATTGCACCGCGAACGTGTCCGCCCGGGTGCGGTTTGGTGGGGCTGACCTGCGTGCTCGATTCCACGCGGGGCAGGATCTCGACCAGGTCGCGGAGCACGGCGGAGCAACGGCGGAGCTGAGGCGCTCCTCGTTGAGGAACTGGCCGCGGTCATGACCCAGCGCGCTGATGCGCTGGTAGTGCGCCTTCTGCGCTCGCGCTTCGCTCGGGCTGAACACGAACTTCGCGTCGCGGCACACGTGCAGCGCGTCGAGCTCGAAGTCGGTGGGGCGATAGACGAAGAGCGGGCGCTGGTGATGGATCGCCAGGTACGCTTCCCACTGCGTGTAGGAGAAGCCCGGCTGAGGCTGGCGCAGATTCTCCGCGAGCGGTGTGGTAGGCGAGGTCGGGGTGCTTGGCGAGCAACGCGGCCACGGCGGGTGCTTCTGGCATGCCGCCGGTGGCCTTGCCGATGAGGTGAACGACGCCATCGCAAGCGCGGATGTAGGTGTCGAGCTTCTCCAGCGTGCTGTGACCGGTGACCACGAAGTCCTCCTGCACAGCGACATCGAGGGAGGGGCGTTTGAGATCGTCAGCCAGCAGGTTGCGGTAGGCGACGAACTCGCTGCTCACCGCCGACAGGAACAGCTTCTTGTTGCCGGTCATCCCGGCCTCCGGTTGACCACGGCGGCCTCGGCGTCTTCGAGTTCTTCCCTGCGGCGCCAGTAGCCGTGTTTCTCGATCAGCCGGCGCGCTTCGGCGAGATCGATGGTGGGGGATTGCCAGGGATACGCAGGCTCGCGGAAGAAGAGGCGCGCGCGGTGGAGGTGGATGTCGGCGAGGAAGAGGGGCATGGGGCCGCGCTCGGCGATTTCCCAGGCTTCGTCGAGGTCGGTTTGCGCGCTTTCGGGGCCGGTGTGTGTGCCGGTGAAGGTGCGCAGCCAGGCGCGGGTGAGGAGGGCTCTGGGAAGCTCGTCGCTCCGTCCGGCGCGGCGGAGGCCGGAGACGGCTGAATCCAACTCGGAACTCGGAACGCGGAAGTCGGAACGGGAGAAGTTCAGAATCGCCGCGTAGTGCGCGGCGCGGCCCAGGGTGAGGTGGTGAAGTGCGAAGTCGTGCAGAGGTGCACCGCGCATCCCCTCCTCCCACCTGAGCGTCTGCGCCGCGCGCTCGGAGACGGCGCGCAGCGCCGCCAACGTAGTCCCGAGCTCTTGCTCGTCAGACGTGCGTCCCTCGCGAGGCGTGCCCGTCTTGGCCTTCGTGCGCGGGGTCGGGCTAGAGCCCTGGACTACTTTCTGCCACGCGGCACGCTCCGCCTCCGTCAAGAGCAGGTCGCCATACCGGAAGCCCCGCAAGGAGTACAGCAGCGGGTAGGCGGGCTGGTGCACGGCCTGCATCTGCTCGGCCTCGCGGAAGCGCTCCTCCGCCTCGGCCCGGCGGCCCGCCTGGTGCAGGGCGTCGGCACGGGTCGCGCGATTACACATCCGTTGAAACGCATCGCCGCTGCGGTCGGCGTAGGTCACGGACTGCTCGGCGTCCCCCACCGCCGCGGCCATCTCGCCCAGCGTCAGCTCCAGCTCGCTCAGGTTGCCGGCACTGATGGCGGCGTTCTTCCATTCACTCTTGCTCGCGTTGATTCCCATCGTCGCCCGCATCGGCTCGCGGGACTCGGTCAGCCGGCCCAAGGCGCGCAGGCAGTAAGCGGCTTCGTTCAGCAACCAAGCTTGACCGCTTTCTAAGATGCCGGGCAAGAGTTCGTTCCACGGCTGCTTGAACAGGCAGGCGATGGCTCCTAGGTCGGAACCGAACGCGCCGAGTTTGCGGTGGCTGTATTGTTCTCCTCCTCGCCGGATGCGGTCGCGAAAAACCTCTGCACGGGCCTCCTCGGTTTTCCCCGCCTGGCAACCATGGGCCACGGCTTGGTAGAGCGGTTCGAGGTCTTCAAGCGTGGGCTGGTCGCCTTCCTTCGTGCTCGCGCAGAGGTGTTCGTAGAGCCGCCGGTGCGCGGCCCGCCACGCCTCGGGCTGCTGCTCGCGCATGCGCCGGGCGAAGTACTCCCGCAGCAGCGGATGCGCGTCGAGGGCGACGAGTTCGCCGGCACTAGCCGCCCGGTTCACCGTGAGCAGCTTCGCGTCTTCCAGCCGCTTGAGGGATAGGTTGCGCTGCGCGTCGCTCAGGCCGATGAGCGGTTCGGTCAGCCCAGCGATGGCCTCGCCGCGCCACAGGGCTTCGAGACAGTCGGCCGTGGCGGGCCGGTCGAAGAGGCCCATCAGGCGCAGGAGGGCGAGGGCGCGCTGGCCGCCGGCGTTGGGCGCTTCGCCTTCCAGCCATCGCACATACGCATTCATGACGTGGAAGGCGTGGCCGCCTTGCTCTTCGGCATCCGCTTCCTCCAGCTTCACGAGGCCGACCTTGCGGATGTCTCCGGCGTGGGCGTCGCGCAGGTAACTGGCGAGCAGGTTCAAGGTGAGCGCGTGGCCCTTCACGTCCTCGACCAGTTTCTCGAACTCATTCCACAGCGTGCGGCCATCGGCGCTGCGGATGTCCTGCCGCAGGCTGCCCTTCACGCCGAAGGTCTGGAGCAACTGCACGCCCGCCGCCCGTGCAAGGCGCGTGAGCTTTTCCTCCCGCACGGTCTTGCCGAGGAAAGCGCGCAGGTCGGGCAGCGCATAGCGGGTGGTGACGATGCACAGGCCGTGGCTGGTGGCGGCGAGGCCTTTGAGCAGCGCGGCGATGCCCTGGTCCTTGAGTTCGCCGGGCGTGGGCGAGGTGGGCGCATATTGCAGCGGCTCGAGGCCATCGAGGATGAGCAGCGCGCGCCGCTCGCCGACGAGCTGGGCCAGCCGCCGGCCTTTGTCGAACGCGCCCTGCGCGCTGCCCGCCATCGCCGCGTCGCCGAAGAAGGTGAGGGCCGCGGCCAGAAACAAGTCGGACGACACGGCGGTCTGGTCGCGCGTGCCCTGGCTGTAGAAGGACCACGCAAAGGCGGCGTCGCAGCCCGGCCAGTCCTGCGCCGCGAGGTCGGCAATCCATTTGGCGACGAGCGAGGTCTTGCCCTCGCCGCCCAGCGCGACGAAGGTGAGGATGCGCGGGCGCTCGAGTTCTTGGGCTTGGATCTTGGCCCAGGCGTCGGTCAGAAGCGCGAGCTCGGCTTCGCGACCGATGAGTTTCTCCGGGACATCCTTGATGATGCGGGAGATGTCGGCGTTGAACCCAGCGGCGGCGACTGGCGGGATCTCGGCGACCAGCTTGCACAGCTCGGCTTTGTCCTGAAGACGTAGCGCAGGTAGTTGGTCTCTTGCACCGCGTCGCAATGCAAGAGCTGCAGCGCCGTGGCTTGTGCATCCTCCGGTTGCTCATCCGGCGCCGGTGCCTGGCGCACGCTCGCGTCCTGCGCGAGGAAGACGTACACCGGCTTGCCCAACGCGCGCGCGAGATCGAACTCCATCTGCGTGTAGGAGCGGCGGGGCGCCTCTGGCGGGCGCTGATTCGGCTCTGCCCCGAAGCGAAAGCCGACGATGTGGATCACGGCATCGGCTTCTTCCAGCTTCCGGCGCAGCATCTCCTCGACCGTGCGGTAATCCGGCGGGAAGCCAGGCTGGTTCTCGGCGAAGCAGCCCTTCATCTCGATCTCGTTCTCCACCGCGTCGCGGAATGAGCGGAACTCGCTGGAGACTCCGCTCAGGAAAATGGTGGGGCGGGCTCTCAAGACGCGTCGATCCTCGGGAGCGCGGAGGATAACCTGCGGCGTGTCGACTAGGTCGTCCTGGTCACTTCATCGGGTCGCCGCGAGTTTGAGAGCGGCCCACAGCGTTCGATCGTCGCGTTCGAGACCGATCAGTGCTCCCGCCGAGCACGATGCGGCTCAACGTCGTGACCGTCGGCGCTGGAACCCATCGACGCGGCGGAGCTCGTCTTTGTCCAGCTCCCCGTGGGTGCGTTCCCATGAGTCGATGACCCGTAGCAACCCTTCGGCCCGTAGCTTTCGGCGGGCGGCGTCTGCCAACCACGCGGACGTCGGCTCTCTGCCCGCCGCACGCCGCACCGCGAGCGCCAGATCTTGGTCGAAGGACACGGCGAAACGAGCCACGGTCGTACTCTGGTAGTACCGCAACAGGTCGGTGAGTCAAGCACGGTAGACCACGAAGCCGGTGGTGGCGTGTTCCACTTCGACATCTTCCTCTGCCGTCAGCCGAGTCGGCGGCATCGGCAATGGAATCCTGACTCCCTCACTTCATCAGTCCGATCGTGCGCGCGGACACCGCCCCTGTCGCTTGCAGACGAACGTCGAGCACTTCCAAGTCGGCGGGAAGCGTGACGATGACCGCGCCGAGCTTGGGGATCGCGGCGACCGTGGCCTGGTGCACGCCGTTGATCGTCACGATGAGTTCGGTCGACGGCGCGGCGGTGCCGCGGATGTAGAGGCCGCGACCGCGCACCGGCGCGTCGAGGCGAACGGCGACGACTTCGTTGTTGCGCCAGGCGAAGGCCTTGTTGGCGGCGAGGTCGGCGGCGAAGAGCGGAACGACCGCCGGAGTGGCCTTCTCGCGATAGAAGACCGTGCCATGCAGCCCGGTGAGCTTCATGTCTTGCTCGCGGGTCTTGGCGAGGTCGGCGGCGAGGGACTCGACTTCGAGCGTGACCGGTGCGGCGCTGCCGAGGCGCCTGCCGAGCGCGAGCAGCGCGTCGATCTTGGCGCGATCTTGCTCTGCGAGCGCGGCGATGGTGAAGCCGGCGCGGCTGCTGAGCTTGTCGCCCGCGGCGCCAAACGCCACCGGGTCGCTGCGCAGCGACGACTTGTAGGCGAACGCGCCGCGCTCGTCGACTTGACCCTCGTAGGTGAACTCTTTGAACGGCATCGCGCGCAAGTCGACCGCGTGCCCGGCGACGGCAAACTTCTGGTCGTCGATCGTCGCGTCGAGGATGAGGGCGCCCAGCATGACCCCGGCCTCAGCGGTGATCACCGCGCCGGTCGCCGACTGAAAGGGCTTCAGCACCCCCATCAACCGAGTAGTGCGCGCCTCGTCGGCTTTCTGCTTCTTGTCGTCGGCGGCGACCTTGGCGCGCGCCGCGGCTTCGGCCAACTGGCGCTGACGTTCCTCCTGCGCGACGCGCTGACGCTCGGCGGCCTCGTCGCGCAGACGCGCCTGCTCCTCGTCGTACTTGCGCTTGCGCTCCGCGACTTCCTCCTGCTGCTTGCGCTGCGTCTCCGCGGCGGCCACCTGACGCTGCTGCGCCTGCTCGGCCGCGGCCGCCTGCATCTTGCGCCACCGTTCCTGCGCATCCGCCTCCAACTTCTGGTGCTCCGGCGAACCCTCGACGATGCACGGCGCCAGCTTGGACAGCGGCTCGAAGTTGACGGTGCGGAACTTGGGATTGCCCGCGTTGCCCTGCCGCACCACCTGGTATCCCATCGTGAGCCCCGGGACGCGGTCCCAGATCGGCTTCCATGTGCCCGGGCCGGAGAAGTCGCCGCCGCTGTTGCTCGCGTTGGCGTGCACCTGCCACACGTCGTTCAACTTCATCGCGCTGACGGAGCCGGCGAAGGCAAGCTCTTCCCCCTGGTCGGCGACGACCTTGACGACGCGCGTGCCATCCACCTCGGCGACGATGCAGGCGATGGGCTCCTTGAAGCGCAGCTTGGCCGTCCACTCCGCGCTCCGGCTCGAAGGCACGCCGGTGCGCTCGTCCTCCGACTTCCACGCGGTGAGCGTGATGTCGACGACGTCGGCGCCGGCGGCCCCGCCCTCGAACATCGCGTGATTGGCGGTGAGGACGGATTCTGTGATCTGCGCCAGCGCGCGATCGCCAGGCGGCGAGTCGCCGCACGCGGCAAGAAGCGCGACGAAGGGCACAAGGGCGAAGGAACGAAAGACACCGAGCATGCAAGAACCTCCAAGGGCCGACCGATGATCCTGGGCAGCCGTAGCCGTATGCGCAAGCCGCGGCGAAGTCCGCAGCGGTTTCTCGCGGGAAGTGCCGAGTGGCTCCGCCAGCGTATGCTCAGCGCGTGAGCATCGGGGTCATCATCATCCTGGTCGTCCTCGCCGTAGTCGTCAGCCTCGCCACGAAGGAGACCGACACCGACCGCATTCGTGACCACTTGGCCGCCCAGCAGTGCGAGTTGTTGAGTTGCGACGAGTCCCTGCTCAGCGGCGGTGGGCTCGGCAATGCGCCGCGAAGCTATCGCGTGCGCTACCGCGACCACGCGGGCAACGAACACGACGCACGCTGCCGAACAAGCTGGGTCTCCGGCGTGCGGCTCACTGAGGAGTGACGACGAGCGCCAGGTCGCCGCGACCCGATCTACGCGGCCGAAGGTGAAGTTGCAGGACCGCACAGAATCCGCACCCGCGCTACGCTGGCCGGCAGTTCCCGCTCCACCACCGCAATGCAACTCTCTCACCTCGCTCTCCTCGTCCCTTGTTGTGTCACCCTCGCCACGCGCGCCCCCGCACAGATCAACGGCATCGGACCCATCGGCCCCGTCGTGCGCGCGTTCCAGGGCTTCAGCTTCACCGAGGGCCCGGCGCAGAGCGCTTGCGGCGACCTCTACTTCACCGACGTGACCACCAACATCATCCACCGCGTCGACACCAGCAACGTGTTGAGCACGTTCCTGCCGGCGTCGCAGTCGGCGAACGGCATCGAGTTCGATCGCACCGATCGCATGCTCGCCTGCCTGATGAACGCGGGCAGCGTGGTCGCGATCGATCGCACGACCCGAGCGATCACGACGCTCGCCGGCCAGTACGCGGGCAACCGCTTCAACAGCCCCAACGACCTCATCGCCGACGTGCACGGCGGCGTGTGGTTCACCGACCCCAACTTCCGCGGCAACACGCAAGACCGCGAGGCGGTGTACTACATCGACGCGCGCAACGCGGTGACGCGCGTGATCGGCGATCTGACGCGCCCCAACGGCATCATGCTGTCGCCGCGCGAAGACACGCTGTTCGTCGCGTCGACGACGCCGTCGGCGGTGATGGCGTATCCGGTGCTCGGCCCCGGCGTGTTGGGCGCGGGGCGCCAGTTCTTCCCGCTCGGCGGCAGCAGCGTCGACGGGATGACGGTCGACACGAACGGCAATCTGTACTTGGCGCGGCCGGGGTTGTCAGCGATCGAGGTCGTCACGCCGCTGGGCACGTCGCTGGGTCGCATCGCGATCCCGGAGGCGCCATCGAACGTCGCGTTTGGCGGCGCGAACCATCGCACGATGTACGTCACGGCGCGCACCAGCCTCTACCGCGCCGACATGCTCAGCACGGGTCATGTGCCGATGCGGCTCGCCGCGAGTTCGAACACGGTGTCGGTGACCGGCGGCAGCGTGAACCTCGACGTGACGACGATCCCACTGTTCCAGCAGCGGCCAGTCCTGATGGTGGCCTCCTCGACGGGCACCGAACCAGGGTTCGCGATCGACGGCACGCGGGTGCCGTTGCAATTCGACGCGTTCACCAGCTTCGTGCTCACCCTGACGAACACCCCGGTGTTCGCCGGCTTCTTGAACCCCATCGACGCGCAGGGCAGGTCACAGGCGCAGCTCAATCTGCCCGCCCTCGACCCGGTGATGATCGGCTTCGACATGCGCTTTGCCGCCGTGCGCGCCGCGCCGTTCGATGGCGCCACGAACGCGGTCTCGGTGCGCATCGTGCCGTAGCCCGCGCGCGAGTGCCGGCTGCGCCGTCGCGGCAACGCGTGATTGACGGCCGTTGCACAACTGCCCAGAATACGACGCATGAAGGAATCGCACGCGAGCATCTTGGCCATGGCGCTCGCTTGGGCGTTGCTGACCACGGACACGCTCGAGGGCCAGGCGGCGCCAGACCCGCAAGTCGCTGCCTTCCTCAGCCGCCTCGAAGGCAAGCTCGAGAAGCACCCCTTCTTCACCAAGGTCGAGTTCGACAAGGAAGACAAGCACGCGCCCTTCGTGTTCTACGTGCAGCGGCCGGACAAGGCGGATCCGCTGTATGTCCGTCGCGTCCTCAACTCGCAGGTGCCGTTCCTGCGCGAGCTGCTGCGGGTGTTCGAGGCGACCTACGTGGAGCCGCTCCTATTGCAACGGCACGCCTCGGCGCCCGCGTTCGCCATCGCCATCTTGAGCAGCCGCGGCAGCTACGACAACTACGCGCGCGCGACGAGGTCAGCGTCCTTGCACCGCGCCCGGGCGCACTACGACCCAGCGTTGCAGCTCGCCGTCACCTACGAAGACACGTTCAGCGACGATCCGACCAGCGCCAACATCGACGAGCGGCACTCGTTGCTGCACGAGATGGTGCACGCGCTGCAGCACGCGTACTCTGCCGACGGTCAGATGCCGACCGGGCTGTGGTTCATCGAGGGCCTCGCCGAGTACCGCTCGTCGTGCGGCCACATGCCCGACAAGCTGGCGGCCCCCGAGCTGAGCGACGTGGCGATGCGGGTGCTCGCGATGGCCGCCGGCCGGCCGGAGCTACGGCACCACTTGGCCGAGTTGAAAGACCTGCTCGGGGCGCGCACCTACATCGATGTCGTCAAGCACGCGACCGCGCGCGGACGCGCGGCGGGGACGCCGACCGACGACGACTTCGCGCTCGGCACCTTCTACGCCCAGGCGTCGATGTTCGTGCGTTTCTTGCACGAGGGCGAGGCCGAACGCTACCGCCCCGCCTTCATGAAGTGCATGGGCAGCCTGATGGGCGGCACGACCAGTTCGGCGGCGTGGTCGAGCGGCTTCAACGCCGTCGACCTCGGCGAACTCGACCGCCAGTTCCGCGTGTGGCTCACCGACGTGATCCGCGATCGCGGTCAGTTGGAGATCGGCGACCTGGCGCCACGCGTGGCCAGCGATCCGAAGGTCGCGATCGCCGGCCTGGCGAAGACCAGCTTCGATCCGAAGACCCTCGCTTGGCGCCCCGAAGACGCCGCCTTCCGCCTCGACGCGGCACGCCAACTGTGCAGCATCGGCGACTACAACAGTGCGCTGCGCGTGCTGCCCGGCGCCGACGAGGCCGACGCGACCGACGTGGTGACCACCGAACGCGGGCGCATCGAGGCGGTACGCGCACTGCGCGACCGTGTGATCGACGACCTCGTGCAGGCAAGGAACGATGTCGAGGTCGAACTCGAAGGACGCCCGACGCGGGTGCGGATCCTGCGCCGCGCCGCCGACGGCGTGGTCGCGAGCGCCGCCGGCAAGGAAACGACTCTGCCGCTGTCTGCCTTTCGACCCAGCGTGATGCTGGCACACTGCTGGCGCAAGCGTTGGCTCTCGGGCACAGAACTGTGGCTCGACCGCTGGTTGCGCTGGCTCACCGGCACACCGCTCAGCAAGCTGCGACCGATGCTCAGCGGTGCCGAGCCGATGATCGCGGCGCTGCGCGGCGATCTGCAGCAAGAGTTCGTCGACTCGCCGGCGACGCGCAACGTCGCCGTGTCGTTGCTCGAACTGCAACAAGGGCCGCTGCCCGAGGTGCCGCAGGATGCACGCCGACGACTCAGTCGATTGCAGGAACTCGCGCGCGAACACAGTGCGCAGCCGGTCTTCGCCGCACGACGGCCGGCGTTGGTGACGGCGGCGCGGGCGCTCGCCGAGCGCGCCTTCAGTCTGGACGACGTAACGTCGCTGGGCTTGTCGGGCAAGGTGGAGGCGCGCCCGGGCAAGCGGTTTCGCGTCGTCTACGAGGGAACCGCGCACCAGACCTTCGACTTGCGCGCCGACCACGCCTACTTGAAGAAGCTGCCGACGCAGGGCGTGCAGATCGCGTTCGCCGGCGATGCCGTGCTACGACCGTCGGGGAACGCGCACGAGATGCTGGGTGAGGGCTTCTTTCGCTGGGCGGTGCCGCTCACCGGCAAACTCGTCGTCGAGCTGGACCGATCGCAAGCGGCCGGCGGGCAGATGCAGCTCGTGTTCTGCGACGACAACGAGGGCAGCCACCTGGAAGCGGACACGTTCGGCCTCTACGTCTTCGACCTGCGCTCGCAGCCGCCGCTCGTGGATCACGTCGGCGTCGTGCAGCAACAGTTCGAACCGAACCGCGCCTATCGCCTGCGCGCCGAGCACGACGGCGGCAGTCAAGCGCGCGTGGCGCTGGATGGTAAGGAGCTGGCACCTTGGCGCGCCGTGGGGACACGCAGCGGCGGCTGGCTCGGGCTCTACGTCTTCAGCAGCAACCCCATCCACGTGCATCGGCTCGCCATCGAGGGCGAGTTGGACACGCGCGAGATCCCCGCGCTGCGCGAGCGATTCGTGAAGGACATGGTGGCGCAAGTCGAGGGCAGCGGTCGATGAGCAGTTGCACGCGCGACGGTCGCGGTTCTACGCTGAGCGCCAATGTCTGACGCGAGCGAGCGGCCGCGGCTGCGACCGGTGGAAGTGCACCGCCTTGCCGACGGGGCGCGCCGTGGCATCGTGTTGATCGATCCGCTCGAGGTCGCGACTGGGCAGTGCTTCATTCCGCAGGCCGTGGTACCGATCGTCGCGCGCTTCGACGGCGAGCACACGGTGGAAGAAGTGGAAAGCGAGCTGCGCGCGGCAGGCCGACCGTCGCCACCGGGCTTTGTCGCCAACCTGGTGCGCCAGCTCGACGACGCGCTGTGGCTCGACTCGCCGCGCGGGCGCGACGCCGAGCGAGCCGCGTGCGGCGCGTTCCTAGCCGGGGGCGATGGCGCCCGCCCGGCACGCCACCCCGGCTCGGCGGGCTACCCAGCGCAAGCGACCGCGCTGCGCGCCCGCCTGCGCGACTTGGTGCCGCCGGCCGAACGGGTCGCCCAACCGACGCCGCGCGGCCTGATTGCGCCACACATCGATCTGCTGCGCGGCGACGCCGGCTACCGCGCGGCGTATGGCCACCTCGCGGCCTGCGAGCCGGCTGACCTGTACGTGATCTTCGGCACCGGCCACAAGGGACCAAAGGCACCGGTGACCGGCCTGCTGCTCGATTGGGACACGCCGCTCGGCCGCGTGACGACCGACCGCGCCTTCATCGAGCGAGTGCATCGCGAGGTCGGCGAGATCGACCCGCGCGACGCGTTCTTGCACCGCGATGAACACAGCCTCGAGTTCCAGGTGCTGATGCTGTCCCACGTGCTGCAAGGGCGGCCGTTCATGGTGGCTGGTTTCCTGTGCGGCTCGCTGCCTTCGGCCAGCGGCGAGCCCGATCAAGAGGCCTACGTGCGCACGCTGCTCGCCGCTTTCCACCTGGCGGCAAGCGCGAGCGGCAAGAAGGTGTGCTACGTCGCGGGCGCCGACATGGCGCATCTGGGACCGTTCTTCGGCGACGCGCGCGCCATCGACCAGCCGCTGCTGCACCGGCTCGAACAAGACGACCGCGCGCGCCTCGCGCAGCTGAGCGCCGGTCGGCCGAGCGCGTTCCATCGCCAGATCGAAGGCGACGGCAACGGCGATCGCGTGTGCGGCACGACGCCGATGTACCTGTGTGCGGCGCTGGCGGGCGGGCCCGCGGAGCTGCTGCACTACGGCCAAGCCGTCGCCGACGACAGCTCGCAGGTCGTGAGCTTCGCCAGCATGGTGTTCCGCTAACGCCGCAACAACTGCTCGCCTGCCGTCACCACGTCCTCGATGGCGATCTTCTGCATGCAGTCGTGATGGCCGAGCGGACACTCCTTCATGTGGCAGGGCGCGCACGGCAGCTCGCGGCGAATCACGATCGACTTGTCGAGACAGTAGTTGGTGTAGCGCGGGTCGGTCGGCCCCATGAGGCAGACCACCGGCACGCCAAACGCCACGGCGATGTGACGCGGCCCGGTGTCGGTCGTGATCATCATCGCCGCTCGGCGAACCAGGGCCTTCAAGTACGACAGCGGCAGGATCGGATCGGTGGTGTCGAGCGCCTCGGCCTGCCGCGCGATCTGCCGCACCAGGTCGATCTCGGCCGGGCCGGCCAAGAAGATCGGCACCATGCCGTGCTGGGTGCGGAAGTAACGCCCCACCGCGGCGAAGCGTTCGCCCGACCACAGTTTGCTGGCGCCGAAGGACGCGCCGGCGTTGAGCAGGAGGATCGAGGCATCGTCGGCCACGCCGCGCTGACGCAACCAAGCTGCCACCCACGCGTCTTCTTGGTCGCTCACGTGCAACTGCGGTCGCTCCGCCACCGGCGCCAACTCGAGCAAGTCCAGCAGATCGGCGTAGTACTGCGGCATGGGCCGAGGCACCCGCCGCGGTCCATGCCGCGAGAACAAGCTCCGGTTGCGCTTGGCGCGCAGGCCATGCGTCATGGTGAACGGCCGCCCCTGCGTGTAGCCGAGCCGCTTGGGGATGCCCGCCCAGCGCACGATCAGGCCGGTTTGCAGCGAGTTGGGCAACACCACAGCGAGGTCGAACTTGCGTGCCGCCAGCAGCGACGCTTGCTGTCGCACCGCGCGCAGGCCCGCGACCTTCGGCTGGTCGAGCAGTTCGTCAAAAAAGGGCGACCCCGACAGCAGCGGTTTGAGATAGGGCCGCACCCCGACCACCACGCGCGCCGCAGGGAACCCGGCCCGCAGGCGCGCCAGCGCCGGCGTCGCCATCACCAGATCACCCACCCAGTTGGGCGCGCGCACGAAAATGTGGCCTGGCGAATCGAGCATGGTGGCGACTGACTACCTAGAGTTGGTGCGCGCCGCGAGCATTCGCGGCACCCGCCGACCAAGATGCGCGCGCCGATTGGCCGCGCAGTTCTTCTTGGACAAGCATTCGTGCCCGCAGGATAACTCACCGGCTCTACCAACCACGCACGGGAACGGTCCGCGACCTTCTCGGCGCTCCTACCACCCAGTCTCCGATGGCATCGCAAGCGATCCTGGGCCGATTGCAGGCCGAATTCGATAGTCCCGCCGAACACATCGCTGCTGTCGTCGCACAGCTCGCAGAAGGTGCACCGCCGCAGTTCGTGGCGCGCTTTCGCCGCGAGCTGACCGGCGACCTCGGCGAAGAACGCGTCAACGCGATCGCCGAACGCTTGCAGTCGCTGCAGGAGTTGGAGGAACGCAAGGCGTTGATCCTGCAGCAAGCGGAGCAGCAGTCGAAGCTGACCGACGAACTGCGCGACAACCTCGCCAAGAGTTCCGATCAGGACTACATCGACGACGTCTACCAGTCGTTTCGCCCGCGACGGCGAACCAGCGCGGTGCAGGCGGAAGAGAAGGGCGTGGGGCCGCTGGCGCTCGCCGTCCACCACCGGCAGCTCGGCGACGTCTCGCCGGTGCAGGCGGCGCAGCCGTACATCGACCCGATCAAGGACATGCCGACGGCCGAAGCCGTGCTGGAGCAGGTCGTCCTGATCTTGTCGGAGCGCTACGGCACCGACCCCGAGATCCGCGCCAGCGTGCGCAGCGAGTTGTCGCGCGGCTTCCTGCGCGCCGATGTCGTGGCCGCGGGCAAGAAGGGCGCGCAGCGCTACCAAGAGTTGTTCGACCTCAACGAGCCCGTGCGCCGCATCGCGCCCGCGCGCATGCTGGCGCTGCGCCGCGCCGAGTGGGAGGGCATCCTCAAGCTGCGCCTGCACCTGCCGGAGGGTCGCGCGCGGGCGATGATGCACGAGCGCTTCGCCGCCGATGTCGTCGCCGGCACCCCGCTGGCCGAGTTCCTCGACCTGGTCTTCGAACACGCCTACAAGAACCTGATCTGGCCGACGTGCGAGACCGACGTGCGCCGCCGCTTCAAGGAACGCGCCGACCGCGAGACGGTGCGTTCGCTGGCGCGCAGTTATCGCTCGCAGCTGCTGGCGCCGCCGCTGGGCGCCAAGAAGGCGATCGGCGTGCGCGCCTCGGGCAAGGCCCTGTGGATCGTGGCGCTCAACGAGGATGGTTCGATCGCGAAGAACATCACGGTGCAGGCCGACGACGCGGCGCACGTGACCGAAGCCGTCGACGTGTTGACCAAGATGATCGTCGAGAGCGAAGCCGCCGCGATCGCCATTCCGCACGGCCGCCGGCAGGAGCGCACGCAGAAGCTGGTGGAGGAAGCCGTCAACAAGGTTGAGCCCGCCAAGCGGCCCATGCTGGTCCCGGTCGACGAGGGCGCCTCGGCGATCTGGGCGACGAGCGCCGTCGGCCGCAAGGCGATGGCCGACGCCGACGTCGGCGTGCGCACCGCCACCAGCCTGGCGCGCCGGATGCAGGATCCGATGGCCGAGCTGTTGGGCATGGACTTGCGCACGCTCGGCTTTGGCCAGAGCTTCGACGACGTGCATCAACGCCTGCTGCACAAGGCGATGGACAACGTCGTGGCGTCGTCGGTGGCGCGCGTCGGCGTCGACGTGAACGTCGCCGACGCCGAGCAACTGGCGCAGGTGCCCGGCATCAACCAAGACCTGGCGCACAAGATCGTGGCGCATCGCAAGCAGAACGGTCCGTTCCGCACGCGCGCGGCGCTGCAAGCGGTGCCCGCCCTCGAAGGCGTGCGCTACAACCACATCGCTGGCTTCGTGCGCGTGTTCGGTGGCGATCAGCCGCTCGATGCCACCGAGCTTCACCCCGAGCAGTACGATCTCGCCGAGAAGATCGCCGCCAAGGAGGCCAAGCCGATCGCCGAGATGCTCGGCCGCGACCTGAGCTGGGTGGGGATGCGCGAATGGCTCGAGAGCGGGATCGACAAGCGCGTGCTGCGCGAAGTGATCGACGCGATGGCCACCGTCGGCAAGGATCCGCGCGGCGAGCTGACCGCCAGCGCCGGCCGCACCGTCGGCTCGATGAGCGACCTCAAGCCCGGCATGGAGTTGGAGGGGCGCATCACCAACCTCACCGAGTTCGGTGCCTTCATCGACATCGGCATCGGCCAGGACGGCCTGATCCACATCTCGCAGATTCCCAAGGAGCGGCTGCTCGACGGCGACGGCATGTTGTGCGTCGGCGAGGTGATCAAGTGCTTCGTCGTGCGCCTCGACCCCGAGCGCTCGCGCATCAGCTTGTCGCTCAACAAGCCGGTGCCCGAAGCCGAGCAGGGGGGGCCGCCACGCCACGATCGGCGCCCACCGCGCCGCGATTTCCGTCGCGACCAGCAGGGCGCAGGCGACGCCCGGCGCGGCCCGCGGCCACCGCGGTCGGACCGCGAGCGCGGGCGCGACGACGACGGTCCCCGCCGCGAGGGCGTGCGCCGGCCGTTTGGCCAGCCGCGCGTGATCACGATCGAGAGCGAGAAGCCGCAGGCTGAATCGCGGGGCTACAAGGGCGAGTTGCGCTCGTTGTCGGGGCTCCGCTCGCTGCTCGGCGACAAGCCCGAAGAGCCGAAGGCGCCGTGAACCGCGGGGGTGCCCGATGCCACATTTCGGCTGACGGCAAAACGGAACGTGCGAACAATGGCTAGCGGTCCACCTTTGGCGGACCCTTTCAGGATCGACGTTCGTCGGATACGTTCCCGTGGGTTGAGGCTGCGCTTCGTAGCCTCTCACACCTGCTTCCCTTTCCCTGTTTTTGAAGGACGACTCTAGTCCATGCGCAACGCTATTCCTTTCCTCGCTCTGAGCGCCGTCCTCGCGGCTCAGCAGCCCCCTGTCCTCACCACCTCTCCTCCCGTTCAGACGCCGCAGTTCGGCCCCGCCGCGTTCGGTGGTGGCGTGACCGAAGTCGCGCAGATCACGATGATTCGCGACGGATCGGCGGCACCTGTTTGGTGGATCAACGCAACCATCAAGCGGCCGTCGAGCGCGTTCTACCAAGGCTGGTCCGGCAGGGCGACTGGCAACCCTGCCGGCGGTGGCCCCTACGTGCTGACCGAAGACCCGACCGTGCTGTCGCTCGTACCGCCTCCGGTGGCTGACTACTTCGCGTTCAACTCGTCGGCGGACGGCCTCGTCATGGTGTTTGACACCGGCGGCGCGTCCGCGCCTGCGGTCTATGTCCGAGCCAACACGGCGCCCACCACACCGTATCAGCCGTTCGGCAGCATCCCGGGTGTCACCGGCTACGTCGACTCGCAAATGGGCAACACCGGCAGCTCGTGGAACGGCACCACCGGGAGCTACGAGTTCACCTACATCGTGGGCAACAGCTTGGTGCGAGCTTCGTTGACTCTCACTGCGCCCGCCACGGTGGTGCTCGGCGCCCCGGTGACCATGACCACCGCAGGTGTGGCCCAACACTCCCAAAGCTACATCCGCCAGTACACCGGGCTGCCTAGCGAATTTGGTACCGGCCGCGCGCTCATCCACTCGCGCAACGTCAGCTCGGCTGACGCTTGGTTCCGCTCGTCGCTGTCCGACGACACGGCCGTCAACATCCCCAGCCAGCTCGTGTACGACGATGCCAGTTGGAAAGCCAACCCGGGTCACATCGGCGGTTCGCTCTATTGGGCCTACGCGCCGACGGGTTACGTGAACCCGCTGCAGATCGACACGGTGTGCATGAGTTCGGCCACGGTACCTTCCGCTGGTGGCTCCGTCACCATCTGCGCTTGGGCACCACCCGGCACCGATGTCCAAGCCGGCTTCGTCATGCTGGGTGTTCAGGTACCAGCCATCCCGCTCCCCGGCATCACCATCGGCAGCTTGGGGCTGAACCCGGCCGCCTTGGTGTTCCTGCCGACGACCATCTTCGACCCGGTGTTGGGCGAGATCTCCTACACCCTCGTCACCGGCTTCTTGCCGCGCGGCCGCATCGACATGCAGGTGGGCTGTTTGAACGTTACGCGGAGTCGGATCTACCTGGGCAACAACGCCTACATCCACGTGCAATGATTCGACGAGCCTGCGGGCTCGCTGTCTAGAGAGGCCAGCGCCAACCGGCGCTGGCCGCGACCGCCGAGCGCATGCTCGGCGGTTTCGTTTCTAGACCGAAGTCTGCACTTGAAAGAGTAGAACGCGGGCGTGGAGACGATCCTGGTCATCGAGCGCGAGTCCGCGTTCCCCCTTGGCTGGCCGCAGGGCTTCCTCCCCGCAGAGGCTCCGGCGGTGACTGATGTGCTCCGAGCGATCAACGCGCAGGGCTTCCTCGTCGAGCGCGAAGTCGCCGAGCGTAACCCGCTGTGGAAGCAGCCGATCCCCTACTGCGTACTCGTGCGTGGGGCAGAGGTCTTCTGTGTCGAACGCCTCCCCAAGCAAGGCGAGAGCCGCCTGCACGGGCGCCTTTCGCTCGGGCTCGGCGGCCACATCGACGCCCGCGACACCGGCCAGCCGTGCGGCGTGGTGCGTGCGGCACTCGAGCGTGAGCTGCGCGAAGAGGTGCATCTGCAAGAATCGCCCGGCTCACCCATACCCGCGCCGAGGCTCCTCGGCCTGCTCAACGACGATGCCACCGAGGTCGGAAAGGTCCATTTCGGGGTCGTTTTCGGCCTACAAGTGCCGGCAAGCGCCAAGGTCAAGATTCTTGAAAGTTCCAAGATGCGCGGCGCTTTTCGGCACCTTGCCGGCCCGGACGGGCTGTGGCAAGATCTGCATCGCTTCGAGAGTTGGTCTCGCATCCTGCTTGAAGCGCGCGCAGTGGAGCCCCTCGCATCGCAACCTGCTCCATCTGCTCGTCCCGAGTCCTGAAGTCAAGTCGCAAGAGGAACCTTAACAATGGCTGAGCGCACGATTACCAAGCCCCGTCGTGAGCAGATGTACGATCTGCTGATGAACGCCAGGCAGGCGGCGTGGGTAGAGCTGACTCTCGAGAGCGGTCAGGCGCTCGAGGGTGCAATTATCTTCAACGAGTTCAAAGGCACTGGTCGCCTGATCAACGTCGACAAGGAGATCAGCTACGACTTCCGAGTCGAGCAGGTCAAGAACGTTCGGATCTGCGCGCACTACTCGAGTGCGCCGGTCGAAGCCGAACTCGAAGCCGAAGTCGACGACTAGGAGTCTGCGTCACGGGACGGCCCGGAAAGTCCGAAGAAGAGCCGGCGACTTGAGCCAGTGGTGACCGCTCGCGCGTAGGTGCAACATGGGCGCGTTCCGGAAATGCGACGATGTGAACCAGGGCCTGCTGCTGCC